>JBPCKD010000179.1:0-45657 GCA_051004635.1 Pyrinomonadaceae bacterium
CCTGTATCCGTCCATGCCGCCAAGCGTAAGCCCAGCCGAACAACCAACACTGGATTTTCCTGATGCTTACAAACCTCCGCCGGTACAGATGGCCGCTCAGCAATCGATTCAGCCTGGCTGGAAAGCGCCGCCTCCGCCCGCATACGCCTCCCAACCGCAAAAGAGCCTGGCCGTGCTATCCATGGTTTTGGGAATCGTGAGTATCACTATCGGTTGGTGTTGTTATTTCGGGGTATTGACGAGCCCGGTTGCCCTTGGCCTGGGCGTCTTCCAGTTGTTTCAGATCAAGAAAGACCCGGCGAAGTATGGCGGCAAGGGAATGGCCATCGCTGGGATTGTCAGCGGCGCGCTCTACTTTGTATTTGCAGCGCTGATAGTCTTGATGTGGGGGTTCGGTGTCATGATGAGTGCCCCGAGGTAGGTTCGGCGAGGGTGACCCACGCGCTGACGCCGGTGGAATTGTCAGAACCACCTGCGTTAGCGGGTGGGTCTCAACGGAATCGATATTGATCGCAATTGCTTTCGTGAGCGCCGTCCGCGCGAGCGGCGGATCCGGGACAGACTTGAGTGAACAATACCCACCCGCTAACGCAGGTGGTTCTGACAAGAGAGCAACTCGTGAAACGCTGCCCGACGTGCAACAAGACTTTTACTGATCGTAATCTCAGCTTTTGCACCGACGATGGAACGCCGCTCGTGCCCGTAGATGATCCCTCAGACGAGGCTACGGTGGTCTCACCCTCGGCTGGGGCGGCGAGTCGTTCCGCTGGGTCGCCAACTGTCGGGGGCGAAGGGACCGTTCCCCCCTATCAAGCCCCGGGGACCTACACTCCTCCAGACATGCCCACACCCAGGCGAAGAGTGTGGCCATGGATTCTTGGTCTCCTGTTACTTCTGGTTCTGGTTATCGCCGGTATGGGAGCCGCTGGATGGTTTTATTTTCGACCCCTCAAATATGTCACCGCTAATACAAACACTGCCAATTCCAATGCAAATGTTGGCAGGGGTGATAACGACAACCGGAACCTGGACAATTCAAATTCCAATTCAAGCGATGGAAATCAGAACGTTAATGACAGTTCGGAGGAGTCAGAACTTACTCCCGCTCCGACAGATGAGGCGGCTGTGCTGGTGGACCTGACAAACCTGGAGCACGAATGGACCGTTGCCAATATTAATGCCGACAAAACGAAGCTCAATCGAATTCTCGCCGATGATTATGTCGGGACTTCAGATGGGCGATCTCAAGGCAAAGCCGAGTACCTGAAAACAATTGAGCGGGACACGGCGACAGAGAAGTGGGAATTTGACGATCTGAAAGTAAGTTTGAAAGGGGATCGCGCTACGCTCACCGGTGGGGTCCGTTTCAGGATTCGAAACCAGGATGTTGCTTTTAGGTTCGTAGACAAGTTTGTTTGGCGAGACGGAAGGTGGCAAGCTACAAGTTCTGAAGTTAATGAGCTATAGGTTCCATAAGACCTAGGAGCAATACAACAGCGGCTGACTAGACAATCGACCCATTTAAAAGCCATGTCAATAATCACTGATGTCATCGAATCAACCAAGGCCATCATCCAGGGAATGGGTGTGACCTTGTCGTACATTCCCAAGCAGAAATGGACGGTTCAGTATCCGGAAGAGCCCGTAACTGTCCAGCCGCGCTATCGCGGACAGCATCTGCTGCACGTTGACGAACTCGGAAGAGAGAAGTGTGTGGCATGCTTTCTTTGCGCCGCGGCCTGCCCTTCTGAATGCATTTACATTATCGCCAAAGATGACCCGCGATTGCCCGAGGAACGCATTGGCGTCGACGAGCGTTATGCTGAGGTTTACAACATCGATTACGGGCGTTGCATCTTTTGCGGTTACTGCGTGGAGGCGTGTCCGAAAGATGCTATCACTCACGGATACAACTTCGAGCTTTCGGTTTACAACCGCGCCGACCTGCTCAAGACCAAAGACGATCTACTAATCACTAAGCAGGTTCAGTCGAGAAACTACCGGGTGGCGTCGTCAACGGAAGACGTAGACTCGGAATACAAAGAGGTCTGAGGACCAGAGGTCAGGAGTCAGGAGTCAGAAGTCAGAGTCAGAAGTCAGAAGTCAGAGATTGAGTTTAGAGCTTTCCACCGACGAGAGGGAGGCGAGAGTACGAAGCGCACTTCATTTCAGTAAACTGACGAATAGACCAGCCTCTGGTCTCTGAATCCTGACTTCTGATCTCCTGACTCCTGACTCCTGACTTTCTGAGTTATGGCATACCGCGAACTTCACTACTGTTGGACTTACGACCTCAAATCGTCTCCGGAAAAACTCTGGTCCTTTGTAGCCGACACAAACCGCTTCAACCGCGACACGAGCGTTCCGGCAGTGGAAGTGGACCGTCCGACTCGCAGGCTTCGAAACGCCCGTCGTCGTGTTCGCCTGTCAGTTTTGGGAATGCCCGTTGAATGGGAGGAACAGCCGTTCGAATGGGTGCGGCCTAACCGGTTTGGGGTTGTGCGCACTTATAGCAAAGGGCCTATCGCGGAGTTGAAAGCTTTGGCTCTGTTGTCCGCCAAGGCTGTCGGTGGCACGAAGCTTACGTATGAGGTTTGGGTGACGCCAAAATCTTTGCTTGGTGTAATTGCCTCCCCAATTCAAATAGGACTTATTGCTTCCAGAAGATTTCGTAAAGCGTTCAAGAAGTATGACAAGCTCTCTCTGATCGAAGCCTCCCCTGCCGAGATTCAACCTGCACCCGAGCTTTCGAGCGCGGCGACCAGTCGACTCTCAACTATTAAGGAACGCCTTCTTTCCGATGGTGGTGACCGGTTAGCAGTTGATCGACTACTTGAATTCATTCAGCAAGCGGACGACTTTGCGGTGACGCGTATCAAGCCTTATGAGCTGGCCGACAATTGGGACCTGCCGCGCAGGGTTGTGCTGGAAACCTGCTTGCGGGCAACACGAGCAGGCCTGGTGGATCTTCAGTGGGACCTGTTGTGTCCTTTGTGTCGCGGGCCCCAGGAGAGCGGCACGACTCTGAGAGATATCGACCCGCAAGTTCATTGTGAAACCTGCCGCATCGACTTCACCGCAAACTTCGATCGCTTCGTGGAGTTGACCTTCCGTCCAAATGCTTCGATACGCACAGTTGACGTCAAAAACTATTGCATCGGCAGTCCGCAGCGAACGCCGCACGTTGTTGCTCAACAGTTGTTGGCGCCCAACTCTCAGCGATTACTTACTATGTCTCTCGAGCCAGGTAACTATCGATTTCGGGCGCTCGAGCTGTCCGGCGAACGCCCGGTGAAGGTCTCGGCCGCGGGAGGTGGGTCGGCGACTATTTCGGTTTCCAACAATGGGTGGTCTCGCGAAGATCTGGCGATTGGCTTGCGCCCGGAACTGGACCTTCGGAATGAGACAGATGCTGAACATTTACTCATACTGGAGCGTTTGGCCTGGAGCGATCAGGCAGCCACTGCGGCGGAAGTCACAGCGCTGCAAATCTTCCGCGATCTTTTCGCGAGTGAGGCCTTGCGACCCGGAGAACAGATCTCGGTCGGCACACTTACTATTCTCTTTACCGACCTGCGGAATTCGACGCAGCTTTATCGACAAATTGGCGACGCGACGGCCTTCGGTCGAGTGTTGAGCCATTTCGACGTATTGAAGAAAGCAATCGCCGAGGAAGATGGAGCGTTAGTGAAGACCATCGGCGATGCGGTGATGGCAGTTTTTCGGCATCCTCCGTCAGCCTTGAAGGCGATGCTGCGCGCGCAGCGGATTTTGGCGGCGCCCCCTGAAGGAGGGTCGCCTTTGACTTTGAAAGCTGGTATTCACACCGGCCCGTGCATCGCGGTCACCCTAAACGACCGGCTTGACTATTTTGGCTCAACTGTAAATATGGCTGCCAGGTTGGAAGGGCTATCGACTGGGAATGACGTCATCATATCGCGGGCTCTTTACGATGATCCTGAGGTGCGCGCGTTGGTAGACTCCGGGGAATTGCAGGCGAGCTCATTTGACGTTGAGCTGAAGGGCTTTGAAAAGGAACGGTTTGAGTTGTGGCGGGTAGCCAAAACGGCGAAAAAAACTGCCACAGATTCACCCGGATAGGCACAGATAAATGCAGAATAACTGGCTAGGAATTAGCTTGGGGAAAAAAGGATCGGAGTTTGAAAGCAGGGTCTTAGCGAATAGGTTCAAGCGAGTCTGTTTCAGCTTTTCCTGATCCGTGAGAATCCGCGTTAATCCGCGGCTAACTTGAACAATGTCACTCTTAGAGGCACGAGAAGTTTCAAAGGTCTACCAGATGGGTAGCACGAGCGTCACAGCGCTCGATAATGTTTCGCTGACTATGCAGGAAGGCGAGTTCGTTTCGATACAAGGGACTTCGGGATCGGGAAAAAGCACTTTGCTGAACATGGTTGGTGGTCTGGACCACCCCACAACTGGAGAAGTCCTTTTCAATTCAAAAGCACTGGCGCCGCTTAGTAAGAAAGAGATGGCCCGCTACCGACGTTATTCGGTCGGTATGATTTTCCAAAACTTCAATCTGATTCCAACGATGACCGCCGAAGAAAATGTTCGACTAGCTTTGGCTTTTGGCGGCTTACGTGGCGTGCAGCGCCGGAAGCGGGCGGCCGACTTGCTTGGTCGAGTGGGCCTTTCAGATCGACTGACTCATCGCCCTTCGGAGCTTTCGGGCGGAGAACAGCAGCGCGTGGCTATCGCCCGCGCCCTTGCGAACAATCCGAAAGTATTGCTGGCAGATGAGCCAACCGGAAATGTTGATTCGACGCGCGCCCATGAACTGCTGGCGCTGCTTCGCGAGATGGTAACCAGGGACTCCTTAACAATTCTGATGGTTACGCACGATCGCGAACTTGCTACCAGCTTTTCTGATCGAATCATCCTGATGAGGGATGGACGAGTGGTTAAAGATGAATAGGTCCGATAGGTCGTATATGACCTATAGGGCTCACATGAGGTAACTATGTCGAAAACCACGGGAATGACCCTTGAAGCGCTGCGCTCGGTTCCGCTGTTTGCCTCGCTTAGCGACGATGCCGCGACTGAACTGCGTAATCTGCTTACCGAGACGGATGTGCCGAGCAAGACGCAGGTTTTTCATAAGGGCGATACCGGTAACGCGATGTACCTGATCGAGCGCGGCAGGGTGCGAATCAGCATTACCGACGAAGATCGAAGAGAAATAACACTTGCTGAACTAGCGCAGGGAGACTTCTTTGGAGAAATGTCGCTCATCGACGGTCGCCAAAGGTCAGCGGATGCCAGCGTGAGCGATGATGCGCGCTTCGCAGTTCTCTCCCGTCCTGATTTTCTGACATTTGTCCGTTCGAATCCGGACGTAGCGCTGGGGATGTTGAGCGCGTTAAGTGATCGGCTCAGGCGCACTGACGAGCTCTTGCGGTCACGAGTTTCCCGTAACGCAAACGAGGAAGAGCGCAAGCGAGCCACGACGGCCGATCGCGCGGCCGATCTGATTGCAGAGTTTGGTGGTAGCTGGAAGTTTATCGGCGTTTCCATGGGCTTGATAGTCCTTTGGATAATCTTCAATACCTACGTTCTCGTTAGAGGTTTTGATCCGGCGCCTTTTCAAATGCTGAATTTGACGTTGGCCGTGATAGCCGGAATGCAGGCTCCAATCATCATGATGTCGCAAAATCGGCAGGGCGAGAAGGATCGTTTGCGAGCCGATCTTGATTACCGGGTAAACCTGAAAAACGAATTGTCGTTGGCTGAAGTCCTGCGCCGGCTCGACGTGTTGGAAAGCGAGCGCCTGCCGAAATTGTTTGAGGAGCAAAACGAACGGCTTGCGCCCAATGATCAGAATCCAAAGTCCAAAGTGCAAAGGCAATAAGTCCTATGGGTCATATAGGACAAATTCCAGAATCCAGAAATGATTCAAGCCATCTTCTTGGATTTCAACGGCGTCATCATTGACGACGAACGACTGCAAATGGAGGCCTATAAAGAGGTCCTTCATGAGCACGGGATTGCGCTGACCGCCAGCGACTATTACAGCGCCCTCGGGTTGGACGATAAGGGTTTTGTTCGCGCTGCTTTTGCGCGAGCGGGAAAACAGTTGAGCGACGATGTACTGAAGGTTGTGCTTGCCGCGAAGGGAGTGCGTCACCGGAAGGCTATTGAGGATGAGTTGCCGTTGTTTCCTGGTGTCGTGACCTTTCTCAAAGCGACGTCTCGCCACTATCCGCTTGGGATCGTAAGCATGGCAACCGTCGATGAGATCATGTACGTGTTGGACCGCGCCCGATTGCGTGCCCTGTTTTCCGTGATTGTCAGTACCGAAGATGTCAGCGTCTGCAAACCCGCCCCCGACTGTTATCTCGCCGGATTTGGGAAGCTAAACCAAAAGCGGCGAGCTGATAGACACCTTCCATTGCTCCCGGACGAATGTCTGGTAATCGAAGATTCGCCACCCGGCATTCAATCCGGAGGAGGCGCCGGGATGCGCACGCTTGGTGTCACCAATACCGTCTCCGAGAACGAGCTGCGCGCAGCCGGTGCGGAGGTTGTAACGCCGAGTCTTGCCGATTGGACCGTGGACGCGGTGCACCACGTGTTTTCCAAAGGATGAAGGCGGAAGGCGGAAGTCGGAAGGATGAAGGATGAATAAGAGTATACTTAAATTTGCCCAGTTCGTACCTCCTTTCTCTTTCTATCTCCCTTTGTCGCCCTCTGTGCAATTGTCACTGCTCAATAGTCCGGTTTCATCCTTCATCCTTCATCCTTCATACTTCCGGGTCCGGCCTTCATCCTTCCAATCATGAGCCTTCTAGACATCCTTCATCTGGCATTACGAAACCTGCGCCAGGCAAAACTACGCTTTTTCCTGACCACGATGGGCGTGATCGTTGGTGTGGCAGTCATTGTTACGATGGTTTCGTTTGGATTGGGCCTGCAGCAAAACATGCTTTCGCGTTTTCGCGCACTGGATCTATTCAACGAGATTAGAGTCTTTGGTAAGAATGTGTTTTCGATGGCCGTTGCCGGCGTGGATCCCAAGTTGAAGAGGGACGAGAATCCTGGTGAACGCCGCGGCGGCGGTTTCAGACCAGATAAAAGCCCTACTCGAATTCTTGACGACGCTGCGCTGGCTGAGATCGCCAGCATCCCGGGCGTGGCTTACGCAGAGCCGGACATTAGCTTTACAACTTTCGTGCGCGCCAACGGCCGGGTCCTTCCGCTGGGCGTCAACGGTGTGTCCATACCAAATGCATCCTCGCGCTTCAAGAATTTCCTTGCCGGGCAAATGATTAGCCGGCCCGAGGCAGACGAGGTGGTGATTGACGAAGTCTCCGCGGAAACATTCGGCTTTGAAAAACCTTCCCACGCTGTGGGCCAGACGATCGAGTTCCTTGCTCCTGCCAACGAAAAACGCAATAGCTCCGATGGTGAGAAGCAAACTGAAACCACTAAGAACGAGGGAGGGATGAACTTCTTCGGTATTCCTTTGGAAGAGGACAGCGAGAGCGCCGCCACAAACTCGCTCGTGGCCCGCACGTTTCGCATCAGCGGAGTGTTGGATAGCAAGCCAAAGGAAGGCGCCGGGCAGGGAGGGCGAATTGGGCTGATGTCGGGCGCTTCGGTCTACGTGCCGCTGCGAGTGGCGCGTCAGTGGACCATCGAGCATCGCAACCCGATGGGCGAGGTGGCGCTGGCGTTGGCACGTCAAAGCGGTCAACTCGGACAGGGCCAGACTGAAGGGTATTTCTCGGCGGTGGTTCGGGTCCACGATCCGGTAGCGCTCACCGCGGTGCGAAAGCGTTTGACCGAACTTGGTTTTGGCAGCTTTTCGATCGTCGATGAATTAGACCAGATTCGCACGGTGTTCCTGATTCTCGATTCAGTGCTGGGACTTTTGGGCGGCATTTCGCTTCTGGTTGCGTCGTTTGGAATTGCCAACACGATGATCATGTCGATTCTAGAACGCACGCGTGAGATTGGAATCATGAAAGCGATCGGGGCGGAAGACCGCGAGATCAAATTAATCTTTTTCGTTGAGGCCGCTGTGATAGGTCTTTGCGGAGGCGTGATTGGAGTTCTGCTGGCATGGGGAATCGACGCAATCGCAAATCGTCTTGCCTATCGATTCATTCTGAAACCCCAGGGCGCATCCTTCGTCGACTTCTTCTCGCTGCCGCCCTGGCTTTCCGCCGGCGCAATCGTGTTTGCGCTTATTCTTTCAATCCTCGCAGCGTTATACCCCGCGGCCCGGGCGGCACGAATCGACCCGGTAAGGGCGCTACGACACGATTAGATCCAATTATCGCTTGAATCTTTTCTCAGCGCTTGAGATCGGTTCTGTAAAGTTCGCTTATCACCGAAGTTGTTGCTCTCGGCAGTGGGTCGAAATTCTCAGCCCTTGCTGGTTGTCAGAGGCTTCCCACATCGGTTACAGAATCTTGCAGCAGGGTCTTTTTGACTGGCGCCGCATGAGGAACAGGTGTTGGCCTGGAGATTGGCCCCACAGGTCGAACAAAAGCCGGACCCGGCGGTATTTGCCGAACCACAATTGCCGCAACGTCCAGGCAACGGTGGAACATACCCACCCGCTTTACGTGCGATGTGTTCTTCTATTATCTTCCAGGCATCTTCAGTGATCTTGTATTGCCAGTAGGCGCCGAGCGCGGGTAGCGCCACCAGGAGTCCGGCGGAGAGGATCAGGGCGACGGCAGCGATGGCTGCCTTGTCGAACCATTTTTGCATGCCTATCTCGACACGTGTTCCACCAGCTTCGGGCGTAACCTTGATGGTTAACGCCGCCGAAAGACCGGTAAGGTCGCGCAACGTGCTAGACTTCCGCGCTTGCAAAACTGTTGTTGAAGAGACGTGCATGGTCTGCACTTCATAGTCCTCGTCGAACAGACTGCGAATTTCGGCCATTAGTTTGGAGATATTTGCTTCAACGCCCGGATAGTATCTGCTGTCCATCGTCCGCTTCCTTTCAAAACACAGATGATAGTTGTCGGTTTTACGATAAGAGAAGGAACATTGTTCAATAGAGGAAACGATAAAATGAGATCCATTCGTGGCCGTGTTGCCGTTATTCTGGTTTTAGCCTTCGGAATCCAGTCAAATTCGGTGAGGGTCTTATCGCGAAGCGCTTTCAATGAGCCGCCGGCTTCGATCCAGGGAGGCCAGTACAGTGAGACGATACAACGTCGTTGGGAGGAGCTGTTTCGCGCGGTGCCGGCGCCTGAGTCAGCGCGAGAACATCTGCGGCGGTTGACAGCTGTGCCTCATGTGGCAGGGACAAAAGAGGACTATGCCACCGCTTTATACGTTCGCGATCAGATTCGTAGTTATGGAATCCCTTCCGAACTCAAGGAGTATGACGTGCTCCTTAATTATCCTAAGCAGCCGGGCATCGTTGAGTTAATTACCGCGCAGGGGCGGGAGAGGTTGACCTTAAAAGAAGCTGTTATTGCGGCAGACCCGTCGTCGTCCAACCCGAACATCATTCCACTCTTCAACGGCTACAGTCCCAGCGGAGATGTTACTGCGTCACTCGTCTACGTTAACTATGGCTTACCCCCCGATTACGAAGCCCTGAAAAAAATTGGTGTCGATGTAAAGGGTAAGATTGCTATCGCGCGATATGGCAACTCTTTCCGCGGCGTCAAAGCGAAAGTCGCGGAAGACCACGGGGCGCTTGGATTAATAATTTATTCCGACCCGGCCGATGATGGTTACGCGCAGGGCGATGTTTACCCTAAAGGCCCATGGCGGCCGGTTAGCTCAGCACAGCGTGGATCCGTACAGTACCTATTTAAGGCCCCGGGCGATCCGCTGACGCCGGGCAAGCCCTCAGTACCGGGGGTGCCGCGGCTGAAGATGGAAGAGGCCGACAACCTCACGCGCATTCCGGTACAACCAATGTCTTATGGTGACGCGAAACGGCTATTGGAACCATTACATGGTCCAGTGAGGCCGAAAGGCTTTCAGGGAGGGCTGCCGTTTCCTTATCACGTGGGCGGAACAGACCACGTTCGGGTGCATTTGAAGACGCAGATGGACTATCAGGTGCGAAAGATATGGAACGTGATCTCGCGCATTGATGGCAATGTAGAAAAGGACCGTTGGGTGATCATGGGCAACCACCGTGATGCCTGGACCTTTGGAGCGGTCGATCCAAACAGCGGGACAACCGCGATGCTCGAGGCGGCGCGCGGGTTTGGCAGCTTGTTGAAGGATGGTTGGAAGCCGCGCCGGACGCTTTTGCTTTGCAGTTGGGACGGGGAAGAGTATGGACTCCTGGGCTCTACCGAGTGGGCTGAGGAATACGCCGACGAATTGAAACAGAAGGCCGTGGCATACCTTAATATGGATGCGGCAGTCTCCGGTTCAAACTTTGGAGCGTCGTCAGTGCCATCGATGTGGAAACTTATTCGGTCCGCTACGCGTGACGTCAAAGATCCAAAAAGCGGCAAAACGATTTACCAGCAGTGGCAGGATCGATCTCGCGAACAACTGCCTGAGGCCGAGTTGACGGACGCAGAGACCGGGTCTGATACCCAAATCGCCGAAGCCCGAATTGGCGCGCTGGGTTCTGGCTCGGATTACACGCCGTTTCTCCAGCACCTCGGGATTCCTTCCAGCGACATGGGATTTGGCGGTGATTACGGTGTCTACCATTCGGCGTATGACTCCTTCTATTGGATGAGCCACTTCGGCGATCCAACCTTTGCTTATCATGTAACGGCAGCGCGGTTGTGGGGAACCGTGGCCATGCGTTTGTCCGACTCTCCTGGTCTGCCACTTGACTACCGGGATTATGCTTTGCAGGTTCGCGAGTATTTCAACGAGAGTATGAAAACGGCGAAGCTTCGCAAGCTTTCGAGCGGCCTTCCGGAGAAACTGATGATTGAAGCCATTCAAAACTTTTCCGGCGAAGCGGAACGCGTGGAGAAAGCAAGAGAGGACACAGTTGCGGAGATTGACCGATCGCGCATTGAGGCCAGGCCACAGCCGCGCGACGCCGCCAGGCTGCGTGGCATCAACGACGCATTGATCGCCGTTGAGCGAGCGTTCACGGATAGACGGGGATTACGCGGCCGTACGTGGTACACGCACCAGATTTATGCGCCCGGAAGCTATACTGGCTATGCTGCGCAACCGCTTCCCGATTTTCGCCAGGCGCTCGAAGATCGAAACAGTGCGAATGCTAAGGAAGCACTTGAGAGGATCGTCGAAGCTTTGAATCGAGCCACGGAAGTCTTGCGAAAGGCGCGCGATTGAAAGGGAGGTTTGGCCTGAACAAATTTATTCTTTTTTTACGCGTTAGATATATAGCGACAGAAGAAAGCACTTCGCGCATGGAGAAATAAACATAAAGCAGTCCGATGATCTTTAGATTGTCGCGTCCGCAACCAGCCAAACGGAAGTTTATCGGACTCATAGTACTTCCGGTAAAAGGAGACTGGTAACAACCACGAATACGAGGAGAGAAGTCATGAGAAAAGGGTTTTGGGGAATGAGCTTGGCAGGTGTTTTGGTCTTGTTAGTTATTTCGTCGTCAGCTTTTATGGCGCAGCGGCCGAAGAACCCGTCAGCTCCCGCACGGAATGATTTGAAGATTAAATATCGAGTGACCACATCGGGCCAACCCATGGAGACAACCACGATGCTCAAGGGAGCACGGGAGCGGTCTGAAATGAAGATGGGGATGGGCATGGATATCATCAGTATCACCCAGTGTGATTTGAAGCGGACTATTCAGCTAAGTGACACGACGAGGAAGTACGTCATCACTCCAATGGAGATAGGTGATTCGGCAGCGAACACTGGAGCGGGTGCAACGATAACGGCGGAGCCGGCGAGACGTGGAGGCGTTGTTACCTATAACTCGACGGCTGTTGATACCGGCGACCGCAAGGACATGTTTGGTTTTAAGGCTCGGCACGTTAAGACCACGCTCTCTGTTGAGTCGTCGCCAGACGCCTGTAATCCGATGAAGATGAAGATGGAGACGGATGGCTGGTATATAGATCTTGCTTTTGGCCTCAATTGCGATGCAGGCGGTTCGCAGATGATGGGTGGTCCTCCTGCAGGGGGCGGCTGTCGGGACAGAATTCGCTTCAATCGCCAGGGTGCAGCACGAACTGGCTACGCACTAATGGAAACGACCACGATGTATGGGCCAAACGGAGCAGTGACCTATACATCGACTAAAGAAGTTGTCGAACTCTCTCGCGAGCCTCTTGACGCCGCTTTGTTTGACGTGCCCGCAGGATATGTTGAGACGCAGAATACGCAAGAGTTGTATGGCATGCCTTCAATGGGCGCGATGATGCCGCAAGACACGCAGGCCGGTCAGTCGATGGCAGCCGATCAAAGTAATCCATCGAACGCCGGTAATGCCAAGGGACCGGGCGTCATTCGTGTGGGCGTGGTCCGAATCAATAATAAGACGGACCGCGCAGTCTCGGCAGAATCACTACGCGACCGCTTGATCGGTGAGATTCAAGGCAGCGGCATTGAGGCCGTAGGTTTGAATGCCACATCGCCAACTGAAGTCGAGGCTGAAGCAAGAGCCAGGCAATGCGACTTTATTCTTTATACAGACATAGCTGCGCTAAAGACCTCAGCAGCAAAGAAAATCGGTGGGATGTTTGGCCGGGCCGCTGGAGTTGGTGGCATCGACAAGACGGAGGCGAAAGTCGAGTACAGATTATTTGCTGTTGGCGAGACGGCAGTCCGTTTGCAATCCGCGGCACCTGCAAAGGAAGAGGGAGATGAAGCCAGCGCTGGAACAGCCATAGCCCAGGAAGGGCGGATGGTTAGTGCAGAGGTGCGGAAACCGAAGCGCAACTAAGACGCGAGCCGGAATTAAACCGGAATACCCAGGACCGAGAGACTAAAGCAAACGGATTCTTTAATTCGTTTCCTTGGTTTTCTCGGTCTTGATTTTTCCCTTCTTTTCCGCCGGCGCCGGAAGTTTGTTAGCGGCCTGAATAATAGATTCGGCGTTTTCTATGAGTTGGTCGAAAGAGCTGGTTTCCGAGTCACCTTTGGCTTGCGCTTCCGATGGCTTCAACTGACCGACGATGCGCGTAACCGCTGCGGCCAGGTTACGAAGCGCTTTCGGGATTAAGGGATTTTTCTCGTCGCGAGAACTTACGTCGTCAATATTTGTGATCGCCTCGTCGAAGATTCGAGCGATATCACCAATTAGCTCGGCGCGCGTGCCGCTGGGGAGAGCGCCCCAATGTTCAGCGTCCTTCTTCAACTGCTTCGCACTAGTTGCATCAGCTCCAGTTAGCACCAATACCCGGCGTTCCGCGGCTTTGATAAAAACCTCGATGCGCTTATCGAGTACCTGCGCATTCCTGACTTGTTCTACTTCCTGCTCGGAGAGGTGGTCTCGAGCTTGAACAGCGCAAATCCCGGCCGGAGTACAAAGAGTGAAAATCAAACTGACTGTCAGCACTGTCAACATTAGAATTGGAACGCGAGCATTCATGGTTGGTTCTTATCCGACGAGATCGAGTTTTTCTGAAGCGGTTTGTTAGCTTGTTGTTGATCCGAGGGCTTATCGCGAAAGACCGTATCGCCATAGAAAGAGTTTAGCGCCTCCGTACGCCCGTTCCGGGCGAAGTCTTCGATCTCCTTTATCCAAACCGAATATTCCGCAGGAGTCCCGCGGCGTATCGCGCTCAGCCGTGGACCATGAGCGCGTAGCGCCAATTCAACACGCTTGTAAAGATCGCGTGTCTTGTTGCTATCGTTTTTCATTGTCTTTAGAAAACTGAATACGTCTTCCACTAACGCCCAATACCGGCCGGCCGCTGCTGCGGCAACAGGATAATCGTGCTGCGAAGTTTGGGCTTCCGCCTCGGCAAGATGAACTAGTGCCAATTCGAGAGTTGTTCGGACTCGATTCTTCGCATCTTTGGATTCGTCGAGTTGGGAGCGCTCCAGGCGCGAGATAATTTTCAGCGGCGGAGGCGCAGTCTGCTCCTGAACATGGGAGCCCTGCCCGCTAAAGACTGGAACAGACAGTGTAGCGAACAGCAGTAAGAGCTGTGTGCTTTGAATCAGAGGCCGCTCAATTCCAGCAAATCTCATTTAGTTTTTCGGGGCGTGTCAGGGTTTGCGCGGTTGCCCGGGCTTGCGCTTTACGCCCTGGCCCAACTGAATCTGACGTCGCAGGGTCGGCATCCGCAATTTTACTTTTTCGATCTCTAGTTGATTCGTCTTCGGATCGGCGCGCGCAAGAAAAAGATCATAAGCTGCCAGCGCCTGCTCGTATTCTCCAAGATAATCATGCGTGATGGCAATGAAATAATGAGTAACTGTCAAATCTGGTCTCGCTTTCAGAAGCCACTCATACTCCTCCAGCGCCTGAGGATACTGCTTGAGTGAAGACAGCGCGGTCGCCAGATTAGAGTGGGCCGTATAGTTTTCCGGCGCGGCCGATATCACTCTGCGCAGCACGGCAACTGCATCGGCGAAACGTCTAGCCTGCACCAATGCCGAACTATAACCGGTCGCATAGGCTACGTTATGCGGCTCAACCTCAAGCGCGCGCCGGTAAAAATCGAGCGAACGTGTGGGATCCAGGGTTCGATAGGAGGCGCCCAGCCGCGCCATTAGCATCGCGTTACCGGGATTCTTTCCCAGCAAAGTTTCCAGGGCTCTACGTGACGTAGTCAGATCGTCGCTGTTGGCGGCCTCGATTTCCTCAGGAGTTCCAACGACCTTAATCCCGCCATCAGAAGAAGCCTGCTGTGCCTTAATCAGTCCTGCCGATTTCGCAATTCGCTGCGCTTCTTCGGGTTTGCCTGCCAGTTCGTATGCAGCAGCGAGTCGGGAGGAGCTGGCCTTATCCACCTTTATCAATTTTTCGGCTGCCTTGAGATCGTCGATGGCCTGTTCCTTGTCACCGATGGCGATACGGACTTCTGCACGTTCCATCAGGGCCGAAAGATTAAGAGGCTCAACCTCAAGTACATGGTCCAAGCTTGCTAAAGCCGCCCGCTTGTCGTGGGTCATGCGTTCCGCTACAGCTCGCAAAAACCAGGTAGCGATGGGAGCATCTTTATCGCTGGTAGCAACCTGAGTAAGTTTTAGTGCTTCTTTAGCGTCCCCCGTGCGCAGGCAAATGTCAGCGAGCATGCGCAGGGCAAGGTTACTGTGGGCATCGAGTTTGATTGCCTGGCGCAAAAAAGACTCGGCCTCTGAATCGCGCTTGAGACCAACCAACAGCGTGCCCAGAGCGGCGTAGGGAAGCGACCAGTCCTTTTTAAGGTCTATCGCCCGGCGGAAGCCTGATTCGGCATCAACCCAGCGCTCAAGTGCTACCAACACGTTCGCCCGCTGAAATTCAGCTTCGGGAAATTCCGGCCGGACCTTGATAGCTTCTTCGTAGAACTCGAGGGCCTTGTCCAGGTCCTTGCGGGCATGAGCGTTCTGTCCACGCTCAAACAGTCGCACCGGGTCAGCCGCTTCGCCAAAAGCGTCGTCGGCTTGTGCGAACGCAATACCGCTGAAGCCGGATATCAGCAACAACGCAGCTGCGATAGGGAACGCAGAGCAGGATCGCGAAGAAATGTTATGTCGCAAGCGATTGCTCATGAAAACAAGAAGCAACGGAACGTGAAAGGACGCCTGAGGAGATGTCGATCTTAACACGCCAAAACTAATAACGTCCAAATCAGATTGTCTTAACTTGGGGTGCGCGTGGATTCTAAGATGTTGGTTGCGCTCATCTTGACGCATGGGATAACATGCCGACCGTAATCCCGTAACTCAAATGGAAAGACGAGACGCGCTTGACGTACGTGTTTGTGTTTGGCTGGAGCCAAAGCTTTGAGCACCCTTTTGTGGACCAGCGCAGAACAACAAAGTTGGTTTCGCTCGAGGTCCTGACATTAAGGAGCTGACGCTTTGGGGCCAACCACTGCTGAACCCGCGACCGGATGCTTGAATAGCCTTTCATTGATCGAACTATCTGTATTAGTTCGAAAGTTTGCCCCCACGGCCCGACTTGGAATCTTTCGGAGATGGCAATGTCCAGTATGCACAGTACAGTCTACGTAGACGATATCCGCGAAATTAAAGAAGAGAATCCGTTCGAGTCAATGATGTCGCGGTTCGACCGGGCGGCGCAGCTACTCAATCTTGACGCGGATCTGTATGCGGTAATGCGTGTTCCTAATCGGGAGCTCAAGGTCTACATTCCCACCCGGATGGACTCCGGTCGAATTCAGGTCTTTGAGGGCTATCGCGTTCAACACAATTTTGCTCGGGGACCGGCAAAGGGTGGGATACGCTACTCGCCGGATGTGAGCCTCGACGAAGTGCGGGCGCTCGCTGCATGGATGACCTGGAAGTGCGCGGTAGTCAACGTTCCTTTTGGGGGCGCTAAGGGAGGGGTGATTTGCGATCCGCAACAGATGTCTATGGGCGAACTTGAGCGAATGACGCGGCGCTATGCCTCCGAGTTGCTTGACTTTATTGGACCCGAGAAGGACGTGCCCGCTCCGGACATGAACACCAACGAACAAACCATGGCCTGGATTATGGATACTTATTCCATGCATGCCAGGCACACCGTCACAGCGGTGGTTACAGGAAGGCCGATCGATCTAGGTGGTTCGTCTGGACGGCGAGAGGCAACCGGGCGCGGTATTTTATTCGTAATCAATGAAGCAATAAAAAGGTTTGGGATGTCGCCAGGAACGACGCGCGTCGTGGTTCAGGGATCTGGAAATGTGGGCGGCATCGGAGCCCAGTTGCTTCATGAAGCAGGTTATAAAGTTGTCGCGATTTCGGACGTCCATGGCGGCATCTACAATCCCGCCGGCATAAATATTCCTGCCGCGCTCAAGCATCTCCAGGCCACGCGCTCGTTTGAAGATTTTGAAGGAGTTGAAAGAATATCCAACAGCGAGCTTTTAGAGCTGGAATGCGACGTTCTTGTTCCTGCCGCCACCGAGAATCAGATCACCTCCCAGAATGCGGACCGAATCAAGTGTAAAGTCCTTGCAGAAGGTGCTAATGGCCCTACCACGGCCGCCGCCGACGAAATACTACATGGTAAGGGCATCTTCGTAATCCCAGACATCCTGGCTAATGCGGGAGGGGTAACCGTCTCATATTTCGAATGGGTGCAGGACCGAATGGGTTATTTCTGGCGGGAGGACATAATCAACCAGCGGCTTCAGGATACGATGGTCGCCAGTTTCAACGATCTCTGTCGTTATGCCGATGCCCACTCGGTCGACACCCGCACGGCGGCTTACATGTTGGCGATAGACCGAGTCGCTTATGACACCCGCATGCGTGGGATCTATGCGTGACGGAAAAAACATAAACAAATTGGCCGTTAATAATGAAAGGTCTTGATTTCCACCAAAAGGTAGAGTATGGTCTGGCGTGATTTGTACCTCGGACTAGTGTGAGGAAATTTTGGCCTGGGCCAAAGTTTGAGGTCCTGAATCGTTGACACCGAACCGCACTTTTCGTATAAGAAGTGGCGATAGGTTTTCTCAGGCATCGGATTGAATTTTTCAGTGAACGACGGTTAGCTGTTTTTGTTTTTAGTTCGGTCAACCGCCACTAGATTCAGGATACAGGGGCGTTCAGCGTTCGATTCGTGAGCTTGTAATTGGCGCCTCCGCATGGCAAGGGACGATCGGCCGGTCAATTGTAGGGCTGGCTACTTGCCCACGGTGGTATTCATAATTAGACTTCGATACTCATTTCGATTTCGCAGGAGGAATGCGATGAGACTCGCAAAAAGAGCGCTTATTGCCGCGCTCGCTACTTTGGTGTTATGTGCTGTAGTATCAGCGCAGACTTTAAGATCGCCTAACGATCCGCGGAATCAATCTCCGTCAGTGGGCACCGGCGGTCCAGAAGGTGGGCCAACCGGACTTTTCACGGTTTACGACGGTGCGACGATCCGGAAGGGCGAGTTTACGTTTAGTATCGCGTACAGCAATTTTGATCGCGATCCCGGCAACGTAGACATAACCGATATCCCGCTGAGCTTCAACGTTGGATTGAATGATCACATCGAGCTGTTCTTCAAGACGAATGGCCTTCGGGGCATCAAGGTTAATAGGCCTACACACCTGTCGAGCTTCTATCTGCCGAACTCGCAGCTTCGACTCGGGGGCCGGCTATGCGTGGGCCCGGCGATAATCCTGCCACCCGTGCGTACGAGTGGTTCGACGACCTTGACTAATTTTACTCCGCTGTTCCGTCCGGCGGGACCGCCATGCGCTGATGCATCCGGAAATCAGGGTGGACAGCCTTTCAGGCAGTTCCCATTCGTGGGCGCTACCGGACCGAACTTTGGTTTGACCGGCAATAGGGTCGCGCCGCCGTTCACCAGTGTCCTGGGTACGCCATTTGGCGGTAATGGAAATTTCGGCAGTGCGTCTAACTTTCCGGGCATTGGCTCAGTGGTGGGTAGTATCCTTCCTGGGATCGTGCTCACGACCAGAAGGATCCCCGCAAACCTGACATTCAATGCGCTCACTGTGCCGGATCTTTTCACTATTCTACCTGCATATTTGCCCGACGCACCGTTCGTTAACAGGCTCTACGGTGAGTCTAGTTTTACAAACTTTGTGGTTGGCGCGAAGATTCGTTTGACCGGACCAAATTCAGCGCTGGGCGTTGGGTTTATTCCCTTCTATCGATGGTATCCAGACAAGGCCAGCGATTTCAGTGGATTTAACCAGATGCAGCGTGGCGCTGGACCCGGGGCAAGCATTGGTGACTTCGGCCTGATCGGGTTTATCGACGGCAGGCTGAGTGAGCATGTCAATGTATCCGCGAATTTGGGCTACATCCTTAATAGCAATCCCAAGAGCGACGCCATGGGCGGCGCCATACTTCTCGACCGGCCCGATGAATTCTTAGCCGGAGTTGGGTTTGACTTTCCTGTGAACAAGCACTTTCAGCTTATCGGTGAAGTGCGTTCGACCATGTACGTAGCCGGACGAACACCGAATGCCTTTAACAACAATCCGGTTGAGGCCTTAGGCGGTGTCAAAATTTATCCGAGCCGTTGGTGGGGAATCGGGGCGGCTTATCGCCGGCACCTGAATCAGCAAGATCAAAGACGCTTCGATGATAGGCTTCCACTTGGGTTCATACCATCGAATGATCCAAATGGCTTCATAGGCCAGTTCTGGATTGGTCATCGCAACGCTCGGTACGTAGCTAAGATCAATGTGCCGCCCACGGTTACTGTGTCGTCGTCTTACGCTACGATCACGCTGCCGTGTCCGGAAGGGACCACCTCGGAGAGTTGTACTCCCAGCGGGTACCGGTCGGTGGACTTGACCGCCGCCGCGGTCGATGCTGATAACGATGTACTCCTCTATACCTGGTCGGTTACTGGCGGCAGGCTGACAGGGGAAGGCAGAGCGGTTAGCTGGGATCTTTCAGGTGTTAACCCAGGTACCTACACTGCAACCGTGGAAGTGAATGACGGCAATACGCACACGGCAAGGGATTCTACTACGGTAACTGTCGCGCTGTGTACCGGTTGCAAGACTCCCTATGCCTGCCCGACAGTTTCAGTGAGTTGTCCGTCTGACGTTGATCAGGGTTCGCCGATTACGTTTAGCTCATCCGTTACACCGGATGCGAGCGCAACTTACAACTGGACAGTTTCGGCTGGCACTATCAGCAGCGGTCAAGGCACCTCCTCCATTACCGTGGACACGGCTGGGCTGGCGGGCCAAACCGTGACGGCGACGCTTGAGCTTGGCGGACTCGATCCGGCCTGCTCAAGGACTGCGTCCTGCTCTACGGCAGTACGGCCACTGCCAGCTTCTCCGACGAAGTATGACGAGTACGGGGACATCAGATTCAACGATGAGAAAGCCCGTCTCGACAACTACGCCATTGACCTCCAGAACAAGCCAGGCAGCCAGGGTTACATTCTGGCCTACGGCAACTGTGCGGGTCAGGCACAAGCAAGAGCGGATCGCGCGAAGGATTACCTTGTGAACACGCGCGGTATCGATGCTGGCCGACTGTACACAGTTGACGGTGGTTGCCGTTCTGATCTGGCCGTGGAGCTCTGGGTTGTACCAACGGGTGCGACTCCGCCAGCGGCGAGCATGGACAACATCATTTCGCCTTGTCCTGAATGTAAGAAACCCAGACCACGATATCCTCGGCGTCGGGGTCGTATGGACGAGGAATAAACCTTACGTTTGCGTCCTCTAAGAGATGACGCAACCCTTCCAAAGCGGGCGATGTTTCTCCCAACGAGAAGCATCGCCCGCTTTGCTTTTCCGGGGTGTTACGACACGACTTATACTTGCCAAGCGAGGCAGGGATCGGGGTGGGACAAAAGGTTGGTAGTACAAATAGGTGAATTATATTAAACTTGACGCGGTTCGAACGCTTTCTCAGTAACTTGAAGTACTTAAGAATATGAAAACTCGACTGCTACAAATCATTGTTCTTGGAATTCTTTTTACCGCTATTCCGATGCAGCTTGTCGCACTCGGACCGTCTTTGAAGTCTGACAATGAAGGTCTGGCTGACCCCGGGAAATATTCAGACGACTGGCGATCCAACGGACCTCCGGGAGGAGACGTGCGTAGTCTCGTTGTCGATCCAAACAACCCTGACCGGCTTTATTTTGGGACCCTGGATGCGCAGCTGTACACCTCAGCCGACGGAGGCAGGACTTGGGAGTTTCTCTATGATTTCAAGCGCCCCAAGCTTTTCGTCGATCACATAATTGTTGACCCGCGCGACTCGAAGACGCTTTATGTTGCCGCACATCGGCATAAAGAGTCAGGCGGATTCTTTAAGTCGACCGACGGTGGTCGCAAATGGCGCGAGAGTTCTCAGTTGAGGAATGAAGCTCTGCATTCGCTGATTCAATCAGAATCAAATCCCAGCGTTTTGATCACCGGTACTTTCAATGGCATGTTCCGGTCAGACGATTCGGGCGAAACGTGGAAGCAGTTGCCGACCTCAACAACGCCCGGCCTGGTCCACGTAGAGTCACTCGCCATTGACCCCAGGACTACTAACACGATCTACGCGGGAACCTGGTACTTGCCGTATAAATCAACTGATGGGGGCCAAACCTGGAGGAGTATAAAGAACGGGATAATTGATGATTCCGATATTTTCGCCATTGACATCGATCCCCGCGACTACAACCACGTCATCATGTCGGCCTGTAGTGGTATCTATGAAACCAGAAATGCAGGTGATAGCTGGACCAAGGTAAATGGGATTCCCTCTCAGTCGAGGCGAACACGCGCTATCCTGCAACACCCATCTATTCCGGGTCTCGTGTTTGCCGGCACCACCGAAGGATTCTGGCGGTCGGATCGGGGCGGGGCTCCTGATTCATGGATGGTAACGACCTCCCGGCAACTGGAGATTAACTCTATCAGCGTTCATCCTTCCCGGCCGCAAACTATCTATATCGGCACGAATAACTATGGTGTAATGGTTTCTAATGATGCTGGGAAGACTTTCCTGCCTACCAATGGTGGATACAGCGGAAGATTCGCCAACGTGATTGTGGCTGATCGTGAAGATCCCAATAGGATCTATGCGGCGACGATTAACACCACGACAGGGGGCGGGTTTTTCTTCGTCAGTACCGACAATGGCGCGAGCTGGCGTCCATCGATGCGCAGTATGCCTCCTCGCTTGATCGTTTATTCGATCCTGCAAGACAGTCGAGACGCGAACATTATCCACCTCGGTACGAATCTTGGAGTCTATCGTTCTCTGGATAGAGGAGCTTCATGGGCGCCCGTGTGGACGGCCTCCAAGCCGGCCAAGAGCAAGAAAAAAACTCCCGCCCGGAAGACTTCCCTGGCCAAGCCCAATGACACCATTCGACGAGCCCAGCAGGCTTTGAACGCCGCCGGTTATGACGTAGGTGTGCCGGACGGTAGGGCCGGAACCATGACGCTGAGCGCGCTGAAGAGATTCCAGGCAGGTAAGCGCCTTCCGGTCACTGGAAAATTCGACGATGTTACGTTCGCGGCCCTTGGTTTGGCGAAGGGTAGCAGCGCCTCCGATCCGTTAGCCTTGGTTGTGCTGTCTGATGCTGTTAACGCACTGGTCCAAAGCGTAGATGTTGATAGCCAGCGTCCGATCTTTCTGGCTGCGACCAATCTTGGTTTGTTCCGTAGCTTCGACCCAACTCAGGGTTGGCAGAAGCTTCCCTATGGCTCGGGCCTGGATCCGAGGACTAGTTGCATAGCAACGGATGCGCAACAGCCCGAGACGATTTGGGTGGGTACGGCGGCTTCTGGAGTATTGGTTTCTCGTGATGGAGGAAAATCGTGGCAACGCGTTTCCGGAGTCCCGACAGACTATCCTGTTAATGCGATTGCGGTGAATTCGCAACGCCCGAACTATGTGTATGTGGGCACGAAGCAGGCTTTCTATATGTCTAAGGATGGCGGGTCAAGTTGGACCCGCAGGGGTGGTGACCTTCCGTTCGGCGATTTTACCAGCATCTTGATTAACCCGCGGAACGGCGACGAGGTCTTCGTTGGCAACGCATATCAAACTGGTGAAATCGGAGGCGGCGTTTATCGAACAATCAATGCAGGGACCACGTGGGCGCGCATTGATCCCAAGGAGCGTCGGCTACCCAGTCAAAGGATTTGGGCCCTGGCTTTGGATTCGCGCGATCAAAACACGCTCTTCGTGGGATCTCATTCGGCTGGTGTTTATGTTGTTCCGCGCGGTTTAGATAGCTTATCCGCCACGAGTCGATAATTGCTGGGACGGGTTGTGAAGCAGCAAGCGGTTTGATTTGGAAAACGTGTGCACCGGAATCGGGTAGGTCAGCACCTTGACATGCACTTCTTTTGGCGTGTACATTGCGAACCTACCCGGTAAGCGGCTGGTGATTGTCGGACCAAGCGGGTGACTTCGGGCGCGGCGGAAATCGAAACACATAAAAACCTCCTTTTCCAAATCTAAACGGCTCGCATTCCTCGCAAGCTTCAACTCCGACAGTATCGCCAAGGTCAAAGAAGTGAGTGCCGCCTGAGCACTGCCCCCTAGTCGGCCCTTAAGGAAAGACTCGAGAGGATAGTGACGCTTGAATACGATCTTGGGTGGTGAATTTTTCCGGGACTGTTACAGGAGTTTGCATGGCTAGTGAAGAAACGAAACTTAACAACCAACAACTAAACGAAAACAACCCATCATCCAGCGAGCAGGAAATCGCGCCCTCTACAGCGCCTCCACCTTCAAGGGTCGCGAGCCCCCCAGTAGATTCCAGAGCCGACGACGATGAAGAGCCGCGCCCGCATGGCGATGTCGACTTCGGACAATTGCTCGATCAGTTTGAGCAGGAACAAGCCTCTTTGCAGGAAGGCGAAGTAGTCCGCGGGACTGTTGTCGGAATTAGCGAGCGCGGTGTGGTCATAGATTTTGGGTACAAGTCGGAAGGCATCGTGAACCCGGCCGAGTTTACCGAGAATGGTGTCCTCGCAGTTAAGCCCGGCGACGAAGTCGATGTGCTTGTAAAGAACATGGAAACGTCGGATGGTCTGCCGATATTGTCCCGGGCGGATGCGGTGCGCATGAAGGCTTGGGACGACCTGGAGAAATCCCACCGCGAAGGAACAAGTATCAAGGGCCGGGTAATGGAGCGCATCAAAGGCGGACTGCGGGTCGACATCGATGGCATCGCCGCATTCTTGCCGGGATCGCAGGTTGATGTTCGTCCCGTTCGCAATCTCGATTCGCTCCGCAACCAGGAGATCGAAGCGAAGGTCATCAAACTCAATCGCAAACGTTCCAATGTAGTCCTTTCACGCAAAGCGGTGATTGAAGAAGAGAACGCCGGAAGGAAGGGACAAACACTCCAGCACATCGAAGAGGACATTGTCGTCGAGGGCCAAATTAAGAATTTGACCGACTACGGCGCCTTTGTTGATCTCGGCGGCGTTGATGGCCTGCTGCACGTAACAGATATGTCCTGGGGCCGTTTGCAAAACCCCAGCGAACTGTTCAGGGTGGGTGATAGCATACAAGTCAAGGTGCTCAAATTCGATCGCGAACGTGAGCGCGTCTCTCTCGGGTACAAGCAATTGTTACCCGATCCCTGGTCCAGCGTTGATGAACGCTTTCCCGTCGGCACGAGAGTGCCGGGACGGATTGCCAGCGTTGCTGACTACGGCGCCTTCGTCGAACTCGAGAATGGCGTGGAAGGACTTGTTCACGTATCAGAGATGAGTTGGTCCAAACGTGTAAAGCATCCGAGCAAGCTGGTAAACCCTGGCGACGCGGTGGAAGTGGAAGTGCTGAGTGTCGATCCGAAAGCCCGGCGGATTAGCCTCGGCATGAAACAGATTCAAGACAACCCGTGGCAAACCCTGCACGAGCGGTACCAGGTAGGAACGCGAGTGCATGGTCGAGTGAGAAATCTGACTGACTTCGGGGCGTTTATTGAGATTGAGGATGGAGTTGACGGGCTGGTCCACGTTTCTGATATTTCATGGTCCAGGAGGATCAAGCATCCGAGCGAAGTACTAAAGAAGGGCCAGGAGATCGACGCAATAATAACCAGCATCGATGCAGAGAACAGGCGTCTTTCGCTTTCGATCAAGGATCTTGAGCCAAACGCCTGGGACCGCTTTGTTACCGAACATAAGCCCGGCGACGTGGTGCGCGGGAAAATTGCTCGATTCGCAAACTTCGGCGCCTTCGTTGAACTGGATGACAACCTCGAGGGCCTTTGCCATATTTCCGAGCTTTCAGAAGAACGCGTGGAAAAACCTGAAGATGTGGTTCAACTGGGTCAGGAAATGGAATTCAAGATCTTGAGGATCGACGCGGAGAGCAAGAAGATCGGCCTCTCAGCGCGCGCGGTCGGCAAGGACGATGAGCCCATCGTCGATACCAAAGTCTATTCATCGCAAGCCGGCAGTGGGATGGCGTCTTTGGGAGAACTGGCGGATTTCGGCCTCAGCAAATCTGAGTCGAAGCCTGAAGCAGAACAAAAGACTGCGCCAGAACCCGAGCCCGATGTAGAAGCCACACCTGAGCCGGAAGCTGAGATGGCGCCTGTGCCAGAACCGGAACCTGAGATGGAGCCTGCGCCAGAACCGGAACCTGAAATGGAGCCTGCGCCAGAACCGGAACCTGAGATGGAGCCTGCGCCAGAACCGGAACCCGAAGCGAAACCAGCCGTGGAGCCGGAACCTGAGCTTAGCGAGTCAGAACCGAATCCTGAATCGAGTTCTGAGTCAAAGCCTGAGCCTGCGCCTGAAGAAGATCAGAAATAGGCGGATGCCTGGTATCTAAACTTCTTGTCCGAACCACCTCCGTTAGCGGGTGGGTGAGTGGTGGTTTTGCCGACGGGGATCTGAAAGCACTCTTGCTCGGTTTGACCTTGTTGGTCTCGAGCCTTGAACGACTAGGAGCTACTAATCCCTGCGTCTTGCCCGGCGCGATTGTTTTCTGATAGTGTACGGAACTCGGCACACCTCGCGAGTCTTAAGATTTACACGGAATTTCGTTTAGATTGTTCGGAACGTGAGCCATCTTTCTTAGCTGAGGTAATGCATGACTAAAGCGGAACTTGTAGAGGATGTCGCCGAAGCGGCGGAACTTACCAAAAAAGATGCCGAGCGTCTAGTCGAAATTGTTTTTGAGAGCATTATTGAAACATTAAACCAGGGCGAGAAGATTGAACTCCGCG
Source organism: Pyrinomonadaceae bacterium (assembly GCA_051004635.1). Classification (GTDB taxonomy): domain Bacteria; phylum Acidobacteriota; class Blastocatellia; order Pyrinomonadales; family Pyrinomonadaceae; genus PSRF01. Next base: position 25,709 of record JBPCKD010000179.1, read on the forward strand.
GTTTCGGTAGTTTTCGCGTGCGCGAACGCGGCGCGCGACGGGGCAGAAATCCGAAGACCGGTGATCCTGTAAGCATTCCTGCCAAACGCGTGCCATATTTCAAACCAGGCAAAGAACTCAAAGAGCTAATCAACGACGGCGCCCAACCTCAAGCTGCTTCGGAACAATCGGCAAGCGTTAGCCCTGACGAGTTGCGCCAACCCCCTACGATGTAAGCCGTAAGGCCCAGAGGTTTCAAGATTGGACAGGCTGTGGAGTCCCTGGCGTTCTGAGTACGTCGCTTCCGGCGGCGCTGCCGACTTAGAATCCAAAAGCTGCGTCCTTTGTCATCTTCACACCGACGTCAACAACGACGAAACTAATTTTGTTGTCCACCGTGCGTCCCGCAGTTTCATCGTTCTGAACCGCTATCCCTACACCAGTGGTCACTTGCTGATTGTTCCAAACCAGCACGTCGGCGAACTGGACGCTGCTGCTAAGGAAATTACGGACGAATTGATGGATTTGACGAAACGCGCTCAAACCGCGTTACGCGAAGCTTACCGACCGGATGGTTTTAATATCGGCATGAATCTTGGCCACGCTGCAGGAGCGGGGATTGTCGACCACATTCATATCCACATCCTGCCCCGCTGGACGGGGGATACAAGCTTCATGACAACAGTCAGCGAGACGCGGGTTCTTCCTGAGGATCTGGCCACCACATATCAGAAACTCCGCGCAAAGTTCTAACCGGCCGTATCGGTCCTATTTCGACACTACCTTCCGGCTGATCGCTTCGTCCTCAACCTCGCCTGCCTGGTTGATTGGAACTTCTGAGGTTTTGCCATAACTGACCCCACGTTCTTCGCTGTCCACCTCACCTGCGGGCATCGTGTGAAGAGGTCCGGTTACATGAGGGGGATTAAATCCCGGATAGTCGATTCGAGCATGATAGATAGCGGTTAGAGCGCCGATAACAGCCTCTCGAATGGTAGTTAATTCCTTTAGAGTCAAGTCGCATTCATCAAGCTGCCCATCGGTTATGATTGCATCGACAATCTTAACCACGATAGCCCGAATATTCTCCGGATCGGGACGGGCCAACGAGCGAGCCGCCGCTTCGCAGGAGTCCGCCAACATCATGATCGCCGCCTCTTTGAATTGTGGTTTCGGACCGGGATAACGGAAATCCTTTTCATCGATTGTCTCACCGGCTTTTGCCTGGCTTTGCGCCTTGCGGAGAAAGAAATGCAACGTGCGGGTGCCATGATGCTGGGGAATAAAGTCAGCGATCTTCTTTGGCAGATTAATCTCTTTGGCAAGCTTCTGACCGTAGGTAACGTGACTGATGATAATCCGGGCACTCTGTGTAGGGCGCATGTGATCGTGAGGGTTGGCGCCTTGCTGATTCTCAACGAAATACTCCGGGGCAGCGACCTTTCCGATATCGTGGTAGAGAGCCCCAATGCGCGCCAGCAGTGGGTTTGCTCCAACCGCCCGACAAGCATCTTCCGCGAGCTGGCCCACCGCATGTGAATGCTGGTTTGTCCCTGGCGCTCGTAGTGCCAGTTGGCCCAGGACTGGTAAGTCAGCGTTTGACAGTTCAAGCAGCTTGACGTCGGTTAGAATACCGAAAAGCGATTCGTTTATTGGCAAGCCACCAGCGGCAAAAATCGCAGTTAGTAATCCTCCAACGAAACCACACGCCGTTGCCAACAAGATCATGTTCGCTGTGAAAGGCTGTTCGGCATAAGCAAGCAGCGCAAGCGCCATCACTGCGTTAACCACGCCGACAAACAGGCCCGCGAGGGTGACGGATTGTCGTTCGCGATATCTACCGATCCCGTAAACCGCGGCAGCACAGGAAATCAATGCATACACGGCTGCCTGTATCCCGGTTGGAGCCATCATACCAGCGAACAATGCGGTCACGATTCCGGTGAGAAACGCCAGTTGTGTATCAACCAGCATGACAACAAGCAGCGCCGCCGCTGCAAAGGGAATTGCAAAGCTCCATAAAGTGGGCTCGTTGAAAGGCGCCGTCTTCATCCCATTAGCCACACTGTCGGCCACCGTAAAGCCAATTCGCATTAGCGCAGTCTCAACGACTATTGCGGAGCCGACGAGAGCAAACGCCCTGGTCTTGGAAAGCGATAACACTGAAGCCGTACTTCGGTGTTCGGTAAACTTCCACACCGCCCAATAAACTGCAAAGACTATCACCAACAGACCAATCAGATTGTGCCAGGGACGGCCGGCGTGACCCGTGCTCTTCATCGCTGCCAGCTGCGCCAGCATAGCCGGTGTTACTGTGTCGCCGTCGCGGGCAATCACCTGATTGCGTTTAAGGGAGATTGTTACCGGCGGAATCTTATCGGCTGCCGATTCTCGCGCCGTGGCAGTGGCGGTCTGATCCAGGACGACATTGGGCCGGATAAGGGGCAATACTGCCGCGACCAGGGCGAGTTTCTGTTCTTGCGACAATCCGGGAAGACTGAGCAACTTTAGTTCGAGTTCCTGGCGCGCTGCGCTCAACGAAAGCATACGGGTCCGCGGCGCGGGAATGATCATTTGTGCGGACGGATTGCGAACGTCAACCAATACGATTTCCTGATTCAGGCGTTCCGCATCGGCGTCGTCGTAGATGTATTTGTCACCAACTTCGCGAATCAATCTGGTGATTCGATCAAGGTCTTCATCCTTCAAAGTGCGGGCGAGCGAGCGCGCGACGGCAACTCCCCCTTCACCAGTCCAGGCCAATGCCTTACCGGCCGCCTTCGAATCCACCTGTCGCTTCAGATCTTCCCATGCCGCCCGAAAACTTCTGGCCGAACTCGTACCGCGAGTTGAATCGAAATTGAAAACTGGCCGAGTAGCTTGGCGGGCTGCATTGCGACGTCTTTCTGTTTCGGCTATATCGACGCCGTTGATATCAACCCGGGCGACCACGCTCCCTCTAACGACGTCACCCTCCCGGTAGTCTTCCGAGAAGCCTGAGGCGTAGTTGCTGAGGAGCAGCGGCGCAGTTACAGCGACCAGCAATCCAAACCCAATGGCCAGACGAGTGTTCGGGTTGAACACCTTGAAAGGACGCACGACGTAATGGACGAACGTGTCGCGAGCGCGGCTGAAGGGAGTTGTGAATCGGGGGCGCAGAGCCATGATCGTTCTTAAGCAATAAGTGAAAGCCGGTCGGCGTCGCTAAAAGCCTTCTCGCCCTCTACCAGGCCGAGGTCTCGAGAAAGCATTTCGCCCACTTTTTCCAATAGTGGTTGTAACGTCCTCGGGTTAGTTGCGGAGAGCGTTACGACCTCGCGATTGCCGGCCTGAGCAAGCTGGCGAGAGATCATTTGAAGGCCGTCGGCATCGACAAGGTCCCCTTTGTTTAATGCCAGGATCGAAGGAATCTGGGCGATTTGAAGTTCCTCCAGGATCCTTTCGACCGACTGAATTTGTTGTGACCAGCGCGGGTTTGAGACGTCGACAAGATGAATCAGCAGTCGACTATCGCCGATCTCTTCCAGGGTTGCGCGAAAGGCGGAAAGAAGGCCCGGCGGTAAATCGCGAATGAAGCCAACGGTATCGTTAATGATTATTTCCTGTTCCCTTGGCAATCTGAGTCGTCGGGACGTCGGATCGAGCGTGGCAAACATACGCTGTTCCGCGCGAACATCGCTGTTGGTTAGTGCATTCAGCAAGGTCGATTTGCCCGCGTTTGTATAACCTACGATCGAGACAACCGGAAGCTCATTCCGGGTACGCACCTTTCGGCGTTCGTGCCGCCGCAGTCGCTGTGCTTCGATCTCCTTCTCCAGGCGGTTAATGCGATCACGTACGCGGCGACGATCCATCTCGAGTTTCGTCTCACCCGGACCGCGACCTCCAATACCGCCGGCAAGTCGGGAAAAGGCTGAATCCTGCCCGGCGATCAGACGTGGCAAGAGGTATTTCAATTGGGCGAGCTCAACCTGGATTTTACCTTCGCTCGATTGGGCGCGCTGCGCAAAGATATCGAGGATGAGCTGGGAACGATCAATGATCTTTAAGTCTGTAGCTTCCGATAGTGATCTCACTTGCGCTGGAGTCAATTCGCGGTCGAAGACGAGCATGTCTGCGCCCAATTGAAGTGAACGAATAAGGAGTTCATCGAGCTTGCCGCGACCTAGCACTGTCTTCGGATCAATTGCCTGGCGTCTTTGAATGACTTTGTCCTGCACCACGATGCCGGCGGAACTTGCCAGTTCAAAAAGCTCGGCCATCGACTCTTCAGCGTCCGCGAGTGGGCCAGTTGTAACACCCACAAGGATCGTGCGGTCCTTCAGCACGTCCTGTCGCGACGAACGACGATTTCTGGCCATCTCATCTTCAAGGGAATTGATCAGATCCAGAAAGTCGGCCTCGAGTTGCGAAGCAGGCTTCGGCGTAAGAAAAGCGTAAGGCCTGCGGTTATTTTCGGACTGCACTTCGACCGCAGTAATCGGCAGCAGATGTGCAGCCTTCACCAGCCCCGGTAAACCATCGTTTGGGTTAACATCGACTGCAACCATCAAATCGAGCCGAAGCAGCGCCAGGTCAGCGAGGTCATCCTGCGTCAATCCCTCACCACGAAGGTGCGTATGCACAAAACGAAGGCCGCGGAAGCGATCCACAGCGACACGTATGCGCTTAAAATCCGGCAGCTCGATGCGCCGATTGTCGCCAACTATTACGTACTCAACATGGCCGCTTCGATCAATTAGCGCTCCGATTTGTCTCCGTGTCTCGTGAGACAACTCAGCCAGCTGGCGTGCAAACTCAGGGGTCACGATCTGGTGAGGGGCAATGCGCCTGGTATAGAGCTTGGCAATTCGTCGAAGTTGGTTTGGCTTTAGTCCCGCCGTGTTTCCTAATACGTCTTTGATAGTTGCGTCCCTCCGTTCGCACGGTTGTGTAAAGCTCCAGAAAGGAGCGAATGGGGTACCGAGCGGAGCAACCGCGCTGCGTCGCCAGGAGAATTCCAGGAGCGTACGTCCGCCGGTTTTAGCCCCGGATTTTGAGCTACATTTTGTTGCGGGCTGAAGTTACAGGAGGAGTGATTCGGGCAGTAGATCTCCGACGCTAGTGAATGGCCTTCGATGTTGCTCTGCGATATCGCTTCGCTTAGTCGCTTGAGCATTACTTATGGTTTTCTTGGTCGGGCTCCCTACGCATAAACAAACTCGCCAATTCGTCTGAAGCCGCTGAACGGGGCTGATTATATCATAGGCCGGACCGTGTGAAGGTAAAGGAGCCGGCTAAGGAACCGGCGTTTTCTCGGTGCGGAATTAGACAGCACCTCATACCCGTCGTATGATTAAAGGCCCTGCGAACAATCGAACCTAACTCGTCGTACAGTGTCAACTATCAACCAACTACATGAACAAAGAAGGCAAAATTCTTCGTATTGATCCTCCTCTCGCAATCCCCGGGGCGGAGGTAACGATTGACTGTGAGAACCTGGACACCTCTGATCCGACCTTGTGTGCGGTTTTCTTCGGAGTTGAGAGCGCCCCGATTGTTGCGTTATCGCCAAAGCGCGTGCTGGCCATCGTGCCGGAACTTAAACAGAGCGGCAGAATTGAGGTACAGATTGAGAGCAGGGGAAGACGTAGCGAAGCAGCGAGCATAATCGTTGCGCAAAGGCTGGCCGAAGACCTTCATCCAGTCGCCAACCCTGCTTTTGATCGGGATGACGGCTCGCTTCTGGTTACGCGCTCAGGCGCCCGAGGCGAGCAATTGCCGGTCACGCTTTTCCGCATCGACGCTGGTGGCGAGATCACTGAGTTTTCAGGTGACATAACAAATCCCACCGGTATTGCTTTTGACAGCACCGGTCAAATGTTCGTCACCAGCCGCATGGACGGCACCGTCTATAGAATCACGTCATTCAAAGAAGCCGTGCCCTTTGCACAAAATCTGGGAGTAGCCACGGGCATAGCCTTCGATAGTTCCGACACGATGTATGTAGGGGATCGCACCGGCACAATTTACAAGGTCAACGGTATTGGAGAAGAAAGTACGTGGGCCCAATTGGAGCCTTCCGTTTCCGCCTACCATCTGGCGGTCGGTCCTGATAACGCGCTCTACGTGGCGGGACCCACGGTCGCCAGTTTTGATTCAATAATGCGGGTGGGGGCAAATGGCGAGGTCAGTGTCTTCTACAGAGGACTGGGGCGGCCTCAGGGACTTGTCTTTGACGACGAAGGAAATCTGTATGTGGCGGCCTCGCTGCGCGGACGAAGAGGGATCGTGCGCATTTCTCCTGACGGAAAACACGCTGAGCTGTTTGTGGCCGGAATGAATCTGGTCGGACTTGCCTTTAATGCCACCGGCGATCTCGCGATAGCTTCTACAGACTCAATCTATAGCTTGCCGTTAGCCAGACAGGCATAATTTGTTCACTACCCGAAGATCGATCAGGGAGCAGAGCTAGACTTTTGACACTCAACTTGGCGGATGCTAACGTGACGCCTTCCACGATGGCGCTTATGAGCATTAAATGACTTCAGAACTAATACCCCAACTTCTGATCTATATGGTCACGCTGCTCTTTGCCATTTCGGCACACGAAGCGGCCCACGCATGGATGTCCAATCATTTTGGAGACGACACCGCAAAATTACTGGGGCGCATCACGCTCAACCCAGTTGCACATATAGATCCCATTGGGACCTTGCTGATTCCGATTGTGGGCTTCATTCTGGGCAACATTGGAGGAGCTGTGGGGCGGATTCCGCTCATCGGGTGGGGCAAGCCCACGCCTGTCAATCCGCTTCGCTGGCGCCGGAAGGATCTGGCGAACGTGATGGTTTCAGGCGCCGGCATCATGGCCAATCTGTTCATCGCCATTTTCGCCTTCATAATTCTCAAAGTGATGTTGATGACCGGGTCGATTGGGTCAATTCCAGACTCGCTAAGAGAGCCGGTCCTGCTTTTCCTTAATTTCTTTCTTACCATGAATGTCTCGCTGGCCATCTTTAATCTGCTGCCATTTCCTCCGCTGGATGGAAGCAAGATCCTTGAGACTTTCCTGCCTGCAAGCGCGCGTCCGACGCTGGAGATGCTGGAGCAGTTTGGTTTCATTATTCTGATGGTCTTGATCTACGTTGGTTTTTTCGGAGCCATTATGAGACCGGTGATGACGCTCATTGAATACTTATTGTTCCTCGGAGTGGATTGATCGATGGAAGAAATTACCGAAGGAACGGCGGCACAAGCCACTGAAGAGGCAAGTGGCCCCATCGATGTCAGCGGGTCGACTCCGGAAATCGTTGCTGACCACGCGACGGATGATCTCAAGATCGTGATGGGCGATTTTGATGGCCCGCTTGATTTGTTGCTCCACTTGATTCGTCAGCAACAGGTCAACATATACGACATTCCCGTTGCACGCATTGCCGATGAATATCTTCGTTATCTACAGTTAATGCAGGAGTTGGACATCGCCGTGGCCGGGGATTTTTTAGTAATGGCGGCTACGCTAATTGAGCTCAAGACGAAGATGCTGCTGCCGCGCGATCCCTTCGCCGCGGCAGAGGTAGAAGAAGATCCGCGAAAAGATCTCGTCGATCAACTGCTCGAATACCAGAAGTACAAAGCGGCGGCCCAGATGCTTTGGTCACGCGCAACGGTTGAACGCGCCGTTTTCAAACGAGCGGAGATCGAAACTGATAAAAACAACCCTGAAGTCGCCGTGGGATTGTTTGACCTGCTGAAGGTGTTTCAGGAGATTCTGGCCCGGCATAAAGAAGAAGTGTTGATGGAGATAGAGCGCGAAGAGATCTCCATGGCAGAAATGCTGGAACGGCTCAGAAACATGGTGATGTCCGCGGGGGAGCTAAATCTTCGGGTGTTCTTTGAACGCGCCCGTTCGCGCCGCGAGTTGGTAGTTGCGTTCCTTGCAGTTCTTGAGCTGGTGCGCACGACGGAGATTAATCTAATTCAGGAACAGACTTTCGGCGACATCGTCGCAAGGGTTGCAACGTAGTCGATAATGGATATGAGCGAAGAGAACGTAGACAACAAAGCAGCAGAAGTCCTGGATGAGGTGGCGCTTAACGAGGAGGCCAGCCGGGAACTCGAGGCGTTGGTGGCCGCCGAAGCGACGAGTGGCGAAGACCAGGACTCTGAAGAGGTTGGGACTTATGAAGTTCAAAACGCGGCGGAGCGCAAGGGAATTATCGAGGCGCTGGTCTTCGTATCGGAAGAGCCGCTGACTGCGAAAATCATGGCGGACGTACTGCGCGAGGATCGCGAGCTTGTCGAAGCGGCGCTCGGGGAGCTTGCAACGGAGTTCAACGGCCGAAACGGAGGTTTGCAGTTACGGCAGGTAGCCGGTGGATGGCAATTTGCCACTCGGCCAGAATACCACGAGCACGTGCGCGCCTATTTGAAATCACGGCCCAGCGCCAAGCTCTCGATCGCATCTCTCGAAACGCTTGCGGTGATTGCTTACAAACAACCGGTAACTGTTCCTGAGATTCTTGAGATACGTGGCGTGCAGTCGCCATCATCGATCAAGACGCTGCTGGACAAGAAACTGATTGTCGCGAAGGGACGTAAAGAAACTGTTGGGCGCCCTATGATGTATGGAACGTCCAAAGAATTCCTTATGCAGTTTGGGTTGAGAGACCTCTCCGAATTGCCGAGCATGGAAGATTTTCAAGATCTTTCGGGCGGCGACAACTAGAAGCCGAGGAGACGAGGAGGCAGGAGCAGTCGGCAGGATCACGATTGTCTTCCTGCCGACTGCCGCTGCCTTCTGTTTAGTGATTATGGAAGAGCGCTTACAAAAACTAATCGCCGCCGCGGGGATTGCGTCGCGGCGTCACGCCGAGGAGCTGATCACTGCCGGCGAGGTTACGGTCAACGGCAAGGTTGTTACTGAACTTGGCACCAGGGCTGATCCTGTATCGGATCACATTAAGGTGCGCGGAAAGCTCATTAACCCGACGTTGCAAAGGCGGGAGAGCGTTCATGTCCTGCTAAACAAGCCGAAGGGTTATCTCTCTAGTGTTTCTGATCCGGACGGACGGCCGATGGTAACGGAACTGCTACCGCCCTCGCTGGGTAGGCTATATCCGGTGGGCCGGCTTGATTTCAATACGGAAGGCTTGTTACTGCTAACGAACGACGGCGAGTTCACAAATTTCATTACCGCAGCTCGCAACAAAGTCGAAAAGGTTTATGAGGCCAAAGTGAGGGGCGTGCCTGACGAAAAGGCGATTGAACGCCTGAGGCGCGGAGTAACTCTGGATGATGGTGTGAGGACGGCCCCAGCGAAAGTCAGGAGACTGGGTGAAACTGAAAACAATGCCTGGTTTGAGATTCTCCTTCACGAAGGAAAGAACCAGCAAATCAGACGAATGTTTGATCTTATCGGACACTCGGTAATCAAGTTGCGCCGCTCACGAATCGGCTTCTTGCGAGATGACGAATTGAAGCTGGGGAAATGGCGGAGGCTAACCGACAGCGAGGTGAGTCGTTTGATGAAGGGACGTAGCGCGACCCGCGCTGCCAGCAGCGTGGCTAAGTCGAGGAATGCGAAACCGTAGGTTGAAGTAGGAGCATCTGTCCCTAATCCGAGTCCGAACGCTTTGTTCATTAGTTTTAGAAAGACGATCCACGAAATCACACGAAGTTTCACGAAAGGAACTCTATTGTTATTTAGTCTGTTTTAGTGGATCGTCTGCTTTTCCTCTTTCGAGGGTACCACGAGTGGGTGCGGTCACGTTTCTGTTCCTCGTTAGGTTACAATAATACCTATTGAAGATGCGACAGGCATTCTTGCCTGTCTTTTGATTGTTTGGTGGAAAGAACTCGTTCGGACGCGGTTTCATAAGGATGGAATTCGAATTAACTGAAGAGCAGAAGCAGATCAAAACGAGCGTGCGCGAGTTCGCCGAGGCAGAGATTGCGCCGCACGTAATGGAATGGGACGAAGCGCAGCACTTCCCAATCGAACTTCAGCCAAAACTTGCGGACCTCGGGCTGACTGGAGTTCTGTTCCCGGAAGAGTATGGCGGCGCTGGGATGGGTTATGTCGAGTATGCAACCATCATCGAAGAACTATCGCGCGTTGATGGGTCGGTGGGTATCTCGGTAGCCGCTCATAATTCACTTTGTGCTAACCATATCTATCAGTTTGGAACCGAAGCACAGAAACAAAAGTTTCTTGTTCCGTTGGCGAGCGGAAAGCATTTGGGCGCCTGGGGCTTGACCGAACCAAGCGCCGGATCCGACGCCTCGGGAACGCGCTCGACGGCAGTTCGCAAGGACGGCGGCTGGATAGTTAACGGTGCCAAAAATTTCATCACCCACGCGATTCATGCCGACACTTGTGTGGCTGTGGCTGTGACGGACCGCTCGAAACGGAGCAAAGGCATCTCGGCTTTTATCTTCGAAAAAGGGATGAAAGGATTCTCTCCTTCGAAGAAAGAGAACAAGCTTGGCTTGCGCGCTTCTGAGACTGCCAGCGTGGTCTTCGAAGACTGCTATGTGCCCGACGAGAATCTGTTGGGAGCAGAAGGACAAGGCTTCGTCAACGCTATGGAGATTCTCGATGGCGGGCGAATATCGATTGCAGCGCTTGCAGTCGGCATTGCTCAAGGCGCCTACGAATCAGCTTTGCGCTATTCAAAAGAACGACAGCAATTCGGTAAGCCGATATCGGAGTTTCAGGCGATTCAATTTAAGTTGGCGAATATGGCAACGCAAATCGACGCCGCGCGCCTACTGATGTATCGAGCCGCCTGGATGAAAGACTCGGGCAAGAAAACTACAAAAGAATCGTCTATGGCTAAGCTCTTCGCGTCGGAAATAAGCGTCAGCGTTTGTGATGAGGCTATTCAGGTGCATGGCGGATACGGCTACACGAAGGATTATCCACCGGAAAAATACTGGCGCGATTCAAAGCTGTGCACGATTGGCGAAGGGACATCAGAAATCCAGCGAATAATTATTGCGCGAGAAATCCTGCAGCAGGTTTAGTAAGTGAATTCCTCAGATGCCACCACGTCACTCGTCAACCGCGTCGCGGCAGGTGACATGCGCGCTGTAGCGCGCGCAATTTCGAAGGTTGAAGACGTTTCCCCCGACGCGGCGCAATTAATGAAGCAGGTCTTCCCCTTGACTGGCCGCGGGCTGGTAATCGGAATTACGGGCGCCCCAGGCGCGGGAAAGTCGTCCCTGGTGGACAAACTCGCTTTGCATTACCGGCACCAGGGTGAGCGGGTAGGAATTGTTGCTGTTGATCCCTCTAGTCCATTTTCCGGTGGCGCGATCCTTGGCGACCGTATTCGGATGCAGACACTGGGCCTCGACAGTGGCGTCTTCATCCGATCAATGGCCACTCGGGGCAATCTGGGTGGACTGGCGCGCACCACAGTTGATGCAGTGTCAATACTTGATGCTGCCGGGTATGGCAAGATCATCATTGAGACAGTGGGTGTGGGCCAGGATGAGGTTGAAGTGGTAAAGGCTGCGGATATTTCTGTGGTAGTGCTGGTTCCGGGAATGGGCGACGATATTCAGGCCATAAAAGCCGGCATCATGGAGATTGGCGACATCTTTGTCATCAACAAAGCCGACCGCGAGGGTGTTAACTCCACAGAAAAAGAATTAGAAGCCTTGTTGTCGCTGGCTACGCGCGATGACGCCTGGCATCCGCCCATTGTAAAGACCGTGGCCACTGAAGGTAAGGGCATTCAGGAACTTGCGACTGCGATTGAGAGCTATCGCGACTTCCATCTGCGGACGCCGTCAGGCGAGGGCCGGCGCCGTGCGATCGCCCGCTGGCGAATTCTTGAATTGCTGCGCGAACGACTGGTTTCGCAAACCCTGGAGTCGGATTCCGCATCCGAGAAGCTTGAACATTTAGCCGGTGAAGTTGCCAGCCGCCGCCGAGACCCTTATTCTGCGGTGGAGGAGTTAATAAATCTCGGTAATTGAAGTGTTCTTCTGGAGTTTCTTAGTCGGTCTTGGGACTTTGGTCTTGGGTCTTGGAAATTAAGGCGTTTCCGAGATCGAAGACCCAAGACCAAAGACCCCAAGGCCACTTATTCAATGAAAGTTGATCACATTGGCATTGCTACACATCAAATCGACGAGGCCCTCGTGCTTTGGCGGGATACGCTGGGGTTGGAGATAGATTCCAGGGAAGAAGTAGCGGAGCAAGGCGTGCGCGTGGCGATGCTGGCCATTGGTGAGTCTCACATCGAGCTGCTGGAACCCATAAGCGCGGATTCTCCGGTTGGAAAGTTTCTGGAAAAGCGTGGCCCCGGCATTCACCACGTCGCAATCAGAGTAGCGGATATTCGAGCGGCGTTGGCCCGACTGAAGGAGAAGGGAACTCGTTTGATTGACGAAACCCCACGGGTGGGGGCAGGTGGTTGTCTGGTTGCATTTGTTCACCCTTCGTCGGCTAATGGAGTATTGCTCGAGTTAGTGCAATATACTTAATAGATTTATTTGAGAAAGGATTTTGTTTTGAAATCAACTACTAAAGCATGGATTGCGGCCGCTGTCGCCGTTGTATTTTCTGTGGCATTGATTGCCTGGCAGGTGAAGGCGAGGCGGGCTGAGACTCTCAACCTTTCAGCCGAAGACATGGCATTGATCGCTGAGGATCAGCCGCCACAATTTCGCAGCCGTCTCGCGCAGGATGCGGAGGCGCGTAAGTCTTTCGCAGAAGACCTGCGCAAGTTGCTGGCAGTGGCCGAAGAGGCGCGGGCCAAAGGGATTGGCAGTAAGCCGGAAGTGAAGCGCCAACTTGATCTGGTCCGATCAGTAGTAGTTGCCGAAAACTACTTCAAGTCGCAGGGATCGGGAGGTGCTGGGCCGAATATTTCCGACCAGGAAGTTGAAGAGTTTTTCAAGCAGCCCGCCAATCAGGCTAAGTTTGATCAATTCATAAACGACGCCAAGGCCAAGAACCCGCAGCTTGCCGGAGGACAAATACCCGATGAGCAATTGAAGCAGGTTAGGCGGCAACTGGGACAAGTGTTAATCGGCGAGCAAAAGGCAATTGCAGCCGGAGTTGATAAACAGCACTCCGTCGATCTGCAGGTAAAGCTGGAACAAGCTCGAATCCTGGCCCAGACATATGCCCAGGAGCAGCTTGCCGACAAGATGAAAGCCACTGACCAGGAAGTGGATGCCTACGTGGCCGCGCATCCTGAACTTGATAATAAGCAAGTCAAGTCAAAGGCGGAGGAGGTGCTGAAACGAGTGCGCGCCGGGGAAGATTTTGCAAAGCTTGCGAAGGAATTTTCCACCGACCCTGGCAGTAAGGAAAAGGGCGGCGATTTAGGATGGTTTGCCCGTGGAGCGATGGTGCCGGAGTTTGAGGAGGCGGCGTTTAAGCTGAAGCCGGGAGAGGTCAGTGATTTGGTTCAGTCGAAATTTGGTTACCATATTATCAAGCTCGACGAACGCAAGACTGAAAACAAGGATGGCAAGCCTGAGGAGCAGGTTCATGCGCGTCACATCCTGATCGCCGACAGCGCCGGCCAGGCAGATAATCCGTTTGCTCCGCCCCAGAGCGGCCGCGATAAGGCGAAAGCTGCGGTCGAGCAGGAGAAGCAGAAGAAAGTTCTTGACGAGATCGTGAAGCGTTCGCATGTTACGGTCGCCGAAAACTTTCAGGTGAAAATGCCTGAGCAGCAGCCGGGACAAGGACTTCCGCCGGGATTAGTACCCCAGGGCGAAGATCATCCGCGGCCGGCCCAACCGATTGAACCTGCTCCCAAACCAGCGGATTCATCGAAGAAGAGCGGAGCCAAGCCCGGGAAAAACTAACGACCGACGCAACCGCGAGGAGCGCCGCAGCGCGGCGTCCCCGCGCGGGTAGCCCGCGTGGGGTGCAGGATCTCTCTTGGGGTGCTAGACCAAGTGGGGTGCAAGTGAGCGAAACCGGAAATGCACTTTGGTGACTACCGCGTTGAGATTGTCCCGGACACGGAGTTTCGTCTCGATGGAGGCGCGATGTTTGGCGTGGTTCCGCGCACTCTATGGTCAAGAGTTTGCCCACCTGATGAGCACAACCGCATCAGAATGAACATGAACTGCGTGTTCATGGATACAGGCGCTGAACGGATACTGATCGAAACCGGCATCGGCGAAAAGTGGTCGGCTAAGCACGAGGGAACGTACGGCATCACGCGCACACGGTCATTGGCTGAGTCGTTGCGCTCGATTGCGGGTGTTGAGCCGGAAAGCATAAGCATCGTCATTAACACCCATCTCCACTTCGACCACGCCGGCGGCAACACAGTGCTTAACGAAAAAGGCGAAGCGGTACCGGCGTTTCTCAACGCGCGTTACTTTGTCTCCAAAGCTGAATGGGAGCACGCCGAAGCGCCCAGCGAGCGAGACCGGGCGAGTTATCTGGCGGATAACTGGCGGCCAATGGTTGACAGCGGCCAACTGGAACTAAAAGAAGCGAATTACGAAGTGGTACCTGGCCTTCGGATGGAAACCTATGCCGGTCACAATCGCTCCATGCAGTGCTGGCGATTGGATACGGACGGTCAGACACTATTCGGCTTTGCCGACCTGGTGCCGATGCGGGCTCATGTGTCGTATGCGTGGATCATGGGTTATGACCTTTTCCCAGTGGAGACGCTTGAAGTGAAGAAGAAGCTTTTGCCGCAGGCCGCGCGAGAAGGCTGGGGTTGCCTTTTCTACCATGATCCGGATGAGCCCTTGTGCAAATTGATTGAGGAGAACGGAAAGCTGAAACCCGTTTCTTTTTACGCGCAATAAGGTGAGTGAACTGGAAATGCCTATTTTAGGGTCCACCGCTTTTTGCCGTCAGTTGGCAAAACGATCCACGAAGTTACACGAAATTTCACGAAGAAGGTTAGTGTTTCTTGGTGTGATTTAGTGCGGGGTGCTAGGGGACCGTTTTACTTATCTTCGAAACATGGAAACAGTAAGAGTCGGAATCATCGGCGGCAGTGGCCTCTACCAGATGCCTGAACTTTCGGACGTCGAGGAGGTAGAAGTCGATACGCCCTTTGGACGCCCATCAGACGCTTTCTTCATCGGCACACTGGAGAACAATCGGGTCGCATTTCTGCCGCGGCACGGGCGCGGACACCGCCTTACCCCTACCGAGGTCCCGTTTAGAGCGAATATTTACGCAATGAAGCTGTTGGGTGTTGAGCGAATACTGTCAGCTTCGGCAGTCGGTTCACTACAAGAGCAGTATGCTCCGCTCGATATGGTAATCCCGGACCAGTTTTTTGACAGAACCAGGGCGCGTGCGCGCGAGTCAACTTTCTTTGGTGAAGGAATTGTGGCGCACGTCAGTCTAGCTCATCCGGTTTGCGATGAACTCGGGGATCTACTCGAAGTATCGTGCAAAGTTGCGGACGTTAAGGTACACCGGCGCGGCACGTATATCTGCATGGAAGGACCGGCATTTTCTACGAAAGCCGAGTCAGAAGTTTACCGAAGCTGGGGAATGGATGTAATCGGGATGACAAATCTTCAGGAGGCCAAGCTCGCGCGTGAGGCTGAGATTTGTTATGCCACGCTGGCGCTTGTTACTGATTACGATTGCTGGCACCCCGGCCACGAGGCAGTTACTGCTGCCGCGGTTTTTGAGTATCTAACCAAAAACGTCCGGAACGCTCAGCTCATCATAAAGGAAGCCGTCAGGAAACTGGGCGAACAGGAGCGAAAATGCAAATGTGACTCTGCGCTTAAGCATGCGATCTTCACTGCGCCAAATATTTGGCCTGAAGAGACCAAAACGAAACTTGATGCGATAATTAAGAAATACGCCGTCGCCTGACGACGGCGGCATCCAATCCGGACAAACTTCAGTTTGTCGTGTTTAGCGGCCGGTAGCCGGCCCGATCTGTAAAGGGGAATTATGAAAAGGCTGTTTCTGACATTAACTTTTCTCGTGCTTGCACTGGGTATCTCCGTTCCGGCCTCCTACGCGCAGGGAGCTGCGAAGACGGGACCAGATCCGTCGACCATCCGTGACGCAGAATTGGAAAAGGACTCTTTGCACAATCTTGAAGTCGCACGTCATTACTTCAAGTTGAAAAAAGCTTACATCGCGGCAATCAAGCGTTGCGAGGAAATCGACGCAGGTAACCCCAATTTCGACAAGATGGATGAGGTGCTTTTCATTGCCGGCGAAAGCAGCCTTCGACTGGCGGAGAATGGTGGTAAGCAGAAGACGAAGAAAATGCCTGATTCTATGCAAGCGAAAGACAAACAAGAAGCGAAGTACAAGACACCAGAGCAATTACGCGAGGACGCGCGGATGTATCTATCCCGCGTTGTTGCTGACTACCCCAATAGTCCTTTTCGTAAGCAGGCCGAGGCCGATTTGCGGACACTGGGTGGACCATTGAAACCGTAGGCAGTGAGCAGTAATCTGGACCCAAGATCTGAGATCCGAGAATCTGAGATCTGAAACCTGAATCCTCAATTCAAATTGCCTATGTCATTACTGGTAGTTGGTTCTGTCGCATTTGATGCGGTCGAAACGCCGTTTGGTAAAACGGAAAAAATGCTGGGCGGCTCGGCGTCCCATTTCTCCCTCTCCGCGAGCTACTACACAGACGTGCGGATCGTCGGCGTCGTAGGGGGCGATTTCACGGAGGCTGAACAACAGGTGTTTGATGTTCACCACATAGATACGAGCGATCTGGAATGCATTCCCGATGGCAAAACGTTCAGGTGGTATGGACGCTACGACTATGATCTCAACGTCGCGCATACCCTCGATACAAAGTTAAATGTATTTGCCGACTTCCAACCAAAACTGTCGGGTGAATCGAAAAATTCGCGGTTGGTTTTCCTGGGGAATATTCAGCCGGATTTGCAACGCGGAGTGCGCGAGCAAATTCCCAACGCCGAACTTGTAGCACTGGACACAATGAATCTCTGGATCGAGACGGCGCGCGAATCGTTAATCCGCACGATAGAGGGCGTGGACGTAGTTATTATCAATGATGCAGAAGCGAGGCAATTGACGGCGATACCGAATCTTATCAAGGCGGCCCGAACAATACTCTCGTGGGGCCCTAAAGCCCTGATCGTCAAACGGGGCGAATATGGCGCCGCACTTTTCACGGCCGATAACTACTTTGCGATTCCCGCTTTCCCGCTCGAGTCGGTCTTTGATCCGACCGGCGCGGGCGACACGTTTGCCGGGGGGTTCATGGGTTACCTTTCCAGCCAACGAGTGTTGGACGAAGCGGCTATGCGACGAGCGATGATTTTTGGATCTGTGATGGCGTCCTTCAATGTCGAAGAGTTTGGCACCGCGCGTGTGGAGAAGCTCACGACGGATGAGATCAATAAGCGCTTTCGCGCCTTCAAGCAAATGACACACTTCGAGGAAATTCCTTTTGAACGTGCCGCGCGCAAAGCCCCCTAGCAATGCGCCGACCTCATAGCTTGTTTACCTTCACTATTTCGCCCTTTGAATTTGCATAAATGGTGGCGTCTCCACGAGGCCCACCAACATGAATATTCCACTGCGGAGGGCCCAAAGTCACTTGCGGCAACATTAAGCCTCGATTGAGATGCATCTCGCTTACCTTTCCACCCTCCAGCTCAGCGGAGGTTCCAGGTCAGATGGAAGGCATCGCAGCCCTGCATGAACTATTTGGACGCATAGCATAGCAATCTTCAGTGAAATCCAGAAAGTTTTTGCGAAATTAGCGCTCAACACTTTACTGGGACCTCGGGCGTGTCGCCGAAATGAGCGAAAGATGCGCCGGCTCTGGAGTGTTTTGAGCTGACCCACCACCTTGGGTGTCGGTAGCGTCCTGGTTTGATGTAACGCAAACCTGTTAGCTTACGACCCAAACTAACGGTTTGCGTTACGGAAGCTGAGTTAGAAATACTACTCGGTCCCGAATCCGTTGCAACAGTTTGGAGACACGCGCTAGACTGGTAACTCAACTGTTCAATCCTACTGAAACTACTCGAGGACGTCCTTATGTTCTGTCCTGTTTGCGAATCCGAATACGAACCTGGCATCACACGTTGTCCGGACGACGATTCAGAGTTAGTGACTCGTCTGACTTCCGAGAACACCGTTCACGACTCAAGCGAAGCTACGTTTGTTCCATTACATCATCTCGGATCCCCGGCTGAGGCCGAGATGGTAAACGACATTCTGACGAAGAATGGGATCCGTGCGGTGATTAAGTCGGGCGGGGCGGATGCGCTCTCGCCTTTGTTGTCTGCGACGTCGGAGGGCGCGGTGATATTTGTAGACGAGCGAGACTTCGATCGCGCTAAGGAACTCTACGAAGCCTTTTTCGGCGAGGACACAACGCCGCTAACGGGTGGTATCCCGGAAGAGGACGAAGAAGAAGACTGACGACGTAATCAATCGCCAAGACGCCAAGACCGCAGAGGTCAGAAGTCAGCGATCAGAGATCCGCTCTCCGATAAAACTTCGGTTTGAGGGTTAGGTAACCGAGCACGAACGTTTTACTGACCTCTGACCTCTGCTTCTGGGCGCTCTTGGCGTCTTGGCTGTTAATCTGGAATTCAATATGCCAACAGACGCAATCGTAGTTTTCATGACGGCCGCAAACCGTGAAGAGGCCGCTCAGTTGGCGGAGATACTGGTGGCAGAGCGCCTGGCGGCTTGTGTGCAAGTATTGCCGGAGATGGAATCGGTTTATCGTTGGCAGGGTAAGGTAGAACGGCAGAAAGAAGTTTTAGTCATCGCGAAGACGACTAAATCCAGGTTCGAAGAGCTGGAAAAGGAAGTGCGCGCAATTCATAGCTACGAGACGCCGGAGATCGTCGCGTTGCCCGTGACCGCAGGTTCGCCTCTTTACCTTGAATGGCTTAATTCAAGTGTGAACAGTGACGTGTAATGACCATGATTGCTAAGGCTTTTCCCGGATTCGAAACGGATCAGCAATCTCGGAAATCAAACTGTTAGCCACCCTCAAAGAGCTTTGGCTATCGACGATAATCTTCACCACCTCCGCCGGTGAGTCAGTTAGGTGTAGCAACTTCAGATCTTGTTCGGTTACTTTGCCTTCCTTCATCGCGAAGTCGCGAATCCAACTCAGCATTCCCGCCCAGTAAGTCGAACCGAAAAGCACCACTGGAAAGTTGCGAATCTTCTTCGTCTGGATGAGCGTGAGCGCTTCGAATAATTCATCGAGTGTGCCAAAGCCGCCCGGAAAAATAATGAAGCCGAGACTGTATTTCACAAACATCATCTTGCGAACGAAGAAGTACTTGAACTTTAGTCCTTTGGTTAGGTAGGGATTGGAGCCTTGCTCAAAGGGCAGTTCGATGTTGCAGCCCACTGACAGCCCGCCCGCCTCAAAAGCGCCGCGGTTGGCGGCCTCCATAATGCCCGGCCCACCGCCAGTGATCACCGCGAATCCTGCTCGTGCCAGCAACGCGGCCGTCTCTTGCGCTGCCTTGTAGTCGGGATCGTCTGCACGAGTTCGCGCGGAACCAAAAATCGAGATTCCGCGGGTGAGTGTTGCCAGCTCGTCAAAGCCTTCCACGAACTCGCCCATGATGCGGAAGACACGCCAGGTGTCGGTATGGGTAAATTCATCCGGCCCTGGACTCTCGAGAAGTTGCTCATCCTGAGTGATACCTGGTGGATGCTCTTCAGGTTCTTTTGTATCGGCCATTAATCACGCCTTTCACAATCGTCGTGCCGGCGGATGCGGCGACAAAACGAAGCGATAATACGATCCACGAAGTTACACGAAATAACACTAACGCTATTTCGTGTTGGTTCGTGTGATTTCGTGGATCGTCCCCTGGTCAAACCTAAAACAACTATCCGCGAATCGGCTGCACAAGCGACCCATGACCCAAAGGCTACGGACAACAATTCGAGAACTTCAGATCCCTAAAATATTATAGCCACAATCGACGTGAATCACTTCGCCGGTAATTGCTGAAGACATCGAACTGCAAAGGAAAAG
>JBPCKD010000180.1:0-11015 GCA_051004635.1 Pyrinomonadaceae bacterium
TGCTTCGCCCTTCCACTCAAGCTTGGATCATCTAGTGTCCACTTAATCAGAGATTCCTTAAGTTTGTCGAACAGGTCAGAAGGCACATGAAGCAGAAGCGAACGGAGATCACCATCGAGACCGAGCGCGTGCTGGTCGTCAGCCGCCCAAGCAGGGTCTCCCCCTGGTGCGCGGCCTGCGGCGCCCAGACCGAGATGGCGACGGTGGACGAGGCGGCGATTCTGGCCCGCGTCAACTCGCGCACGATCTATCGTCGGGCGGAGGCCGGAAAGCTTCACGTCACAGAAACTCCTGAAGGGTTGCTCCTGATCTGCTCGAATTCGCTCAAGGAAGAGGAGAAAAGCTTATGAAGCGCGTCGTTGTCATGACCACATTGGTGATGTTGGCGTCGTCTGTGGCCCAAGGCCAGATGAGCAATCAAGCAATAGTTCAAGATGCCAAAGCTGAACAAGAGAGCAGGGCGTCGCAGCGCACAGCGCAAAAAGATCGTGCGCGGGAGGAGTGCGCAACGCAGGATGAGGCTGGTGAACCCGCATTGCCAGTCGCGCCCGACGAGGCCGTAGCCTCTACCTCACGCCCAAAGAAGCAGCCGTTGTTGTCGCCGGAGGAAGTAGCAAAGGCCCCGCTTGGAGATGGCTTGTCCGCGCCGGACTCTCAGCCTAATCCCGGAGAGAATGACGTAATCATTCCTCCCATGTTTGGGGATTTCTCAGTCAGATGGCCGCCCGACAAGCCGACTTTGACCACTTCTGTATCCACGGGGCACTTTAAGATTGCCGAGAACGAGAGTCCCCGACCGCAGAATCGAGTGTATATCGTTTACAACGGATACTACGACGTTATAGGGCCGATGAAGAACCAGCACTTGGAAACAATCGGTCTAGAAAAGACATTCCTCAAAGGGAACGCCTCAATCGGGCTGCGCTCAGCTTTTTATCAGCAGCAAGGCCCTCCCGATGTCCGCGGCTCGGGCTTTGCGGACCTAAGCTTCATTCTCAAGTACGCACCGATCAACAATCGAGAAACCGGCAACGTGTTATCCACCGGCTTAGTGATGACGGTGCCCACTGGCCAAGGCCTCATCAGACTTCCGCCTGGAGTAAAGGAGGCGGATCGCCCTTTCTGGTTCCAACCATTTTTGGGCTATCTCAAGAACCGGAAGAATTTCTTTGTACAAGGATTCTCAGGCTTAGCTATTCCCTCGAACTCTCGGGCTGCAACGATACTATTCAACGACATTGGCATTGGGTATTGGGCTTACAGAGGGGCCAGCAATAGTAACCTCACTGGCATTGTGCCGACATTCGAATTCCACGTGAACACGCCCCTCAATAACCGGACCCGTCGTCCCGGCAGAGAGGATTTTCACGATGTTGTTGACTTCACCCCGGGCGTCCACTTCGTTTTTAAGCGGCGATCCTCGTTAGGTCTTGCTGTCGCTATCCCGGTCAATCATATCCGCGGGCCTTTCGGTCGGGAACGCCCATTCGGTGCTGAGGCAATTATCTCGTACAACTTCTGGTTCAAGTGACTTTGGACAAAAGAAGGAGAACAAAAATGGCTCGTTGCATAGCTACTCTTATCGCATTCGCGGTCCCTTGGATCGCATTCTGGACGCTGGTTGTCCTGATTGCAACCGGATTATTAGCTACGGGTCCGATTATTTCCATACTCGTCGCACTCGCTCTGACATTAGGTGTGAGTCTGGCCTTGCTTGTGTCGGCTTACAGACAATGTAGGGGTTAGCAGACGAGTGGCTGCTTGCCCAAATGATGATCTAATTGTAAGGGTGTCTCTATTGCCAGGAGTTAAATCAAGGGCACCGATAGCGCAACTCCCAATGAGCTTACGCTTGCTTTTCTTCATTACGATTAGCCTCTGCGTTCCGGCGGTTGTTCATGGGCAGTCACCGGCTTCCGCCGTTGCTGCCCGCTCACACGTCGAACGCTTTAGCACGCCCCAGATGCTCGCCGAGCGCGCTGAAACGGACGCGACATCCAAGCTCGCCACCAATCCCGATGATGCTGAGGCGTTGAACTCGCGCGCCCTCACACGGATGCGGCTCGGTCGCTACAATGAAGCACACGAAGACCTGCGCCGCGCCATCGCCCTCAAACCGACGAATGCCGAATATCAAGCCAACCTCGGATACGTGCTCTGGAAACTAGGGCGCGCTACGGAAGCCATCAGCGCCGAACGCGCCGCCCTCAAGCTCGATGACAAAAACTTTACCGCGCACTACCAGCTTGGCCGATTCCTGCTGCTCAGCGGCGACCCGAAGTTGTTAAGCGAGGCTGCCGCGCATCTGCGGCGCGCGCTCGAAATAGACCCGCGCCGTCCGGACGTGCGCTTTGATCTGCTGACGGCCTATCGCGCACTCGGCGAGACGGCGCAGGCTATCGGGCAGTTGAAGGTGCTCAAAGACGTGCGCCCGTCCGACACCCGCGTGACCTACGCTGAAGCGTTGCTGTCCTCTGATCGCGGCGACATGAATGCAGCGATTGACGGTCTGCGCGAAGCTGTGCGCCTTGACCCGACGCTTCTGGGCGCGTGGCGCGACTTGGGGCTGGCTTACATAAAACTGAATCGCTGGGCGGAAGCCGTCGAGACTTTCGCCGAACTCACGCGACGCCAGACGGATTCGGTGGAGGCCGCATACCTTCACGCTCTCGCGCTCTACAACGCCAGACGCTTCACCGAAGCTGAAAGCGCAGCGCGGCGCGCCCTCCGCCTTGATGCAAGTGCAACGGCAGTTCACACGCTGCTTGACATGATTCGCAATTCAACCGGCGCAAATGTTGAACCTACTGCTGCGCGCACATATACAGCACCGCGTTCTTCAGTCGCTTCTAATTCCCAAGCTAGTACAGTTAATGACATAGGCCGAGCTAATGATGAGTTCGTCGACCAAGATGCCCATGCTCTGTTTAAGCTTGCTACCGAACTGGCGCGAAACGGACAGTATGAGCGCGCCGCACGCCTCTTCACGCGAGTTAATGAACTTCTGCCGCACACCTTTGAGGTGCTTTACAACTTCGGGGTCACACTCTACAACCTCAACCGCAATGATGAAGCAGCGCGGGCATTAGCAGAAGCCGCCGACCTCAATCCCTCGCCCGCTGATACCCACTTCTGGCTCGCTATGACTGCGAGCGCGCGCAACGATCACGCTAATGCCATAGAAGAATTCAAACACGCCATCGAGCGTGAGCCGAACCGCGCCGAATACCATTACCTGCTTGGCGGTGAATACTTCCGCTCTGGCTTTTGGGACGGCGCAATCGAAGCGTACACCCGCGCGATTGCGCTCGACCCGAAGCGGGCCGCCTACGTCCTTGCGCGCGCTCACGTTTATTCTCGCAAAGCCGAGGTCACGTCTATCGCCTATGCGGCCAACGCCGCCGCCGACTTTGAAACTGCCGCCGCCCTCGACCCGAAGATCGAGAATATCGAATTCCTGATCGGCCACGCTCACTTTGGGGCCATGAACTTTGACCGAGCACGCACATATCTTGAGCGAGTTGACGCCAAAGACTCGAACTATGCTGACGCGCTCGCCGGACTCGGCCATATCGCCATTGAGCGAAATCGCTTAGCTGAGGCCGAAGCTTTACTTACACCCGCGCTCGCGCTTGCGCCCGACAATGTGCTGGCGCTTTACGATTACGCGCGGCTCGCCGTCAAACGACGTGACTATGCTGAAGCGGTCAAACGCCTGGAACAGGTCATAGCCAAATTCCCCACACATGCAAAGGCGCACTATCAACTCATGCTAGCTTACAGGCAGCTCGGGCAGGCGGACAAAGCCCAAGCCGCACTAGCCGAGTTCAAGCGCCTTAAAGCTTTGGAAGAGCAGGTGCACAATGCGCGTCGGATGAATCAGGTATTGCGCGCACAATAGATGTTTGGTCAGTCGCCACAATGATGCCTGACTTTTTCAAAGCAGTCAGAATTGCGTGCGACAATGTTGCGAGTCGTTGGAGGAGCAAAAACAATGCGGATTGGAAGTGAGTCGAGATGTGAACTCTCTTTGATCGGGACACACACCTTTCAAGCGTTCGCCACTCAACCACGAACTAATACATGAGAGAGCCTAATGCATGAGGCAAAATCTCGTTGCCCCATCTTCTTTCGGGCGCTTGCTGTCCTCGCCACGCTGAGGAACTTCGATTTCGAGGTGATTCCCAGGTTCAATTACCGGAAGACGCTTATGAAAAACTGGAGACACCACTCTATCACAGTATTGGCATTGCTCTTTGTCGCTGGTTCAATGCCTGAATTTGTGGTAGCTCAAGGCTCGGGGACCATACTCGCGGGCGCGGAACTCTCGCGAGTCGTGCCAACCGGATTCTATTTTCAAGGCCTGAGTGCTCAGACACAAATGCGCAACGCCGCAGCCGCGCGTTTTGGGACCAACCGTTACCTTATCGCTGGACTTGTCGATACCACGGGATATGCCGCGGACCTGCGGGCGAAGTATGAGGGCTTCTTGATCACGGACTCAGACATTACAATTGGCGGCGAAAGGCGGGGAATCGGCGCTTATGGATTCGGGTTTACGAATGACGGGAAGCTAAACATCATGGATCTCGCGGGAAATCAGCTCCTCTCGGTTGCCATAACGAAAGACAATGCATTGAAGCGACCTCGCCCGTTGATGATGTCAGCAGACGCCAATCACGTGCGACTATACAGCGGACGCGATTACGTGCTCATCGGCCTAAAGTAGATAAGAATCATGGATAAAAGGTTGCGCGGCGCGTTTGTCGCTTTCGTTCTGCTTTCGCTGTTAGCGCCTTCTATTGTCGTAGCTCAAACGCCTTCTAAGAAAAGCGAGCCGCAACAGCCCCTGGGTGGGGCCGCAACTGGCGCCCCAGTGAATTACACTTCGAGGCGAACGGTGGGAATCACGGATCCTAAAGCTCCGGTCGTCTTTGAAGACGTAACGGACAAAACGGCTTTGACAAATTTTAAGCACCGCGCCGGCGGCGCGGCCAAGGATTATCTCTTCGAGACCGCGTCCGGTGGCGTTGCCATCTTCGACTACGACGGTGATGGGCTGCCAGATATCTATCTACTAAATGGATCAACAATCACCGCGATGCAGGGGAAAGAGAAGCCACCGCGCTCTGCGCTCTATCACAATCTCGGCAACTGGAAGTTTGAGGACGTGACGGACAAGGCCGGAGTGGCAAACGAGAGATGGAGCATGGGCGTAGCGATCGGCGATTATGACAACGATGGGCGGCCGGATATTTACGTGTCGAATTTCGGCGTCTCGCGTCTCTATCACAACAACGGCGACGGGACATTTACCGATGTTGCGGAGAAGCTGGGTGTTGCGCGCAAAGGTTGGAGTACGGGCGCGTCATGGGGTGACTATGATGGAGATGGCAGACTCGATCTCTTTGTACCTGGTTATGTGGATATTGATCTGAACAACCTACCGCCGAATCCGAGCGAGGCCGGGAAGCCGGGCGGTGTCGGCCAGAACTTCTGTCAGTTTCGCGGTGCGCCGGTAATGTGTGGACCACGCGGTCTGCCTGGGGAGAGTGACACGTTGTATCATCAGAAGCCCGACGGTACTTTCGAGGATGTAAGTGTGAAGGCCGGAGTGAACGATCCGCAAAAGTATTATGGTTTCTCGTCGGCGTTTGTTCACGTCAACGAAGATAATCTCCTCGATCTGATCGTTGTTAATGACTCCACGCCCAAACAGCTCTATATCAACAAAGGCGATGGAACATTTGAAGAGACCGGTTATCCTTCGGGCGTTGGCCTTAACGAGAATGGTCGAGAACAGGCAGGCATGGGCTTGGCTGTGGGTGATTACGACAACGACGGCCGGGTCGATTTCCACATCACCAACTTCTCCGACGATTCAAACGTGCTGTATCACAACGACGGCGAAGGCAATTTCACTGACCTGACATTTCAGGCTGGATTGGGCGAAGTCACGATCCCTTTTCTCGGTTGGGGCACAAGCTTCATTGACTACGACAACGATGGATGGGAAGACTTGATCGTAGCCAACGGCCACGTTTACCCAACCGTTGACGCACACCAATGGGGGACGAGCTTTGCCCAGCAGGCTTTGCTTTTCCGAAATCTCAAGAATGGCAAGTTCGAACGAGTGGGCGCCGCGCCCGGAAGTGCCCTCGCTTATGCCTGGTCTTCTCGGGGCCTTGCGGTAGGCGATCTGGACGGCGACGGCCGGCTAGACGTAGTAATCAATAATCTTGACTCGAAACCGACAGTCCTACGAAACGTCACTCGCGACCCAGGACATTGGCTTGAGCTTCGCCTGATCGCCGACGTTTCAAGGAAGAGTCCGAAGGACGCAATAGGAGCGATCGTATATCTCACGACGGACAAACTGCGCCAGCGACAGGATGTGGTCAGCGGAGGAAGCTATTGTTCGCAGAACGATCTCACCGTGCACGTTGGTTTGGGCTCGGCAACTCGCGTCGAAAAGCTTGAGATCAAGTGGCCAGATGGTATGCTTGAAACCATAGACGTGCCGGCAATAGATAAGAAGATAACCGTACTGGAAGGAAAAGGTCTCGCCAAGTAACTCAGTTGCCGAGTGTTCCTGTTCCATGCGCAGTAAAAAGACAAACCGTTCGATATTCGTTTTGCAGACTTCCTGTTACGGCCTATGGCCGCTGGTGGCAATAGTCTCCCTCTTCGCGCTCTTGCTTGGTGTAGTGTGTGGTGTAAGTGCTGATGTCAACAGCGGCGCGGCCTCTACCGATCAGTACTCCGAACAGATCCGGAAAGACTACGATTTCAAGTTTGGACCAAATCCATTTGCGCCGAGCAACGCCACCTCGGCGACGGGGACTTTCATTCCCGGCGACAAATTCATCTCCTCAACTCGCTGTGGTCGATGCCATACTGACGCGCACGCGCAATGGAGGCAGTCGGCACACGGGAATGCTTTTCGCGAGCCTTTCTACCAAAAGAACGTCAATGATTTGACTGCACAACGAGGCATCGAGTACACGCGCCACTGCGAATCGTGCCACAATCCGGCGGCCCTCTTCTCCGGCGCGCTGACGAAAGCCTCGAAGATCGAGCGCCCGTTTGATGAGGATGGCGTGTCATGCATCGCGTGTCATTCGATTCAGGCGGCGACGGGCTTGGGCATCGGTGGATACGTGATGGGCGAACCGGCTTTGCTCGTGCGCGAAGACGGCGCCCGGCTCCTGGATGTTTCCAACCAGGAGATTCTTGAGGATGTGCCGTCGCATCGTCGCGCGATGATGCGCCCGCTGCTGAAACAACCAGAGTTCTGCGCTGCGTGTCATAAATCGCAAGTGCCTAAAGAACTGAACGATTACAAATTCCTGCGGGCTTTTTCGGTCGGCGACGAACTGCAAATGTCTTCGTTCTCAAAGGAGTCGGCGCACCCCTTCTACACGCGTGACAAACGGACTTGTAACTCGTGTCACATGAAGCGCGAAGCAACGCAGCTCTTCGACATTGCGGCGAAAGAGGGTCGGCTTGCTTCGCATCGTTGGGCGGCGGCGAACACGGCGATACCCTTCTTCTACAATTGGCCCCAACAACTCGAAAAGGTGACGCAGTTCTTGCAGTCGGACGTGATAGGTGTTGACATTTTCGCCATGCGGCGCAAATCTCCGCAGGGTGAAGAAGAATTCATTGCGCCCCTCAATCAAAGTGACTACACAGTGGTGCCGGGCGACACCGTCACGGTTGACGTCATCATCACGAACAAGAACATCGGCCACTCGTTCCCGCCGGAACAGTCAAATTTTGCAGATCGACCCGGAGGACATGGGAGCGCATTACAATTTGATGCTGGTCTACAGTAAGCTCGGAATGAAAGAAGAAGCGCAACGTGAGGCGAAGATATTCGCGGATCTGAAAGACGACCCGGCGGCCCTGCCTACAGCGAACGGCTTCTTGCGCCGGCATCCTGAAATGAGCGACGAAAGTGTTTTCTGGCATATACACAATTTGAAGGAGTTTCAAGGACGCATCGCAGCAACGCGCCGATCTCATCAGCCGCGCAAGCTATTCACCACAAAGCGAGTTGTAATGAGCCCGCGGAGCGCGGCGAGAGGGTAAAGCCTGGGGTGGAGCGGAGCGAAACCCCAGTATCGTTCAAGTAGGGAAGTACAAGCCCACGAAGTGGGCGACAGCCGTTTATGACAAATAAGTCGCAGGGTTTGCGCTATCGCGCGCTTCGCGCGCTCGGGGGGTTCTAACAATCGTCGTCCTGGGGTTCCGCTTCGCTCCACCCCAGGCTTTATGCCTCCACCCGCTACGCGGGTTAGAAAGCGCTAGCCCGGGTTGACTTGATCAGACCTTCCTATAGTTGGTTAGTCGGCACGAACTAATCTGGGGCGGGCCTTTTTGATCGCAATAGATTTGGGACTGGCTTTAAAGTTATTTCGATAATCTGTTTCGTCCGAGGCAGCACTGATTGCGATGGCGGCCTGTTTGAGTTGGGGGTTAGCGATCCAATCCTTCGCCGAGACGAATGAGACCTTGTCATAAACGAGCACCATCGTTCCCACTGGCATTAGCTTGCTCACCGCACGGGCGGCGAACATTGGCACCCGAATGCAACCATGACTCGCTGGTTGGTTTGGCACGTTGCGGCTGCCGTGGATCGCCACGCCGCCGCTGATGAAATTGGCGTAGTAAGTAGCTCCCAGTGAACCTGTCTGCCAGCCGACTTCCTTAGCGTAAACAATGAAACGGCCACGCGGCGTGTAGGAAATGCTCTCCTGACCTTCGTCGATGAAGGGCTTGCGTTGCCTGTCGAAACAGGAAGAACTCGAACGATGCCTTCCGCATTGACGATTATTAGCACCTGGCGATCAAGATCCACTTCAACATGGTCGTATCCAAGGTCCCTCGCTTCTGGCGAGGCGGCGGTGCGAATTGCCTCGAGTTCAGCGAGCGTAAGCTGGCCAGTCACCGGGCGGCCCTCCCATTTCTGGAAGGCTATCAATGCGGACTGCGACGCCTTGTCAAATACTCCGTCGACCGCGCCTGTCCAGTAGCCCAAGTCGGAAAGTCGGCGCTCAGCCTCTCTCGTTTGCGTCCGGGTCAGAGGTGGGTCCTGCTTAACGCGCGGCTGTGCGCTCGCGAGCGTAGGTATTGAAATCAGAAGCAAACAGAAGGCCACAAGAAACTTCATTTTCCGGAACATACGACGTGGACGGATGACAGTCAAGTATGCAATTGGGAGCGCGGGCGTCTTGTCGGCAAAGCGTGCGAAGGCGGCAGAGTCTTTTGGGTTAGCATCTCTTGTTCGCGCTTCGCGCTCATTGCGGGCGAGACGCCCGCGGTCCCAGTACAGCAATCGAGCCCTCTCTTAGTCTTGGTCAAAAGACATTGTCAGCGTTATCGTCTGGCAACTTACCAGTGCGCTACTTTTCCAATCTGTTGCCGGAGGAACCAATGGAAAAATTTCGAAGTTGCCGACACTCGACGTCATTCTTCGCATTACTGATAGTGAGCTGTCTTTTGTTAACTCCGCAGTCTTCAGTTCGCGCGCAAGGCGGTAAACTCAAAGCCCTGGTCGGCGGAACTCTAATCGATGGTTATGGCAGCACTCCCATTCGCAATAGCGTCATCATCGTCGAAGGCGAGCGGATCAAAGCGGTCGGCCTGGTTGGCTCTCTCGCCATTCCACCCGGAGCGGAAATCATTTCCACCGAAGGCATGTCAGTTATGCCTGGCCTTTGGGACATGCACGTGCACCTGATGATCAACGGTCACAGCGACTACGATCATTGGGACAAGACCTACCCGCCACAGATGGAAAAAGTGATCATGCCGGCCTCGGCGCGGCAGTTGTTGATGGCAGGTGTGACCAGCGCCCGCGATTTGGGTGGTCCATTGCAAGCAAGCATCGCCGTCCGCGAACGGATCAAGAAAGGTGAACTGCCCGGTCCAACACTTTATGTCTCGGGTCCCTTCATTCAACATGAACCCTATCCGGGGACCGAATACGTTCGCTGGGGAGTCAAAGGCGCCGATGATGCCCGGTCCAAGGTCCGCACGCTCGCTGACGCCGGGGTCAATGTAATCAAACTCATCGATCAGGATCAGATGACAATGGAAGAAGTTCAGGCCGTCGTGGATGAAGCGCACAAACGAAAGCTTCCCGTCGTCGCGCATTCTCATCGTCCGGAAGAAATTCGTCGCGGATTGCTTGTGGGCGTGGACTGTTTCGAGCACACGGGATTGGCGACTGCGCCGGAATATCCGGCCGATATAATCGCAATGCTGCGCGAACGGACCGCTAAGATGAGTCTCGGTCCGTTGTTTTGGACGCCGACGGTCCAGGGTCTGCTGAATTATGAATACGTGCGCGACAATCCGGAACAGCTTGATGATCCCTCCTGGCAAGTGGGCTTACCGCAATCAATAATCGACGACATCAAGGCTTCCCTTAAATATCCGCAACGACTCGACTACTACCAGATCACGCCTCTGCGCCGCCCAACGCTGAAACGTAAAATTCAGCAACTCGCAGAGTCGGGTGTTGTGCTGCTGATTGGAACCGACAGTGGAATCCCCATGAGTTTCCACAGTCAAACGACCTGGCGCGAGCTGGATGCCTGGGTGAATGAGTTTCAGATCGATCCGATGGTTGCCATCCGCGCTGCAACCTATTGGCCTTCGGTGGCAATGAAAGTTTCAAACGAAGTAGGAACGGTGAGTGAAGGGAAGTACGCTGACATCATTGCCGTTCGCGGTGACGTGCTGCGGCACATCGATCTACTACAGGATGTAAACATAGTGATCAAGCACGGAAAGCGGTACAAGTGATATTTCGCTATTGGCTAGCTATTACTTTGACGGAATTATGTAATTCGAGTAGAAGTGTTTGCCTTCCGCACTGAAGAAAAACCACAAACCATAAACGCCCAGAATCGTTCCCAGTGGCAGAACCGGCGCGACCGCAATCGCGGCGAGGATGCCCCACAATCGTGCTCTCATCCTGCGTTTCAACATCTTCCAACTGGCCA
>JBPCKD010000181.1:0-16415 GCA_051004635.1 Pyrinomonadaceae bacterium
CAATTTACTGTCAGCTCAGTTGCACCGCCGCCGAATCCGATAGATGACCAGCGACAGTTTGTGCGCCAGCAGTATCTTGATTTTCTGAATCGTGAACCCGATGGACCAGGCTGGGACTTTTGGACTGACAACATCACCAAGTGTAGCGATCCGGCGCGTCTACCAGCCGGTCAGACAGAAGCGCAATGTACGCTGCGACAGCGCGAAACAACCAGTGGAGCATTCTTCCTGTCGCCGGAGTTTCAATATACAGGCTACTACGTTTTGAGAGTCTATCGAGGGGCATTGGGACGTCAGCCCAAGCTGTCGGAATTTTTACCCGACGCTCAGTTTGTAGGTAATGGGATTGTTGTTAATGGTCAGCTCTCAGGCGCGAAGATCAACGAGAACAAAGCGGCCTTTGCTGCGCAGTTTGTAAACTGCGCTGATGCCGCCAGGTACCGGTGCGCTGAGTTCAAGGCGATCTATGACGGGCTGAATAATCAGCAGTATGTGGACAGACTGTTTGTGAATACGGGAGCGTCTCCGAGCGCGGCAGAGCGCGCGGGGCTGGTCAGTGGACTGGACGGAGGGAGCGAGACGCGAGCGAGCGTGCTGCAAAAAGTGGTAGACGGAATTAACGTCATCTCAGAAGGGAATCAGCAGTTCACCACCACTTATGGGCAGGCGTTCTACAATTCGGAATTCAACCGGGCGTTTGTGCAGTTGGAATACTTCGGATACATGAAGCGAGATCCCGATGAAGGCGGGTATGCCTTCTGGCTGGGCAAGTTGAATCAGTTTGGCGGCAACTTCGTGAACTCGGAAATGGTGCTGGCATTCATTTTGTCACCCGAGTATCGATCGCGATTCGGCCAGCCGTGAGAGTTTACCTCGCTTGATTGCAGAGCTACGGCCGGAAATACCTTAACGCCTCCGGTCGCAGTTGCCCCAACCAACTGGGCGAACTTGATCAATACCCGTTTGTGTTCTAAGCGAGTCGGCTGTTTCAGGTACGGTTGTGGGCGCTTGTTGTCAGGCGTTTGAGTCAAGATAATCTGACGCTTCTGTTCCTGATTGGTATTTCACAGTATCAAAATACTCTGCACAAGCAGGTTGCGATTACTTTTTCCTTGCCATGAATATCTTTATCCGCTAAGTTCCTCTTATCTGCTAAGGCTTGCAGTCTGAAATCACAGTTGCTCGGATCCGACTAGTCGGAGACAAGTTTGACGTCGACTATGTCGCTCATGAGATTGTCCACGATGGCAATCATACCTTCAATGCGGGAGCTGCGAACACCGGCTCCTGTACGGCGGCGAACAGAAATGCAGCGACTGCCTACGAGCCTGGCTCGGGTTCAACTCTGGCTTCATATGCAGGCATCTGCGAGGTGGCGGATCTAACTGAGAAAAGCGACGACTACTTCCATTTGGCAAATCTGAACGAAGTACTCACTTACATGGCTGGCATTCAGAGTTGCACTGGGACTTTGACTGGAGCATTGGGCCGGCAGCCAAAACTTTCGGAGTTTAATTCCGATGCGCAGGTGGTTGGCAACGGGATCGTCGTTAACGGCCAACTTTCGGGAGTAAAGATCGAGCAGAACAAGGCAGACTTTGCAGCTCAGTTTGTAAACTGCACGGATGCGACGAAGTCACGGTGCGCGGAGTTCAAGGCAATCTATGACGGGTTGAACAATCAGGCGTACGTGGACAAGTTGTTTCTGACTACAGGAGTCAATGCGAGTGCATCAGACCGCACGGCACTGGTCATTGGGTTAAACGACGGAACCGAGACGAGAGCCAGCGTGTTACAGAAGATAGTGGATGGCATTAATGTGATCTCGGAAGGAAATCAGCAGTTCACCACCACCTACGGTCAGGCGTTCTACAATGCGGAATTAAACCGGGCGTTTGTGCAGTTGGAATACTTCGGCTACATGAAGCGAGATCCGGATGATGCCGGTTATGCATTCTGGTTAGGCAAGCTGAATCAGTTTGGCGGCAACTTCGTAAACGCGGAGATGGTGCTGGCATTCATTTCATCACCGGAGTACCGCGCACGCTTTGGCCAGCCTTAGTCAGAACCACCTGCGTGAGCGGTAATGTCAGAACCGCCTGCGTGAGCGGGCGCTGTCGGAGTTCACACCTGATGCGCAGTTTGTCGGTAACGGAATCATAGTTGGCGGCCAGCTCTCGGCCGCGAAGATCAACCAGAACAAGGCCGACTTCGCAGCACAGTTCGTAAACTGCACGGATGCGGCAAAGTACCGTTGCGCTGAGTTCAAGGCGATCCATGACGGGTTGAGCAATCAGCAGTACGTGGACAAGTTGTTTCAGACTACGGGAGTTACTCCCACTGCATCGGAGCGGGCCGCGCTGATTGACGGGCTGAATGCCAGCCCGGCGACAGAGACGCGAGCCACCGTGCTGCAGAAGGTGGTGGACGGAGTCGTAGTGGTAGGCGAAGGGAACCAGCAGTTCACCACCAGCTACGGGCAAGCGTTCTATAACGCGGAATTCACTGGAGCGTTTGTTCAGCTTGAGTACTTCGGCTACATGAAGCGCGATCCGGACGAGGCTGGTTACGCATTCTGGTTGGGCAAACTGAATCAGTTTGGCGGCAACTTCGTAAACGCGGAAATGGTCCTGGCATTCATTACCTCACCGGAGTATCGAGCGCGATTCGGCCAGCCTTAGCCTGGGAGTTGATGTCCGACACACTTTAGTTTGTCGTTGCTTGAGTAAGACGCAACCGTCGACAAACTGAAGTGTGTCAGACGGCCTGAGGACGCAACTTCGTGAATTCGGAAATGGTGGCTCGCTAATAATTAATCAATAACTTGCTAAGGACTTTCGGCCATCCTTCCGCTATCTTTTCCCGGTAGCCGTGACGAAAAAGTTTTGAAGACAGACCTGAAGAGCTTTAGCTGTTAATCGTTGGCCGGTTTTATCGCAATAATTTTGCCCGACGCAACGGACAGTGATAAGGCTTGAGAAGAGATTAAAGTGGAACAATAATGCGGGTCCCATTAATTCGTATCCGCCAATAGTGAGCGATAGGAGGTGTTTATGAAGAACCACAATGTTGAAGCTGCTGAAGGCTACATCAATGGACTGAAGCGGAAAGATTTGAGCAATCTGCCGCTCGCTCCGGATGTGATCTTTGAAGGTCCCTTATCGCCGGACAAACTACATGGTGGGAAATCCGTGATCGAGTTTCTGTCGGGCATACTCCCCATCATTAAGGATGTCAGAATCAAGCAGACCGTCGCTGATGGCGAACATGTCTGTGTGCTCTGGGAACTTGAGACGAGCACGCCGGCGGCCGTCATTCCAATCTGCGAGTACTTCCGCGTTTCGGATGGCTTGATCAAAGAGGTGCAGCCTTACTACGATCCGCGCCCACTATTGTCTGACCTCTGAAGTCTGTTCTCTGACCTCTGCGGATGCGTTATCACAGCGCGAGGTTCATACGGCGTAGTAGATCGTTAAAACGCGGTTCCGAACGAAGGCTGTCGTATAATGCCTCTACCTTAAGATAAATCAGCGCGCCGGCGCGCTCCTGGTAAGCCTTCTCGAACCATTCAAAGGTCGGCTCCTTCTCGCCAAGCCCTGTGTAAACGATGGCCATGTCGAGAGGAGAGACATAGCACCGGTTCGACAGCTCGTTCAACTGTTCGAGGACACTGCGCGCCTGCGTCTGCTTTCCCGCCATCGAATAGAAGTGTCCGAGCACCGCTAACATGACGGTGCGATTCTCAGAAAGCTTGATCGCCTCCTGTAGTTCAGCAATTGCTTCGCCGTACATTCCCTTCTTTGCGTAAGTGAATCCCAGGTTGAAATGTGCCTCGCCATAATTCGCGTCCATCTCTAACGTCTTGCGGTACTCTTCCAGAGCTTGATCGTACTGTCCGGCGAAGTGATAAACTCGACCCACAGCCGAAGCGATGATGAGCGAAAGCGGGTCCAACTCCTGCGCCCGCTTAATCTCACGTATGGCTTCGGCCTGACGGTCCATCGCCGTTAAATATAAAGCATACCAGTGGTGTGATGTTGCCGAGCCGGGGTTGAGTTCAATGTGATCCAACCGACAGGAGCGCGCCAACATGAATCGTCATCGAAATCCTGGCCCTTTATTGGAACTGGCCCGGACCAATCTCCATTCCCAGAGGAATAACGTCATCTACCGGAAGCCCGGCACTGGCTGCGTGCTCACGGCAGACGTCGGCATTGGGTGCCTCGAACTCACAGAAAGAATGCTTTCCGTCAGCAGTCACGTGACTACGGATCCATTGCATACCCAACTGATCGCACGCTGAAACGACACTTTTTCCAACGGCCTTAAGTTGCTCAGAATTGAGAGGTGGCAGGGTGCGAGTTACCATGAAGCGTGGCATCGGCGTTTTCCTTTTCAATGCTAAATTGCGGCTGTTATTTGTTGCGTACGATGTTACGGCTTAGGGCGGGTTGTCAAGGTGGTTTCGTCTCACAAAGACGTTCGTCTTAGACCGTGTCAGAAGCTAGCGCATACTGGATCGCTTTCTCAGTGGGCATCGCTCGCCCTTCCGTCCACGCGACCCCGCTTGCTGCCTGGCCAAGCGTCTGCCGGATCAGATCCAAACTGCATTTCAACTTAGATTCCTCGTCGGGAGAGAGTGGAGCGCCAAACTCCGCTCGCAGCGTGGCGGCTGCGGCAGCCAACCGCAGTGCGCGCTCGGCCCGGCCTCGTGCGCCCGCCATTCGCGCGCAAGCTTCGAATAGTTGTGCGATGCCGCGCACGTCTCCCAATTCACCGAAGATCACGAGGGCCTCTTCGTAAAAAGGACGGGCTGCATTGTAGTCGCCGCGCTCGCAAGCCAGGTCGCCCATATCAGTGAGCAAACTGGCAACGCCGCGTTTATCGCCAATTTCCATCAATATCGCGAGGCTCTTGTCATAAAGGTTTCGGGCTGAGTCATACTCACGCTGATGCAGCGCCACGTCTCCCATATGGCCGAGTGACAGGGCCACACCGCGCGCATCTTGCAATTGCTTGAAGACTTCCAAGCTCTCCTGGTAGTAGGCGTGCGCTGCAATGTAATCACCGCGCATATCTGCCACATTCCCCAAGTTACTAAGCGAGAGCGCTACTGCACTTTGGTTTCCAACCTCGCGCCAGATCGTCAGGCTTTCTTCGTAGAGCGAGCGGGCAGTGGCGTAATCATCTTGCCTGAGCGCCACGATGCCGAGATTGTTGGCCGAGTTAGCTATTCCCCATTTGTCTCCGATTTTGCGATACAGTTCCAGATTCTCCTGGAATAGCGCGCGTGCCGCGGGGTAGTCACACTGCGAGTCTGCCAGCACTCCGGCAGCATAGAGCGCCTTGATGCGAGTCTTCGTGGACCCTCCTGCTAACGACAAAAGCGCTGACAATCGTTCCCGCCCTTCCACCAGGTGGCCACGCATTTCCCAGAAGCGCCAGAGCGCGCCTGTTAACCGCAATCCTATTTCCGCTTCTGAATTTTCTTCAGCCCAACGCATCGCTGCTCGAAAGTTGCCGTGCTCGATCTCCAGCTGATCTAACCATCTATCTTGTTGCGCCCCGAGCAGCTCCGTCTCTGCTTTCTCTGCCAGCTTCCGAAAGAAATCAGCATGACGTCTTCGCAACTCCTCAGCTTCCAGACTAGCAGTTAGTTGTTCTAATCCAT
Organism: Pyrinomonadaceae bacterium; assembly: GCA_051004635.1. Lineage (GTDB taxonomy): Bacteria > Acidobacteriota > Blastocatellia > Pyrinomonadales > Pyrinomonadaceae > PSRF01. The sequence continues at coordinate 5,672 of JBPCKD010000181.1, forward strand.
ATTCTGTGATCGTTTCGAGCATTGTAAAACGCGGCTCATCATTAACCACTTCCTTCTGCTGCAATAGGCTCTTATCGATTAGTGACGCCACACCATCGAGAAGATCAATTTCCAGGTCCCCGGCCTCAATGCATACAGACTCGGCAGCTTCAAGCTCGCAGCCGCCAACAAAGACTGAGAGCCGGCGAAACAACTTCTTTTCCCCGTCATTCAGCAGTTCATAGCTCCAGGCAATTGCTCCTCGCATCGTCTGTTGCCGCGATGGCAGGTCGCGAGCCCCGCCCATCAATAGTTTCAAACGACTTTCCAACCGCGCCAGCAGCGCGCGTGGCGGCAGCACTTTTATCCGTGCCGCGGCAAGTTCGATTGCTAAAGGCAAACCGTCGAGTCTTGCGCATATCTCCGCCACGGCCGGGGCATTATCATCCGTGAGCGCGAAGTCAGGCTTCACCGCGGTTGCTCGTTCAACGAAGAGTTCCACGGCGGCATAACGTCTCAGCGTTGCCAACGTCACCGGCGGGCCGGGGCTGGGCAGAGCCAGCGGCGGCACCGCAAACTCGTGTTCGCCGGTAATGCGCAAAGCGGAGCGGCTGGTCATCAATACTTTTAGACTCCTGGCAGAGTTCAACAATCCCGCCAGCAAGGGCGCCGCCGCAACCACTTGCTCGAAGTTGTCGATAGCAAGCAACATTTGCCGCTCACGAAGATAGTCTTTCAGCCTTTCCATCAAGGGACTACCCGCGACTTCCTTGACTCCCAGTGTCTGGGCAATTGCGGAAGCTACCAGGTTTGGATCGTTGATGGCTGCCAGGGCGACAAAGAACACGCCGTCAGGAAAGTCGCCGAGCAGGTCCGCCGCCACCTGCAAACAGAGACGAGTTTTGCCTGTACCACCGGGTCCGGTTAGCGTCAGCAAGCGCACGTCCTCTCGTCGTAATTGCTTCTTGACCGCCAATGCTTCCGCGTTGCGCCCTATTAGCGGGGTCAATTGAATCGGCAGATTGTTTGGAACGTTAACAGCGGTTTCACCCGGCGATGAATGGCCGATAGCGGTCGGGCCGCTGCTGATCCCACGTTGCGCAGAGCGATCCAACTTGTCCTTAAACTGCAGTTCCTGCTCCAGGGACTTAAGTTTAGCAAAGATATCCTCAGCAGTTTGATACCGCTGCTCTCGGTCCTTCATCAGGGCTTTCTTCACGATACCCTCGAGCTCGGCGGGTAACTCGTTCGAGTGACGGGCCAACGGAGCAGGTTCGTCGTCCTGGATGGAAACCATTACGTGACTCATGGTCGCTCCGGTAAAAGGCACTCGACCTGAGATCATTTCGTAGAGCACTACACCGAGGCTCCAGATATCGGTCCGGGTATCGACGTGCTCTCCCACGGTTTGTTCAGGCGACATGTAAGTTACGGTGCCCATGATCATGCCGGGATTGGTGTTGAGCAGTATTCTCGTGACTCCTTCCGAATTGGAGTCCTGCCGTGGAAAACCCTTCTCCACAAGTTTAGCTAGACCAAAATCGAGCACTTTGATGTAGCCATCCCGGCGCAGCATGATGTTTTCCGGTTTGATATCGCGATGCACGATTCCGGCGGCATGCGCGGCAGCCAAAGCAGAAGCGATTTGAACACCGGCCGCCAGCGTTTCTTTCAACAACATTGGTCCGCGCGTCAGGCGCGCTCGAAGCGTTTCACCTTCAATGAATTCTGTAGCCATGAAGTGGATCGAATCGGTTTGGCCAACCTCATAAATGGTCAAAATGTTTGGATGGTTTAGGGCTGAAGCGGCGGAGGCCTCCTGGCGAAAACGACGAATGCGGTCATCGTCTTTGGTGAATGATGCTGACAAGAGCTTCAGGGCAATTCTCCGTCCGAGCCTTGTGTCTTCGGCCAGATAAACCTCTCCCATTCCCCCGGAGCCAATTCGCGAGAGGATCCGGTAAGGCCCGAGGGCTTCGCCTGCCCTCAGCATCTCTTTAGCGTTTGTGACCAGTGAGGCAACAGGTTCCGCCGCGGGCGATTCCAGAAAACTGCCAGCCTGTTCATAAGAGATCATCAGCGACTCAACCTGCCGGCGAAGCGACTCGTCGCCCGCACACGCTTCGCGCAGGAAAGCCTCGCGCTTGTCATCCTCCAGTTCAAGTGCAGATTGCAGGAGAGCTTGAATGTGTTGGTAGCGTTCAGGCTTCATTGCGCAATTCGGGTCTTTGGTTTTTGTCGAAAGACCGTTTTCAGTTATTCATCCACTCGTTTTCATCTGGTGATAAAGCCAGGTCTTCGCCATGGACCAGTCGCGCTTCACTTTGTCTACCGAGAGGGCCATGACCTCCGCCGTTTCCTCACTGGTGAGACCGCCGAAAAATCTGAGTTCAACTATCCGGCTCTGCTCGGGGGCAATTGCAGCTAGATCACGTAACGCTTCGTCGAGGACGATTATCTCGGCCGCACGCTCTTCAGCAACGATCGCCGCCTCGTCTAAAGAGACCTGTTGAGCGTTACCGCCAGGCTTGGCGTAGTGGCGTTTGCGAGCATAGTCAACCAGAATTTGGCGCATGAGTTTCGCGGCGATCCCGAAGAAGTGCGCGCGACTGCGCCAGTCTATGTTTTGTCCTACCAGCCGCACATACGCCTCGTTTACCAACGCAGTTGTCTGCAGGGTGTGACCAACCCGCTCTCGATTCATGTAGTGGTGAGCGAGGCGGTGCAGTTCCGCCTCAACCAGCGGCACTAATCTGTCCAGGGCCGCTTGATCACCGCCGCTCCAATCCACCAGCAGTTGAGTTACTTCATGTGGCGAGCTGTCAGCCATTCAAAAATTCATGCCATCTTGTCTGTGGTAGCCAAAAAACTGTCACCGCATCCGCCATTTTCGGTCAGATTCGCGCATTTAGAGATGGAAGGTCAGAAAGTGCCGGTTCCGTCGAAGCGCTGGAGCTTCATAGCACAGTGAAGATAATGATGAAAAACAAAACTGATCCGCGATTGTCAGTGCCACTGCTCAAGCCTTCCTCACACTCACAACTCGCTAATAATTAATCAACAACTCGTTAAGGACTTCCCGCCACCGATGCATTTATATTCTCCGCCAGCCGCACAGCTGCCGCATTTATCCAAAGAACACTGGGCGGGCCGATTGTAGTTCCAGGAACCAGCGTCGGGCAACAAAGCGACGAAGGAAGGCGAGCATGAAAAGAGATACCGCAGGCGGCTCGCCTGCGGGCGAGAGCGCAGCTCTCGCAGCGATTGGTTAGCGGGTCCGGTGCAATGTAACGCGTTCGCCGTCAAAGATTGCTCGCGCCAGAGCGCTCGCTGCAGGCGAGCCGCCCGCGTTCCCAGGGCGGGTCTTCAGGGCACCTGAGTGACATAGAGCACTTCGAACTATTTGAGTTGATTTTCGCATTGAGCCAGCTTCTCTTGGGTTGTGATTATCAATTCCTGAATGTCTTTGCTGTCACTGTCACCCCGCAGCTCACGCAGTTCGGCCAGCGCGGCCAGGCTTTTTTGATACCAACGGCGCGCCTCGTCAAACCTGGAGCGATTGGTCTCGGAAATCCCTTTGCTTTGCTCATTAAAACCAGACTGCACGTCACCGAGTTTGCCGTAAATAATAGCTGACCACTGAACGACATCCGGTTCTCGCTGAATGGTCTCGCTGAGCTTCTCATACTGTTGCACCCATTCCCTATATACGGCTATCGCTTCCTCGCGTTTTCCGATAGATATGAAGAAATCTGAGGCGGGTTGATAGGCTTCAAAGCTGTACGCAACCGTGGCAGCTTTGTACTTCTCTCCAACGACAAGCTTGCGAATTATGTCCAAACCGAGTTTGACCATTGCGATTGCTTTTGCAGTTTCGCCAACCTTGTGTAAAGCCGCCCCGACTCTGATAGTGTAGAGAGCTGTGCCGCGACGGAATTCGCCTGGGTCGGGACTGTTGGCGGCAGCTTCAGTGAGGACACGCAATGAGTATTGATAATTCTCCAGGGCGCCTTGAAAATCACCGACATTTTCCAACGCGACCGCAAGGCTGCGATGCGAACTTGTAGTGTTACGTATAGCTCCGTTCGAGGCCGGATTTTCCCGCCAGACAGCCTCGGCAATTTGGCACGCCTGCCGATTGCTGGCCACCGCGTTTTTCCAATCTTCGAAATGCCCGTAAAGGTCGGCCAGGTAGACATACTTAACGGACAAATTGATTTTGTCCTCGGGTGTCTTGACCGTGTCTTTACTCAAAGCGATTGCTTGCGTTACCAGCCGGAACGCGTTTTGATAATCGCCGGTGGCTTCTCCGCGCCGCTTTAGGTTTTCGAATAGCTCGCCGCGAGACTGATAGCTGCCGGCAAGACTAAACATATCTACGACGCTATCCGGATGAGCATCGAGAACTTCCTGCTGTAACCCGAGAATTTCACTCTTACCTTGCAGATGTTCTGCGGTCTTTCCGGTTCCAAGCAATACTTCGTTCGCTTTGAAAAGCGCGAAAACCAGGGCCCTTTTTATCTCGTCGTCACCCGGTTCCAACGAAAGCCGCTTACGTTGTAGTTCGACAGCTTTTTCAAAACTCTGCAAAGCCGCTCGGCTATCGCGGAAGGAGGTTCCCTGCACTTCACCGAGTTTGATATAAGCCGAGGCCAATTCGCCGAGCAAAACGACGTCATCAGCTTCTTCCTGCGCCAAACTGTCCAGATAACGGAGGGCGTTTTGAGTCAAATCTTTTTGAACTTTCGCCGCGCTGGGCAGGACGGTTAGCGAGGCGTACACATCCGTCATCAAATACTTTGACAATTTTCGCGATTCATTAAAACGGCGTTCCGCTTTGGCGCGCTCGATGTTGGCGCGATGCGCCTGCCAGGTTGTTGCCGTGATTCCCGCCAGCAGCGAAAGCAAAGTGAACACACTTGCCATCACGCTGACTGTATGACGCTGGATGAACTTGTTGGCACGATACGCCAACGTGTCCGGACTCGCAGTGACGGGTAGGCCTTGCAAGTGCCGGCGAAGGTCTTCGGAGAATTCCTGCACCGAAGCATAACGGCGCTGCGGTTCTTTGCGCAGGGATTTGAGCACTATGTTGTCCAGATCGCCCCGGAGTGATTTGGGATTGAGCAGTGTTGATTGCGGATTCTTCTTATTGCTCGGCTCTATCGTGTTTCCAGTCGGATGTGCAGGTTCCTCATATCCGTTTTTCCTGCTTTGAGCCTGCCCCCTACTGACAGCGGTGCTTGGCTTTTCTGGTTCTTCCCTCAGAATAACTTGCGCCATCTCTTCGGGCACTCTGCTGGTTGAGCGATAGGGGTGATGGCCGCTCAGAAGTTCGTACAAGACTACTCCCAGACTGTAAACATCCCCGGCCGTTGTGATGGGCAGTCCGCGCAATTGCTCCGGGCTGGCATAAGCCGGAGTCATCAGTTGGACCATGCTGGCGGTGATTTCACCCGGCTCACTAGCCCAGTCGGGACTCAGAAGCTTAGCAATACCGAAATCGAGCAGCTTCGGCACGCCTTCAGCAGTTATCAGAATATTGCTCGGCTTGATGTCACGATGGATCACCAGGCTCTGATGAGCGTATTGCAAAGCGGCACAAACCTCGCGAAACAACTCCAGACGTTGAGCGGTGTTAAGCCTCTGCGTGTCGCAATATTGATCGATGGGCTGGCCATCGACATACTCCATCACAAAGTAAGGCAGACCATCAGCAGTTGATCCACCTTCGAGCAACCTGGCAATGTTAGGGTGTTCGAGATTGGCGAGGATCTGACGTTCCATCACGAAGCGACGGAGGATTATGTCGGTGTCCATTCCGCGGTTGACCAGCTTGATCGCGACCTGCTTGCGATATTGATCGTCGGCGCGGACGGCGAGAAAGACCGTTCCCATGCCGCCGTGGCCGATCTCACGAATGATTTCGTAAGGGCCGATGCGTTGCCCAACTCGCGGATGTTCCGGCGCCGATTGCCCTGGCCCTTCAGTCGTAATGACGCCAGCATCCACCACTGCAGGGGAGATGAGGAAAAGTCCTGCGTCCTCGTGTGATGCAATCAACTGCTCTACCCGCCTGTGCAAATCGGCATCACCTGCGCAGGCCTGTGCCAGAAACTCGGCTCGTGCAGCCGGCTCGAGTTCGACGGCGCCGTGAAACAGAGTTTTCAGTTGCTGCCAGTTTTCAGATGTCATTAGAAGTCCTCACTCTGTAGGAGTGAAATGTTGACGGACTCGAGCAGGACCCTCGCCACAAGTTCCGTTCGAAGGAGTGAAGGACAATTAACCTTTTTTACATACGATCCACTAAATCGCACTAAACTACACGAACCTTCGTGTTAATTTGTGTCGCTTCGTGGATCGTCCCTTTCGGTGAAAATCTTGCTCAAACAATAAGAAACTGCAAACTTGTATTACAGAGACGGATCTCCTTATTGCAAACGCTCTTCCCTCTACTAGTCAACGCGCAATAACCGGCGGCTTTGGCTCATGACATCAAATCGCCTCTCCCGGAGGCGGCATCTCATCCTGCGGTCTATTCGTCAGAGCCTGATGCAGCCATGCTCGCGCCATGGACCATTCACGTTTGATTGTCGCGGGCGACAGATCCATTACTTCAGCAGTTTCTTCAATAGTTAGCCCGCCAAAATAGCGCAGCTCTACGATGCGAGTTTGCTGGGCGTCGATCTCAGCCAGGGCATTAAGCGCTTCGTCGAGGGCAAGCAGATTGGGGTTTGGAGAGAGGGAAATGCTGGCCGCCTCATCGAGCGATATTTTCGCTCCCGCCCCGCCACGCTTAACGGCAGCATGGCGGCGGGCACTGTCAATCAGAATGCGGCGCATCGCCTGAGCGGCGATGGCAAAGAAATGTGCACGATTTTGCCAGCGCGCATCTCTTTGATCGATCAGCTTGAGGTAGGCTTCATGAACCAGGGCCGTGGTTTGAAGCGTGTGCCCAGGTCGTTCGCGATAGAGAAGGTTATGCGCCAGCTGGCGCAATTCGTTGTAGAGCAAAGGCAACAGCTCTTCCAGAGCCTGCTCATTACCGTTACTCCAGTCCAGCAGCAGACGGGTCACGTTATCGGAGTCAGAAGACATTCAGCCCTCCCGTGTAGCTGACTTCCGCGTTTTCCCGGCGTGGTTACGATACAAGCTGGCAAGCTTTGGAATTTGTCGGGTTAATAGAGCAATGACTTGGTAATGGTAACGACACGTTAGCCGATAAAAAAGAGTATAGAGCATCTCGATACTTTCAACCATTTGACTTCCAGGTGCCCGGAGGTTTGACGCAAATCGTCGGTCATTGGAGGGAATTTCAATCGTCCTGGACAGGATGTGCGCCAGGGAAGAGTACGTGACACCGCATGAGAATAGGGATCCTGTTTATCCTCGCCTTTGCTCCTGATCTGCAATTTGATTCTCCTTGCCGTTGGCACCCTTATTAACCTGGCCGGACGTTGCGCGAATTGGAAGATTGCGAGCTTTTCATGAAGCCAAGCTCCCCTTTGAGCCAATTCCCACATCATTTGCGCGTAAACAAGTAGAAGCAAAACCCCGACGGTCTGAGCGACTTTTACTATTCAGTTCAAGACCAATTTCGGCCGCGTGGCAGAAGTAGCACTCTTGACGACTTAACCGATCCAACTTGAGGAGAACAACACGATGCGTTACATGCCTTCCAACGGAACTCAATGGCGCCGGCTCGCCCTGCTGCTGGTGACTGTCGGTCTAGTGAGTGCTTTCCTGCTGATGCGCAGCTCCACGAGATGGGTATCGCCCACTTCTGCAATCCCGGAAGGCGCCTCTGCGACTCAAAGGGATCGCTTGACTAAGAATTTAGCCGGCCCTTCGAAACTCGTTGCTCCCGACGAGAGAACGCGGTTGCGTGTAACTGAAGCCTACGGAAATCTGCCGCTGCAGTTCGAAGCCAATAACGGCCAGTCTGACGCGAGCGTCAAGTTCATTTCTCGAGGCAGCGGCTATACGATGTTTTTGACGCCGAACGAAGCAGTGTTAACCCTGCACGCGACGAGCAAAAGTAACGGGAAGCTCGAGGTCGTTTCGCCACAGGCATTGCGCATGAAACTGGTCGGCGCGAATACACAGCCACACATCTCGCCGCTTGAGGAGTTGTCAGGGAAGGTGAACCATTTCATCGGAAATGATTCGACAAAGTGGCGCGAGAAGATTCCTACCTACCAGCGGGTCCAATACGACAGTGTTTATCCAGGAATAGATCTCACTTACTACGGCAACCAGCGGCAATTGGAGTATGACTTCATTGTGGCGCCGGGGGCGGATCCGAAGGCAATCAGGCTCGCAGTTTCCGGCGCCATTGACCTGAGTGTGGATGCCGCAACCGGTGACCTGGTGTTGCGCGGGACCGGCACAGAAGTTCGCCAGTTGAAACCTGTCGTATATCAAGAGGTGAACGGCACGCGACAAGAAGTCGCGGGTAATTACCGGGTAATAGAAAAGAGCGAATTTGGTTTCGAGATAGGCGCATACGACGAGACTAAGCCGCTCGTCATCGATCCGGTACTGGTCTATTCCAGCTCCCTCCTTGACGGCAGCGTCGCGGACAGCGCCAATGCCATCGCCGTGGACGCCGCCGGCAACGCCTACGTAACCGGCAACACCACCTCGACCAACTTTCCCACGGTCAATCCGATTCAGCCTGCCCTGAGTGGCGGCCAGGATGTATTCATCAGCAAGTTCAACGTGGCGGGCTCGGCCCTGATTTACTCCACCTATCTGGGTGGTACGACTGGCTTTGAAAACGGCTGGGACATTGCCATAGACGCGGCGGGCAACGCCTATGTGGCGGGCCACACGATCGCGGGGGACTTCCCAACAACTGCGAGTGCCTTCCAGGTCACCAAGCTAACCGGCTCCAGTCAGGATACGGCATTCGTTACCAGACTTAGCGCCTCGGGAACGCTCTTCTATTCGACGTACCTTAGTGGCACCCAAAACAGTCGTGCGTTCGGCATTGCCACGGACGGAGCGGGCAACGCCTATGTGACAGGCCAGGCGTCCTCGCTCGGCTTTCCTTTGACAGCCAGCGCTTTCTCGTCTACGTCAGCGGGCTCCGGTTTTCTGACGAAGTTGAATACGAATTTGTCCGGACAGGCTTCATTGCTCTATTCAAGTTTTCTTGGCCCCACTGGTTTCGCGGAAGGGCGGGCGATAGCCGTAGACGCGGCGGGCAATGCTTATATCACCGGCAATACCAATTCAACTTCAACCAACTTCACTTCGGCGGGCGCCTTCCAAACAGTATTTGGCGGCGGCACTGCCGATGCATTCGTGGCCAAGTTCAACACCAACCTGTCCGGAGCCGCTTCGCGTGTTTACTCTACTTATATCGGCGGCAGTGGAAATGATTTTGGTGGCAACCAAACGGCGCGGGGCAGTAAAGCAATTGCGATCGATACGGCCGGCAATGCGTACATAACCGGAACTACAACTTCGACCAACTTCCCCGTAGCCAACGCGTTTCAAGCCAGCGCTGGCGGCAATGGTGATGCATTTCTGACCAAGCTAAACACTACCGGCTCAGCTTTGGTTTACTCAACGTATCTTGGTGGCAGCGGTGTCAACAGCGAACAAGGCAGGTCAGTTGCCGTGAACGTTGTTGGCAACGCCTACGTCACCGGTCTTGCAACGTCGGCCGATTTCCCCACTAGCTCTCCCCTCTCGACTGCCGATGGCACGACTGGGGGCGTCTTTCTCGCTAAGTTTACTCCGGCAGGCAACACGTTGGTTTATTCAACGCGTTTTGGACAGGCGAATGACCAGGGCCTAGGTGCGGCGCTGGATGGCGCCGGCAACGCCTTCGTAACCAGCGTCAGGAGCAGCGAAACCTTTGTTACTGAGATTGCCGACCCGACCATCATCGGGCGCGTACTTGATGAGAATGGCAATCCGATTTCGACTGCCACTGTAAACCTCACCGGCGTACCGGCGGCGACCACGACTACCGATGCCAATGGTTACTTTACGTTTGGACTACTGACCGCGGGGAACAACTATACGGTTTCCGTTAGCGTGGCTACTTACACCTCCACCGCTCAAGCGGTCAACAATCTGCAAAAGAACGTGAGACTGGATTTCAGCCCGGTTGTGTTTAGTATCAGCGGTCAGGTGACCAACTCAGGCGCAGGATTGGGTGGCGTTACGATGACTTTGAGCGATGGCAAGTCGCTTACAGTGGCCACGAACGGGAGCGGCAACTACTCATTTACAAATCTTCCGGCTGGGCGTAACTATACCGTCGCGCCTTCGCTCACTGGTTTCTTTTTTGCGCCGACCAGCACTGCATTCACCAATCTGCTCGCCAACCAGACGGCGAACTTCGCCGTAGCGTTCGAGGCCGCTCTCAACAGTTGGAGGTTCCAGGGCAGAAGCTACATTTACGTCAAACTAAGTTTCCCGGACTCAGGCTACACTGTCACTGATTGGGGCACACCGGCTCAGGTGGGCAACGACTTCTCGGTTAATGCTTCAGTAGTGCACTCGGCTGGACCTGCGGTGCAAGCGGTAAGCACGACGGCGCAGATTTACGATCTGGGCCCACTGGCAAACGGCACCTATACCTTTGCTTTCAGGAGCGCCGGGATCCTGGTTAGGACGATCCAATTTACTGTCAGCTCAGTTGCACCGCCGCCGAATCCGATAGATGACCAGCGACAGTTTGTGCGCCAGCAGTATCTTGATTTTCTGAATCGTGAACCCGATGGACCAGGCTGGGACTTTTGGACTG
>JBPCKD010000182.1:0-13327 GCA_051004635.1 Pyrinomonadaceae bacterium
GTTATTTCCGGCACCGCGATTAGTTCTGCCAGGCGGTCGCGGGACTGCTCTACCGGACGACCTTCGCGGGTTCCTAAGGCAGTTGAGCCCGGCGGTAAGGGTCCTTGAGTAAAGGCTAAATCGGCAACACGCTCATCGAGCGGCGCCGTGAGCATGTCCAAAGGATAGGCTTTGAGCTCGTTCGTCACCGCCGTCCCAAACGCCGTGCTGTCAAAGATGGAAATGCCAGAGCCCGCCACGACAACCATCTCGCGCCATCCAAGGCGCTCCTTGTGGTTGAGGTCCTCAAAATGGAGATGGCTAGTTGGCCCGGCACCGGCAGGAATCGTGCCGGTAAAGTCACATTCGACCCGCAAAGTTTGCAGACCGCCGCCGCCTTCGATGGTCTGAACTTTCTTATTCACCACCTGCAGCGGAACGCGTGTGCCTTCAATTGTCAAAAACAAACCCTCGGCATATTGTGTCGCCTTGCCCTCGACATAACGGTCAAACTCTGCGCTGGAAGGAGAGCGCTCACCGCCGACGTGTATGGCCTGCAACTCTTGAAAAGTTGGTATCTCCGCCATATCAACCACGTAATGAATTTTGAGACGATCGGTGCTGATCTCTATGCGTGAGAAATGACTGATGGTGAAATTACCAAGCGGGTGGGCGCTTATTCCGAGAGGGAAGATCAGTGCGAGTATGGTTGCCAAGAAAGTCTTCACCGCCGCACGGTGACACTTTGATCTTGATCGCTTGAACATATATCGAGCTTTCCACCTTCAGGCCGTCATAGACCGCAGCGCCTGCCTTGCTAACTCTGCCTGCAAAATATCGAATGTAGGATTTATTTTAAGAGCGAGTTGGAGATGTTTAGCAGCGTTCTGCCGCTTACCCAGAGCCTTATAAATCATCCCGGCGTGATAATTTATCAGCGCATCGCGCGTGCCCAGGCGCAAGGCTTCGTCAATCGCCACTTTGGCCTCGGCGAACTCCCCCTTTTTGTAGAGACACCACGCCAACGCGTCGCAGGTGAAAATGTCGGACCGGGCTTCGCGGTCGCGCCGGGCAATTGCCAACGCGTCATCCAGCTTGATGCCATGATCGGCATAAAAGAGCGCCAACTGATGCGAGTAAGTCCCGCTCGCCGCGCTCGTCCGTTCAATATATTCGACCAGCGCATACTGCTGTTTGGCTTCGTCGGCACGGCCCAGCTTGGCGTAGAGGTCACCGAGGGCAATCACAGTGTCGGGCGAAGGGACTCGCTCCTGCGCTCGCTTGTAAAACTCTATGGCTTTATCCGTATCGCCGGCCGCGAACCGCGCACGGGCTTTGGCGGCAAGCGCCAGATGATAGTCTGGGAAAGAAAAGAGTGCTCTGTCATATTCTCGTTCCGCCTCTTCTAATCTTCCAGCGTTCGTTAGCTCTGTACCGAGATAAACCAGACACCAGGCAATGCTTTCGGGGTCGGCAGGGTTGGCGGACTGAACGGCCAACCGCATCGCTTCAATCGCGCCCTCTGTGTCGCCGTACAACGAGCGGAGGTAAGAGGCTCGAGCATAAGATGCCGTGTATGGACGCACATCGAGCATGGCTTGCACGGCCTGCTTGGCCTCCTCATATTTGCCGAGCTCAACGAGTGCATCCACCAGCGCGCCGTAAGCTTCATAATCTCGCGGGTCTTGTTGCACGGAACGACGTGCCAGTTCTAATCCCTCCCCAAAGCGATGATAAGCAAGCAAAAGGTAGGAGTGAATCCTGATTGCGGCGTGATTATCAGGTTCAATCTCGAGGGAGCGCTTAAGCACCGCCTCAGTTCGCGCATAATAGCTGGAGTCGGCTGTCTCACGGGCTTTCTGCATGTAAGCAGCCGCAAGCAGGTTGTAGCCGCCTGACGACTTTGGCGCGCGCTCAATGACGCCTTGCGCCGCACCGATTTGCCGATCGGCAGGCGTCGCGCGCTCGTTGAGGCCAAGCGCTGGCTGACCTAAAGTTTCACGCTTGGAAGCGAGCCTGACTACGGCCTGGATGCCCAAAACCAAAATAAGCGCCGCAAATACTCCGGTGATAATTAAAGATTTCTTAGGCACAACTATTCAGTTTGTCGCTTAAGTCAAGTGACAAACGCCGGAGACAGGCACCAAGATAGCTGGCTCCGCCGTAGGAGAGCAGTGGCGCTGCGACCCTCACGTCGACCCTCAGGTTGATAAGCGAGGTTGTGCACGCCACCGGATTGTCCTTGCCATCGTTATGGCCGCGGCGTAGGCGAAGGCGGAGCGACCGCTGCCGCGTTTGTATCCGTCGTCCCCACGGCGGTACTCGTCGGGGTGTCGTAACCGGAGCGCGGTGTCGCCAGATATGGAAACACCAGCAGGAACGGCACGTCGTTCTGGTTGACGCCATCGCCGAGGTCTCTGTTCGGCGAGACGTTAAATGTCGGTGTGAACGTAGTGGCACCAGCTAGCACACGCAACTCAATGTCGACTACATCGTCACCCACGCGCCGACCATTTGGGAATCCGGCATTATCGCCGCCGAGAAAACCGAGTCGGTTTGCTGTTCCAGCGGCACTCGCAGTGCCAGCTGTTGGCGGAATAGCCAAATTTATCCGCAGACGTTCCTGTGGAACCGTGTTCGCCGGTTGCCCGGTAAACGCCACCACACTCGGATTCGAGGAGGTGTTTGTTTGGACGTTGAGCGTTGGGATACCTGTTAGGAAGACGGTCGCAACGTCGTTACGCGGCGGTGCGGGAGCGTTGAAGCTCGGGTACAGATCAAACGCTGGCGGAGAACCCGCATAACCGAGAAGCCTACCCGGTTCTGGATCCAGGATGAAAGGAAGAAATTGCGCGTCAGTACCGGGCAGCGACGCGTTAAATCTATCCTTCATACCGAGCGGAATCAGAAGCTCGTTGATGAGCGGGTTGCCGAGGCGCGAAACCTGAACAAAATTCCCGGAAAATGTAACGTTGCCGCTGCGATCCTCTGCAAAGGCGATCATCGCCGTACGACTTGACGCTGAGTAGACCGAAATGACGGCGTTGGGATCTGTCGGTCCGGTTGGAGTTAGTCCGTTCGCCGTCACCGCGGTGATCGGCACTTGGATGGCGATTGTACTGACGTTAAAGCCTGCCGTTCCGTCCACGCCGGGCTGGGTCGTCCGCGGAATCAAGTGAGCGGCGTTGAAGGGTCGAAGCCCAAAGAGATCGAAGATCGAGCCAACGTCGACGAAGAAGCCCTCGTCGCGTTGCCCGGCAAAGACCAGCGCGTTGCCGAATGAAGTGCTCACGGTGGTTACCGCAGGCTGCGCGAGAGCTGTCTCGTAGTTTGGCGTCGAACGCGGTCCGACGTTAACCGGTGGCACAGCAAAGGGGAAGCCAGCCGGCGATCCAGCAGCGGGCACCGCAGGCGCGATGGTGGCGGTGGTTGTGTTCGGTGGGTTTCCTCTGACAACAGTGATGGAGTAGAACTGCTTGATGTTCAAATCCGGATCGTTAAGCGAAGTGACGGGGCCCGTATTGTATAGGAAGGTGTTGAGATTGCTCACCGTCGTCCTGAAACGGAACTGATACTGGATGTCTGTAATGGCGTCCCCGTTGTTGTCGATTCTCATCGCATAGATGATGTTGTCGTCAAATCGGTAAAAGTTCGGGCCGCCGTGCGGCAACTGGAACGGAATGAAGTTCATAATAAGGTCAACGCGCGTCGGATCAACGGGATCGACGAAAGCGTAAACGTCCGTGGCGTCGGCCATCGGATCGACGGACGTTGATGGTGCCTCGCGGTGGCTCGAAGCGTCGACCACCGGCAACGAAGTAAATCCGCTAAAAAGCAGCGATAGTGCCACAAGACCGAGAGTGACAGCGACCAGGGACATTCGGATGGACTTTGACATCTGATATTCCTTTCAATGTGCAATTCAGTTGACGCCATAAGCGAAGCAGTGGGGAATTGATAAGCCTCTCTCACGCACGGGTGATCCTCGCATCTAAAGATCGCAAGGCGGAACGGGGGTCAAGAACCTCTACGACATACTACGACCAATAAGGAGAATACGGATTGTATGTTGGACGGTCGCACATATCTGTCAGGAATGACGGATAGGTGTGTCAGGGAATTTCCTTACACGGGGCAAGAGAGTATTAGATGAACTTCAAGCGTGCGAAGGATCGTTTTAGGACTCTTGCATCCAGCCTTGATGCAGGGCATACCGTACTAAATCAACGCGGCTGTGGAGGTCGAGTTTTTCCATTAAGCGCGCTTTGTATGTCTCCACGGTTTTGACTCCGATGTCGAGTCGAGAGGCGATGTCTTTGTTGCTGTGGCCCCAGGCGGTGAGGCGCAAGACATCCGTTTCGCGCTGGCTCAGATCGCTGCCCAACAATCTATCTTTAATCGACTCTTGACGAACGTAGCTCCTGACGATGCTGCCGGCTAGAATCGGATCAATGTAAACGCTCCCAGCGGCCACCGTGCGAATGGCGATTATCAACTCTTCCGCCACTGCTCGCTTAAGCATGTAACCCGCCGCCCCTGCCTTGAGCAACTGGCGCAGATAACCTTTGTCCTCATGGACGGTAAGAGCTATTACCTTTATTTCCGGGCACTCGCGGCTGAGTATATCCGTCGCCTTCAACCCGTTCAGCTCAGGCATCGAAATATCCATTATTAACACGTCCGGCTGAAGAACTTTTGCCCTTTGCCATGCCACGCGCCCATTTTCGGCCTCGCCGATAATCTCCATGTCCTGTTGTGCGTTAACCAATGATTTCAAACCTTCGCGGATGACGGCATGATCATCGGCTAAAAAGACTCGGAGCTTTTTCATCTTGAACTACCCTTGTTTCAATTTGCTAGCGGAATGCTCACGAAGACAGTTGTGCCGACGTTGGGTGTAGACTCGATGCTGAGTGTTCCTCCAGCCAGCACCATACGCTCTCGCATTCCGAGTAAACCCAGCCGGCGCGCTTCGATGGGCGCCGCCCACATCGACTCAACATCAAACCCCTTGCCGTCATCTTCCACAACAACCCCTATGTTATGGTGTCGCAGCGTTAGAACAACGCTCACCCTGTTGGCCTGAGCATGTTTGAGAATATTCGTCAGCGCCTCTTGCACAATCCGGTAGAGGGTTGTTTCGACGTGCGGCGGGAGGCGTCGGTCCTCCAAGCCTGTGCTCAAGAAACTGACCGATACCTTCGCTCGCTCTCCCCAATCCTCAAGGTAAGTATTGAGCGCGGTGGGCAATCCCAAATCATCGAGCGCCGTTGGGCGCAACTCCCATGCGAGAATGTGCACTTCCCGCACAATCTGATTGGTGAGTTCCTCCAAATCCCGGAGTTGTTCAAGCGCTGGCTGGCGACCATAAGAGATACTATCCAACGACTTTAATCCCAACATGAGCGCGGTTAGATGCTGTCCCATCTGGTCATGCAGTTCCCTAGCGATTCGATGACGTTCCTCTTCCCTCGCGGTGGCAAGCCTTCGCAGCAATTCGGTTCGCGCCTCTTCGCCCCGCCTGCGTTCCGCGATCTCCGCCTCCAACTCAGTGTTGATTCGCGCCAGTTCGGCGGTTCGTTCTTCGACGCGTCTTTCCAACTGGTCGTGGATTTGCTGGAGCGCCGCTGTTGCCCGCTTGCGCTCGGCAATATCACGAATCGCCGTCGTGATATAAACCTTGCCTCCGATGGTTGGAGTAGAGACTGACGCTTCAAGATCAATCAAAGTGCCTTCTTTTCTTTGCCCTTTAAACTCATAGATTGTCGGAGGCTTCTCCCCGTGCAATCGACGCCTGCCGAACTCCAACATCCGTTCTTTATCTCCGGGAGAAACCACAATTGAAACTGATTTTCCAAGCAACTCTTCGACCCGGTCATATCCGAAGAGTTCAGCGTACGCTTTGTTGATGTAGACAATCGTGTTCCCATCTTCGACGAGGATACCATCGCGGGATGTCTCAAAGATGGCTCTCAACCATTCTTCGCTTTGCCTCAGCTTTTCCTCGATCTCCTTGCGTTTGGTGATATTCTCGTGCGCGACGACGATGCGCGTACGATCGTTGAAGCAGGTCACACGACTGGTGAACCAACGCTCCATGCCGGGAGAGTGGCAGGGATATTCGAGGGAAAATTCGTCGCGCTCGTTTTTGAGAACGGCCCGGATTCCGGCAGCAAATTCCGTAGCCTCATGGCAGCCATCGGCACTAGACCGATCACAGACCGTGAGATAGTTCGCTCCCTCGCAAGTCTGTCCCATCTCAGCCCGATTCGTTCTCGCAAAGTCGCGCCAAGCTTTATTGGTGGCGATGATCGTTCCTGCCTGCTCAAGCACGACGATATGCTCCGTCAGCGCGTCGAGTGTGGAATAGGCGAAGCGCTCAGAATTACGCAGCATTTCTTCAGTGTGCTTGCGCGCGGAGGTATCCCTGATAATCGCTTGCAGCACTCCGTCCGCAAGCATTCTGCCGCTGATTTCCACCGGAATCAGCTTTCCATCCTTGCGGCGCAAAGTGCGTTCACTGATAATTGTTTTGCCTGAGCGTAAATCGTCGAAGCGGATGGGAGTGGCGATGAGTTCTTCGGGCGGAACGAGGTCTTGCACGTTCAGACGCAGTAATTCTTCCTGCCTGTACCCAAGCATCTTACAGAGCCTTTGATTAACGTAAAGGAAGTTTCCTTGCAGGTCGTACGTGTGGATACCGTCCGAAGCCTGCTCCGTCAGCATTCGGTACTTGCCCTCGCTCTCCTGCACTGTCGCGTCTTCCCCCTTCCGCACAAAACTTACCTCTCGGTCTGATTCCTAAAGTGAGTCGCATTATGACGCTTTGCACTTCACATTTCAAAGAGAGTGAAGAAAGGTCCGCAGGTCTCACCAAATCTTTTTGATAATGCTACACTGGTCCCATGTACACTGGACATCAATATTTGAGCGTTCGCTCGCTTCAGATTGAAGATGCGGCAACACTCGCTTCAATGTTGCGCAGGCAGCCCCCGGAATACGCCCACTTCTTCCACGCGTTCGCTTTTGATGTAGACGCTATCGCAAAAATTTTGTCCGAACGGCAACGCGATTATTACGCGGGAATATTCTGGCAGGGAGAGTTGGCCGGACTTTTTATGCTGCGTGGCTGGGACACGGGATATGAAGTGCCCTCTTATGGGGTTTTAATAGATGCACGATATAGCAGCTACGGATTGGCCCGGCTGTCATTAAAAATATCCAAAACCATCTGTCGCTTGCGACGCGTGCCGCGCATCATGCTCAAAGTACATCCTGATAACCTGATCGCCCAGACTCTCTTCGAGGAAGCACATTTCATTCACACAGGGGTTGCTGCCGAAAGCGGTAATCTGGTCTATCATTTTGATGTTGGTGCACAATCAAAGAAGTCTTAGGATTGGTTTCTGGTTGGCCGATGTCTCTCTCGATCAGGGAGGTATTGGACCCTATGCTCTGCGGGTCCTCACGTCGTTGTTGACAGACTTTGAGCAAGGATGGGAGTTCGTCCTCGTGTGTGCTACCGGCGTGCCGGAGAGACTCAAACCTCTCATCGCCAGCTTAACAGGCGCAGTCGAGGTCAGGATCATTCCGTTCGCAGCGGAACCGGGCACACCGGCCGAAGAGCACTGGGGTTATTTGAAGAGATGGCTTGACCAGCTTGATCTTGACCTGCTCCACTTCCCCACGCAGACCCCTCTTCATCCGGACTTGCAGGTGCCTTACAGCTTGACCGTGCATGAAGTGCGGGAATTACCTCATCTGAATTTGGAAATCCCATTTATTGTCACCATGCATGATGTACAAGAGTTACATTTTCCGGAAAACTTTACGCCACAGCAAAGAGCTATTCGCTCCGTGCAATACTGGAAAACCCTGGAAAGAGCGCGGAAGGTCGTTGTCTCTTTCAACCACATTAAAGACGATTTGACTAAATATTTCGGACTACCTGAAGAGAAAATCCATGTCTGCCCGATTCCTTTCCGCGCTATCTCCTTACAACAGCCAACGTCCGAAGCGATCCGCTCATATCTGGAGAAATATGCGGGATGGAATCCTTTCTTGCTCTATCCCTCTCATACATGGCGGCACAAGAACCACCTTCAACTGCTGCGGGCTTTGCAGCAAGTGCGACAGCGGACTGGCGGCAATCTCAGATTGATTTGCACGGGAGGCACTAACCATCACTATCATGCTCAAGTTCTTGCGCAGGTCGCGGCCCTTGGCTTAAATAAGGCGGTTTTATTTACAGGCATCGTGGCCGAGGATGAACTCCAGTGGCTCTATCATCAGGCGGCTTTGGTGACGATCCCCACAAAATACGAGGCGGGCAGCTTCCCCTTATTTGAAGCGATGATCGAGGGCGCGCCGGTAATATGTTCCAACGTCACTTCGCTTCCAGCGACTATCGGCGACCAGCGATTTGTCTTCGATCCTCAAGATGTCGCGGCTTTGTCCGATCTCATCATTCGAGTGATTTCGGATGAGCCCTTGCGTCAAGCCAACTTCGCAAATAGCGCCGAGCAGGCCAACAGGTTGTTTGGCGTCAACGCAGCCGCTTTTTTTTATGAAACCTACCGGAGTGCGCTCAATCTTCCTACCTCCAAGGAAACATCAGACGAACCTGAGCCTCCTGGGCGCTATCGTGTCGATTAGCCTTTAAATTCTCGCCCACTCTGAAGAAATAATAATTTCATCCCAAGTACTCTCCAACCAACTTTGAGTGTTCTTTAACGAGTGCCGAATCTTCTTCTCGGGCACTCAATCCACCGCCTTCAAAATTGGCGATAACGTAATCTATATATTTCTTTTGAATCCTATCATCCCCGAAACACTTCATATTGAGTACGTAGTCAGCCAAAACTTTGAATCTCAGCTCAAATTTTCCTACGACCTCGAAAACTGTTCGCTCGTAAAAAATAGCCTGATGACAAATATTATAATTTTTAAGTCTGGCTTTGGTGAATTCACCCCCATAGATAAAGGCTTCATCCACCCAATAGACATTTCCGTAGACAAAGGAGAGCTGTTCAATAGGCAGTAAGGCTCCGATCTCCTCCAGGGCATAAGGTCTCAGGCAATCACCAGCGCCGAGAAAATAGATATATTTCCCTGTCGCTAGATCAATTGCTTGGTTCATAGCATCGTAGACTCCCCGATCTTTTTGAGAAACCAACCTCAGCTCCTCCTTGTAGGGTTCGATATGGGTCAAGGTCTCATCTGCAGAGCCTCCATCCATGATGATGAATTCACATAAACCTTTCTTCTGCGATAAGACAGACTGGATCGACTTTTCGATCTTAGGGCCGGAGTTATAAACCGGTGTGATAATTGAATAAAGTTTCTGATCCAACCGGGTTTCCTCGACTCTGCGGATTGCCGCGATCAGCGAGGCTCAACGACAGAGTTCGAGCTCGGATTCGTCTGCGCGGCGTTTAATCTCAAGATGGTAAACCACATTTCCACTTCGCGCTTCAATCCCTGTCTGGATGAAGCCGGTCTTCCTTGCCACGGCCCTGATTGAAATGTTTTCCGGATGCATCTTAAACATGATTCGAGTTGCGCCTCGGAGTTTGCAGATCACTTTAGCCGTTTCCAGTGAAAGCATCTCAACACCATAACCACGAAATCTCTCATCGATCAAGATGCCGAAGGCTGGAGTTTCATAGCCTTCGTTCCACCCGCGCAGCATAAAGAATCCGACTATCTGGTCCAGCCAGTAGACGCCCATGTAGACATCCTGACCCCGACGAGCAAGAATTTTCAAGATTGATTCCTCATCGAAGCCGAAGGGTGTAAAGAACCGCGTGTAGACCTGAGGCTGAGAGCGCAACATCTCCGAGAGACCTGCGGCGTCCTCAGGCTCTAACGGACGAATTTCAAACTCCTCTGCTTTCATTTCTTTCTGTCGACCGCTCGCTTCCGGATTGTTCTTCCAAGCAAAGATGAATCATAAGTGCTATATAAGCGACTTCATCCCGTGATAGTTTTGCTGAGGTCGGTAGACTGAGTCCTCGCATAGCTCGACTAGTGGAGACCGGAAACATTAAGTCTCCGTCCGGCTCGTAGTAAGGCGGCATTTGGTGCATCGGGTAGAAGAATGGCCTAGTTTCGATTCCCCGTTCCATTAACTGTTCTATCAAGACGTCGCGCTCAATCTCTTCCGGCAAACAGATGGAATATAACCAGCATACGGTTTTAGCCCATGCGGCTTCAGACGGAAGCGTCACGGGGAGAGGCCGCAGAGCTTCCTCGTACCATCGGGCGACCTCACGCCGTCTCTCGATGAACCAGTCAATGCGTTCAAACTGGGCTACGGCGACAGCCGCCTGAAGATTGGTTAATCGATAGTTGTAGCCGATTATTGGAAACCAGTAACGCCTTTGAGGGTCTACCCCCTGTCCCTTCAGTAATCGGATTTTTTTAGCCAGTCTCCGATCGTTAGTGGTGAGTATGCCGCCTTCGCCTGCCGTGATGATTTTGTTTCCGAAGAAACTGAAGGCGGCAATGTCACCCAATCCTCCGACTAGCCGACCTTTGTATTCAGCCCCGTGTGCCTCGGCAGCATCTTCGACAATGTATAATTCATGCGCTTTCGCCAGTTGAAGAATTGGATCCATATCAACCGGATGACCGTACAAGTGAACCGGCATGATGGCCTTTGTCGCAGATGAGATCTTGCGGGCCGCGTCTTGGGGATCGAGTGTCCAGGTGACCGGGTCTATATCAGCAAGGATCGGCTTCGCGCCACAGTAAGAGACCGCATTTGCCGACGCAATGTAGGTGAGGTCGGGCACTATCACCTCGTCGCCCCGACCAATGCCGAGCGCCATCAGGGCTACATGCAGAGCGACCGTGCCATTGGCGACAGCGATAGCGTAAGGGACATCGCAGAAAGCCGCGAACTGTTCTTCAAATGCATCCACGTATTTGCCGCTGCCTGAGATCCATCCTCTTTCCAGACACTCCAAGACATACTTTTTTTCGTTGCCCTCAAGGACAGGTTCAGCAACTGGGATAAACCGATTCGCCATCTTTTATTTCTACCTGTGTAGCTGTTGCGCTCTCAACATTGCCGGACGGTCAAACAAACCTCACTTTGATACCACCTAATCTACCCATCACACTCTTTTATTGACACGCCGCAAGAGCACAGACTCAAAGGCATCTAGGTACTCTTGGCCCACGTCGGAAACGTTTCGAAACGAGATGAATTGTTTCGCTTTACTGACTCTGATACGAGCCTGTTCAGGGTCAGAGAAGTGCTTGGAAAAAGCATCGGCTAGCGATTGCGGGGAGTACGGATCAAAAATCAGTGCCACCGAATCATCAGTCCCGACCCTTTCAACGAATTGAGGAATATTTGAGCAGATAATCGCTTTTCCGTGGTGCATAGCATCAAATATAACAGCATTCAATCCGGCTTCACTGATTGATGCCGTCACGACCACTGATGAATGTTGATAAAGCGATGTAACCTCTTCGTCCTTTACGTATCCTAACGCGAACACGTCCCTGCCGACTTCCAAACCGTAGGCACTTCTGTTAAATAGGTTCTCAGTTAGGGGACCGGCAATCACCAGGGAGAGGTTCATCTTCGATCTCTCTTTGAACAGCGCGAAGCCTTCGAGAATCGTCTCTACCCGCTTGTGCTTTGCAGCCCATCCAAGCGAAAAGATGTAGCCCTTGCTTAAATTATATCGAGCCAGTACATCTATCGACGTGACATGCGAATTCTTACTTTCCGGATGAGCCAGATAGATTCGTCTCGCGCGCTCATCGGGCAAGTCGTACAGCTGTTGCGCTTCGTTCTTTATGAAGTCTGAAGAAAATATGACCAGATCGGAAATCCCGGTCCACCTGCTGACTTCGTGGCGCAAGGGCTTGGTCATTTCTCCCCAGGCGTCTGTTTGTTCATGTGCGAGGTCGTGCAGTGTAATGACAAGGGGTTTGCTGGGGTGCCACTCGATCTCGCGTGGTAGGGTTAGATAAGGATAAGGGAGATAGATTAAGTCAAACCTGCCCATCCTTTGGTCGAGCCACTGTAAGCCCAACCCTCCAGCTGAGCGAAGATCTTGCTGCTCTTTCTTCCTGGTCTCATTGACATAAGCTTTGATACGGAGGAACACGCGCGAATCGATCTTCTTATACAAGTTCTCGCTAGGAGAAATCCTCTCAAGCACGGGAATAACGCAATTGTGAATAGTTGAGAATTCACTGACATTGATTCTCTCGAAACTCGTATTCGGCAAATTGGGACGGGGTAAGAAGTTATTGCTGGAATCGAACAGCGGCCACATCAGATGGAAATGCCATTTAGATCCGGCGAGCTGTGAGAACGCTTCTAGCAACTTCGTAGTGAAGAGACGCACTCCGCCGCCGCTTACGATCTGATCAAAAATTCCAACACGAATCACGCTTGGCTTCATCTGCGTTCAACTCATTCCCCTCTGGGTGGTCCTGTCCACTATGCTAGTAATCTTTATCCTTGATTTTCGCCGAGGGCTTAGATATATAAATGCCGCGGAGCCACAGGTCGAGAGCACTTTTATATCTGGCTATCTCGTGACTAGGTAGTGCAACAAAACGCGAATTGCATTCTTGACTTCAAGCACCTGCGCTGGAAAGCGGAAGAAGCAACGGTCACCGAAATCGTTCTCTCCCTGTAGGTGTAGTTCCTTTACAGACTCAAACAGACTTCTTGTCAGGCACGGTGTGGTTCCATCTGGAGAAGTTTTTGTCGTCCCCTTCACCGCATAACTGGCGACCGTCCTTGTGTGCGAGAGGGTTTGAAGAGTTGTGGCCGTAGGTCCCGCCCGGTGCGGGTGGCACAAAGATCACCTCTTTGTGGTTCTTTAATACACCGTTCCTTGCCTTGGATATCGTGCCCGCGCATTTCACAAGCGGGTGGGCTGTATAACGTTAACGCAAGCGTGCGGTTCTGTATACGATAGGAGGACGAGCTGCTCTTCAGCCAGAAGTCCTTTTCGTTCTTCGCTAAGCGCAATTGGCCCCCGTGGTGAAAGCGATTACAGACTTTCTCATGCGACCTTCAGTTGCGGCGACAGATTCAAGACCATTTCAGCAGATGTGGAAGTTCTTGAGCCATTCGGTTGCGAACCTGCGACCAGCGTTCTCGCCAAAGGTTTTCACATAGGCAGTTATGTACGGACCCATCAACCAGGGCCAAATCTTACGCTTTTAGTGAGATAGCGAGCGATACGCACCAAGACCTGCAGCGATGAGCAAGCCTAGCAGCGCAACCATGGGAGTTATTTCCGGCACCGCGATTAGTTCTGCCAGGCGGTCGCGGGACTGCTCTACCGGACGACCTTCGCGGGTTCCTAAG
>JBPCKD010000183.1:0-8939 GCA_051004635.1 Pyrinomonadaceae bacterium
CCGCGATCCAGAGTGATCGCGGCGCTTTTCTTTAAGCTGCCATTAACGGATGTCTGCCAGCGAGAACGGATGTCTGCCAGCGAGAAACCGATCGAGATCAGTTACCCCTCAGTACTCATCACTCAGCACTTATGTTTTTGGTGGCCGATCAGTTTCCCCGCATCAACGGAGCGACTTGCGATTGCGCCACGGCAGTTCGAACCTGAAGCTCATTGCCCTGAGTTGTGATCTTCAGGTTGTTGAGTGCGCTTCGCGCCAGAGTGCCTTTGGCGGCTGAGAGTCGATTAATAAACAGCCCGCCAAACTGTTTCAATCCTTCCACAGTGTCACCCAGGTTCTTCGCAGCATAGGTGTCGACGGTGCGCGCGGCCAACATCAATTCAAGGTCAGCAGCGGTCAGTCCCAATGTGCCATACACTTGTCTGACGGCTGTTAACTCGCGGGCAATTAAGTCGTTGCTGATTCTAAGGTTTTGCAGCAGCACTTCGGAAATGTTGCCTCCAAATCCCACCACGGCATTCGGGTCACGACTTGCCAAAGCTATCAACTCGGCGTTGGGCCGATTTCCCGTTCTGTTGGCATCGATGACTCCCGTTACGCTTTCGAGATTTCCGAGCGCGAGCGTGTGGCCGTCGAGCGAAACTACCGCCAATTCTCCCACTTTAAGGTCCCATAAACCTAAGAGTCTGATTTGCCGTTCCAGGCTGAACACGTAGATTGTCTTTCCCTTATACTTCTGCTCGACATATTTACCATTCGCCGCCAACCTTCCGGCAGCCACAATCGCTCCGGAGTTAAAAGTCCCCCGGGCCAGCGCTACTGTCTTGATTTTGGTAGTGCCCTCCGACGGATAGGTGTATTGAAGCCCTAATGCGATTTGGTCGAATGAGCGAGGATCGAGGCCAGTCTGAGCCTTGAACTTTGCCAACTCATCGTTGACCTCAGTCAGCTTGGCAGGGCTCTCGGCCAGAAGTTTCGGCAACGCTTCATCAAGCACGCGCTTTACGTTGATAAGCGCCACCGCGTCAGACGGGGGAAGCGAAGACAAGAGGCTCGAAACCTGACCTGCCGCAGACCCGCTGGCGCGCTTTTGTGCAAAACCGATTTGTGACAGGCCAAATGCGGCCAGAGCAAAGCTAAACGCCAGGACAACTGCGAATGACCTCGAAACACTATTCTGGGCGATATTCACGATAAAAACCTTTCTTGAATTAAGCTCCGTCGAGCTAGTGCTGGACAAAACGCCAAGGATGTTCGCTGGCGACGCAACCAATTTGGGTTACCACGGTCACCTTAGGGCCGCCTTTCCGATGCCGTTTACACGCGCCGAGGTTGGCCCCACGCCTATCTGCTCTGAAATTTGGAACTCAAGGCAGTCAGCGGGACATCCACTCGACGCGAACACTGGGACCTAAAGCGCCCTATGGAGGTGCGTCAGATGCTGTCAGATAGACGTTCCTCATGGGCAGTTTGTTAACGGAGTTTAGGAATTCTGTTGACTAAAAATGGTAGCACACGGTAGAAGTAACGACGAATCACCCTAACGAAACCGCTTTTCACCCTCAACCGCCGCATATTTAACCGGGAGCAGACCGGGGTCCCCGAGCGGGCAGCCCGCTTGAGGTGGTAGTAGCGACCGGGTCGTTTCAAACTAATTAGCAGGCTGCTCAAAAAGGGGTGGCCCGATCTCATGAAAATGGGACGATCCACGAAAGCACACGAAATGACTCGAACGAAGAGCTCGGTTCGTGCTGTTTCGTGTTATTTCGTGGATCGTCGCTTGGTTTTTCAGCAGCCCCCAGCCCCTCTACATAGCTCTAAAGGCCAAGCGACCCGGTCGCTACTGCTCCCGGTTCTAATGTAGCCCGATGTCTCAACGTGTTAACACACCGGAACACATAGAAGCTGCCAGATCAACAATCGCCGAGTTGCTGTTGGCCCAGGCGGAATGGTTCTGCACGCTCGGAGCGGGAACCACTCAGATGCTAAGCCGGAGCGAGTTGCACATCGCGGTGGCTCACGGACGACTGATTCTCACTTGTTGGACCGAGAAGGGAAGCCGCTCGTGGAAGATCTTTTCCTGGGAGTGGACTGGGGAGAAATTGACGCTGGAAGCGTCGCGCAAAATGGGCGCGGAGCGACCCGTGATTGAACTCGTGCCGCGAGCCGCGGCCACTGCAATCGCCCTGACGGTAAAAGCCGCACGCCAGGCTCGTTGTGACGGGCTGGCCCAGCTTGCGTGCACACTTCAAGCGGGGGCAAAAGTTGAGCGCTCGTCGCTGAGTCCGGGGGCGCGTCGCGGACAGCCGGGACGTTACGCGCGAATTGTTTTGCGACAAAAGCACCAGCGCACAGCCGTCACTGGATCCGTTGCGTCAAGCAAGCCGAGCGATGTTGACGCATTTCTTTCGTCCGCGCTGCTGTGGTTCAAGCGCACAAGTGAGCGTGCGCGCCAGCCTTACGTGCACCAGCTCTGGTTGTTAGTTGAAAGTGATCTGGTTAAGTCAACGATTCAGCGGATCGCTTTGCTGCGGCGGAGCTTGCAAGAGGCGATTGCTGTTTTCGAAGTCGACAATGAGATTAGCGACCCGAAGCGCATTGATGTTCCTTCGCGCGAAGACTTATGGAAGAGGCGGCTGGCACGCTTCCCACCATTGCCGGAGACTGCCCCAGGCGAGGTAACCGCGCGGCTGATCACCGTGGCGCCTGAGGCCATCGATGTGGTCCACGCCCGCCATGGTGAAACGCTTCGTTATTTTGGTTTGCCCTTCGCGCGCGTGCGTCGGGTTATGGGTAGCGAGCGCGTTTGGTTTGGCGTCGAAGGTTCGCGACCGCGAATGCTGGACGAGAAAACTGAAAACGAGTGTACGAACCTGGTAGCGGATTTGATCGAACACCGTTCAGCGACATCCTCCGATCACCACAACGCACTTTATCGAAACGCGGGGGAGGCCTGGCTCGAGTCGCTGCTGCGCCGCGACATTACTCGGCTCGATCCTGGCTTGTTGATTGCGCCTCTTCACGCGCAATTCAGGATCGCCCGCGGGAGCACCTCGAGTGTTCGACCGGTTGATCTCCTGGCGCTCCGACACGATGGACGCCTCGCCGTCATCGAGCTAAAAGTTTCCGAGTCTCGCGAGCATGTCTTGCAGGGAGCCGACTATTGGCAACGCGTTGAAGCGCATCGTCGTCGCGGACACATCACGCGCGCCAAACTCTTCGACGACCGAAAGATTAGTAACGATCCACCTCTTATCTACCTGGTGGCGCCCACACTGCGAGTCCACCCTGCCTTCAACACACTGGCCCACTCAATAGCCCCCGACATCGAAATCTATCGTTTCGATATCAACGAAGACTGGCGCGCCGGCGTGCGGGTGATGCGGCGGATGAGAGTGAATTAAGATGTCCAGCTAGCAAGGCCAAACTTATTATCGGTCCGTCGGGTTGGGTTTCAACCCTTGAGGATTTGACGTAACATATTGTTTCCCTTAGGAGGAAGCCACTCCGACATGCAAATAGAACAGTCAATGAATGGGTCACCACCATTAGTTTTTACTCCGGGCTGGAGTGACGGTGCAGGTGTCGGTCACTGGCAGGATATCCCTGTGGAGAGCCTGTCTATCACGCGCGGTGTGGTTGCAAGCAGCGCTGTGAGCAGGCAGGTTACGATTTCAGGGAATATACAAAGAGTCGTGGCCCTAACGTTGGAGATAGGACACCAAGCCCGAGCGATTGCTACTTTGTCTGACATTCCTTTCGAGGTGACTGGTGAGTTGGGTAGCGAAGTTATTTTCAATAGCGAGCGTCAGAACACACCCTGGAATTTCCTTCTAAAGATCAATTCTGAAAGCCGACAAATGACCTTGAGCTTCACGCTGAACTATACAGGCTTGAGTGTGGATAACGCTCTGATCGGGGTCACGTTTTACCAGGCACTTGCCCGTGGCGGTGAATTCCGCATCCGTGGTAGACATCAAGTTACAGGTGGAGAGGTTTCACTTGCACGGGGTAATCTCCCGCCTGGAACGTATGAAGAGTCAGACCCTCGATTTTTAAAGCTGCTTGAGGATTTGGCGTTCATTCAGAACAAGACAGGCGTTTCCTTTACAGTTCCCGAATGTAACATCACATTCCAAGACGCCAACACAATTGCAGCCACAGCGGAGATTTTGAAAACTGGCCATGCCAAGTATCCGCCACAGCCATGGGTCAGCATTTCAAAAGTGGAGCAGGCGAAGAATGCGCTTGAGTCATTCGCGAGAGAAAAACCCATTGCAATGGCTCTCCACTTCGAGGGGGAGGTTGTCAGAATCTTTGGAACGCATGTTCCGCTTGGGCCGGTCACATTATTTTGCGCCCGTAGTTACATCACGAAGAATGATCTGGAGGCATTGCGAAGGGATCTTGAAGTTGCGGCTCCTGGAGGCTATCTCAGTATCCAATTCACTCCTTTTGAAGAGTGCCCCATCGAAGCACGATACATCAAGTGGCTACCGAAGGACGAAGCAGAGGCTATCAAACAGTTGCCGATGTATATGAAGAGTGAACAGGTTGTTGATGAAGACGGGTGGACTCTCCCACAAATCAATGTTGATGCTGCCGTAGCACTCTTGAAATCCTGGTATGAGGAAGATGTCGATGAACAGAAGCAGAGTTGGGAGCGATTGAAGGTGGGCTTGGATGAGCACAGACTCTCGGATCGAAAACTGTTTCAATGAGTGACGTCATTCTGCTTGATACAGGTCCTCTGGGACTCATTACCCACCCGCTGGGTTCAGCCGACAGCGACGCGTGCAATCAATGGCTGCAGTCCCAAATAACGATAGGAACCCACGTCCTCGTAGCAGGTATTGCAGATTATGAGTTGCGTCGAGAGATGCTCTTGAACCAGAGCACAAGCGGAATTATCAAACTCAATAACTTGAACACCACTGTTGGGTTTGACCCGATTACAACTGCCGTTATGAACCAGGCGGCGATTTTTTGGTCTCAGGCGAGAAGGATGGGGAAACCGACAGCCTCAGATGCTGCGCTCGACGGAGATATGTTCTATCGGCCCATGCCTCGCTGATTGCCGGTCGAGGACATAACCTTACTGTAGCTACCACCAACGTCAAACATCTGGATTTCTTTTGTAATGCTTGCCTCTGGACAGAAATTCACTGAGGTCTTGCCCGGGCCAAAATCACTGCGGCAGGCCAACGCGCCGCACGAGGACAGCGAAGCGGGGGTCTGTGCGCAGGGGGTCGAGAGTTGGATTGGTTTTCATACTGACCATTTGCATATCGCGCTGGTCACAGGCTTTGTTGAGCCACTCGAATGCCTGGTCGCTCTGGCCCAGCGCGGCGTGGACTTCCGCGATCGAATGCGCCGATACGGTACCCGCCTTTGTTGACGACACGTTACTCGTTTTTGTTGACGACACCCGACTCGGCTTTAGTAACGATGCGCTGCTTGCCTTTGTTAACGACACAGCACTCGCCTTTTCTAGTTCGTCCAGCATCTTCATCGCCTTGCTTCGTTTCCCCCACTTGGCGTAACCATGTGCGACGACTGCTTTCATGGCTGTCTCTACAACCGCCACACCTTTCGCAAGCTCCAGCACTTTTTGATACTCGGCCATCGCCCTCTCATACAATCCCTGCTGAACATAAACATTCCCGAGCACGCTGTGAGCCACGAGAAAGTTAGGCTCCATGTCGAGGACTTTCCGGAGTTCGGCTGCTGCTCCGTCGTAATCGCGAGCCAGGTAAGATGTTAATGCCGGAGTCATGTTCATCAGCAGCGACAACGGATCAAGCTCGACTGCTCGTTTCGCTTCGACGCGGGCCTCGTCATGCCGGCCGACGTTTGCGAAATAGATCGCGGTCCAATGATGCGCTTCGGCATAGTTAGGATTCAGATTCAGTGCTTGCTTGAACTCTCTTTCAGCACCTGCAAAGTCCCAGTCATAGATGAACTGGAAAAAACCAAGTGAAGCGTGAGCTTCGCCCAGGGTCTCGTCGAGATCCAACGCTTTGATCACAGCCTGCTTCGCTTCAACTGGTTTCGCCACGTAATTAAACGAATCACCGAGCCCTGCGTAAGCCAGCGCGTAATGCGCGTCTTTATCTATGGCCTGTTGGAAGTAGCCGATTCCTTTCTCCACTCCGTCCATTGTCAGTTTGTTGAAGTAATAACGCCCTTTCAGATAGAGCTGATAAGCCTCGGCGTTTTCCGTGTGGCGTCGCGTCAGTCGTTGCTGCTCTTGACGTGTCACCTTCAGACGCAGCCTCTCGGTGATCTCCTGGGCGATTCTCTCCTGCAGCACGAAGATGTCGACGGGTTGTCGATTGAACTGAGCGCCCCAGAGATGACTGTCGTCGCGCGCATCCACCAGCTCCACGCTAATCGACAGCAGGTCGTCTCGCTTAGCGATGCGGCCCATTAGAACCGCCTGTACATTCAATTCGCGTCCAATCGCCCGAGCATCTGTCGCGCGATCTTTGTAGCGAAAGCTGGAGTTGCGCGACATGACCTTGAGCCCGGCCAACTGCGATAGGTTATTGATGAGGGTTTCGGCGAATCCGTCCGCGAGGTATTCAAGGGTTTGATCGCTTGCGATGTTCACGAAGGGCAAGACGGCTATTGAGGTGATCGCAGGCCTGTCGGACCGGTCGCGCACTTCCTTCACGCTGGCCACAAAGCGATAGCCACGCCAGGGAACGGTTTCAATGTATTGAGGCTCGCGCGGGCGTTCGCCCAGTGCATTTCTCAACATGGAGATGTTGCGCGCAATGTTTCCCTCTTCAACTGCGGTGTTGGGCCAAACGAGTTTCATTACCTCGTCTTTGCTTAGAATGTGTCCGCTGTTTTGAATCAGCACGAGAAGAATGTCGAACACCTTTGGCGTCAGCGGCACAACTTCGTCATCGCGCAGCAGTCGCCGCTCGCGCGCGTCCACGCGAAACGGCCCAAACTCATACAGGAGGTTCGGCTGCCAGAACATGGCGGTTGCCCTATGCCTTCCGTGCGCCTTTGCACAAAAACGTTTCTCGTTCCTAGTCCGCTGGGCGGACTCGTCGAATACCTTTTGTGCAAAGCCCTTCCGTACTTTTTCCGAAACTTTTCCGAACTTGCGAAGGACTTTTGTTTGCCCTGAGTCCTATCTTGTCCGGCAAGGTAAGCGGTTTAAGTGATTCTATGGTAGCGCCCTGGGCCGAGCAAACAAATTTTGTAGCAATTGAAACGGAGATCAACCGATGAATCAAAACGTAGAAAACGAGATACGGAAGCTTGAAGAAGAACTCACCCAGACTGAAATGCGACTTGACGTCGAAGCGCTCGACCTCATCTACGCCGACGACATAATGGTGACAGCGCCAATTGGCATCTGCGTCGACAAAACTGCGGTGATGACTGAGGTGCGCCAGGCCGCCGATAAGGCTAAGGTCGAGAGATACGATAAGGAAAATCTAAAGGTGCGCGCGTATGGCGACACGGCGGTGACGAGCTATCGGATGACTACTAAAGCCAGGTTTGAGGAGACGGAGATCAATCGCGAGTTCTGTATCACGAACGTGTGGATGAAGCGGCGGGGGCGCTGGCAGATAGTGGCCCGACACACTGCCGACCTCGAACAACCAGCTCAGTGCACGGCGGAAGCCGGCGCATGACAACCACCCCAGCCGGGTCGCCCGGACTGGGGACCCGAATGGAAAACGATGAGCCCGGCGGATCCCTTGAGGGCCGACGCCGGGCCAAGTTTTTCAGAACATTATTGAGCGCCTTTCTCACGAATAATTGCACTTGATTGACACCTTTAACCGTTTAAGGAAGGCGACAAATACACTCGGGCTTAATACGCTCGGGCTTAATGGGAGGAGAGCGGTTGTGTTCGCAGTCCAAACGCCTCCGGGTTTTCGCCGATGATGGCGGCGGCGAAAAAGCGCGGGACGTAAAAGACGTTTTCGGATCTGAACGTCTCGTCGAGTTTGCTGCGGTCGGCGGTCAGCGCGCAGATACTACATTGTTTGTTCTGATCGTTGAGTAGTACTTTCAGGTCGCGGCTCAGCTTTTGTCCGCCTCGATTGTAAGCCAGCAGCGCCAATGCCTCTTTCATCGGATCGCCCTTGAACATCTCGACACTCTCCGCGATGTAGCGAGCGGCGGCGTCGGCAGACTTGTCTACGTCGAGCAAATCCTGGGCTGACAGGCCGAAGTGCTCTCCGGTCTTGGGCAGAAACTGAAACATTCCTATCGCTCCCATCGAATTTGGCGATGGAATGTTTACGTATTCGGATTCAATCCAGGGAATGTAGAGGCCGATGAGCGGCGAGACATTTCGCGCTCTGAATGCCGCGATTAGCTTTGGCGCCTGAGCCTGGCCACGCTCTAAGACCAGGCGCACGTCATGCACTCTGCCGTTGCCGATGCGCTGCGCGTAATTCGTGACTGCCTTTTGAATGTCGGCCTCGAACGCCGGTGTAAACTCATATTCGTTCCCGGAGATCTCCCTCGCGATGCGGCGCGCCTGTTCGCCGACGAACGCAAGCCGTTCAGGGCGAGACATATCCTCATACACCTTTCCTGACTGGGCTCTCTGAGCGGAGGCCTCCAGCGCGGTTGTAGTTAAGAAAAATATGGCGGCCAATAGCATAAGCATCTTTTGAAGTTTCATCGGTGTTTCCTCACATTTGTTCAAGATTTGAAAGATTACCTTCGAAGTTTCCCTTCGAAGGCTAAGGGGCGAGCACCTTAAGTGAAGCTGCCCCCCACTTATTAAGCGAGAAACGATAGTGGAAACTGTTCAAGTTGGCGTAGTTATTTCAACGCTTCGTTACGAGTAGGGCTTGAGGCTATTTCCAGTGTTTAGAGGCGGGCATCGCCCGCCGGCTCCACCATCGCTACCAGTCTTTTGGTCCCATCTTTAGACGGCGGGCGATGCTCGCCTCTAA
>JBPCKD010000184.1:0-11765 GCA_051004635.1 Pyrinomonadaceae bacterium
CTCAGGAAAAGGGGTGAGAGAGCGCTTCCGGAAAGGCCGAGACCGCACTGGGCGGCGGCAAGCCGCAATTGGGGTTGCTCAGGGAGCAACCAGACACTTTTTGTGAAAAGGCGTGTGGCGACACTTACGATGGCCTGACATCAAATATTAGTCAGTTGTGGCGAGCGCTTCTTCACGCCAACGGCGTGACAGAAGGTAGCGAGGGGTAACCGCCTTTCGCGCGGCACCCCTGGATCAAGTTCTCAACCTAAACTTCGCCGACCCTCGATGGGTCGGCATTCTTCTTACGGCACCCCGCCCCGGCTACCTTCTTCCGCGCCTTCGGCGCTCCGCTCTTTTGAATCTGTGTAATCGGCGTAGTCTGCGGATAGATTGAAATCCGATTGCGGACACGCTCGCCACGTGTTAAAAGGCGGCCAGGAGTGTGGACTTTGGACCTTGGACTTTGGACTCCCAGATCCTGAGCATGGAACATTTCGACGTCATGATCGTGGGCGCCGGTCTCTCCGGAGTTGGGGCAGCCTGCCACCTGCGGCAGAGGCACCCGCGGAAGAGTTTCGCCATCCTTGAAGGGCGGGACGCGATGGGCGGCACATGGGACTTGTTCCGCTATCCCGGCGTCCGTTCTGACTCGGACATGTACACGCTCGGCTACAGGTTCCGCCCGTGGCGCGACGCCAAGGCCATCGCCGACGCGCCTTCCATTCTCAACTACATCCGTGAGACCGCTGCGGAGTTCGGCGTGGACAAAGAGATCCGCTACGGCCATCGGGTGAGGCGCGCCTCGTGGTCGACCGCAGAAGCCCTGTGGACCATAGAGGCCGAGACCGTCCCCGAGAAGTCAATCGCAAAGTTCACCTGCAACTTTCTCTACCTCTGCACGGGCTACTACGACTACGAGGCTGGGTACACCCCGGAGTGGACCGGCGTCGAGCGCTTCGGTGGCCAGATTGTGCACCCGCAAAAATGGCCGGAAGACCTCGACTACGAAGGCAAGCGCGTGGTGGTAATAGGCAGCGGCGCCACCGCCGTCACGCTTGTTCCTGCGATGGCCGAGCGCGCGACGCACGTCACCATGCTCCAGCGCTCCCCGACCTACGTTGTCTCGCGGCCCGCCCAGGACAAGCTGGCGAACGGGTTGCGCAGCGTGCTGCCCGCCCGCGCGGCCTACGCGCTCACGCGTTGGAAGAACGTGTTGCTCCAGTTGTTCTTCTATAACCTGGCCCGGTCGCGGCCCAATGTCTTTAAGTGGATGCTGGCGAGAGGTGTGCGAAACCACCTCGGCGCGCAGTACGACCTTAAGCACTTCACGCCAAAATATGACCCCTGGGATCAGCGCCTGTGCCTTGTCCCTGACTCGGACCTCTTCAACGCAATACGCGACGGCCGGGCAACGGTTGTCACCGACCAGATCGAAACCTTCACCGAGACGGGCCTGCAGCTCAAGTCCGGCGAGCACCTCGACGCTGACATTATCGTGACGGCCACGGGGTTGGTGTTAAAGCTCATGAGCGGGCTGCAACTCACAGTTGACGGGGCGCCCGTGGACCTGTCGAAGACGATCACTTACAAGGGGATGATGTACAGCGATGTCCCGAACCTTGCCTCCGCCTTCGGCTACACGAACGCGTCCTGGACGTTGAAATGCGACCTCACGGCCGAGTACGTCTGTCGGCTCCTGAAACACATGGACCAGCACGACTACGCGCAGTGCACCCCGCGCGTAAACGACCCCGAGCTCGCGGCGGAGCCTGCCATCGATTTCACTTCCGGCTACGTGCTGAGGGCGCTCCACACCCTGCCGCGACAGGGATCGAAAACGCCCTGGCGCGTACACCAAAACTACGTGAAGGACCTCTCGATGCTTCGCTTCGGACGCGTGGACGACGGTACGATGGAGTTCAAGCCGACGCCGGCTGCGCGCAAGGCCGATGCCGTGGCCCAGCATGTCTGAGCGCATGCGCCTGGAAGGCCGGAGTTATTTGGTAATTCCCGGTGCACCCATGCAGGTTGGTGATGAAGCCTTTCGCAAAGGCATAGACTCAACAGTTCTTCGGAGAGTGAACCAACGCTGAAAGCGTTCGCTAACTCCAGCCCAGGGTTGCTGCAACCCTGGGTTCAAAAATGCACAATAGGTTCTTCGCAACCCCGACTCCCGTCGGGGTTGCGATTGCTTTGCGAGCGGCTAACGGTGACGCAACCCTTTCAGGGTTGCGCCGCCGCAATTAGAATACGCATCGTCCCAGGGTTTCAAAGCCAAGCCTGGGCTGGAATTTGCCAACGCTTTCAGCGTACTTAATGACTGGGTGGGAAGTCATGAAGTCTGGACCTCACGGCGGAGCCCGCCATCGACTTCAATTCCGGCTATGTGCTGGGGGCGCTCCACACCCTGCCGCGACAGGGATCGAAAACGCCGTGGCGCGTACACCAAAACTACGTGAAGGACCTATCTATGCTTCGGTTCGGACGCGTGGACGACGGTACGATGGAGTATGGACCCCTCTTAGGTTAGCTAAGGTCTTGGATCGACGACCGGAAGGCGATTTCGATTATTATTTTCTTAGTTACACTTAGCGCAGTACCACTCAAGAATCGCGAGGCATCGTGGAGTTGTTATGAAGATAATTCTCTTCCGAGCTACAGGGATGATTGGTCAGGGTGTCCTGCGCGAGTGCCTGCGGGACGAAGGCGTCGAGAGTGTGCTCAGCATTAGCCGCAGTCCCACCGGCCAGGCGCATCCGAACCGTCCGAAGCTACGCGAACTGATCGCCACGGATCTATTCGAATTCGATGTAGCCACCACGGAACTGCAGGGATGTCGCGCCATCGCCTGCCTGGCGATTGACCCAGAGCGCCAACGGTGGAATCAGCAGTCGCTCAGCTCTGGTGAATTGGCACGAGTCTATGGCTTCACCGATTTAGATGGCGCCAGCCCCGACATTTGGCAGCACATGGAAGCTACTAGGAAGAATTAGGGAGAAAGGATAGGTTTGCGCGGACGGTTCGAGTCGAATTCCTTCTGACGTTTTTGACCTCTCATGTTTGACCTCTAACTTCGAATCTTCACAACTCAAAATCCCTTGACTCTGGAGTTAGCTTCAGGGTCTATACTTCGTTATCAGGAAGATGAATAGCGGCGAAATTAAGATTGGCGAATTGGCAACGCGCGCGGGTGTTAGTGTCGATGCGTTGCGGTATTACGAGAGATTGAAATTATTGCCGCGTGCTCGACGCACATCAGGCGGCTTTCGCCTTTTCGAATCAGAGTCGATTGAGCGTGTTCAATTCATTCGGCAGGCTCAGAAGCTTGGACTCTCACTTGAAGAAATACGAGGACTCTTAACCACGGGTGGCGCCGACGAGTGCAAGAAGGTATGCGAACTGTTGCGCACGAAACTTCAGGAACTCGACGAGCAGATCGGGTCTATGAAAGCGTTCCGCCGTGTGCTCACACTGCACCTGAACGATTGCGAGCACGAACTTCAGCAACATGGTTCCGCTGCATGTTGTCCGGTTGTCGCGGGCATCAAACGCACCCGAAGAGCGCTCTAACCAAATTGGACTTTAATGTCAATGAATATTGTGGCGGAACAAACAGACAAGAAGCCAGGGTCAAGGCGAACCATTCTTGCCAGTCTGGCAGCGCTTGGTAGCGTGGTCGTGGCGTCGAGTTGCTGCTTACCCCTGATGCCGTTTCTATTCGCAGCCGGAGCTGCGGGCAGTTCCGCGCTTTTTGTAAAACTGCGTCCCTACCTACTGGCGACATCTGTGCTGTTAATCGCATTTGGTTTTTATCAACGTTGGCGCGCCAAGCGATGTAACTGTGAACCCAATGTGTTCAGCGCGATTCTTCTCTGGTTCTCAGCGACGGTTGTTTTCGTGTTCATTTTCTTTCCGCAGGTAATCGCAAATTTGCTCGCGAACCTTATGGCAGGCTGAATTCTGGACAATAGTGAGGTTAGACATGAAGCGCAATGCGATCATCATCGTAGCTCTCCTGGCGGCATTCTTATTAGTGGCGACGTATTATTTATATTGGGGCAGCGCCGTTCCGCCTGGCCAACAACCTCTCGTTATCTTGAATGGCTCAAACTTCTCCAGTCTTAAGGACGAGTTTAATAAAGCCGCAGATTCCGCTCGCGTAGTCGTGATGCTTTCTCCTACTTGAACAGTCTGTTTGCAGGGGGCCTCTGCAATCCAGCATTTACTCAATCAGCAGCTTGATCCAAAAATACGTCTATTTGTAATTTGGGAACCGATTTTGCCAACTGATTTTGCGGCGCCTTCCACCAGGACGCTGGCGAGAATATCTGATCCAAGAGCGTCGCAGTATTGGGACAAGCACCACCTGCTTTCGAAAGCTATCGGCGAACGCGACGGCGTGGTTTGGGATTATGTCGCAGTATATGAAATCGGAAAGTGGTGGGAACAATCCCCACCCGAGCCAGTTTACTCAAATGTTCCGGTCGTGCGCTCCATGGAGGGCACAAGGGAAGCGATCAAAAAGGTGCTGAGCGAAAACGCTAACAGATGAGAGTCGCCTATGAGTCAGTTTGAATTCGATTGCTGTGTTGACAATGCGTTGGTCAATGCGACTGAGATAGTTGTGGAAACGCGCGCGGGCGCTTCCACTGAACCGTCGCAGTGTGTCAACGGCGGTACAAAAGCAGTTCCCAGCACTTTGTGTTATTGCTTTGGCTTCACTGAAAAGGATATCCGTGATGAGATTGCGGAGACAGGCACTACAACCATTCCCAACAAAATCGTAAGTCTAATTCGCGACGGGCTATGCTCATGCGCAGCGCTTAACCCGTCAGGTTTGTGTTGCCTTGGCGACGTAAACCGAGTCGTCAAGAAAATGATGGCCGATAAACGTGGCGACTGAGCGTACATGAAGTTTCTCTATAAGATCACCACTGGTCTGATCATCGCGCTCGGTTTCCTTCACCTTGCTTTCACGCCAATTAATTACAAGCAGTTTGCTATGGACGCCTTTTGGTTCGTGGGATCCTGAGTGGCGACGGATTTACGAGATGGGTGGTGGGGGAAAGGAAATCGTATTCGAAGACCTTTACGGCAGCTTGTGGGTGCTCCAACAAGTCGGGAAAGACTGACCTCTAATCTCTGACTTCTGACTTCTGACTGCTGACTTCTGGTTTCCTAGGCTCTTGCCGGGCTGAAGAATCCGCGAATGCTCTGATAAACCTTGCGGAAGAATCGTAGTACTCGAGGTAGGAGCCAAAAGGAAAAGATCAAGCCCGCGGCTATTATCAGGAAAACAACTACGGGCAGGAAGACTGCCGCGACTATCGTAACCACTGCCAAAATATCTTCGCTCAGACTAACAACAATATTTGAAACGGGCTCGGGGCTCGCATTGATCAGTGCCCGCGCGGCAGCCTTGGTTCCATGTGAACTCAGCGCCAGCCCGCCGCCCAGCAACAACGCAATCACCTGCACACTTCTGTCGAAATCACCGAAAGCGGTCGCTGCCAAAACCGCTCCCGCGGGAATTCGAATGAACGTGTGAATTATGTCCCAGACGCTATCGACCAGTTGAATCTTGTCGGCGATGAACTCGATAACGAAGAGGAACAGGGCCACACCAATCACCCACCAGTTCGTCACGACGTCAAGGTCGCCGGGTAGTTTTAGATGCGCGAACCGGCCCAGCAGACCCAGCGTGGCGACCGCCGCGTAAAGGTTAATGCCCGATACCCACGAGGCGCCCATGCTGATAGCCAGGGTGGAGATGAAGTTCATCGCGCCGGATTATACGACAACGATGGGTGGCGATGTTCGGAAACAGAAAACAGTGAACAGTAAACGGTGAACAGCAAACGTGAATAGCAGACAGCGCTGCTAACCGCTCTTGTGCTTCGCCTTTACTATTTCCGATTTACGATTCACGATTTACGCGTTGTCGCTGTCTGCTGTTCACTGTTGTTTACTGTTCACTATTTGATAACGATGACCGAATCCACGTGGCCGTTCCCGTCATCTTCGGTAACAGAGTTCGCCGGATCGTTTAGCCCCACACCATCGACCAGGAACTTGTAGGTATGCTTGCCGGGCGCCAGATCAAGCCGACAGACCCAGCCGTCACCCTCTCTCGCGCAGTAGTTCTTAGTTTGAATCCAATTGTTGAATGATCCATAGATGGCCACGGCCTCCGCGTCGGTGTGTCCTGCCAAAGTGAAAGTCGTATTGCCGGAGAGGTTCGGCACTGGCGGCGGCATCTTTTTCACTAGCATGTCTGTCTGCCCGGTGTTTAAAGTGAGACCTGTCACGAGGCCGCTCTTATCTTTGATGAAGGCGAGATGCAGATCTGTGATATCGCTGTCATAGAATCTGGACTCCGCTTCGGGAATGAGCCGACGCGCCTTCAGATACCCAGGCTTGACCCACAAGGAATCATTCTTAACGCTTACATACAGGACGAAATCGTGCGCGAACTTTGGATCGATTTCATACCTGCCAACGTACTGTTTCAAAAGAGCGGGCGCCACTTTGACCTCAGCCGTCGCGATCGCTTTCTTCGGAATGGAGGGTCGCGCGACGGGCTTTCTGTCCGGCGCAGAAAATTTCGGCGCGGGTTTAATACCGACGAGCGCTATCAGGTGACTCGCCAGCGTTCCACGCCAATTGAATAGCGTGTGGTTCCCGTTAAATTCCGTGTAGTGGACTGAGTACCCTTTGCTCTGGAGGGTGTCCCTTAATTTACGGTTAACCACGAGCAGTGGAGGTGGGAACGGCCGTCCTGGAGGTCCACCGGATGTGTTTTCCAATAGTCCGGCTTCGAAGGAGAAGCGCAAAGGTAGACGGGGGCTGGCGGCGAACTGGCGGGTGAGCCATTCCCAGTTTTTATCCTCGTCCGGCTTCCACCAGAAAGAACCGGATTGGGAAAGCACGTTGCCGAAAACCTCCGGGTGCTTTAACCCGACGAAAGCGGCCGCCAACCCGCCCAGGCTCACTCCGCCGATGATCGTCTGCTCGGGGCGGTCGGTCACGTGGTAGTTAACGCGCGCCCAGGGAACAATCTCCTGAGCCAAAAAGTCGGCGTACGCTGAACTGCATGACAACTCGCGCCCGCGATCGGGATTATCTACCATCACGGCGACGAGCGGCGGTATCAGACCCGCTGCGATCAGGTTATCGAGAGTGGTCCCTACCCGAGCAGAATTGATGTAGAGACCGCCGTCAGAAAGGACCAGCAAAGCGTAAGGCTTTTTGTCGGCAGCGTGGCGGTGCGGAGTGTAAATCCAAATTGGACGTTCATTGCCGAGGACTTTGCTGTTGAATTTGTCGCGCCGCACTTGTCCGGTAGGAACTTTGGGCCGAGCAACGCTCCAGAATTGCGGCTCGGCAGATGGCAGTTCTGCCGCCGAAAAGAAAGTCACTTCATACGGGTTGAGCTCGTTAGCGCGCTCGGCAAACTGGAGTGGATTAAGCGGGTCGCTTCGCATCGCGTTTACGAAACGGCCGAGGTTGGTCCACTCTTTCGGATCGGGAAGGTTCGTCGCCAATCGATAGACGAAGCGCGCGCCCTTCTGAAGCCGAAATGTTTTGTACCACAAGTCCGTGTCGAGCAACCGCGCCATCGGCTTATCGATGCCCGGGAGTTGAAAAACGAAAACGTTTCTCGTCTCTTCCGTGGCTCGCCAGAGGATCGTCACCAGGGCGTCGCCTTCGCTATCGGGCGCTGCCTCAACCATCGGCGCGCCGCGTTCTGCGATCTCTTTCCAAAAACTATCAAGCGCTTCACGGTCACCCGATTTGAGTCGATCTTGAAGAGCTACCAGACGCGGGCTTAAGGGCCGGCCGTCGTCTGTTCGCGCGCTTTTCTGCTCGCTTTTCTGCCCGTTTTTCTGATTGGCAAGCGCGCTCCCCATCGCCGACACCGGTGAGCCTGTTGCCAAACTCGTATTCAGTATAAGCAGCGTAAACAGGCCGTTTAGGAACTTACGTGCAATGCGAACCCGCATGGTACGCCCCCCTGGGTAATTAGTTAGTGATAGTGCGTCTTGTATTTTGTGCCTGCCTGTTCGAGTTGGGTGAAACTAGGCTTTGCCCAGAAAGTGCTGCGTCTCTCAGTCCGCGTCAGCGGACGAATGAAAGTAGCCCAGCGATTCATCGCTGGGAAGGTGCCAAGTTCTTAACGTACTCCGAGAAGCGGACGACTGAAAAGAAGCTAATATTAAAAGGAATAATCTCAGCCGTCCGCTCCACGGACTGCAATATCATCACTCGTAATCCCAGCAGTGAACTGCTGGGCTATTCTCATTCGTCCGCTAACGCGGACTGGGGCGACGACCTTTTTGTGCAACCGTGAAACCAAGATTGATGCCCGCGCCGTATTGGCGAGCCGGTGCACTCGAACGAAATCCGATTTAGTTACTCCGAGTTG
This sequence comes from Pyrinomonadaceae bacterium, assembly GCA_051004635.1. Taxonomy (GTDB): domain Bacteria; phylum Acidobacteriota; class Blastocatellia; order Pyrinomonadales; family Pyrinomonadaceae; genus PSRF01. The sequence continues at coordinate 8,408 of JBPCKD010000184.1, forward strand.
AACATTCGCTCAACCGGCGTGCGTCCCTGTTCATCATGCGAGGCGATGCCCAAACTGCGCTGCTCGGACACATCACGAGACAAAATCTTGTTTCCGCAAACCCGCTCTGTTGAGATTGGGCGTCGACCCACGATGAACGCACGTGTGAGAACAGCGATAGCGAGTAACTGCCACAGAACGCCGGTGAAGCTGTAATGTGGGATGTTGACCGCCCACAGTGCTGTTCCGCCCGCGAGAGCTGCAATGGCAATGTACATTCCCATTTTCAAAACCCCGGAATCGAAGGGAAGACTCCGGCTGATTTCGCAACACCTGGTTTTGACTCCGTCGAAGTCTCCGAAGCTTTGTTGAGCTGCAACTCGCGCTTCATCTGGCCTCATCCCGCTCTCGATGTTGGCGCGCGCCCGCATTTCAATATGAAAACGCAACTCCGCTTCTACTTCGCGCGCGATCTGGTCGGGATGTCGGCGGGCGTGAATGAAACTAGCGATGCTTGTAATGCTTGTAACCCAGAACATGGTTTTACGTTCTCCTCAGACTGCGCGTAGCGCCTTCTTGGTCGCGCCCGCCAGCCGTTCCCAATTAAGCTCCTCGACGGTCAGTTGTTTGCGACCCGCGCGGGTCAGGTTGTAGAACTTCGCGCGCTGATTGTTGTCGGAGACGTCCCACTCCGATTCGATCCATCCGCGCCGCTCAAGCCTGTAAAGGCCGGGATATAGCGAGCCCTCCTCGACCTTGATTTCATCGCCCGAGATTTGCCCAATGCGTTGACCGATTCCGTAGCCATGCAGAGCGCCAAGAGACAAGGCTTTCAGAATCAACATGTCCAGCGTCCCTTGCAGTAAGCCCGCTTTTGATTTACTCACCGCGCGCACCTCCTAGATGTTCTAGGGCCAGCATACCATGGTCTACCCAGACTGTCTAGGACATGCTGCATGCTGCCGGTTGTTATGGTCGTAGGCAGGAGCCTTTCGGGCAAACCGAAATCCGGGAGGTACTCCAACAAGTCGGGAAAGAGTGACAGCTGACTTCTGAATTCTGACCCTCTGACTCCTGACCTCTGACCTCGGCCTTTCCCGCCTCGACCGCTGCGTAAAATCGTGATACAAAGCGCCGCAGGCGCGAGTCACTGCTCGCACTTCTCGCTACTCGCGAATCCCTCAGGGTCAGGAAGGCGGGCTTGCCCCGCCTCATCGCCGCGCGCAGCGCGTCGAGTCGCCAAAATGCATTCCAAAAACTTCAGGAGACTCACAATGAACAACTTCGGCAAGGTTTTCTACACTTCACTTTTGATAGCACTTATTTCCTCGGCGGCACAGGCGCAGGCAAGCCGAACGTGGGTATCCGGTGTTGGCGATGATCTGAATCCGTGCAGTCGCACCGCTCCCTGCAAGACGTTTGCCGGGGCCATCGCCAAGACACAAGCCGGAGTAGAAATTAATGCTTTAGACGCAGGCGGGTACGGTAGCGGGATAATCAGGAAATCGATCACCATTGATGGGACTGGAGTGATGGCGGGCTTGCTTGCAATACCTGGCAGCTTTGGCATCACTATTGACATCTCCGAGGTCAAGGACCCGTCAACCTCGGCAGTGCGCCTGCGCGGTCTGTCGATAAACGGAATGGGCACAGCAGCGAATGGGATCAACTTGAACACGGCTGGTTCCGTTTCCATTGAGGATTGTGTAATCGACGGATTCAAAGGGAGCGGAATCAGGGTTGGCGCCGGCCGAGTGTTTGTAAGAAACACGACGATTAGAAACAACGCAAGCGCCGGCATCACAGTAACGGCTGGTCAGGTAGGTCGCTAACGTGGCCCTGGTTTTCAATGGCGTCGGTTTAGCAGGTTCCGTCAAGTCGCTCGGTAACGTCTATCTATTTGGAAACAAGACCGGCGATCCTGCGTGAAGCAGCGTGAAGCAGCCGCGAAGCGGCGGGATTAAATAGCCACGGCGATTCCGCCGCTGACTTCCGACTTTAGACTTCTGACCTCTGATCTCTGCGAGCGCCCTTGACTGTAAACCGCGGATGAATTAAAAGCAGCTTGATTTCACTGTCAGATTTCCAACCATGCACCGAGGTCCCGGCCAGTCCGAGTCTTTGACGAGGTGACGGACTTCAGTTGAAAGCTTTCCCAGATCAAATCGCAAGCGTCGCCCAGAAGTCTGACTTAGTTCTTCCATCCCCAAAAACCGAGCCGGTTCATTCCGGCCCAAGGAGAAAAAATGCGCAAACTAATTCTTGTCTCCCTGACCCTTCTCTTGCTCTGCAGTGCCGCTGCGGCACAACAGCCAGCACCGACACCCGGTCCGCTTACTTTCTATTACGACTACACCGTCTTCCCCGGCAAGGAAGAGGAGCTGAACACTCTAATTAACACCGTGGGCGCGCCAGTCCGCGATAAGCTACTGGCCGAAGGCGTCATAATGGCCTGGGGCGTTGAGACCCCGGTCCTGCGATATCCTGGCGGTACGACACACCTGATCTGGTTTACCGTGGAAAACTGGGCAGGCGTGGAAAAAGTCCTGAACGGTATGGAAGCGCAGCTCGCGAAGTTGGCCGCACAAGAAGCTCAGGCGGCGCGCGGTAAACAAAGGCCGGCGATGACCACGGCCGAACGCAGCCGCTCAGTGTTTGACATGAGCAAGACGCGCGATTGGCTGATACGCGATATCGTCGCAAACTATGGGCCGCCCCCCAAGGCCGGAGTACTTCCGTTCACGCGCTATAACTTTACTAAAACGAGACCAGGGAAAGCTGCTGACTACCGGCGCACCTGGGAAAAATACAATAAACCGGTTCTCGACAAGCTTGTCGCCGATGGCACTGTGTTGGCCTATGGTCTGGCTGCGGAAGAAGTGAAGACAGACGGTGACTGGACCCACTTCGTCTGGATTGCAACTGCCAACATGGGAGGCGGCGATAAAGTTGGGGCGGCATTCGCTGCCGATCGCGCCCGGCGTTCAGAAAAGGATCGCAACGAAATAACTGAGGCTTTCCTTGAGTCGACCGAACCGGATAAAGCCAGGTCCTTGGTCACCCGATCTCGGATCTTCAAACTCGCACCACCGAAATGAGTTGGTAGATCGAGCGTTCTCCGGGGGGCCGGTCGCTCGTCTGGGCCAAGTCACCATTCGTTTTCAAAAGGCATGAGGGCCAGTTGGTAAAGGGCTGGCCCAGTCGCCAGTGCAAGATGTAGGAATTTGACGGTGTGTGGTTGCCAATCTGTGAAATCTGCGCAATCGGTGGATTACGGGTTGGCATCCGCGCCCTCAAAGGAGGTTGATATGTCTTTGAACGGAAAGCACGCACTGATCACCGGAAGCTCACGCGGTATTGGCAGAGGAATCGCACTGAA
>JBPCKD010000185.1:0-13571 GCA_051004635.1 Pyrinomonadaceae bacterium
TCTGGTGCCGCATCGCATGAAGCTCTCCGCTTCTTAGTTCCGATGTCCCACTTATAAATATCCCATCTCACCTTTAGTGCCGTGACTGGCTTATCCGAAAAGCTCTTGATGGCGACCAGGGAGGTTAGAACCTCGGGCTGTACCGCTCCCATTGATATAGCTTTCACCTCAACAGGGTGGCAGCCCGCAGTCCTCAGATAGGGCGCGATGCTAAATTTCTTCTGAGAGGCGGTCTCGGTCTGCTGCGTCAAACTTTTTGCAAAGTTTATTTGTAGGTTGAAGGCTGAAATCACCAGGAGGGCTAATGAGAATGTTGCTGTTCGGTGCTTCATGGGTTCCTCCTAAGGCGCAGAATCTAGAAACCAATCCGTAACACGCTATCGTTATACGTAAGTTCAAGTAATCTTGAAAGAGATTCGGTTCCAAGTGAGGCTAACTGACCTCACTACGCCGCGGCCAAGCTAACGATGAGAGGCACCTGACTCGCGTCGAGTGGGTAGCTTTGTTAACGGCGAGATTATCAAGCGCCAGGAATTATTGCGCAGAAAGGCGGAGCAAACTGCTATGAAACCCTTGTGGAAAAAGCCGACCCCGCCTAAAATGCTCACCTCGGCAACAAAAATTTTCCGCTCGGCTTGATCCTTTAACCTCGCAACTTACGCGTTACCTAATGAAGGCGTAATAACAAGGCACTTCTTCCGTGGCACAAGCAACGGAACCCAATCTTAAGGAGGATTCACCCCCATGTTCTCGTCAGCCAAATTTCGTACGATACTCATTCTCTCAATCATTCTAACTGCCGGCTTCTCCCCTGTCGTTCAAGCGCAGAAGAGCCGGTCGAAAGAGAAGCCCGCGCCTCAGGCAACGGGCAAGCCCGTCGCGTGGCGCGACCCCGGCGACATCTCAGCGCTTAATCTGCGTCACGGCCCCGGCTCAGATGAGATGGCTCCACAGGCCCCGTTTACTTTCACCTCAGAAAGTAAGACGGGCGCCTCGCCCAAGTTCAGGGTGAAGGACGCGCGCGGCGTCACATGGTCCGTCAAGATGGGCCCCGAAGCGCAGGCCGAGACCGTCGCCACCCGCCTGGTCTGGGCGATGGGTTACTTCGCCGACGAGGCTTACCACTTCGACAGCATCGAAGTCCAGAACCTGCCACGGCTGACGCGCGGCACAGAGTTCCAGTCTGGCAAGACTGTGCGCGACGTGCGCCTGGAACCGCGACGCGCCGGCGAGTCTCGCGGCGAGATTTGGGACTGGCTGCAAAACCCGTTCGTCGGGCAACGCGAGTTTAATGGTCTCAAGGTTATGATGGTGCTCGTCGCCAACTACGACACCCGTCTCGACAACAACCAGATTTACACCGTGAAGCACCCGGAGACGGGCGAGTTAGAAGCCCGCTACGTTGTGACCGACATCGGCGCGACGTTAGGTAAGGTGGGCGGCATGGGCGGCGGCCGCTCCAAGAACATTCTGCCAGACTTCCGTTCCAGCAAGTTCGTCGTCAGCGTCGAGAACGGCATGGTCAACTTCGACTACAACACGAAGCCGAAGGGCGCGGGCGGCGCTTTCGCCTCGCTCTTCGGCGGCGGTTACGCCAAGAGACAGGCCAACAAGGAGAAGGCCATGCGGAGCATCCCCGTGGAAGACGCACGCTGGATCGGCTCGCGGCTGGCGCTCCTGAGCGACGAACAACTGCGCGATGCCTTCCGCGCGGCCCACTACGACAGCGCCACGATGGAAGGATACGTCTCAGCTCTGCGCGGGCGCATCAACGAGCTTACGCGCCTGCCTGAAGTGACGCCGGCCGTCGCTGAACAGAACCCTAAGAAGTAAGGATCTGGCTTATGAAGAAGAGCCGCCCTGTTTATCGTCTCTTGTGGCTTGTCGCTCTGGCCGCCGCTCTCGCACTCACGGGCGCGGCGGCTTCGGGCGCGCGCGAAGGCGGAATTTCAACATCACCCGTCGAGAACTTCGGCAAAGTGAACGACAACTACTACCGCGGCTCGCAGCCCGACGCCGCAGGTTTCGCCCAGCTCAAGCGGCTCGGCATCAAGACGGTGATAGACCTCCGTCAGGACAGCCGTGCGGAGGAGCCTGAACAGGTGCGCGCCCTGGGTATGCAGTATTTCAACATCCCCCTGAAGGCGAGTCGAGCGGCTACCCGCGACCAGACTGCTTACTTCCTAAAACTGGTCAACGATCCAGCTAACTCGCCGGTCTATGTTCACTGCAAAGGTGGGCGGCACCGCACGGGTGCACTGACGGCAGTCTATCGAATTTCGCACGATGGCTGGACCGCCGACGAGGCCTACGACGAGATGAAGAAATACGACTTCAATAACGGTTTCTTCGGCGGCCCCGCGGCGCAGAAGAACTTCGTCTACACTTTCTACGAACAGCACACGGCCGCCGCAGGCCGAAGGTGAAGTCCCGAAGGAATGCAATCTCATATCTGGGGTATCGCCCCAGGCAGAAGATTGTAGGGGCGCCACTCCGCAGGCGCCCCTTTCACGCGATGACCCACGGAGTGTCGCCCCTGCAGTATTCCCTTTCTTTTCAGGACCGGCCCAGAGACGCGGACTCTGAGGATCGTGTCTTTTATATATATGCGGAGAGTCTAAGCGGGCATTAACCCTCGAAGTTTCGCCGGCTCTTCGCCCAGCCAGTGGGGGTTCTCGGCAGTGCCATCAAAAAATTGACGACGTCTTAAACGGCTCAAAGCGGCCGCCCGCCGCGGCGTCACGGGTTTTCGCAAGCAACGCATCGAGCTCGTCATTGCTGAGTGGATGAAACGATTCGACTACTGAAAATGCCTGGTCGAGGATCTCCATGCTGTCAATGCCGGTGATAACGACAGAGGTGGGGAGACTTAGCGCGTAGGAAATCCTGCGGGATGGTCAGCCTTTTGAGTATCTTTTGACAACAGCCAGTCGTCAGTCACTGCCTGATATTGATTGGCGCCTTGTTACTCGCCACACCGCGAACGTGGATGCTGAGCTGTACGGACGCTAAGTTGGTTAGATCGTCCGGCAGCCTGACCACAACCTCCGTCAGCCACTCGTAATTGGGCATCGTGCCGATCGACTCAACCGGCAGCCAGTAAATTCTGTTTTGAGAATCTTCTGCCTGTACCGTCACGACTGATGCGGTCTCGCCTGGCGCTACATTTACAACGAACAACACGATTCGGGTGTGTTGGTCCGCGCTAAAATTAAGTGTGGTGAAAACGGGGAAGGGGTCGCGCACCCTGGTCACCGAGTCGAGGGCCGCCGCGCGACCCGTAGTATCGTCGGTTAACAGAATTGGCGCCGGCGGCGGTGCCCCGCAACTGTTGAGCAGGATCGAGACGTTGTTTGAGTCGGCATTTGCCGCCACCAGATCGGTGTTGCCGTCCGCGTTGAAGTCTCCCGCCGTCACGGCACTAGGGCTGTTGGCGGCGTTGAAATTACTTGGCAACGCGAAGCCTCCCGCTCCATTGCCTTGCAGCACAGAGACATTGTTCGAGCCGCCGTTCGCAACCGCGAGGTCGATTCGGCCGTCACTATTGAAATCGCCCGTGGCGATGGAGGTGGGGCTAACCGCTACGTCGAACACAGTCTGGTCCATGAAGCCGCCTGCCCCGTTGCCCAGAAAAATCGAGACGTCATAGGAAGCGGTGTTGACAACCGCCAGGTCGAGCTTACCGTCCCCGTTAAAATCCGCCGCCGCAATCGCGGTGGGGTTTGTGCCCGCGTACAGTTCCGGGGCCCTGGTAAAGCTGCCCGCGCCGTTGCCTAGAAGAACTGATATGTTGTCGCCATTGTCGTCGTAAAAGAAATTCGCCACGGCGATGTCTCTGATACCGTCGCCGTTGAAGTCGCCTAAAGCGAGGGCGAGTGGAGTGTAGCCCACGGGGAAATTTGCCGGCGCGGCGAAGCCCCCCAAACCATCGCCTGACAGCACCGATACGTTATTCGTGTCGGCGTTTGCGACCGCCAGATCAGTTCTACCGTCGCCGTTGAAGTCGCCGAAAGCAACCGCGCTCGGGTTAGCACCAACGAAAAAATTCTTCGGCGTCCCGAAGCCACCTGCGCCGTTCCCCAGAAGCACAGAAACGTTGTCCGAACCAGCGTTTGTGACAACGAGATCGAGTTTTGAGTCGCTGTTCAAGTCGGTGACGGCGACAGCGCTTGGGTTGGTTGCGGCCAGGAAAGTTGCTGCCGCGCCGAAGCCGCCTGTGCCGTTGCCTAAGAGGATTGAGATGTTGTTGGAGGTGAAGTTAGCGACGGCGAGATCCCGTTTTCCATCGCTGTTAAAATCACCGATTCCGACAGACAGCGGCTGCGAGCCGACAGCAAAGTTGGCCGCCGCCGCAAAACTCGGCACGGTGCACGCAGCTCGAGCGTTGGTACACACGAATGTCACGCATAGCAAGCCGCTGATCGCCGCCAATAATTTCTGAGATTTATATGCCATATAGCGTTCTTTAACCGAAAGACCGACCGCCCGCGCGTCTGGCCTTACTCCAATTAAAATCATTTAGAACTTTATTAACTTAACGTCAGGCCCCTCGTGGCCTATAGGTAATTTGTCCCAGCCCACGTCCACACCAGTGGATTGCGCATCACACATATGGAAGAGGTCTTCTTCAATGACCCCGCCGATCGTATCGGGTTCTGCCAGCCGGAAATATTCCCGCGACAAAAAGCGGCGGGCAGTGTGTTCATCAATAAGAGCAAAAACATTATCGGCTTCGAGCTGCGTTCGGTGACATCTTAGGGCTTCAATCTTCTTCGACACCTCATCGGCCACATCAATAGTTGTTGTAATCAACTCTTCCGGAACGCCGAACATGTCCGCGTCGAATCCCCAGAGTTGCGGCGCATCGTGTTCGACGCTCAGAGCAGCGATCAGTTCCGCGGCAAAATTCTGCGGAAACTGCGCATAGTAAAGTTTGCTCGCGCGGTGCGGTCCCAGCCCTTGCGCAAATTGTTCCGTGAATTGACAAGCCTCACCAGCGGATTTGAACGCGGCGGTTGTTAGTGTGCTAACGGCGATGTGGTCGGGATGGCCATATAAGCCGTCAGGGCCGAAAGTGACGATCACATCGGGTTGCAATTCCCTGATGTGGCTCACGATCTTAGCTTCCACCTCCGGCCAGTCAGTATGATTAACGTCGCTGTCCGGACAATCGAGAAAATGTAGGTGGGTTATGCCGAGCACCCGACAAGCTGCCCGCAATTCCTGTTCGCGCACCTCGCCCAAATTCTCCCGCGTGACAATCGTCGGGTCACTGATTAATCCCCATTCGCCGCGTGTGGCGCAGACAAGGGAGACGTCGACGCCTGCCTGCGCATAGCGCGCAAGCGTGCCGCCCATCGCCAGAGACTCGTCGTCCGGGTGTGCGAAGACAGCGAGAAGTGCCGGTCTCTTACCGGGGTTGGAAGGCGTATTCATGTTCGATAATGTTTCCTTCTTCATCCTGCGTTGAGATCATCTGCTCGTACACTCTGATATACCCGTCAACCATTTGTTTCACATCGAAGCGGCTGACGGCAGTGCGCCGCACGTTCGCCCGATCTAACTCGCAGGCACGCGGCACGTTCGTGATCATCTCGTCAAGTGTCGCTACGCGGTAGCCGTTGATGCCGTTGATGACAACCTCGCCCACGGCCCCCTTGTCGAGCGCGACCACGGGGGTGCCGCACGCCATCGCCTCGATCATTACCAAACCGAACGGTTCTCCGACCTGCACCGGGTAGAGCAAGGCGCGCGCTCCGCCCAACAAGCGGTCTTTTTCCGCGTGATCAACCTCACCGACATATTCCACTGTTCGCCCATCGACGTGAGACGCGATTACTTCCCGGTAGTACTCGTCGTCCGGCGCAGCCATAATTAGCTTGACGCCCAACCGTTTCGCGACCTCGATCGCCTCCATGGCGCCCTTCTCAACCGTGAAGCGACCCAAAAAGAGCAGGTAATTCTCCGGATCCGATCGAAACGTGAATGATGTAGTGTCAATGCCGTTGTAAACGACTCCGAGCTGGTTGAGTCCGGCCATCGCTTCCGACTGGAAATGAGAGATGGCTACGAAGTTGGCCTCCGGGTAGCGGCTCCAGAGGTTGATCTGGCTCTCGTCCGGGTGGTGATGAATTGTTTGCAAAACGGGTGTGCGAATCAGACGGATGAACGCCAGGCTCATCGGATAATAAGCGGCCTGATAGTGAATGACGTCGAACTCATGGGCGCGCTCGCAAACCGCGGCTAGATTCAACATCTCGCAAAACTCCCAGGGCCACATCTCCTCGTCATGCCAATAGCCGTGCGGGAAGACGGAGTGTAGTTTGGCTTTCGTCACCGAATCGGCAGTCGCAAAGAAAGTTACGTCGTGCCCGCGCTCGACTAAACCTTCGGTTAGAAGTGAGGACATCAGTTCCACTGAGCCTGCCTTTGGAGGCGGACACGTGGTAGCTACAGGCGCAACGTGGGCAATTTTCATCTGCGCTCTTTCCTCGTAGGTCTTGATTCGGTTGCTCGCATTAGTGTCTAAGCTATCTCTGCCTCGCTCAGCAGTTGCGGAAGCACTACCCCCGCATCAAAAAACTCGCGAGCGATCTCCCGCGCCTTTCGGCTGTGCAGCTTGTAGTCTCGATTGATGCGGCTAATTCCTTCTACGGCCTCTTCAATATTGCTGAAGGCGAGTAGCCCCTCACCAGTCGGAAGGTATTTGCTGAAGCCCGTTTGTTGCACTAACACAGGCCGTCCGGCGGCCATGTAACATTCGCTTCGATCGCTGAACCATCCGCTACCCGTGGTTACATACAAGTGCTTCGCGACGCTGAACTCCGCCTTCGAATGCTGCACGTAATCACGATACTTGTTGATATCGCTTGATACGGCCATTCCATCAACTACTCGCCAGCCGTGTGCGCGCAGTAGCTCCTGGGGCCCGTTGACCGCCAGTTCAATTGGCTGCTCAGTCTGTGCCGGCAGATCTAGGAATTGGACGAATTGCTTGTCTTTGTTGCCGTCCGCGTCGTCGAAGCTCTGATTCTTCCAGGTCATGACGGTGGTGAAGAGATCACGCGGCGCCACCTCGCCGTTGCTCCACTCATCGCAGACGACGGGCTGCCACGTCTTATGCCACTTGAACGGCGTTTCGGGGATTGTGCAGTCTTCCGCGCCGAGGTTGTGCCCGAAGGTGAAAAGCGCGTCAAAACCTTTGAAGAATTCGAGATACCACTGTTCACCCTTGGCCAGCGCCGCCTGTGTAAAAGCCGGATCGCTGTCGATGAAGATCTTGCGTGGTATTTGCCGGTACTCGTCACGCCAGAACCAGCAGCCACCGGACAAATCGATGAAGATGTCCGCGGCGGAACAGATCGCCCTGGCTTGCTCGCGGTTCTTGCCGTGATAATTCTCCTCGTGATCCACGAAAATCCAACGGTCGCCCAGATCGAATTGCGAGAGCGCGTCATTGATGTACTTCAAACCATAAGATGAATCCAGCGAGATGGTGTTCTCGATTGGGTCGTAAACACACTCGCCGGTATCTTCCAGATAATAGACATCGTGGCCGAGCGACCGCAGACCGAGCAGGTACATTAGGGAACACCATGTGACCCCGCCGAATGGATAGCGCGCGATGATGCCGGCTACGATGATTCTCACTTTCCGCTAACCTTTCTTTTCGATGCTAGGTTCAAGGGTTCCTCAGTTCAAGAGTTATCTATGGCCTCACTCAGCGGGCTCCTGGCCTGCGAGCTTCGTTCACTCAATTCCAACCAAATCAAATTCCACTGCTTCCGGAAGCGCGCCCAGTGAAAGTCGCTCGCAGAGTTCACGGTACAACTCATTGCGAGCAAGCAGTTCTTCATGTCTGCCGGCGTCGATGATCTCTCCACCGTCGAGCACCACGATCTTGTCTGCGTCTCGAATCGTGCTCAGCCGATGTGCGATGACGATCGTTGTCCGGCCTTTCATCAGCTCTCGCAACGCCTCAAAAACCCTGGCCTCCGCCCGCGAGTCTAATGCGGACGTTGGCTCATCCAGGATGAGGATGGGCGCGTCCTTCAAGACAGCGCGCGCAATCGAGATGCGCTGGCGTTCACCGCCTGAAAGTTGGCTGCCCGCTTCCCCAAGCGTAGATGCGTACTGCTCTGGCATCAGCTCGATAAAATCATGGGCCTGAGCCGCGCGCGCTGCGGCCACAACCTCTTCGTGGGATGCGTCGAGCTTTCCGTACTTTATGTTCTCTTCGATACTGGAGGAAAAAAGGATTGGCTCTTGCAGTACAACGCTAATTGACTCGCGCAGGGAATTTAGCGTCATCTGTCGCACGTCAACGCCGTCGATGATGATTGAGCCATCAGTCGGATCGTAGAAGCGGGGGATAAGACTGACTAAAGTGGTTTTCCCCGCGCCGGTCAACCCGACGAGTGCCACCATCTGTCCCGGCAAGACCTCGAAGTTGATGTTGTTGAGCACCGGTCTCGCATCGTACGCGAAGCTGATCTGATCAAATCGGATGTGTCCGCGTAGTCTCGGAACTTCGAGAGCTCCCGGTAAGTCTTTAATCTCCGGATCCAGATGGAGCGTTTCATAAACGCGTCGGGCGCTGGCTATCGAGCCCTGAAGATTACCGACGGTGTGGCTAATCGAAGACAGGGGACCGTACACGGAGCCCAGATAAGCGATAACGACGAGCAACTCGCCGACCGTCAGCCTCCCTTGCAAGACGTGCCAGCCACCGACGGCGAGAACAGCTGCCGTGCCGGCGTAAGTCAGGGCGCTGATCGTAACCGAGAAAAGCGATTCCTGGAATGTGACGTTCAGGCGTGCACGCAACGCCGTGCCCCCCTGATCGAGGAAGCGTCGTTGTTCGTGGTGCTCGCGTGAAAATGCCTTGACGAGTTTGATCGAAGAGAAGACTTCGTGAACCAGGTTAAAGATGCCCGATTCCATCTCCTTGACGCGCTCGGCGCGATCGGACAAGCGCGTTGAGTAGTGATGAATGACGACAAAAAGGAGCGGGACGACGGCGAGTGATAGGAGCGCCAGCGTGGAATCCAGCCGCAACAGGATGGCGAACATGAGCGTCAGCGTGAGCAGCGCGTTCGCCAGCGGAAAAAAGCCGCTCATGATGATGCTGTCCACGCAAAAAGCGTCGCTGTCCAGCCGGTAGATAGCATCGCCAGTGCCAGTGCGCTGATGATAACGCAGCGAAAGTTTCTGCAAATGGGCGAACAGGTGGCGCTGTAGGTCGAGCACCATCCGCTGACCGATGTTCACCTGTAGCTGAGTGTGTCCGAGCGATACCAACTCGCTCAGAAGCCCGATCAGCAAGCCGGTAACACAGACGGCGATCAACAATGCGACTTTGCCGCTCCCAAGCGAGAAGGTATGGATCAACCCCGCGAGCCATGCGGGCATCGCTTCTCCGCCCAGCACGTTGTCTACGAGGATCTTCATCGGCCAGGGCACGAGCAGACCGACAAAAATTTCAGTGATCATCAAGCCGACAAAGATTACGAAGGAGGCCCTGTAAGGCAATCCGTAACTAAGCAGCCACCGGTATAGCTTCCGCGATCGCACCCGCTGCAGTCTGATTGTCGAGTTAACTTCAGGCATAACGATCTAAAAACTTAAGCTTATTCCGAGGTTGATCCGGCGGGCGTCGTTGGCGTGATTCGGTCGTCCAAAAAGCGGTGAAGTGACTACGCCGTTGAACTCGCCAAAATTCGTATGGTTGAGCAGATTGAAAATGTCCAGGCTGAAGATCACGGCGTAGCGACGATCTCTCAGGCGTTGAAAAAATCCGCGTCCGTTTCGCGCAGGCTGCCAGCTGTTTGAATTACTTGCGGTTGCTTCCGTTCCGTCAGCCGGCAGACCGTAGGTAAGGGTTTTAGAAACATTGAGGTTTACGCTAACCTCTCGTGGCCCGTGTCCGTAGTTACGCGGAATGATTGTTTCGTTCGGTTGCGGGTTAGGGTTAAAGACGCCGAAGGGCGTGACCACGGCTTCAGGTTCGCCCGCCAATCCAAACGCTGGGCGATCGGTAAACAGCGTGTCGCCGTTATTGTCACTTCCCGTCGTGATGTTAAAGGGCGCACCCGACGCCGCGTAGACGTTCGGACTCAACCGGAGGTCCCACGGTAGCGCGAAATAAGCCTCCAGGTAGAACTGGTGGCGCTGGTCGAGCGCCGAGCGACCAAACTCTGTCGCAAAATCGTGGGAGCTGGCGGGCGCGGTTCTCGCCCCGTCTGTATCGCTGCGCGCGAACGCCAGGCGGTAGCTGCCGAAAAAAGTGAACCGGCTACTCAAGTCGCCATTTAGCGAAACGCTGAATTCGTGGCGCTTTAAGACTCCAGTCGATTCGTACTGAAGGATCGGTCCCTGCGTCGCCAGGGGCCGAATATCGGGCATACCAGGAAATGGCGCATTCACATTGCGTGTCCGTAGAAGATGCGTGCCGCGCTCCCATGTGTAGCCGGCTGTGGCGGAAAGATTCCCCGGCAACTGATGCTCGTAGCTTACTGTTGAGATGAAGGAGGAGGGTGCGTTGAGGTGAGCCGACTTAGTGCGCAGAGTCGTCAGCGTAGTAGCCCGATTAAACTCACTCGGGATGGCAGCGAAGAATGCGGGTCGTTGGATGACAAGCTCCTCCTCGCGGACACCATTGAAGCGCAAAGCATCAATCGTGATTGCCGGATCGAGATGCGAGTAGAAGAGCCCCGCGCCGATACGCACCGTGTTGTTACTGCTTTTGAACGGCCGCAGGGCCAGAGCGGCGCGAGGCGCAGGATTCAACTTGTCTGCGAGGTGCGTCTGAAATTCCCAGCGAAGCCCATAGGAAAGCGTGAGGCGCGGGCTGATGCGCCAATCGTCCTGTGCAAATAAACCGGCTTCCCACTGCGTGAGACCAACAAACGAGTCTCCGCGATTGATGGTGAACTGCAAGGGACGATAGCCGGGTAGTCCTTGCAATGTCCGACGATAACTCTCAATTGGCGTGATGAGAAGAGGACCAGGGACAGGTAGTCCGCGGGAGTTGCGCTCGAAGTCTGTGCCGAAGATAAATGTGCCGCCGAAGTTCGCACGATCTGTGTCACTCAGCCTCACCGCCGTAATTAATACACCAGCTTTCCAGGTATGATTGCCAACAGTCTGGAACAGGCTATCGGTAAATTGCAGGTGGTTGCTCAACGAGTCAGAGAAGAGAGATTCCTGATTGCCGCCAGATGTAAAAGTATCAAGCACCAAGACGGCTCGCTCGAAGTTGAGCGCGCCGGCGGTCGAGCGGCGGCGGCTCAGTTCCAGCCGCGCTTCGTTGAACGTATGTTCGTTGAAAACTGAGGTCAACGAGAATCTGAAAGTGTCGTCGCGTGACGTTCGGTTGGCGGCGCGCTGCGGCAGATCCAAGCCGCTTTCCAGTCCCTGATTTCTCAATTCTTCGCTCGCCTGACTGTACCTGAGGCCGAGCGTTTTCGTTGTCCCGAACAGATAGCTGGTGCGAAACGAGAAATCGCTCATTTGCAACGGGGTCACGACTGTTGTGATGAAGGGCTGAGCAAGCAGCGTCGCAGGATTGAGGATCGTCGCGTTAACGATCGCATTCTCCTCCTGTCCTCTGCGATTCAGGTCGAGGAAATAACCCCAGCGGTTGGGCTTGATGGGCCCACTAAAAGAACCGCTGTAGTTTCTCATTTGGAGCGGCGCGCGACGGATCTCGAACGGGTTCCGAGCGTTGACCGCCTCATCATTGAAGTTGAAATTCAGTTCGCCGTGAAAGCTGTCTGTCGCTGGCTTCGTGGTGATTTCGACGCGCGCACGGCTTGGTTCCGCAAACTCTGCGGCAAAAGGATCGGAGTTAATTCGAATGGTCTCAATCGCATCCAGGGCGGGCAGGCGTCCGTCCTCACGGAAGCCGTCTACATAGATCGCGAGTTCGTTGGATTTCCCGACGGCGCCGGCCAGTCGCCGCAGTCTTAGCAATAGTTGACGTGGATCTTGAGGCAGACCGGCAAGTTTTCGCCCTGTGATTGTGACGGCGGAGAGATTGTCCCTGGGTTCCTGCACTTCAACGCGCTCGCTTACGAGGATCTTAAGCGTGACATCTCGAATGATGGCGCGCGAAGCCTTCAATTCTATTGCTTGTGCGACCTCGGAGAAGCCGGAAGCAGCGACATTCAACCTATGTCTGCCAGATGATGCAGCAACGATCCGGTACTGGCCTTGTCTGTCGGTCTGTGTGTTGTATCTGCGTCCGCCACTGTGCTCGAGGGCGATCGAAGCGCCGACTATTAGCGCGCCCTTCTCATCAGCGACAGTACCCTGTAAGACAATCGCCGCCTGCCCGGCAGCTGGCATATTGATGTTCAGAATGAGTAGTAGTACTCCCAAAGACACAACGGTGAGTTTTCGGATCGCCTGTTTGCCTGAGCATGGCTTCGTTTTCTTCGAAGTTCGTCCATGACCCGAGACTTTAAGCGAGAGTGAAGGGGCTATCATGCTTAATCCCTCGTCCCTTCAAGTTCTCGACGCACTATCATCGAGGCTGCCAACTCCGGCTGGATAACCTTCGGTGAGACGGCGGAATGAGTAACCCGGTCATTGCTGTCATTCAAAATAGTCTCCGGCTCGTCTTCTTCTACTTGCTGGAGGGCGTGTAGAACTGAGGCCGTGGCTGCAGCACATTCGTAGAACGTGCGCAGGATGACCGCTAAAGCTATGGCGCCGAGGATCACTCCGGCACCCAGGGAGTGATCATGGAAAGCAAGCACAGCCAGCCCAACGAACAGTAAGATCAATGAAAGGGACAACAGTGAAAATCTGGGCGACGAACGAACGCGAAAGAGTTGTTTACCTGCGCCATGCTCTTCAAGAACTGTACATAAACGCGCGCGGCCTAGCGTGCCGCCACGCACCTCCAGGTCCCATCGATCATAGTGACCCCCGCGAAGAACCACAGCGCTGTCGGAGCGTAGGGCGGCTTCGATTGATTGAAGTCTTTGACTGATGTCGGCCCAACGCTCACTCCAAATTACGATTGTTTGACGCAACCGAAGTGACAAGCCTTTCAAACCACGTCGCCGCCAGGGGCTGAGACCATGGCGCAGCCGACCACGCAGGCGGGCAAGCGGTTGAATTAAGTGGAGGAGTGCGGTTAGGAGCCGCAGGTTGAACCGACCGATGGGTGAATCCGGGGGATTCAGGAACGAAGCCCCCATTCCGCCCAGCACGGATTGCACGATCGGAGCGCCGATCGACAGAACCAACAGCGGCAGTACCAGCAACATTGGACTCCAGAGCGTCGTGCCAAGCGCATAGAGCGCGGCCAGGGCGCCGACTACCAAATACCATTCCGGCATCAGCGGCAATGATTGGATCAAGCCAGCCGTAGGCTCGTCAACTGACTGAAACGGCGCGTTTCCCCAAGTGCCTTGATAGATTTTGCCCCGGCGCAAGCCAATTGCCTGCGGTAGCCCTTTGCCATAGAGTCGACCGGCCCATGAGAGATGTCCGGCGGCGTTGTATTTCTCCGGCCACTTGCCCTCTAGCAAAGACTCGGCCTTGCCATAACCCTGCTGCTG
>JBPCKD010000186.1:0-50957 GCA_051004635.1 Pyrinomonadaceae bacterium
GTCGGCGCTTTGGTCAGTGGCGGCTTGACGCCACATTCGTTCGCAGAGAGTTTGGCCACCGTGGTCGCGACAAGTCGCGACGGCCAAAGCGCCGACAGGTCGCCGCACTCCAAAGAGTTGCAGCACTCCAAATTAGACAAAGGCCGAGAAGACTTCGTTTGAAAGCAATGCGCCCGCGCGCGTGAGCTTGAGCAGATCGCCATTGCATTCGATCAAGCCCGCTTCACGAAAGCGCGCCAGATCGTCTTCGTGTTGCGCACCCAGATCCGCGCCAAACACAAGGCTGTATTCTTTCATACTCAAGCCCCGCATCATCCTTAACCCGAGAAAGACTGCTTCAGCCTGCCTGTCCTCCCGCGTCAATCGAGTTTCATCTACAATTGCCGAGCCGCCCTGTTCAATCATCCCAAGATAGCGCAGCATATCCCGCTCGTTGGCCCAGCGCCGGAACAACCCATCGTATGAATGCGCGGAACACCCAAAACCGTAGTAAGGGGCTCCCGTCCAGTATTTGGTGTTATGCCGCGATTCAAATCCAGGCAAACACAGATTTGAGATCTCATAATGCTCGTACCCTGCCCCGGAAGCCCTATCGAGCATCAACTCATACATTGCTACGGCGAGATCGTCATCAGGCTTTGGTTGCATACCTTCACGGATATGTTTCGCCAGCGGTGTGCCCTGGTGAACTTCCAGCAGATAGAAAGATAGATGTTCGGGCCTTAGTGAGAAAGCCTCATCGAGATTGCGGCTCCATCCGTCCAGCGTCTGGCCCGGGAGTCCGGCAATTAGATCGAAGCTAACATCATCGAAATCCTCGTCACGCAAATAACGAAACGTTCGTCGGGTGTCGCCGGCCGTGTGCGAACGTCCCAGGCGAGCGAGTTCATTATCGTCAAATGTCTGCGCGCCAAAACTGGCGCGGTTTACTCCCAGCTGTCGATAGGCCGAGAGCGTTTCCTTAGAAGCCGTACCGGGATTGATTTCTATCGTAACTTCCGCGCCCGTTGAAACCGTGAACCGCTCCCTGACGGCATTTAAGATCATTTCAACCTGAACGGGAGAGAGCAGCGATGGCGTGCCGCCGCCAAAAAAGATCGTATCGACAATCTCGGTTGTCTCAACCTCGCTGAACGACTTGATTTCCTTCGCTAAATTGAGAACGTAGCGCTCGGCGAGAGCAGACGTGTACATTCCGGTGGCAAAGTCACAGTAAGAACAACGGGAGCGGCAAAATGGTATATGAATGTAGATTCCGGCTGGCTTCATAGCTCTAACCACAGATGTCTATTTTCCGATTCGGCGCAAGCTGCCCTCGCCGCTGATCGATTTCGACATACCCCGACTCACACGCTCGGCTTCAGCAAACGCTCGCATAAAGTTCTCACCCAGTATTCCCCGAATGTCTTTCTCGCTGTAACCGCG
The DNA here is from genome assembly GCA_051004635.1 of Pyrinomonadaceae bacterium. GTDB lineage: Bacteria > Acidobacteriota > Blastocatellia > Pyrinomonadales > Pyrinomonadaceae > PSRF01. Next base: position 1,426 of record JBPCKD010000186.1, read on the forward strand.
TTTCAAAAGTTCATAAGTGAGGTTTGGCAGTTTCGAGATGTCTTCCATGCCAACCGGCAAACTCGGCACTCCATCAAAGTCTGACCCTATCCCGACATGATCCACTCCAGCGACTTTCGCGATGTGGTCAAAGTGATCGACTAAAACTGACAAGGGCGTAAGAGGTAGCGGGTTCGCTGCCTGGAGTTTGTTGATCTCCTCCTCAAGTTTCTTTGGATCGTTTTTGTATTGTTCTTTAAGCGCGTCCGTTTGGGGCTTGAGCCGAGCATCGCGAGCTTTGGAAGCTTCGATAACGTTTTTATCGATAAAGCCAGGGTAAAAATTCACCATCACCACTCCGCCGTTCTTTGCGAAGCGGCGCAACAGGTCGTCGGGAATGTTTCGTGGCCGGTCACCAAGTGCGCGGGCCGAGGAATGTGAAGCGATCACGGGTGCCTTCGTAACATCAAACACGTCGCTCATCGTCTTATCGGAAACGTGCGAGACATCAACCAGCATTCCGAGGCGGTTCATCTCCTTCACGACCTCTTTCCCAAAATCCGAGAGGCCATGGTGCTTCGCTTGATCGCAGCAGGCGTCGGCCCAGTTGTTGGTGTTGTTGTGCGTCAGGGTCATATACCGGATTCCCAGCCGGTAAAAATCGCGCAGGGCCGCCAACGAATCTTCAATTGCGTGGCCGCCTTCGATGCCCATCAGCGCGGCAATCTTCTTTTGCTTTTTGGCTCTTCGGATATCGGCTGATGAGTAAGACATCATCAGATCGTTTGGATACTTCTCAGCGGCGCGATAGGTGTAGTCGATCATGTCGAGAGCGCGCCGCGCCGCACCACCTTCGGTCGCATACTTTCGATCGATGTAAACGGAAAAAAACTCTGCCGTCAGTCCTCCCTGCCTCATGCGTGCGATGTCTGTGTGGTATTTGCCGACAGACGAAACGCCGAGATCGTAGTCTTCATCAGTCATGTAGGAGAGTACGTCGTTGTGTGTATCAACGACGATCGACTTGCGCTGGATTTCCAAAGCTTTCTTCCAGAGGGCTTCATCGCGTGGAGTTTGAGGTTGCGTGGTTGAGTGCTCATCTTTTGATGCGCTCTTACCCACGGCCCCGGCGCTGGCGGATGAGATAACTGAGAAACTGAGCAGGGCGGCAAGGACACAGCATATGGCTTGGCGAAACTTCATTAGTGACCTTTCAAGGAAAGTTTTCATACTGGGAGTTACACCGCCATAGTGCAAAGAAGATGTGCGGGGCGTCAAGTTGATGCTGGGAGCGCAGGCATCCCTGCCTGCAAGGGCGAGGCGCAGCCTCGCCGGCAATTCCATTGGCTCACCAAGGCGGCTACAGGCTCGCCGGAGTTCGCGCCTCCGGCGCTCATTGCAGGCAAGATGCCTGCACTTCAAGCACAAGATGCCTGCGCTCCCAGCGTCAGTTTCTGTCAATAGGGCGGCGAAGCCGCAGGTGAAAGTGTGGCGAGCCACATTACGGGCAGTAAGGCTTTCGAGCTATCATTACTGCGATGTCCATACTCATTGCCGAAGACAATGTGGCCCAGCGCCACTACCTGCGCGAGATTCTGGAAAAGGAGTTTCCGTCGAACGCGCCCGTAGTTGAAGCAGCTGACGGGGAAGAGACGGTGAAGCTGGCGCTGGAACACAAGCCGGATGTTTGCATTCTCGACATTCAGATGCCCAAGCTCTCCGGTGTCAAAGCCGCGCGCGCAATTTGGCGTGACTTCCCTTCAGCGCGGATCATCTTCTGGACTCAGTTCCCACACGAGATCTACATCAACGAGATTCGCAAGATCGTGAAGTCAGTAGATCCGCCGCCCGCTTACGGCTTTATTCACAAGAACAATCCTGAATCGCGTTTTCTGCGCTTCGTCGCCGCCGTGCTCGAAGACGGCGCCGATATGATCGATCCGGCGTTCAAGGATTCGTTCAAGCGGCCACTGCTTACGGAGTTTGAATCGGAGGCGCTTTACTATCTGGCACTCGGCCTCTCAAACTGGGCCATCGCCCGGAAATGCAGCCTCTCGCTTCGGGGCGTAGAGAGTCGTCTGGCGACGCTCTATGAAAAGCTTTTCCTGTCGATGTCTGAAGGCACTGAGCATGAAGCTTACGAAAAGCTCGCCTACAACGTGCGCACGCGCGCGTTCTTCGAAGCGCTGCGCCGCGGTCTGCTCAATAACGATGAGCTGGAAAAGGCTGGGCAGGAATTGGAAGCCTGGCTCGAACGAGATCGAAAACGTTTCTTAGACGAACAGAAGAGTGTCAATCAACGGAAGAAATAGAGAAAGAATAAACGATAGTGTCCTAAGGTAGTGTCCAGCGCTATCAATCGTCAGTTGGTGAAAACGATCCACGAAGTTACACGAAATTTCACTAAAAGAGTTAGTGTTGCTTCGTGTAATTTAGTGGATCGTTTGCTTGCGTTTGATTGGGAGTTGCGGTGAAACTCAAGGCTCCACTTCAAGAAGAATTAACGCCAGCAGGCAGTTGCGGCTCTGCCGCCTTTAGCTTGCGCGTCTTGTTTTCTGCATTCTGCCTGCTGCTTTCCGTCTTCTGGGTTGTCCTGCTCCTGCCGCCCGCTCCTGCTTCCTCGCAAGTAGCCGATCCCACCCCAAGTCCATCACCCTCCCCGTCGCCATCACCTAGTCCATCCCCGTCGCCAACGCCTGTAACAGGCTTGCATCAATGGGGTGCGGTCACGCTTTTTCACGGCCTGCCCTCCGATCGAGTGCGCGCAATTGCGCAGGGCCCCGACGGCGCAATGTGGTTCGGAACCGAAGCGGGTTTAGCAAAATTCGACGGGCGCAGGACTCAGACGATGAAGGAAAGCGGCTTGCCGGCCGGCCGAATTCTGGCTCTGCAAAGCGATCAGGACGGCGCGCTCTGGATTGGAACTGAAACGGGTGCGGCGCGAATGATGGCTGGCAGTTTCGAGGTGATATCGGAGATCGGCGGCAACGCGATTACCGCCATCATCATTCCAGAACGAGGGCGCGCCCTCATGGCAACCGAGCAGGGAAACGTTTTTGAATGTCGAATCGAACCAGACGGCTCACGGCACACTAAACCTCTGCTCACCCAACCGCTCGAGAGTGCCGATAGAGAACACCCCGGTCCCTTGCCACTGACAAGTTTATTGACAGTAAACGACAAACTCTTTGCGGGTTCGCTAAGTCGTGGAGTACTTGCGATACAGGATGGCCTTGCGCGTGAAATGGAAATTCGTCCCAGCGCCTTCTTCGTGCGCGCGTTGGCGACGGACGACAGCGGCAAACTTTGGGTAGGCACGCGCGTCAGGAAAGACGAAGCGGGCTTATTGACCGGGGCGGGGTTTTCCAATCTCGCCCGCAATGAAACCGCGACCGGAACCGTGACCACCGTTCGCAACATCGGACACGATGTTTGGGTTGCCACTGACGGACACGGAGTCTTCGTTTTCTCCGAGAAGAAAAAGGTGCAGCGATTAACTTTTGATGGCACCGGCGGCGGCCTCCGTTCGGATCATGTATCCGCAATCTTCCAGGATCGTGAAGGGGTGATCTGGTTTGGCACTGACCGCGGAGTTTGTCGTTACGATCCAAACTCAGCCCGGGTTGAATCGGTCGGCGAAAGTCCGGAAAGCAATTTCGTTCGCACGTTCTACCGAACTTCAACGGGCCACCTGTTGGCTGGCACTAACCGCGGGCTTTTCGTTTACAACGAATCGTCATCCGCCTGGAATCCGGTTGCCAGCATGGGAGGCAACATCATCTACGGTCTTGGCGAGGACAACTCTGGCCGACTGTTGGTAGGTTCAGCCGGTGGTTTCTTTGTCGGGCCCACACTGTCGCGAGAGAGTAAGATCGAGCCTCAATCCTTCACCAGATTTGAAACAAGCTCCGGCAGTGTCGATGGCGTCGGCAGCATTCGGTCTATCGCTCAGTTTCGCGGGGCTGCTTACATCACCAGTTACGGCCGCGGCGTCGAGAAGTTTGAAGCAAACCGTCTCACGAATATCTGGAGCGCTAACTCTACGGTCCCGAGAGATGTCATCAGTCTATTTGCCGACGATGACCGCCGCCTTCTGGTTGGCACAGCCACCGATGGAGTTTTCGCCTACGATGGGGCGGAGGTAAAGGCGGAGCCGGCGTTTGCCAAACTCAAAGGCAGCACGGTGCGATCGATTGAAAGCACCCCCGACAAGACGTTGTGGTTCGCTACTAATCGTGGAGTTTATCTATGCAAGCCAGGCAGCGATTGTGTTCTCGCCGCGCCGGGCGTCGAGGCACGCTTTCTGGCGCGAGATGCGGACGGAAAACAAAATGAGTTGTGGTGTGGAACCAGCGGTAGCGGCCTCTTGAAAATGAGCCTCGACGATCAGCTTGGTCCCCCTGGTCCGCCTGGTCCCATCGTCTCGCAACTCGACGCCGAGCAAGGCCTTCCTTCGCAAAATGTTTTTGCCGTTCTGCCTGAAACCGGGACGGACGGGAGCCAAACGTTGCTGATTGGCACGGGCCGCGGCGTTGCTCGCTACCGGCCCGGCCGGACCACTCCCACGCTTTATGCGACCCGCGTTATCAGCAAGCGCGTCCACTCGCCGACTGAGCTCGCCAGCGGACTCAACCTGGAATATCCGCAAAACAGTTTGCTTTTGGATGTGGCAGCCATCAGCAGTCGCACGTTTCCAGAGCAGTTTCAATATGCCTTCACTCTGGTGGACTCCGGTGGCAGGATGATCAGACAAAAGCTGTCGCGTGAATCGCAGTTTACGATGGAAGGACTTGCCCCTGGTCGGTACCGAGTTACGGCCCGCGCATTTAGCAAGGATCTGGTCTCATCGGATCCGTTGTCGTTCGAGTTGAGCATTGCTAAAGCGCCCTTCCCATGGACTTCAACTGCGCTGGCGATCTTGTTGGCTCTGGCGCTGTTGGCGCTGCTCTGGGCGATTCTGGAAAGACGCCGCATCGCACGGACTAGCGCGGCACTAGTTGATGCCAACCGCGAATTGGCCGACGCACGGCTCAATCTCGCGAATGAAGCTGAGCGCGAGCGGCGGCGGATTGCGCGCGACCTTCACGATCAAACTCTCGCCGACCTCAGACACTTGATGCTCTTAAGCGATCAGTTGCCGGTAAACGGCGATGCAAGGACCGGCAAACGACTGGATCCGGCCGTTCTGCGCACTGAAATAGAGTCGATCTCGCAGGAGGTGCGTCGCATATGCGAAGACTTGAGTCCGTCGGTGCTACAGAACGTAGGCTTCGCCGCAGCGCTTGAGTTTGCGCTTTCGCATGCGGTTCAGGATGCGCCGGGCGAGAAGAGGTTTGAGTATGAATTTGATTGTGATGAGTCTATTGAGGAACACACACAGCTTCCGGCAAACGTGCAAATGCAGATTTACCGCATCGTGCAGGAGGCGGTGAGCAATATTTGGCGACACGCCGGCGCGACCCATGTGAAGATGACAGTCAACTCTTCACCTGAGGATGATTTTGTCCTGACCATTGAGGACAATGGGCAAGCCTTTGATCCGGAAGAGGACCGGAAAAGTGACGGTCGGGGATTGGCAAACATGCTTGCTCGCGCGAGCTTGATCGATGCAGATATATCATGGTCCAGCGGGGATGGTGGGGGCACCTTGTTTACGTTAAGAAGACCGCAGGCCGTGACGAGTGTCTCGAGTTAACCAGAGGTCTCTTAACCAGCGGCTTCGTCGGCAGTCATTGACTAGTGTGGTCTTCAACCCGCGGATGTGCCGCAAAGAGCAAAGGCATTAGCATCGGTGGAATCGCAAAATGAGGGATCAAAAACTCTTTCACTACACCCTCGAGGTTAAGTCTGCACTGGCTGCGAAAAAACCGATTGTCGCGCTTGAATCAACCGTGATCGCTCATGGTCTCCCTCGTCCGCAGAATCTCCAAACTGCTCAGCGAGTCCAGCTGATCGTCCAGGAAGCGGGCGTCGTTCCCGCAACCATCGCCATACTCGGTGGGCAGCTCCAGGTTGGGCTCAGCGCTGAACAACTCCGATTCATTGCGGAAAACGAGGAGGTCAGGAAGATCGGTATTCGCGATCTTCCCATCGCGACCGCACGAAAGTGGAATGGGGCGACAACTGTCGCTTCGACAAGCTGGATTGCTCAGCGCGCGGGGATAAAAGTATTCGCCACCGGCGGCATCGGCGGCGTGCATCGCGGCTTATTGCCCGATGTCTCCGGAGATTTGCCAGCGCTGGCGTCCACACCAATCATCGTTGTGTGCTCTGGCGCAAAGATCGTTCTCGATCTCGCTGCTACGCGCGAATGGCTGGAAACCTACGGCGTCACGGTCGTCGGTTATGCTTGCGATGAAATGCCTGCATTCTATTCCCGGAGAAGTGGATTGCCTGTGGACATTCGAGCTGATTCGGCCCGGGACGTCGTGGAGCTTTTTCGTGCACAGCAGGAGTTGGGGATTGAGCGCGCTTTACTGGTGACCGTGCCGGTACCTGAGGAGTTTGAAGTTCCAGCGACTGATTTAGAGTGCGCACTAAATGGGGCGTTGCGGGAAGCGGAAAGCCAACAAGTCGTCGGCCGGGAGCTGACGCCGTTTCTCCTATCGCTCATGGCCCACACAAGCGAAGGCGCTACTCTGAAGGCAAATGTCGCCTTGCTGGAAAACAACGCGCGCGTGGCAGCTCAAATCGCGGGCGCGCTAGCGGACTAAAGAAATCACTCACCTTACCCGCATCCGAATTTCTGTACTCGCCTACGAAACTTTGACAACCAAGCAGCGACTCGTCTGCATCCCATCCTCGAAATCTGCAAGCTTCTCCCCGAGCCCATAGTTCAACTTCAAAGTTTGGCAGTAATAACGGTCGGTGAAACGAATGAGTTTCTCCTTGGGTCGCAATGTGTCTCTCTTAAGTACTTTTTGGCTTAAACACTTTATTGGCTTAAACACTTTATAGGAGGCCGCCATGAGCCGCAGATCGTTGGGCGAAATGACCCGAGCGGTCCTCTGCGGAGATGTGCTACTCTATGCGCCCCAAATAGACAATTTCAGGAGGAATCATGGCAGACGAAACTTGTAAGAACCCGGTTTGCGGTTGTCCGCCCCAGCCGGACGGCAAATACTGCAGCGCATCATGCGAAGGCACTGGCGACACCATTGAAATCGATTGCGATTGCGGTCATCCGGAGTGTAGCGGAAACTTCTAAGAGCAAAATTCTAATTAGGCCGATACCAGCGCAAGCCAACAGTTAAGGGGCGCCTCGCGCCCCTTTTCCTTTACTTGCCCGCCATCTTCAGAAACTGTGCCGCCAGCTTTGGTCCTGTGCCTTCGTCTTCGTGCTTGAAGAAGACGAACGTCTCTTTCCAGCCCTGCGCGCGAATGCGCTCAAGCCACTCGGCAAGATTCTCTTCAGAATAATTAACTCGACGCAGTCGCAGATAGCCCCAGTCTGCGGTCTTGTCGATGTGCGTAGCGGGCATGTCGTCCGTATCCGAAACGACGAGCGCTCGGTTTTGGCTGCCCAGAAGTTCCAGTACATCGTCATCAAACCAGGTCGGATGGCGAAACTCGAAGGCGGCAGGCGGCTGTTGAGGTAAGGTATTTACAAACGCTTCCAACCGCGGCAGATCCTTCTTCATGTTGGGCGGAAGCTGAAAAAGCACGACGCCAAGCTGGCCCTCGAGTACAGACGCTGTCTCAAAAAAATACTTCGTATCCTCGTCAGTCTCCTTTAACCTTTTGAAATGAGTGATGCGTTGCGGAGCCTTGAGCGAAAAGCGAAAAGTGTCCGGCACCTGCTCCTTCCAGTTTTCCAGCATGCTCTTCTGCGGCATGCGATAGAAAGTGGCATTGATCTCCACCGTACTGAGCCGCTCGGAGTAGAAACGGAGCATATCTTTAGCCGGAATCTTTTCCGGATAGAAGCTTCCCTTCCACTCCTTGTAGCTGTAGCCACTTGTGCCCACGTGGAGTTCCATAATGAGAATTGCTTCGCCTTCTCCAGGTTTCCAAATTCTTCATAGGTGAATGTGAACGAATTCCGGCTGCGTACTCATCGCTAAGATCTAGCGCTGCTGAAAAACAAATACGATCCACGAAATCACACCAAACCACACGAACTGAATGTCCTAGTTCGAGTTACTTCGTGAAATTTCGTGGATCGTTTCACTGTTTCTATTGCTGCTCACCAATTTTTCAAAAGCTGACGATTTGATCCTGTGAGATCCCAGGTCTGTTACGGGTGGCCTCACTTCGAAATGAGCGGGTGAGTTGTCTTCGACAAACGCTCTATTCTTAATTTGGTCATAGCCCGGGACGCCTCCCCGGTGTAACCCCCAAAGCCCCCTTAAGACTTCACCGCGCTTCATCGCTCACATCTGCGATCGTTGCTTCCGCCAGGTCAAGAGCCTCAATCTCTCGCGCTTCATCTTCAGCCATCTCTCGATAGCCCGTTTCGAGGTCAGCTTCCCAAGCGCGCTGTTCGTTCTGACTCATTGCAATTCATCTCCATGCTGCAAGCAGGTTGTTGTAGCTTCAAGCTAATCTATGGTACACACAGGCACCTAAGATTGAGCGCGGTAACGAGAAGATTCTAGCTCACGTATGTCACCAACCACTACAAACATTGAATCCCTGCAGCACGAAGATCGAGTCTTTCCGCCACCGCGGGCTTTTTCGGAGAAGGCCCACATCAAATCAATGGAGGAGTTGGAAAGGCTGCGTGCTGAAGCGAGCGCTGATCCCGAAGGCTTCTGGGCGCGAATGGCTGACGAGCTCCATTGGTTCAAAAAATGGGACACGGTCCTCGACTGGCAGCCGCCGCATGCCGAGTGGTTTGCCGGGGGCAGGATAAATATCTCGTACAACTGCCTCGACCGCCATCTGGAAACCTGGCGGCGCAATAAGGCGGCGCTTATATGGGAAGGCGAGCCTGGCGAACAAAGGACCTTCACTTATCAGCAGCTTCATTCCGAAGTGTGCAAATTCGCAAACGTCCTGAAGAGCTCCGGGATTGAAAAGGGTGATCGCGTCGCGCTCTATATGCCACTCATTCCCGAGTTGGCGATCGCGATGCTAGCCTGCGCGCGTATTGGCGCGACCCATTCCGTGATCTTCGGAGGATTCTCAAGCGCTGCGCTCATCGATCGCATTAACGACGCGAGTTGTAAGGTGGTGGTAACAGCTGATGGCGGTTGGCGCCGCGGCAAGGAGGTTAAACTCAAAGCTGCGGTGGACGAGTCGCTCAAACAAACTCCGTCAGTGAAGTCGTGCATCGTCGTGCGTCGTACGGGCGAGCGTATTGTCATGGAAGCGGGCCGTGACCACTGGTGGCACGAGCTGATGGTGAATGAAAATGCCAACTGCCCGGCCGTGGAATTAGACAGCGAGCACCCGCTATACATTCTCTACACCTCAGGAACGACTGGAAAACCGAAAGGTATTCTGCACACTACGGCAGGCTACCTCTTGCAAACTCATCTGACGACAAAGTGGATCTTCGATATCAAGGACGAGGATGTTTACTGGTGCACCGCCGACATAGGGTGGGTAACCGGTCACAGCTATGTGGTCTATGGGCCACTCTCCAACGGCGCCACAGTGTTGATGTATGAAGGTGCGCCAAACCATCCGGAGCCGGACCGTTTTTGGGACATCATCGAGCGCCATCGAGTTAACATTTTCTACACCGCTCCGACAGCGATTCGTGCTTTCATCAAGTGGGGGGAGCAATGGGCTTTAAAACACGATCTTTCCAGCCTGCGTTTGCTTGGTACCGTAGGCGAGCCAATTAATCCGGAAGCCTGGATGTGGTATCACAAGATCATCGGGGGTGGGGTTTGTCCGATCGTCGACACATGGTGGCAGACCGAAACCGGCGCAATCATGATCTCGCCACTTCCTGGTGCAACACCAACAAAACCCGGCTCTGCTACCAGGCCATTTCCCGGGATAGAGGTTGACGTGATGACGCGCGATGGTATGCCGGTAGGCGCTAACGAAGGCGGCTACCTGGTAATCAAACGGCCCTGGCCCTCAATGCTGCGGACTATCTGGGGCGATGATGAACGTTATCGTGAACAATACTGGTCGCAGATCGAAAACATCTACTTTGCGGGGGACGGAGCCCGGCGGGACCAGGACGGCTACTTCTGGATCATGGGACGCATTGACGACGTGATCAACGTCAGCGGTCACCGGTTGGGGACCGCGGAGGTGGAAAGCGCGCTCGTCTCGCATGCAGCCGTGGCCGAAGCGGCCGTGGTCGCTCGTCCCGACGAACTTAAGGGATCCGCCATAGTTGCTTTCGTTACTCTCGAAGGCTCGCACAGGCCATCGGTGCAATTGAACGAAGAATTGCGCGCGCACGTTACAAAAGAAATAGGAGCGCTCGCGCGGCCGGACGAAATCCGATTTTCGGACGCGCTTCCGAAAACACGTTCGGGCAAAATCATGCGCCGGCTACTGCGTGAGATTGCAACCAGCGGCACCGTCGCAGGTGATATCACCACACTCGAAGACTTTTCAGTTTTGGACAAGTTAAGGACAGATGAAGAATGAGAAACAAGAATTAGAGCAAGTCAGGTACAATCCGCGCTGGATTACCGGATAAGGAGTTTGAAAAACATGCCTCGCGTTGTTGAACCAGAACCTCGTTCAGGACCACGTTATTTAGTATCATTCGAAGTGCGCGCAGAATGGGATGAGCCAGACGGCGTCCACGTCATGTCTGAGGGCATAACGGAGAACGTTGGCCCGGAGGGGACTCTCGTTTATCTGCCAAAGGGGCTGCCTGACGTTGGCAGCCGCGTCCGTCTCGAAGTGCAGGGTGAAGATGGGAAAAAGCTACAAGTGATCGCCGAAGTGCTTCGGATTGAGCGCAATCCGGGTCATCCGCTCGCGGCGCTTCAACTTCTCGGTGAGACCGACGAATGGAAGGGATTAATTTGGGGACCGGCTGCTCCGCGCGTAACCGCACCTCCGCCCCCGGTTGTTGAAGAGGAGGACGAGGAGGAGGATGAGTTTACCAACTGAAAGGATCTCTATGATGAACACACCCGGCGTTACCTTACCCGATCATGAGCGACGCAGATTTCCTCGTTACTACGTCAACACCCGGCTCACGCTGGCAATCGAGGACGTGAGCCTGCAGGAATCCATCGGACTGGGTGAACCTGGCGATATTAGTCTCGGTGGCATTCGCGTTTGTAACCTGCCCGCCTGCCCAAACGTCAGAGTTGGCGACCAGCTCGGACTATTGCTTATGGACCATGAAGACGCATTATCACTGCGTGGCGAAGTCGTCCATCACGCTACTACAGACACGTTTGGGGTTGAGTTTCGGAGTATCTCTCCTGCTGACCAGCTTGCCGTCGGCGGAATAATCGCCAGACTGTATAGCTAACACTGCGACAATTGCCTAACCAAGAATCAAACGATCGGACGCGGACAACAGCAAAGGCTGACGCAGAGGCATCCTGGCCACAAACCCGGGCTATTCTCCGCGTCATTTTCATTGTTCTTGCAGTCGCCGTGACGCTTTGGATTATCGTAAAGCTGACCGGCGTCATTCTGCTTCTGGTGTTATCGATCTTCTTCGCTTATCTCGTTTACCCACTCGTCGAATTTATTCGTCGCCCGGTGCGAATAGGAAAGCGTGAATTTGTCATACCGCGCACCGCCGCCATCGGGGTTGCCTATCTCACAATTGCCGCCGTCATCACCACTGTTATTTATCTATTGGCGCCTCGACTGGGCAACCAGTTTCCCGAGTTTACAGAACAGGCGCGTAGCTATTGGGCGGCGGTGGGTGAAAGAACTCAGGGATGGGTCGAATACTTTCGGACCCACCGTATGCCCGGCCCATTGCTTGATGCCCTCAACAAAGCGATTCCCAGTGTGATCGAAAGGGTCAGTCTGACGTTCAGCGAAGTGCTGACAATCATGGCGGGCTGGTTAATCTACATCCCGTGGTTGGTCCTTATTCCGATCCTGAGCTTCTTTCTTCTGAAGGATGCGGAAACGTTCCGCCGCTCGGCGCTGCAAATGCTTCCGAAAGGACGCTGGAGATGGCGCGGCGATGAGTTTTTCCAGGACATCAACAGCGCGCTCGCCGCTTACATCCGCGCGCAACTCACTGCCTGCGTTTTTATCGGCCTGGTTTGCGCATTGGGCTTTACTATTTTCGGACTTCCGAGCCCGCTCGTCCTGGGTGTCATGGCTGGTGTTTTCGAATTTGTCCCGCTGGTTGGCCCATTGCTGATTGCGGTCATCGCCGCCGTGCTGGCACTACTCCATGCCGGACCATTCTCCGCGCTTCTCGTGCTGCTGTTCCTGGGCGTCCTGCGCATCGTTCAGGACTATTGGATCTATCCGCGTTTGATTGGCCAGGGAATACACCTACACCCGCTCGCCGTGATCATCGCTATACTCTGCGGCGCAGAGCTGGCGGGCGTGGCGGGAATCTTCCTCGCGATACCGGTGGTGGCGATTCTGACGGTGAGCTATAGACACTGGCTCGAACACCGCGGCAGCGAGGGGCTCGCAGATCTCCTGGAACCAACGCCCGTTGGTACCGGCGGAACTCTCGCGACCGACGACCTCAAGCTTACTTCAGACAGAGAGGTCGGGCTGCTGGCGCATCCTGACGTGAATACCACTCCTCAAGAAATGGCTCGCGAGCGCCCCGATCTCACCACTGGTGAGCTGAAGATGCCGGTCGAGGACTAGAGGGAAACGGCCCGCTGACTACTTCATTACAGAGACAGTTCGTCGAAGAGCCGAGTCTACCCCGTTCAAATCTTCTAGACTGCCAAGAGTCCGGTCGATTTCATTCTCTCGGACCGTCGCAAGACTATCAGTCATTACCACCAAGTCCATTAGAATACGCGCCTGTCGGCCCTCAGCAGAATCCAGCAGTAGTGTAATAACAAAAAGGGATCGAAACGTTATCGCTGAATAAGATTTTATTCGCGGCTTCAACACGGCGCGCTACCATAACGTTGATTAAAGTAAGGTGGATGCTGATCGGTCCATCAGCTCAATGAACCGGCGGAAGTGATGCGCGGCATCGTGTGGGCCGGGTGCAGCTTCGGGATGGTATTGGACTGAGATTATCGGAAGCGTCTTATGGCGCATGCCCTCAACGCAGCGGTCGTTAAGGTTGATGTGAGTTACCTCAACGTCGCCCGGAAGACTATCGGCGAGTACGGCGAAGCCGTGATTGTGTGAAGTGATTTCCACGCCGCCTTCTTGCAAGTCTTTCACCGGCTGATTTCCGCCGCGATGCCCAAACACAAGTTTGAAAGTGCTGCCGCCAAAAGCGCGGCCGAGCAACTGATGGCCAAAGCAGATTCCGAAGGTCGGAACCCTGGCATCAATCAGGGATTTGATTTCCTCCACTTCTCTATTCATGGAAGCCGGGTCGCCTGGTCCGTTAGAAAGGAAAATGCCATCTGGATTCATTCCAAGGACTTCCGCAGATGTGGTTGAGGCCGGAACTACGGTGATGCGACAGCCCAGCCTGGCGAGTTCGCGAAGTGAGTTTCTCTTAACACCAAAGTCGTAACAAACCACGTGAAAACGCTCGTCACCTTCCGGCGCAACCTCGTAAGTTTGCCTGGTAGTCACTACGCTCGCCAGTTCGCGATTCTCCATCGAGGGAGACTTCAGCGCCTTTTCAACTACACTTGCTTCGTCGAGATCTATAGCTGACAAACAAGCACGCATTGCTCCCTTGTCGCGAATGTGTCTAACCAGCGCGCGCGTATCGATGCCTTCGATGGCTACAATGTTCCAGCGCTTCAGATATGCATCCAGGGTTTCCTCCGCGCGCCAACTCGAGGCCACACGGCTCGCCTCGCGGACCACGAAACCCTCGACCCATGGCTTCGACGACTCCTCATCTTCACGGTTGACCCCGTAGTTGCCAATCAGCGGATAGGTCATGCAAACAATTTGTCCGGCATAGGACGGGTCGGTGAGAACCTCCTGATATCCGGTCATCGAAGTATTGAAGACCATTTCGCCGCACGCTTCGCCGTCTGCGGCCCACGAGCGGCCACGGAATGTGCGGCCATCCTCAAGGGCGAGTAATGCGGGCCTTGGACTTTTCATGGATTGAACCATCGACTAGAGCTTGGCGGATTCCACTGTCTACTGCCTACTGCCTACTGCCTCCTGCCTGCCTTTCAAGAACTGCTGCGCTTCGTTGAGCCACCGCTTATCGGCGCGATACTTATAAGCCGGCGCTGTCTTGACCGCTTCTATGCAAGCTTGCATCGAGCTGGCCGCCTCGCGCTGGTGACCCAGGCCTGCGTGGGCGCGGCCCATAAGGTAGAGCGCTTCAGGATCGGAAGGGCGATGCTCCAGAAAACGTTCAAGCGCATCCCGTGCATCTTCGTATTGCCCGGCAGCATTGTAGGTGGCGCCGACCTCGCGCCAGATTTCGTGCTGGCTGTGTGCGGGATCACGGGAAACCACTTGCTCGAAATTCTTAATGGCGTCGGCGAACCGTTTTTGCGTCCGCCCGATGCGGCCCAGTTGGTAATGAGCATCGATCTCATCGGCGTCGATCTGGACTGCACGTTCGAATCGCTCGCGTGCTGAATCAAATTCACCTCGCTGCTGATGAATTAGTCCCAGGTTATAGTGAGCCGACGCATCTGCGGGATTGAGTGTGGCCGCCTCGAGATTCTGCTTGAACGACTCGCGTGAGCGCTGGGACCGTGTAATCTCCGAAACGTACCCACGGAGTAGTAAAAACACCATCACCAGCAAAAACGGCGACGCGAGAATCATTCCGGCAATGGGCATCAATCTCGAGGCAGGAATCAGAAGCGTGCCGCTGACCAGGACGACAATAACCGACTGGATCCACGACAGACGAAAGACAGCTCGCACTGCGACGATGGCCCAGACGCCAAAGATCGCAAGAAAAGCCATTACTGACAACGCTGCGGCAAGCAGTTCTGCACGGAATAATCCCTGTTCAATTGCCGCCAAAGCCTCCGGAGGAAGCTGGTCCCGTTGCGCCAATAGAGCCGCAAGCATCCGATTCGCCAGTGCCTGCTGGACGCCGCTTAAACTTGCGGCAATCGTGATAATCGTTGCGATCAGACTCGATGCGGCCAACGCGTAAAACATCGTCGCCGCCAGAGACGCATACTCCTGCTGTAGCAGCAGACGAAAACTTCCGCGGCGAACAAACATGTTCGAAAGAAAGAGAGCTAACGGGCAGAACACCAGGGCAATGATGACCAGCGAACCGCCAGACTGAATGATGACCGAGAAGATGGTGGAAGGATTGCGCGGACTACCGAGGAACCCAAGATAGAGCAACGTAAGAACAGAGAAGAAGACTGCGTGCGCAAACAGTGCTACCAGCGCGGACGGTGCGAGGCTGGCGCGATCGCGCACTTCTCGAAGGGCACGCGCGGGCGCGTAAAAAATCATCCCCAGAAGCCGTAACCAATCAAGTACTGTCAACTAAATCCTCAGATCCTACCCCGGTGTTATCGCTCCTCGTTAAGGTCTTGTATCCCCAGAGAGCCTGGCTGATAGCCGGAAGGCGGCGGCACCGCGGGCGAGATGTCTTCATGGTGAATCACGCTTGCGGCGCTTAGCGGCCAATAACGAAGCAACGCTTTTCCATAAACATACTTCTTTGGCACGAGTCCCCAACTGCGCGAATCGCTGGAATTGTCGCGATTGTCACCCATCACGAAATAGTAGTTTAGTCTGACGAACACGGGCGCCTGGCTCTTGGGCGATACATTAAACCTCGGATCCAGATAACGCTCGTCGATCTGGCTTCCGTTTACGCGCACGGTTCCCTCCCGCATCTCTATCGTATCTCCCGGCAGGCCCACTACGCGTTTGATGTAACTCTTGGATGGGTCGTCAGGAAACCAAAACACCACGATGTCACCTCGATCGACCTTGGGAGCCCAACTATACTCGTCGTAGTAGATTAATTTGTTAACAAAAATTCGCTCGCCATCGTGAAGCCGAGGCAGCATTGACGTGCCTTCTACTTTTACCGGCTGCACAATAAAAACAACTGCCAGCGCAGCGATCATCAGCGCAAATACGAGATCGCGGAAAAGCAGTCGCCCTTCGGCCCAAAGACTATTTCGCGAGGCTACTTCAGGTCTTTCGACTTGAATATCTTTGTCGTCGCTAACTTGAATGCCACCAAAAGGCGGTGGACGTCGAGTTCTAATCCCTAACATTGTTTGTGATCCCTAACCACTGATTAATACGAGCGCGGCCTCAATTAGTGAAACAGGAAACTGCCTCCTGCACTGACACGCTTGAGGTTAGCTTCCGCCTACTTGCTTGTCAAAGGCAGAGTCCCCACCGCGGCGGCCCGGCCGCTGATACTCATGCAGTTTAGAGTTCACGCTTCAGCTTGCGTCGCGAATCAGCAGCCTAAGGGCTGAACTCTGAACTGCCGGCCACAAGCCGCACCAGGGTCCGCTCTCTTCAACAGTTGACAGTCTTAACTGCGCCTCTCTATCATCGCTCCCTGCAAGTTCGGCTCGAAACAATTCTCCCATTGAGACTCGAACGGAGGCTGAAGGCCGTGATCAAGCTAGATATCATTAACCGAGTGGCGGAAAAAACCGGCGTTCCTAAGATGAAAGCGGAGCAGGCGGTGGATGCCCTGTTCCACTCGATGAAGGAAGCCCTCACGCGGGGAGAACGAATTGAACTTCGCGGCTTTGGCGTATTTGTGGTTAAGCCCCGAAAGCGGGGCGTGGGCCGAAACCCAAGGACCGGCGAGGAAGTGGCCATCCCTTCCGGCAAGACCATTCGCTTTAAGCCCGGCAAAGACCTGCAGGTGAGTGATGACGTACAACTCAAGGTCGAAGCTGATTCGGAGGATGCTGACCTTTAGGATCGATTAATAGCTCATTATCGAGGCTAGGGCACTGGACGCGTACGTCCGGAACTCTAGCCTCTAATATCGAAAAGGCCATGTCAGAATCCGTCCAGGCAATTCCACACCTTGCAGCGCCCAGGGAAACGCTGGTGCGACGTCAGGCTGCTGCGCCGAGTGCGCGCGAGTGGATGAAACACTCAGTCCTGTTCATACTTACTTTCATAACCACCACATTCGCCGGAATTGTCCTGGCCGATCCAGCTATCCATGTAGCCGAGCCGGCTCTCTCAGGTTTGCTGAGCTACATCCTTTATGTTCCGGACTACTATCTGCGCATAATTGGAGAATTGCTTTCAATCGCAATTGCCCATCCAACCCTTATCTCGCAAGGACTGTCGTTTGCCATTTCCCTGCTGACAATACTGACCGCCCACGAGATGGGTCATTACCTGGCCTGCCGCTATTACGGGGTCAAGGCCACGCTGCCTTTTTTCATTCCCGCTCCTCCACTTTTTCTGGCCGGGACCTTCGGCGCATTCATAAAGATGAAGTCGCCAATCCCATCGCGCCGGGCGCTCTTTGACATCGGCTTAGCCGGTCCGTTAGCGGGCTTTGTCATGTTGTTGCCCATCGCGCTGGTTGGAATCCTGACTCTGCAGCCAGCGCCGGCGCACGACAGTGGCACTGGGGTCATATTCAACGACCCTCTTCTTTTTCAAATAATCGCAAAACTCACGGATGCTCACCTAGTTGACGCGTCGCCTAATCCGTTTTATATGGCAGCGTGGATTGGACTGCTCGTGACGAGCCTGAACCTGATGCCGGTGGGCCAACTCGACGGCGGGCACGGAACGTTTGCACTCTTCGGCCAACGCGCCCACAAGCTTCTTGGCCGGCTTGCCTTCATAACAGTGGCTGTTATGTCGGTACTGGGATTTATTTGGCACGGCAGCCCAAGCGGCTTTCTTTACACGATATTGCTCGGGATTATGCTGCGAGTGCGCCATCCGGCGCCTGAACAGATGGAACCACTGGGCACCAGGCGGATTGTCGTGGCAATCGTCACGCTGGTTGTGTTCGCGCTGTCCTTCGTTCCCTTCCCGATTACGCTGACTTAAAGCGGCTCGGGCAGGAGCGTCAGTCTTGTCATACAGAGTCCTTGCTGACGACCTGATTTCAAGTAGGACGCCACCCTCGGTCATCCTTCTTGACAGAAGTGTCCGGTAAGTTTGATGATTTGCCCATGAGCCTTGCATCCATTCAAAAGGAAATTGTTCATCTCAATTCCAGCGAACGAGCGATGTCGATCGATCTGCTCTGGGAGAGTCTCGATGAGGCCCGCATCAGTGAAATCGAGAGCAAGTGGGCTTCTGAATCCGAAGATCGAATTGACGCCTACGAGCGGGGTGAGTTACCTGCCGTTGACGGACCTGCTGCCCTCCGTGATCTTCGTTCGTCTCTGAGGCAATGACGGACTATAGATTCACATCCTCGGCACTTGGAGAGTTGAAACAAGCGACGCTGCATTACGAGGAGAAAGAGAACGGGTTGGGAGGGAGCTTTTTGGATGAGATTGATGCGACAGTCGCCCGAATTCTAGCGAACCCACATGCATGGCACCCCTTGTCTCCGCGAACAAGGCGATGCCGCACCCACCGCTTTCCATTCGGTATCATCTATCAGATTCGTTCCAACGAGATTCTTATAGCCGTACATAGAATTGTTAGTTAGTTTCTCAGCTCGTGGCCGCGGCAGGCAGTAGTCCCTTAATCTCCCGCACAACTCTCGCGACTTCGTCCTGGTCCGCCAGCGCAATCATGAAGAACTTATAGCCTTCGTGGAAACAGATCACGCCGTTAGCGAACAACCAGACGCCGCCCAGAAAAGGATTGCCACCCACCAACCAACTGATTGGCGCCCCCACCACGCTGCCGGGTTGAAGAATCTGCGCGAACATGGCAGCCCCCGCGGCACAACTAACAGCTCCGAGCAGCGGCGCACCTACATACTTAGTGATGTTACGTTGAAACTCGACGCGTTTGCGTTCGGCTTCATCCAGTTGCCCAGCGGCAATCAACTCTTCCTGTTTGCGTAAGTAGTCGTTGAACTTTTCGCTGAGTTTTCGAGCGCCAAAAATCGGCAGAGCGGAGTGGGTCAGCCAGTGGGGATGTGCGCCGAGCAATACCGCATCAAGACCCGGCAGCGCAGCACCCATGCGGACACCCAACACAAGGGAAAACGAAACAACCGCGGCCTTGCCGGGATTCTCTTTGATCCAGTCGCGTGCTTTGAGAATTCCGGCAGTGGCAGCCGTCGAAGCTCGTGTGACTTTTGCTCCAGTGTCATAAAAGGTCGAGGCGCGATCGTAATAGGTCTTCGCGTCCTCGAATACTTCAGAGGCTGTTTTACCTGCCTTCTTACCAGCATCGCCGGCAACATCGCGAATGACTTCGCCTGCTTTTTTTGCGCCGCGAACCGCTTCGTCAGCAGTTCGCCTGGCGGTATCAGTAATATCCCCGTCCTCAGTCAGACGCTCGGCTTCAACTCGTAACTTTTCAGCCCCGGCAGTGAAAGTCTTCGCACCACGTTTAGCCGCTTCGCCGGCGACGCGCGCTCCTTCGTCTACCTTCTCTGAGATTGAATACTTCTCATCAAGCTCACGGGCCTTCCGGCG
Organism: Pyrinomonadaceae bacterium; assembly: GCA_051004635.1. GTDB lineage: Bacteria > Acidobacteriota > Blastocatellia > Pyrinomonadales > Pyrinomonadaceae > PSRF01. The sequence continues at coordinate 20,964 of JBPCKD010000186.1, forward strand.
CACTGTCTTTTGCCATTCGTCGATTGTTTCTTTGTAATCAGCCATATTGAATAGATGTCAGAAGTCAGAAGTCAGAAGTCAGAAGTCAGAAGTCAGATGTCAGATGTCAGAAGTCAGATGTCAGAAGTCAGAAGTCAGATGTCAGAAGTCAGAAGCCTGACCAGCATCCTCTGACCTCTGATATCTGTCTTGATTATACGACCCGAACCTTCCGCGAGTTCAATCGACTTCTGACTTCTGACTTCTGACTTCTGACTTCTGCCCTCTGACTTCTCACTCCTGACTCCTGACTCCTGACTCCTGACTTCTGATTATTGTGCACTCCGAATCTTGCGCGCCCACCGGCTTCATGTTAGAGTGCGCTTTATTCAGAGGTTGTCCGCATTTCTTAGCTCGCCCTTGTTATTGAGTCAGTACAATAGCTGAAAGATGTTCTAAACCTCGGGCACGTTCCAGGGATTTCCTTACGTTACCTGATCCTAACCAGCGATTTGACCACCGGGTTAGCAAGACCGTGGCATCGACGATTGAACCTTTAGGCATTAACTCGAACTCCGAATGCGTTACCCCATGAGGGCCCCCATGACTATTATTGAGAAGAAACCGAAGCCGCCCCCACGAGCTCACGACTTAACCTCCGCAGATCGGGCAAAGATCGTCCGCCAACTTGAATTCGGTTCGAACTTGAGCGACCGCGCGGTGTCTGATCTCGCCGATTGCTCGGTCGTATCCGACATTCGGCGCCGCCGCTTTATCTACCGCGCGGGCGAACCGGCCGACTCGTTGTATGCCATCGTGAGAGGCCGCATCAAACTTTGCCGGATTGAGGAGAGTGGCGAGCGCGAAGCCGTAATTGACATTCTGCCTGAAGGCTCGCTGTTTGGAGAGTCCGCGCTTTACTCAATTGCAGGTCGACGTGAAAACTGTGCCGTTGCCTACGAATCTTGCACGCTTCTGAAGATTCCGGCGGAGCAATTCAAGCTGGCAATGGCTGACGACCCGAGGCTTCACGAATACACCTTCCGCCTAATCGGTCACCGTCTGGAACATGCCGAACAAAGGCTTGCTGATTTTGCACTCAATGCTATTCCCGCCCGCCTCGACAGGTTGCTCGCCGATTTTTCCGATCGCTATGGTGTGCGTGAATCCGAAGGCGTGTTAATCGATATTCCCCTGCCTCACCGGGAAATCGCTTCCATCGTGGGATCCACGCGTGAGAGCGTGACGGTGCGATTGAACGCGATGCGCCGGGAAGGTACGATCGACTTCGTTAACCGACGAATTTTGGTCAAGCGCCCTGAATGGCTGTTGCGCCCAGTGAGTGAAACTCCGCTAGCCAACTAATCTGCGCCCCATTTGGCTCATGAAAAAATGTCCTACCTGCAACAAACAGGTCGAGTGGCAGGATAACCCGTTCCGACCATTTTGCTCTGAACGCTGCAAGCTGGTCGATCTCAGCAGGTGGGTGAGCGAGGAGTATCGCGTGCCGGGGGGGCCCGTTCCCCGTGAGCCTGTTGAGGACGACGAAGACGGTCCCCGCGCCGATACAAATAGTTCTGAGTTAAAACTCTAGTTTGCTGCCTGATACCGGTGTCAGCTACAAGCTAACCTCTGATTCAGGCCTAAACAGCAATGATGGCTATCTTGTTTTTGTCGGCCAGGGTGATCATTTCCTCGCGATCAAACATCAGTGTCTTTCCGGCACTAATGCAAAGACAGGTTGCCCCGGCGGCGGCCATCGTTTCGATTGTCGGCACGCCAGTGACAGGCACGTCAAACCTCATGTCCTGACCCGGTTTTGCCAGCTTCAGAACCGTCAGCGGGCCCCTGCTTAGAGCCACTCCATTCGTTCCTTGATCGCCCCCAAGAAGAGAGCCTGCGCGTCTAATCGTTGCGTCGGTACCTTCCATTGCTTCAATCGATACGCAAGCTTTACCCCTGACGACGATTGTCTGACCCAGGTCAAGACGTGCCATCTCACGCGCAATCTCAAGCCCATACTCAACGTCAGCCCGCTCGGCAGCGTTAGGCTTACGACGAGTGAGTGTTCCCTCAGCGGGCAAATAGTCCTGCAGAAAACAGGTAGAGTCGATCAGTTGAATGCCTTCGCTCGCGAGTTCAGTAGCAATCGCACCTATTAAGGAATCAGTATTGCGGCGCGGAAGCTTAAGCAGCACTTTCAACATTCGCACGTCGGGTATCGCGCGGCTAAAGATCTGAACGTGCTTAACCTGGCCCGCCATGATGGCTTTCTCTACTCCTTCGTTTTTGAAGAAGCGAATCATTTTGCCAAGTTGGCCAATCCCAACCCATGTCAGACGTTCAACTTCCTGTTCGATCTTAGGGTCAGTCTCCTCACGAATAGCTGCGACGGAAAGCGACACGCCGGCCTTTCGCGCTCCTTCTACAACCATAAAAGGAAACCGGCCGTTGCCTGCAATTAAACCGTAACGCATGGTAAAAGGATGAAGGATGAAGGATTCCCGAAGGATGAAGGATGAAGGATGAAGGATGAAAGAGAGTTCAAAGCTGCTGCGGTCGCTGCCCGACACAATAGTTGCGAAGATGTTTGAGCCATACTAGCGGTCGCTTCGTCAGTCATTCTTTCCGCCTTCATCCTTCATACTTCATCCTTATTTAATGACACCCCGACTAGAGGACTGGATAAACTCGACCAAAAAGTCCACTTCGGCCGAATCGTGAATCTCTTCCTGGATTTTTTCCAGAGCCTGGGAAGTATTCAATTTTGAGGAGAGAAGCAGATGAAATGCGCGGTGTAGTGCGCCGATTACCTCAGGTGAATAACCTCGCCGTTTCATGCCGGTGGTGTTCAAGCCATAGCACCGGGCATGGTTCCCCACGGTTAAGGCAAAGGGCAACGCATCCTTAACCACCACCGAGTAACCGCCGACGTATGCTTCCCTGCCCACCCGGCAAAATTGGTGCACACCGGAGTAAGCGCCAACATTCGCATTGTTCTCAATAATCACGTGCCCGGCAAGCGTGGCCGCATTTGCCATGATCACGCCATCACCGATGATGCAGTCGTGAGCGATGTGAGCCTGGGCCATGATTAAACAATCATCGCCTATCTGAGTCAGCATCCCACCTCCGGCGGTGCCGCGATGAATTGTCACAAACTCTCGAATCATGTTGCGCCGGCCGATGCGCGTTTCTGATGGCTCGCCTTTGTACTTTAGATCCTGGGCTGGAAGTCCGATCGAAACAAATGGAAATACCCGCGTGCCCTGCCCAACAATCGTTAGGCCGTCAATTACGCAATGCGACTCCAAACGGACATCGTCGTGTAATTCGACGTCATCGCCGATAATCGAGTATGGACCAATATAGCAGCCAGTCCCTATCCGGGCGCGGGGACTGACAACGGCGGTAGGATGAACATTGTTAGGCTTGGTGGCAACAGCCATAAAGAGCTACCGGGAAGGGGAACGGGTAATGGGAAACTGAAGAGTTACCTTTTACCCCTTCCTCTTAGTCTTCTCTCTTCTGCTAAACGGCAGAAGCACGATCGGCAATTATGCTCATAATGTCGGCATCGGCGACCAGCTGTCCGTCAACTTTGGCCTCGCCTCGCATACGCTGTACTCGTGAGCCGATACGCAAGGCGGTCACTTCAAGCGTCAATGTATCTCCCGGCACCACTGGCCGGCGAAAACGCGCTTCGCGGATACCGGTAAACAGCACCAGCTTCTGATCGCGGTCCTCAATTTCGCGCAATGCAAGCACAGCCCCCACCTGCGCCAGGGCCTCAACGACGAGCACCCCCGGCATCACGGGCGCACCAGGAAAGTGTCCTTGAAAAAAAGGTTCGTTAATGCTGACCTGTTTGATGCCGACGATTCTTTGGCGAGGAACCAACTCAATAATCCGATCCACGAGGAGAAACGGATATCGATGTGGCAGGAGTTCTTGTATTGCCTGGGAATCGAGAACAGTTTCCATGGTCGGAATTGAAGAAACGCGGGACGCAAAGCCAACGGCCGCGTCGCCGCGTCTTCGCGTCTTCGGAATGAGACCCGTCAACTCGAATCTATTTTGGCGGCGTCGTCACTGCTGCCGTCGCCGGATTCTTGCTGTTGAAGTCGTTGATGAACGCCCGAGTGATATCCAGGGCATCTGCAGCGTAAACAAGTGGCACTTGACTACCATCGATTATCACATTGATATTGTGGGACTTGGCATACACCTCAAGGGCCTTACCGATGTCATCCTGAAGAGGCGTAAACAGTTCCGTGCGGCGTTTGTTGTAAGCGGCCTGAGCGTCTTCTCCCTCACGCTGAAACTCTTTCTTCAGTTGTTCAAGCTGATCCATCTTCAACTGGATTGATTTAGGATCAACCACTGCCGAGGCGGCCTGGGCCTTGTTTACCTCATCAGTCAACGTTTTGATTCGTTCCTGCAACTGCTGCAACTTGGTCTGGCGCGGCTGGAATTCGCGATTCAAATTGGTGATCAATGTCGTGAATCGGCCGATCCCGGTCTTGGCGTCGAGAAACGCATCCGAGTAGATCAAGGCGATCTTGCTTTCCGGAACATTTGCGGTCGACTGGGTGGGTGCGGGCGCCGCCGGTCTGGGCTGTGCGGGCTGTGCGAGCACAGGCGAAACAGCCAGGGCAAGAACAAATGCAAAGGCGGCTATTAATCGATCTATCTTCATAATTCTCCTATACTGCTCCTCAAAATAAAAGGCGGGTTGTTCAACCCAACTTAGTTGTTCAGACCACTGCCTTGGTTGGCTTTAAATGATCAAAAGGTGCGCCCAACGCTAAACCGGATGACTTTCTTTTTCTCATTAAAGATGAATGGAAACCCGTCGATAAGCTGGTCTTGTCTGGCTTTTGGATTATACGCAAAGATCAGGCGAAAAGGCACGTTGATGACGGGCACCTGGACACGCACCTCCATACCCAAACTCGCTCGATAGTCTCCGAACTTTGAAAAAAGGCTTTGTGAGAGACGAACGCCCGTGTTGGTTTGTGCCTCACCGCGCAGAAAAACCTGTTGAAAACCAAAAGGTAAGCCGGTTGAAGGATCGAATGGGCCAAGACTACGCGCGTTATCCAGTTCCTGCGTGGTTATCAGGCGATTATCTCGCATGACTAGTCCGGACCCGCCGATCAACGCCAGATCCGTATTGGCGTTGCAGGCCGCCAGGGTAGATAAGCTCGCGAATGCAGCGCCACCCGCTCTGGCGCAACGAATGAAACCCACCGTCTGCAAAAATGGTTGGTCGGAAAGGAAATTGCTGGAAAAGAACTGATCGTTTTTGCTGCGAAGGTTGAAGGCGGAACCAATATCAGCAAATGCGGCCAATCCAATTACGTTACCTATCACTGGAATGCGGTATTCAAAATTACCCAACACCTGTGTGTCGGCGCCAATAGGGGTAAACGATCTCGGCAACTGAGCTATGTTTGAGCCCGTAGGACCGGTAAAAATACCGATGTTGGCCAACGAGGACGGTACTCCCGGAACGGCCACAGGGGGTCCTGACGGGTTCGACGCGATTACGACATTCCGCGAAGTAACGAAAGTATCAAGCGGAGCGAGCGGGCTGATGGAACGGACGTTATAACCTCGAATGCTGAATTCATCGCCGAGGAAGAAGCGTTCGAAAATGGGCACGCCGTCAACGAAGGCTAATGAATTTGCACCTCTCACCTTGGCCGACGTGGCGAGGCTTCCCACAGTTCCAACGATTATGCGGAAGCCAAAGACCTCAGGGCGTTCAGACTTTTTGCGCCGTACTGGCAAAAACTGAGAGTAAGTAAGGGTTGGTTGGTAAGTACGAACGTCCCCTGCCAGACCGGCCAGGGCAAGCTGAACCGACAATTCTCTGCCCTGGGTCGGATCGATGCTGGCATTGCGAGTATCGTAAGCAAAACTCCCCGTGACCCGACTGGTAATGATATTCGGCTGCGAATAAACAACCGGGATGAATCGCGTGGGATTGTTGGGATCCTCATTGACCTTGGGATCCGTCACAGTGGACGTTGAAAACTGATATGAAAGACCCACCCGGGAAAACTGAGTAAAACGACGCTTGCGGTAAAATTCAGACAGTGGCGCACTGACAAAAAGCGACCCGCCGTATGACGTGCGCGTGAAAAGGTTTTCTTCGCTTACGTTAAGAAAGTCGAGTTGCGATCCGGAAAGGCCTTGCTGGGCGTCGAGATTCTGAGAAAGAAACGTTCCCTCACCGAAAAATTTTTGGGTGTAACCAAAAAGAGAGAAGCCCGCGGTAATGGGCCGATTCTTAATGTATGGTTCTGTAAACGAAAACTGGAGGTATTTCTGTCGGTTTCCCGCAGACATGTTCAGTGAAAGTATTTCACCCCGGCCCAACAAGTTGTTGGTTGAGTATTCAAGCCCGAAGAACGATCCACCGATGCCGGAGAGACCGCCGTTGAAAGAAATCTGCTGGCGGCCGCGCTCAGTCACTTTCAAATTGACGTCAACCGTTGCTTCTTCTTCGTTGGTTTTGAAATCTGCGTCTTTTTCCTTTTCGATGGGATCGAAGTAACTGAGCTGGTTAAGTTTGATGATCGAATATTCCCAGGCCGTCTGGTTATAGATATCACCTTCGTTTAGCAACACCTCCCGGCGAAGGACGTTATCGCGCGTAAATGTATTACCGATAAACTCGAGCCGGCGCAGCGAAAACTGCTTTCCCTCCTCGATCGTAATTACGAAATCAACTATTCCCTCGTCGGGTTTCTGAGGATTATCTTTGAAAGAGGGTGCTGGTTCAGCAGTGTATTCAATGAAACCCTGCTGACCGTAATACTTCTTTAAGTTCTCATACAAAGCCTTGGCTATTTTCTCACCATTGGCGACGTCGCCCTTATTGAGCCCAATCACAGCGCGAATGGTTGGTTCCGAGAAAATCGAGTTGCCCTCGATCTTCATCTCACCGATGCGATAGACCTTTCCTTCCACAATCGGGATGGTCACCCGCAATCCTTCATCGACCGACGAGAGGATCGGGAGAGGTAAAATAGGGAATCCGGTACGCCGGGGTCCTACGCCTTCGACTCGTGGCTCACCATGGCGTGCCTGCAAATACCCCTTCGAGCGCATGTAGTTAGTCACGTTTCTCAGATCGGCGTCCAGCTTCTCGCGATGCAGTATGTCCTGCCCTTTAAAGCGGGTGATTAGGCCAGCCTCTTTCACATACTTCATCGAGCCACGAAGTGCGCCGTCACTAAACACGGTATTGCCTTCGAATTGGATCTCGACCACGCGCACGCGCTCTCCTTCGTTGATAACAAAAGTGAGAGCAGTGGAGGTGTTGGAAACCTCTTCACGCCTTTCTTCAATTGTGGCGTTCGGGCGGCCGCGAGCAGCAAGCAGTTCTTTCAGAACCCGAATCGCATTCCGTGCTTTTACCGGGTCATAAATGCTTTCCTTTGAAATACCCACCCGTCTTTCGCGAAAGGCTTTCAGTACATCCGATTCGGGGACACTTTTCAGGCCTTCAAACTGGAGATCCCGAATTATTGGAAGTTCTTTAACCTCGAATATCACGTTGATGCCCCCGCGGGCGCCTTCTTCAGTAAGAACACGCGTGGCGGTCTTATCAAAAAAACCAAGACCAAGAATTGTTTGTAAATCGCGTTGGACCTGCTCCTGGTTGAAGGGATCGCCCGGGCGGGTTTGGACCCAATAAAGGATGTCGTCTTTTCTAAGGCGCCGATTGCCTGTGATGTCCACCGATTCTACGAGGCGTTGACTCTGCTGGGCACCAACAACTCGTGGTGAGGAGACCATGGATGCCAGCAGGACGATTCCGCTCACAAAAATGAGCAAAAATCCGCGATATGAATGCATAAGCGCCTTTTCCCTCAGAGGTTCTTACCGGATCTCAGATACTATCGGGGAGCTAAAAATGGGCTATTAAATGTATCGTTTCGAAAATAAAGGCAAATTGCCCCACTGACCTGCGTCCCAACGAGCCAAAAGACTGTGGAAGCGTTGGATTCCGAAGGGTAACAGTCTCGTTGCCAATGCTTGTCCAGCAAAGTCGCGCATTATACCGAACCAGCATCGCAAAAGTAAAAAGGCAAAAGGAAACGGGCTAATCAGCGAAATTGCCCGGGTCTCCCCTTTGCCCTTTGTTCTTCTTTCAGTTAGGCCGTAAATCAAAAACGCTCAGTGAATTAGAATAGCGTCGTCAGGCGCTTCAATGCCCACCGGTCGGTAGTTGAGGTCGTCCCCATCGAGAAACATTTCGATCAGAGAAAAATCCACAAGTTGGCCCTGAATCAACGCCTCTGAAAGAGGGTCCTCAACGTACTTTTGCAGCGCGCGGCGCAAGGGTCGTGCCCCATACGACCGATCGGCGCAGGTCTTTAACACAATCCACTTCTTCGCTTCGTCGGTCAGCCTTACTTCAAATCCATGCCGGATCATGGTTCTGTTAATCTGTTCGATCTGAAGTTGAATGACGTCCAGCAACTCATGCTCAAAGAGTTCGTCGAAGATGATAATCTCATCGAGACGATTAATGAATTCAGGATTGAACGTCTGCCGAACTGAGGACATCACCATTTCTTCCATCTTTTCTCTGGTGGCATCAGAAGTGCCCTGGAAACCCATCGTGCCCTTCTTTTGAATGAAGCGAGCGCCGATGTTTGAAGTCATGATGATGATTGCGTTCTTGAAATCTATGGCGTTGCCGAGAGCGTCAGTCAGAACCCCATCTTCAAAAACCTGAAGCAAAACATTGAAAATGTCCGGGTGCGCTTTTTCGATTTCGTCGAACAGCAAGACTGAGTAGGGAGCACGCTTTATTCGTTCCGTTAACTGGCCGCCCTCTTCGTGACCTACGTATCCCGGTGGTGCTCCAATCAGCTTCGACACAGAATGCTTTTCCATAAACTCCGACATATCGAAGCGAATCATGGAACGTTCGCTGCCAAACAAGACCTGAGCTAAAGAACGGGCCACTTCAGTCTTGCCCACGCCGGTAGGTCCCAGGAAGAGGAAGGAACCGACGGGCCGCAGCGGATTCTTCAAGCCGGCACGGGACCGGCGAATGGCCCGCGCAAGTGCAGAAATTGCCGGACGTTGGGAAACGACGCGCTCATGAAGCTCAATCTCAATCCGTAGGAGCTTCTGAGTTTCCGCCTCCTTGAGGGAGGTAACGGGGATGCCAGTCCAGCGGGCAATCACGTCCTCAACGTCGTCACGCGTAACCTGCCCGGAGACGAGGGCGTCCTCACTGCTCTCGCGACTACTTAGGTTGTCGTTGGATTCCTGTGCCCACTCGCTTATCTGGTTCCAGTCAGAAAGGTTTCCCTGTTCACGTCGAACGCGAAGCTTCACGCGGGACCCAGCTTCGTCAATTACATCTATTGCTTTATCAGGCAGGTATCGGTCGGGAATGTAACGATGCGACTGGTAAACGGCTGCCTCCAGCGCTTCGTCGGTGTAACGAACCTGATGGAAGCTTTCATACCGTTCGCGCACGCCTTCCAGAATCTCGACTGCCTCTTTTTCTGTGGGCGGCGGTACCTTGACAGCCTGAAATCGTCGCTCAAGCGAGCGATCTTTCTCAATCGATTTTCGAAACTCCGCCGGGGTCGTCGCGCCAATACACTGGATCTCGCCGCGCGAAAGTGCGGGTTTCAAGATATTTGCGGCGTCGAGCGAACCTTCCGCCGAACCGGCGCCGACCAAAGTGTGAAGTTCATCGATAAAAACTATGTACTGCGGATTCTCAACCAACTCGCGCATGATCTGTTTCAGCCGCTCTTCAAACTGGCCACGGTATTTGGTGCCGGCTACGATTAAAGAAAGGTCGAGCGACAGGATGCGCTTGTTCTCGAGGAACGAAGGAACCTCCCCCCGAATGATTCGTTGCGCGAGGCCCTCAACGATAGCGGTCTTTCCGACACCGGGCTCGCCGATCAGCACCGGATTATTCTTGGTACGGCGGCAAAGTATTTGAACCACTCGCTCAATTTCAGCTTCCCTGCCTATTAGAGGATCCAGCTTGTCATTCGAAGCATCGTCGGTCAGGTCACGAGAAAATTCGACCAGGTGGGGAGTGTCTTTCTTCTGCGAGCCTCGCGCGTCTGCTCCAGACTGTCGCGCAATCTCATCACGAACCGCGTTCAAGCGGAGCCCGCGTTCGTAGAGAATCTCGGCGGCCATTGAACGGTCTTCTCTAAGAAGTCCTAACAACAAATGTTCAGTCCCGATGTGACGATGTTGGAGGCGATCGCTCTCCTCGTGAGCGTAAGCAAGAACACGTTTCGTTTCCGGGGCCAGCGGCAGCTCCACCGATGTGGAAATCTTTTCGCGGAGTAGCGTGCGACCTTCAATTTCCTTGCGGATTGACTCGATTGAAACCTGGGCTCGCGGAAAAAAGCGGCCGGTCAACGTTTTGTCTTCGCGCATCAACCCCAACAGCAGGTGTTCCGGCTCAATTGCCGGAGCCCCAAACTGGGACGCCTCGTAGCGAGCAAAGAAAATTACACGCCGAGCTTTTTCGGTATAGCGTTCGAACATTCGTTTTATTGTAAGAACAAGCTCTTATGATTACCATGCCGGGCGAAGGACTCGCTTGCCCGGCAACCGGGCGGCATTATAACCCATGAATCAGAGTGCCAAAAGGTTTGTGTGATTTCTCAGTAATAATAGTGTCAACCCGCGGGTTATTCCCAAGGCCCTAAACGGCTACAATCCGGTCTCCTTCGATCTATTGACTAAGCCTTCCATCTTTTAACATTAGTACGCGATCACAAAGCTCCGCCAGGGCGCGATTATGCGTGGCGATAATTACCAGAGCCCCGTTCTGCCGGCTGTAGGATACAAGAGAACGTGCAATTTCATCGCCGATTGCCGTATCAAGATTACCTGTCGGCTCGTCCGCCAGGACCAAAGCTGGCCGTGAAACCAGCGCACGACAAACAGCAACTCGCTGTTGCTCGCCACCCGAAAGATGTCCCGCTGGATGCGAAATTCGATCGCCGAGCCCGACGTCTTCAAGGGCCCAAATGGCGCGTCGGAGCGCTTCCCGGCGACTCGTTCGGTTAATCATTAACGGCAAACTGACATTTTCCGCGGCGGTAAGATCGGGAAGAAGATGGTGAAACTGAAAAACGAAACCCACCCGATTGTTGCGAAAGTGGGCAAGAGCGGAAGGTCGAGCGCTGTCGATTGAGAAGTCTCCCGCGACGATGGTCCCATGATCTGCCTCTTCGAGTCCTCCCATCAAGTGCAGCAAAGTTGATTTTCCGGCGCCCGAGGATCCCATGATAGCAATAGTTTCGCCCGAGCCGGCGGAAAACGAAGCGCCGCGAAGGACGTCAATTCGTTCCCCAATCGGAGAAGAAAAGCTTTTCCTAAGATCGGTGACGGTCAGTCCAAAGTCGGCTTCCTCGCCTTGAACGACAGCCTTGGTACCTTCGCGAGCTTTGGCAGCCTCCAAACCTTCGCTCTGTGGCTTTGAACTCTGGACTTTGGCCATTGGTCTTGTCTTTTCTCAAATCTCAAATTTCAGATCTCAAGATATCAAATCTCAGACATCGAGAATTGAGATTAACCTGCGTCGCGAAACATCTGCGCCGGACGAACCCGGGCGGCAGCCCGGGCAGGATAGATTGTCGCGATTACGGTAAGAAAGAATGCTACGAATGCGGCGACCAGCACGTCGCGCAACTGTAAGTTGAGCGGCACATTGCTGATTGAGTAGACATCGGCCGGCAAACTAATGAGCTTATATCGATTTGCGAGGACAGTTGCGCCAACTCCGAGCGAGATCCCAAACAGCGCGCCCACCACGCCGACTATTGCACCCTCAATCACGAAAATACCCATGAGGCTTCTGCCTGTTGCGCCCATGGCGTTAAGAATCGCGATATCGCGGCGTCGCTCCATTACCACAAGAATCAAGGTCGTGGTGATATTCAGTGCTGCAGTAAGAATAATGAGAGCAATGATAACTACCCCGATACGCCGCTCCAGCGCCAGGGCCGTAAACAGCGGCCGATTGGCTTCCTGCCAATCAACGATGGTGTAGGAATTTCCAAGCGACTCACGCACTCTTGCCGCAGTTTCCTTGACGTTGTAGATGTTTTCCACCTGAACGCTGATGACAGTCGCGGTGTGCTCTCCGCCGGCAAAGGCCGCCGCTGTCCGGAGCGGCAGGTAAATCCAGCTAGCGTCGTATTCGAATAACCCTGAGCGAAAGATACCGGCGACGCGAACATGACGTCTGCTTGCATTAGAGGAGGAGAGACCGGGATTAGCAGAAATGATCTCAGCCGCCTCACCCACCTGGAGTCCTACGCGTGTGGCCAACTCAGCTCCCAATATTACGCTTGGCAGGACTTCCACCTCACGCGGGCTGCCCGCGTGGGGATCCCGGTCCTGGTGATTTGTGTTGGCATCCTTTGTGCTGGTTTCAAACAGCGGAGCAAGAGACCCGGCGATTACCGAGCGACCGATGGCCACGATTGATTGCTGGGACGACCCGTCGATACCGCGCAGCACAGCATAAGCCGATCCTTTTGGTCCAATTACAACTGCGCCATCGTAGGTTGTTCCGGTTGCCGATGTGACCCCCTGAACGCTCAGGATACGGGAAGCCACGTTGCTGTAATCCGACATTGGCTGACCATTGCTGCACATGACAGCAAGGTGAGCCGAACCCTGCAGTATTTTGTCGCGCATCTCGTCGCGAAAACCGTTTGCCAACGCCAGCGCCACAATCAGGGCGGCAACGCCCACGGCTATTCCGCACACGGCCAGAAGTGCGGTCACGCGCGCGAGGCGGCCCTTTTCCCGAGAACCCAAATAGCGGAGGGCTAGAAAAATTTCGTAAGGCATTTTGGAAAAATCACTCTGGTTCAGAGGAAGTTAACGAGGGTTGATTCATAACAACCCATCCTACGTTTAGAGGCGGGCACCGCCTGCCGGCGCAATTCGCGATTAGACGTGTCAGGAACCGGGGGGCGGTGCCCCCCTCTAAACTAACAGCAGGGACCCGCTAGTGGTCATGCGTCCTAAAGGCCGCTACCGCCCTGCCGCTTCGAATGCCGAAACCGCAAGAAAGGAAACTCACCCTTGTAAATGAGGACACTTTTTTGTGTCTTCCGGTCGGTTTTCCGGCAGCAGTTTCTCCAGGTGTGGATGGTCGTTCGCGCCTGTATCCTTTTCAAATGGAGGTCTCAATTCGTAGATCGTATCGGTAACTCGACGGAACCTGAATTCTTCCTGCAATTTTACTATCGGCGCAATCTCATCGCGTTGCCAGCCGCAGGGCACCCACCAGCGTGGATCGGTGTCGAGAAAAACCCGCCGGCCTTCACTTATGTGCTCTTCGATAAGTGGCACCAGGTTGTCCCCGGGCCAACCACTCCCCGTACCAATCGTTTTCCAGGCTCCCGCTCCTATTGCCTTCCAATAAGTGACCGCGATGGTTTGCGAGCCTGAGATCAGAACGGCATCCCGCGGTAGGGTGGCGAGCCGCTGGCCATACTCCTTGCTCAGCGCTCGTCTTTCGATGAACTGTCTACTGGCAGGGCGAATCAATAGGCCGAAGACGAGCGCCAGCGCCAACACCGCCATTACCCAGGCAGCGAAGGCAAGCCGCAGGTTTTTGACGCGCTGGTCAAGTGTTCGAATTAAGAAGTCGGCGCAAAGAGGCGCCATCGCCGGCAGGCCAGTCAAGAAGTAGCGCCAGTTTATGGCGGTGCTGTAGTTAAAAAACAAAAGGAGATTGGCAAACAGACCCGTCGCCGCGAGTAATAGCACCGGCGAAAGTTTCCGCAAGCGCCACTCACTTCGGATAGCGAAAGGAAGCGACAAGAAAACTATCGGAGCACTGACAAAGAAATACACCAGGTGGGGCCAAAGACTGCGCAGAGTAACCGGGTGGCGCGCAGTTTCAACCCGCAATGATTCGCGCCATCCGTGCCAGATCCAGCGATAGTGCGCATCTGTAATGAACCAAAATCCAAACCAGCTGAATGCGAAAAACAAGAAAAGGAAACACGAAAGAGCAATTAGAAAAATTTGACGACGACCGAGTTTCCAGCCGCAAACGAAGGGAGCTACGATTAACCAGGGGACATAGAAACCAATAGTCTCGCGGAGGTTCATCCCGAAACCCAGCAGCGCCGCGCCCAGCATAACCATCCAGATTTGTTTTCGTTGCAGTCCTCGATAATGGATGATCAAGGCAACCGACAGCAGCAGGACTGACGGAACATCCGTCATCACTTGTCCACCGTAGAGCACAAACACAGGCGAACACACGATGCACAGCGCAGCCAGGGTGGCCGAATGAACAGAGCGGGTAAAGTCGCGGGCCAGCACCCAACAGGCAATTATCGCAAGCGGGGCTTGGGCAACAACCGCGTACTTGAAAATGAGATATGCGTTTTCTGGTTGAACGTTGAAAAGCCAGTGGACCGACTTGTAAAGCGCATAATTGCCGAAGATAAAAAGATTCCGGCCAAGGGCCATTGAAGATGGATAACCGGCCAGCGACAACATCGTGTAGTCCAGGCCATCCCAGTCGCCGATAAATGGATCGACAAAGGAGAGCACTAACGCCAGGCCAAGCAGGGCAGGGCTAAGCCACCACGGCCACGCCTGCCAAAATGAAGGTGGCTCGGCAGCCTGGGAGGCATGCAGTGTCGCCGCCGCAGTCGATGGGCGTTTCAGTGAATTATCAACGGGCGTGTTTGTCGTTAGGTGTGCCTGATTCAACGAGTTGAGTTTCGACCGAACGTTCCGGCCTCTTAACCATCTTTACACGATTACCCTGCGCATTGTACTCAACTTCGTCCATGATGTTGTAGATAAGCAAGACGCCGCGGCCTGAAGACTTGAACAGATTAGCCGGATCTCTGGGGTCGGGTATTGTCGCCACATCGAATCCCTCTCCTTCATCTTCAATTGTAAAGCATGCTTCTTTGGGCGAAAGTTCGGCGCCGAGTCGCACCAACTTTGTGGGGTCATTTTTGTTTCCATGTTTGACGGCATTAACGAATGCTTCATCAAGCGCCACAAAAAGATTAGATCCTTCAGCGGTAATAAGCCCCAGCTTAGCAACCCGCTCCAGCAGGTATTGCAATACCCCGTTCATCAAGGCCAGATCGCTCGGTAGTTCGAATTCAATCTTCTCGTGTGTGTGAGAAAGCAAGCTCGGATCGTCCACGTACCGAAGCTTGTATGAAAGCGTCTGTTCAACGATTTCGCGGAGCTCGTCTTTGTTGTAGGGACTGCGCAGGTAATTTGCCGCAACCATCTTAAAGGCCTTGACGATGACGGGCTCGGTTGCATTTGAGAAGACCGGAGTCAGCAGATGACGGCGATGAGGTTTAGCGGCCGGCTGCGCGCCTGGCCCACTTGACTCATCAGCGGTCTGGGCGTCTTCAGTGAGATCGCTGATGATCAGATCAAATTGGTCGAGGTCGTCGCGGTTGAGGGCCTCATCCCGGTCGCCGGTTACGACAGCCTCGTGGCCCAGGCTGCCAAGCGCGTCTTCGAGTATGGCACGCAGCTCATCGTTATTATCGACGATGAGAATCCTACGTTTCTGCATCCAACTCCAATCTGCCGGTGATAGTCGAGGAGAGAATGGAACGCGTATGCTTGTTAATTGGCGTTTCCAAAGCACTGTACGATATTCCGCGTTGCGACGTTCGAAATATATCACACGATGGTGTCCCTCATTTCGGAGCAGCGAGAGTCTAATACAGAAGCTTGAGAATCGTAACTCGGTTGCGGGAGGCGGGGTTCGCGGCTCTCGACTTCTATGCGTTACACTACGCGCTCTTTGGTGAACCCTAATGGCCAATCGGGGAAGGCAATCCAAATTTGAATATTTACTAGCGCGTTCAACCCTCGGACTCTTCGGGGTTCTGCCGCGCCCGATGGCCATCGGCCTTGGTCGAGCGATGGCGCGAGTCGCTTACTGTTTGCCGCTCAAACTTCGCCGCACCGGCGAGCGCAATCTCGAGATCGCTTTTCCGGAAATTGGTGAGCAGGAAAGGCAACGATTACTCCGGGGATGCTTTGATAGTCTGGGGCGGTTGCTGGCTGAGTTTAGCCAGTTTCCGCGTATGTCACCGGAGCGTTTGCGCGGCATGATTGAGTATGATCAAGTAGGCCTGGCCCACTTGAGAGACGCCGAAAAAAATAAACGCGGGGTGATTTTTCTGACCGGCCACCTCGGCGCCTGGGAACTACTCAGCTTTGGCTGGTCGGCGTTGGAATATCCCATCAGTTTTCTGGTTCGCCCCCTGGACAACGAGCGCATAGAAGAAATGGTCGAGCGCGTCAGGACCAGATTTGGGAACCATGCTATCGATAAAAAGAGCGCGGCGCGGCAAGCGCTACGAGTGCTGCGCCAGGGTGGAACGCTGGGCATACTATCCGATCTCAACACAAACACGTTCGAAGGAGTTTTTGTTCCCTTCTTTGGAAAGCTCGCTTGCACAACATCGGGGATCGCCACCCTGGCGCTCAAAACAGACGCCGTGGTGATTCCAACCTGCGCCGTTTGGGACAAGCAGCGTAAGCGCTATTTGTTTCATGGCGACCCTGCGGTTGAGTTGGTACGAACGGGCGACCACGAGAAGGATGTCGAGGTAAACACAGCTCGCTTTGCAGCAGCGATGGAACGCATGGTTCGGCTTTACCCGGACCAGTGGCTTTGGATTCACAAGCGTTGGAAGACCAGACCCGCAGGGGAAGCGGACGTCTATCAGTGAGCAGCCTGCATTCGACGTTTCAATTCACATATTTGAAGCTAAGATCACACGGAACACAGAAGTCATCGGTATGGTTGTGCTTTTTCTTGTGCAACATGATCTCGACGTAGTTTCCATCAGGAATCTGCGGTGGAATTTGAGGCGTTCGCCTAACCACATCTATCATCCACAATAAGAGGGCCAGCCCCGTTACCAGGCAGACAGAAAATGCGAATGATAGTAACTTTCTCAATGCTTGTTCAGTCGATCTTGCGAGGCAATGGTAACTATGAAATTAACGACCGTTCTTGATTTTGGATAAGACCCGGTACTAAAGACACCTGGCACCTTGATTTGTTTCCGATTTACTTCACTTTGACTGAACCCATGCAAGCTGGAACCCAGGAACGGTCCGACGGACCCACCACAGACGAGGAGGCCATTGCGCGCGCTTTCGAGTTTGCCGACCTTTCTTCCTATCCGTTCAAAAAAAGACTCTTTATCAGGATGGCCGATATTGCGTTTTATACAATCATCAGACTAATCGGCAGCACGATTCAGTATGAAGTTGAGGGCTGGGAAAACTGGGAAGCGGCGACGCTCAACCATCATCAACCAATCTATACGTTCTGGCATAATCGAGTATTTGCCTCGATCTATTTCTGGCAAAAGCGCGGCATCGTGGTGATGACGTCGCAAAGTTTCGACGGTGAATACATCGCCAGATTCATTCAGCGATTTGGCGCCGGCGCTGCGCGCGGGTCGAGCACACGTGGTGGAACAACAGCCCTTGCCGAGATGGCCCGGCTGCTGAGCCTTGGTTATCCGGCGTCGTTCACCATCGACGGGCCAAAAGGTCCACGATACGTCGCCAAGATGGGTGCCGTCCTATTGGCCAAAAAATCGGGACAGCCAATCCTGCCATTCACAATTACGCCACGGCGTTACTGGGAAGCGAAAAAAAGTTGGGACCGGGCCCAGGCGCCCTTCCCATTCACCCGCGCGCGAGTGGACATTGCGCCTCCGATTTTTGTTCCCGCGGATGCGGATGAGAAAGAGCTAGGGGCGAAACGAGATCAACTGCAGGCAGTGCTCGATGACCTCGATCGTCGCGGGCTTGAGTGGGCCCGTCGATAGGCAAGATTCATGAACGAAGCGAAACCTCAGGTTGCGATCATTGCTGGTCCTAACGGCGCTGGAAAGTCTGCACTTGCCCCTGTTCTTCTTCGGGATACATTCGGTTTGCTCGAATTTGTAAACGCAGATACGATTTCCGCAGGATTGTCGGCTTTCAACGCTGAGGCTGTAGCTTTGGACGCCGGGCGTGTGATGCTGACAAGATTACGCGAGCTAGCCGCCAATAAGCAGAGTTTCGCATTTGAAAGCACGCTGGCAACCCGCTCTTACGCGCCCTGGATTAGCCGTCTGGCCCAGGAGGGCTATCAGTTCCATTTGCTGTTTCTTTGGTTGAATACTGTGGAGCTGGCGATTCAACGGGTAGCGGAACGGGTTCGCGGCGGGGGTCACCTGGTGAGTGACGACATAATTCGCAGGCGCTTCCGTAGGGGCCTTGAAAACCTATCGCAGCTCTATCTTCCGCTCGCCGATACGTGGGTTGTTTACGACAACTCCGGTGCTGGCTCACCTTTGTTAATCGCGAGCGGCGAGAGAGATAGGACTTCCACGGTTGTTTCGCCTGAGTTATGGCAAAATGTGGTGGGCAACAAATAATGAAAGAGCACGTCACTTTCTCAAGAATAAACTTTGCGGAGCAGGCCGAAGCTATTGAGCGCATTCTGCAAGCAGCCGTGCGAGAAACACTTTCTATGCACAAACGCCTCGGACATTCAATCGCCGTTTGGAAAGACGGCAAGGTTGTTATCGTGCCGCCTGAGGAAATAGTCATCGCGCCCGATCCTCTCGACGCTGACGAATAAATTCAGAAGCTCCGATGACTGTTAAACTTGACTGGGACTTAACGGGAACCTAACCGGAAAGGACGCAGAGACTCCGCAAAGGGCCCGCAAAGGATTTTCTTCGCGGATCTTTGCGGCAGTCTTTGCGACCACTGCGGTTGATCTCTTTGCTTTCAGCCGGATCACCCACTCAAGTAGGCAGCGCGTTTTGCTTTATTCGCTTCCTTGTTTACTCTCTCTCCATCCTTTCCCCTGTCATAAACCCTGAGGAGTTGTGAAATGAAATCGGTGTTTGTCTTCATACTTGGTTTGTTTATTACTGTTTCCACCCAGGCACAAACTGTAAAGCCGCCAAAAGAAACTGCGCTCGACAGGTTCTTGCGATACGTCAAAATTGACACGCAGTCGCAGGAAGATCAGGCGACCGTTCCCAGCACGCGCAAGCAATTGAATCTCGCCAACCTGCTCGCGAAGGAGTTGAAGGAGATTGGCGCGGAGAATGTCCGGGTCAGCGAATTTGGAATCGTATATCAGCATCGACGTTAAAGAGAATTACAAGAACATGAAGGAAGAGCTGAAGAACCACCCACAACTGACCGAGAACGCGTTTGAGGCGGCGCGCCGTGCCGGCCTTAAGCCGAAACTGGATCCAATTCGCGGCGGGACCGACGGCGCGCGGCTGACCTTCCGGGGCTTACCGACGCCGAACCTTTTCACCGGTGGAAACAACTTTCACGGCAAGCTGGAATTTAATTCGCGTCGCGGTTTGGAAAAGACGACTGAGACTTTGATCAACCTCGTGCAGATATTCGCAGAGAAAGTGAAGGCCGCGGATTAACGCGGATGGTACAACAGATCAGATCGGCGTTTATCCGCGCAAATCTGCGGCTGATTTTCGTATGACACCGAACTCTCAAACAAGCCGGCGAGAGCCGCAGTTTCGCAGCGGATACGTTGCACTTATCGGCAGACCGAACGCCGGAAAGTCGACGCTGTTGAATAAGCTTGTCGGCCAGAAGATTGCCGCTGTTTCCGACAAACCCCAAACAACCCGCTTCAGGATTCAGGGTGTGATTACCAAGCCTGAGGGTCAAATTGTCTTAGTTGATACTCCCGGCGTTCACAAACCCGGTTATGAAATGAACCGGCGCATGATGGCAACCGTGCAGGATGCGCTGATGGGAGTGGATCTCGTTTGTCTGATCCGCGACGCTTCGGTTTCCACCGGCAATGGCGATAAGTTTGTCCTCGAGTTGATCCAGCGAGCACAGAAGCCCGCCCTGCTGCTGCTCAACAAGATAGATAAACTCAAAGACAAGAAGGAGCTGCTGCCATTACTCGATTGGTACCAGAATGAGTATGAATGGCGCGAGCTTATTCCCATCTCCGCCTTACGCGGAGACGTGAACGATGTGCTCCCTGTCGAGATGATCAAGCACCTTCCCGAGGGCGAGCCGTTATTTGACGAAGATGATTTGACTGATCAGTCGGTGCGCACGATGGTGGCTGAAATTGTACGGGAGAAAATTCTGTTACAGACGCAGGAAGAGATTCCCTATGTGACGGCGGTAGTGGTGGAGAAGTGGGAAGACGAGCGCGAAGACTTCACCCGGATTCATTGCGCGATTCTGGTTGAAAGAGCGTCGCAAAAGAAGATCGTCATTGGGAAGGGCGCTGCTCGTTTGAAAGAGATCGGTATTAACGCCCGACAAGATATCGAACACTTGCTGGGCCATCGCATTCATCTCGAGCTTTTTGTGAAGGTTGAAGAAGAGTGGCGCAATAAGCAGCGGCTGCTGGATGATATGGGGATAGGCGGGTGAGCGTAGCGCCTTGAGACCGGTCTTTAACAGCGAATTTGACCTCAATAATGATACCTGCATGCGAGGATTCGGATCTTCTCTTCTGTAACTTGATAGATAAGTCGATGTTCTTCGTGTTGTTTCCTCCCTGACAAAGTCTGCAGACAACGTCTGCGCTAGCCGATTTCACCGCAGAAAGATATCAACATAATCGGTCGTCTCATCACATGGGCTCTGCATCTCCTGCAGCCGCCAGTATCTTCGTTTGCCAGTTATCTTGAAAGTCAGTTCGCCATTTCGCTCACAGGGCTTGCCGCCGTTCTTGTAGCTCACGCGCGTGACAATCCGACCTTGAAAAGTGAATTCCTTCGCTTCGACCTTAAGCACAGTGCCCTCAATCTCGACATAGTCGTCACCTTTCGCTTGCCGTCCCTTGATGAAGAGACTCCCGTGGCGATCGCTCACAACCAGATCGGCCAAATCTCTCCACTTACCCCAGCTTATCCAGTGGAGTTGGAACTTATGCTTCCCGATTAACTGAGCGGCCGCGATCGAGTCATTAACGACGGTCTTAGTTGAGGAGGAAGCAGTCTGCGCCGGCAGGCAAGTCGGCCCTGTAATAAGCAGTAGCGTTATCAGTAAAGAGTAGCTGATCTTCAAGTCGAAAATTCTCCTAATTAGTCCGATTACCCAAGGTCGTTATGTAATCCACCCAACCCGCGCGGGCAATTTACCCAGTCAGATCAAGAGTCAGGTCTCGACGGCTCTGAACCAGTCTCCATCTCATCCCAGATCAAGACGTTTCTGGTTTCTTTCAGCAGCAGTGAGCCGATGATGAATGTCAGACCTGCCACGATAATCGGGTAATACAAACCGGCATAGATATTCCCAGTCTGCGCGACCACGTAAAGCCCAATCAACGGCAGCAACCCACCAAACACGCCATTGCCGATGTGGTAAGGGAGTGACAGCGAGGTATACCTGATCCTGGCCGGGAATGCTTCGACGAGATACGCCGCGATAGGACCATAGACCATCGTCACGAAGATCACCTGAATAAACACCAGCAGGATCAGCTTCCAGGCAATCGGATTACTGATGAGGCTCGCGAAATCAGTGTAAGGCAAAACTTGTTTGGCCGGTTGCAGTACGCCGTCAACATAAGTCTGTGGCGTGAGGCTGATCGAGCCGGTCACTGTGTTTCGCACCGGTGAAGCCGTTATAACGTTGGAGCCCGCAGCGCTTTGCATAGCTCTGTAAATTGGAATGTAAGAAACTGCGGCCAGCAAACATCCAAGCATCATGATGCGCTTGCGGCCTATGCGGTCAGACAGGGCCCCAAACAGCACGAAAAAGGGCATGCCCAGCAAGAGCGCGACCGCGATGATGTAGTTGGACGACGTGGAATTTACGTTAAGAACTGTTTGCAGGTAGAACAAAGCATAAAACTGTCCGGTGTACCAGACGACGCCCTGGCCGGCAGTGGCGCCGAAGAGGGAGATCAGAACCCGCTTCAGGTTCTTCCACTTTGTAAACGCTTCCTTTAGAGGCTTCGCCGAAGTCATTCCCGCGCTCTTGATGTGTTGGAAAATCGGCGACTCCTTCATGCGCAGTCGGATATAAAGTGAAATACCCACGAGGAAGATCGAAATGATGAACGGTAAGCGCCAGCCCCAGGAATCAAACGCTTCTTTACTCATTAAGTTTTGGATGGCAAGGATGACGGCCAACGAAACGAATAAGCCAAGCGTTGCTGTGATCTGGATGAAGCTGGTGTAGAACCCCCTTTTAGCATCGGGCACGTGTTCAGCCACATAAACAGCCGCACCGCCATATTCGCCGCCTAATGCCAGCCCCTGCAAAATGCGAATCACCAGCAGGATGATTGGGGCCGCCAAACCAATCGTGGCGTAGGTGGGCAGGAAACCTATGAGCGCCGTCGCACCGCCCATAATCAGAAGTGTCACGAGAAAGGCGTATTTGCGTCCCACCAGATCGCCAATCCGTCCAAAGAAGAGCGCGCCAAAAGGACGAACCACAAAGCCAACCGCGAAAGTTGAAAGATAGGCGATCAGCGCGAGCGTGTTATTTCCTTTTGGATAGAATAGCGGCGAGATTACGGTCGCGAGGCTGCCGAAAATGTAAAAGTCGTACCACTCGATCATCGTGCCCACGGCAGAGGCTGTAATGATCTTCCAGATCTTGTAGTCTTGTGGCTCGCCGCTAATTGCGGCGTTCATGGGAATAGACGATGTCATTTAGGACGCGTATCTTAAACTACTGCGGACTGCCACGCACCCTATGACCGTCTTGGATTCAAGGTAATAGTCATATAGGTCATATAACTCCGATATACTCTTCATCATGTGGTATGGGCTGGATCTAATCGTCCGGAGCGAAGCGCGCGAGGCGGTTGAGTATGCGCTGATGGAAGCGGGTGCGCTCGGAACTGAGACCAATGATGCACCCAATCAAGAGCAAGAACTTCTACGAGTGACTGCTTATTTCGATCACACGCCTGAGCTCGAACGCGTGCGTGCTGAGTTGGCAGAGGCCCTGTATGTTTATGATCTCCCCTCGTCATCTGTACGAGAGATGAACTTCCGGGAAGTGCCGGATGAAGACTGGCTCGGCGAATGGAAGAAAAACTGGCAGCCGGTCGAGATCGGACGTCTGGTGATCGCGCCGCCCTGGAGCGAAATCAAAGCTGCGAAAGACCGCGTGGTGATTCGCATAGAGCCGGGCATGGCATTCGGCACGGGCACCCACGAAACCACTCGCCTCTGTCTGAAAGCAATAATGCGTTCCTTTAAGGGCGGGAGTTTCCTGGATGTCGGGACAGGGACGGGCATCCTGGCCATCGCTGCCGCGAAACTTTTTCCGGAAGCGCGGGTGGCAGCGTGTGATACGGATCCAGAAGCTGTGGAGATTGCGAAAGAGAATGCGCGTTTGAACGGGGTTGCCGAGCGAATCGATTTTCGTGTTGGCTCACTGGATGAGTCTGGGCATGAGCCTACTGCGTCGGCGGATTTTGTTTGCGCCAATCTCACCGCAGACGCCATCAGCACATTGCTACCGGCGCTCATCAACGCCTCTTGCGGGCGTTTGGTTCTTTCGGGAATTCTCGATTCGCAACTCGATGCGATCGTTGACCAGCTGCACGCCTTAGGGGACCCTGGAAATCTGATCATAATGCAGGACGGCGAATGGGTCGCGCTAATTGTATGACCTTGGGGTAGTGTTCTAATTGAGATCCAGCGCTTTCGCTTGTCACTTGTTAAAAACGATCCACGAAGGTTACACGAAATTTCACGAAAAAGAGGTTAGTGTTAGTGTTGCTTAGTGTGATTTGGTGGATCGTTTACTGATCTTTTAGTGAACCCCAGCGACGTTTGGACACACGTCAATCCTGACACCTGCAACTTTTTATGACCCGCCGCAGATTCTATGCATCGCCGAGCGCCTTCACTCCTGAATTTGATAGCGTGGATCTCGCGTCAGACGAAGCGCGTCACTTGCGCGACGTGTTGCGTCTGAAAGCCGGCGACGAAGTCTATGTCTTCGATGGCGCAGGAAAGGAGTTTCACTGCCGCGTCGAAGAAAGCCGGCGTGATGCTGCTCAGCTTAATGTCATCAGCGAAGTAGAGCCCGCCCGCCCGGAATCGCCATTGCAGTTGACGCTTGCGGTCGCTCTCCTGAAGGGCGAGAAGTTTGATCTGGTGGTGCAGAAAGCAACGGAGCTGGGGGTCGCCCGCGTGGTGCCGGTAGTGACAAAGTACGCCGACATTCGCTTGCGAGACGAATCTGACGCAGCGAAGCGTGTGGCCCGCTGGCAGAGAATCGCACTCGAGGGGGCCAAGCAATCAGGACGTGCCGTTGTGCCTGAGGTTGATAGCCCGGTTGCTTTGGGGTCTTTAATTCAAACGGCGGCTGCCGCCGCGAATTCCAATAGCGCGATGCCCTGCCTAATGTTTTCTGAACGGGAAGGGCAATCGCTCTCTGAAGCCGCGAAGAATTTTACCGCGAAGGTTTCTAAGATAACCGCCCTGGTAGGCTCCGAAGGCGGCTGGGCAGATGAAGAAATTGAGGCCGCGCAAGATGCGGGCTGGACTATTGTCACGCTTGGCGGACGCACCTTGAGGGCTGAGACGGCCGCGATAACCGTAGCGGCCCTAATACAGCACTTATATGGTGATCTTGTGTAGCCCACAGGCCGTCAGCCTGTGCCGAAAACGAAGGTTAGCCGGCAGTTCAGCGCCACAAAGCGCTGATGACTTGCGCCAATGGCTGGGAATGCCTGATAATCCCGATGATGATTGTCCTGATTTACATCAAAGCCACACCTGATCTTTCAAGGAGAACATAAAGAGTGAAAGCGGAATTACAGCAATTAGTCTCTTTACAAAAACTGGATACAAGCATAAGAAAACTCCAAGCAGAATTAGAGGCGATACCACAAAGGCGCGCTGAGATCGAAAAAGAATTCGATCAGCGCGCTTTTGAAATTAGGGCATTGGAAAACGCCCGGGATGAAGCAAGGCACACGAGGGCACGGCTTGAATTGGAAATTGCGGAACAACGGATCCGGGTTGAGCGCGCCGACCGCAATTTGATGTCGTCAAAGAAGCAGGACGAGTACACCGCGGCTATTCGCGAAGCCGATGCAGCCCGGAAACAGATCTCCGCACTGGAAACACAGACCCTTGAACAGATGGAAGCGCTCGAAAAAGCGGAGACTTCCCTCAACGAACGAGGGGAAGAGATTGCTACTCTCAATTCCGATCGAGACGCAAGATTGCAGGCTTTTGACGACGAAACCAGGGGCCAGGCAGATAAGCTGGCAATCAGTCGGGCGGAACGCGAGCGATTAGTTTCGGCTTTGCCTAAGTCGATGGGTGCGCAGTACGTCCGCACTGTCGCTCGCATACGCGATGGCGTAGCAGTGGCTGAGGCGCGCAACGGCGCGTGTATGGCCTGCTTTATGGCACTTCGACCGCAGGCAATGGCCCAGGTGCGACGTGGCGAGGAAATCGTGACCTGTGATAACTGCAATCGCATCCTCTATTACGCTCCTTCGGATGCGGCACCAGCAAACTCAAGCTCGGTTCAGCCAAAAGTGGCCCACACTTAGCAGTTAACAAAAGAAAAGATTCTTTCAGGCCCTCATTCCGCACGTTCTCCCTCACACACTAGCGACGGTCCCTATTTTGAAACTCCACACTCGAATTCGTTTTCGCTCCTGAGGAGCGAGATGTTCATAGCTACGAGCGCACGCCCAAAGATCTCGCTCCGTTGGGAGCGAAACCTGGCAGCGGAACCTTCGCTGGGGCAGGCAAAAGCGATTGCGCTCCTACGGAGCTTCGGAATAAAGAAAAGAACTGCCTGGCTATAAACATCTCGCCCCCCCTGGGGCGAAGGGCAACAAACAATATTCTGTTGCACTTCCAAGTTGTATCTACACTTCATATTCGGTGTCCGACGATATCAAACGTAAACTTCACCTTGTTTCGAACGCGAACCATTCCATGAAACGCTGAGGTGGCTTTCACGTTGAAGTCGCTGCGATCGATACTGAATTCACCAATCGCGCGCAAATTGTTTCCAGTCAGAGTAACCTTCGCGGGAATCACGATCTGGCGAGTCACGCCGTTAAGCGTAAGGTCGCCACGAATCTTCAGATCGTATTGGCCATTTCCCAGCGGCTTTCCCTTCACCTCGGTGCTCTTGAAAACGATCTCCGGATACTTCTCGGGCTCAAGCACGATCTCGCGCAGCTCCTTATTAATGATCTGTTTTTGCGGCTCGGTGAATACGTCGCTCGTTTCCACCATTGAGTCAGTCTTTACAGTCAACTGTATCGACGCCGGAGTGATTTTGTCCGGAGTGATCTGTGCTTCGCCGAAGAACTCACGAGCAGCAACAAGGTGATCGTGACCCTTGAACCAAAGCAAACCACCACGGAACGCGTGGGCAATGAATTTGCTTTGATCGGAATCAAGTCGGAAGCGATGGGTGGGGATCGCTTGTGAGGCAGCTGGATTCGTGTTTGCTTCAGAGGCACCTCGCGGCATCCCGACTATTCCCACGCTTAACGCGCTGCATAGAGTCGCCAGTAAGATCTTTGCCAGCATATTCACTTGAAACGCTCCTTCCTTCGCTTCGTCAGGTGCGGAACGTTTATGGACCGAACCTGACACGCAGGTTTTGCAAATCAAATACTTTTTGGATAACTTTACAAACCGTCCCCCAATCGGCGCACACGCAAATCCGCCTCCAAAACAACGAATCCAACCATGGCAAAGCCGAAAACAGGTTCGCAGAAACAGTCGAGCGTGAAACGTACGCCTGAAAAGAAAGGCGACGCGATTTCCGTTGCGGAGTTTCTCAAACTCAAGCAGCCGAAGGGCGATCTGATCGTAGACGTCGAAGGCCAACCGGTCTCACTAACCAGCCTCGAGCGAGTCTATTGGCCCGACGAGAAGATCACGAAATTTGAACTCCTTAGTTATTACCTTCAGATTAGTCCTCACATAATGCCTTTCCTGAAGAACCGCCCGGCAATCCTTCAGCGCTGGCCGCGAGGCATAAATGCCCCGATGTTTTTTCAGCAGGATCTGGAGAGCGCTCCCGCGTTCATCAAGACTGCCAGGCTTACCAATAAGGAGGGCCGGGAAATCGACTACGCTGTTTATACCACTACGGCTTCCCTCCTGCATTTCGTAAATCTAGGGTCGATCGAGCAACATCCATGGCATTCGACCATTGCGAAGCTGGACAACCCTGACTGGATCGCCATTGATCTGGATCCGAAGAAAGCTCCGTGGGAAAACGTGCTGAAGGTTGCGCTAACCGGCAAAGAGGTTTGTGACGAACTTGGCTTGAAGGCTTTTCCCAAAACTTCAGGCTCGTCGGGGATTCATATTTACCTGCCCTTAAAGCCGACAAATGAGTATGAAAGTGTGGCGGATTTTTCCAGACTTCTGGCAAGCGAGATTGCGAGGCGAGTACCCAAAATGGCCACAGTGGAACGGACGATTGCCAAGCGAAAGAGCGATCAGGTTTACGTTGATTGGATGCAGAATGCGCGCGGGAAGAGTCTGGCGTCAGTTTTCACTGCGCGTGCGAAACCGAAAGCCACTGTGTCAATGCCCTTGACCTGGAAACAGATTGAGCAGGGCGTGAAGATTTCCGACTTTACAGTCAAAAACGTTCCCGCCCTGCTCAAGAAAAAAGGTGATGTCTGGTCCGACTTTTTTAACCAGCGGCAGACTCTAAAGCTCGGTTGAGGCCTTACCTGATCTTAACCCCTGCCGAGAAGCGCAAATTGTCTTCGCGTCGGTTACTGAAAAATACAGGTAGATAGTCAACCTGTATTGGCCGGATATCTATTCTGTTGCCGGCCCTAATATCCAAACCGGCGCCGAGGGCCATCGCAAAGGCAGTCTCAGTGGTATCCGGACAAGTGAAATCTTTGTTGCGGAAGTCTGCGGTGGAACGCACAGCTCCGAAGAGCGCATGCGCATAGGGAATGAACGGCGAGGAGTTACGCAGGTTAAAGCGTGGTCCGCCCAACACTGTATATCGGGTTAACCTCGCATTAAATGTGCGCCCGCTCAGTCGATCCTGAAAATCGACATCCGCGAAGGTGACCGCGAAATTTCCTACGAGCCCGATGTTGCGATGAACATTCGCAACAACTTCAGCCGTCACTCCATGGTGTGGCTCGCGTTTGGAAACAAAATCTACGCGCGAAGTTGCGCCGGTGCTGGAGATCGCTCGTCCGCGAGCGTCCAATCGGTCGGCACCATTGTTGGCACGTTCGTGAGCGTAACCGATGAAAAACTCCCAGTTTGAGTAATCGCTCTGGGCGAAGCCGGCCGGGGCCGCAACCAATAAGATGGCGAACAAGAGAAATAACTTGCGCATGGGCGGTAGTCCTCCTTGATGATTTCCCATCACCTGGGTCCCTGGCGAGGCAGACCCGCCGGGTGGAAATATAAACCTGCTATGTGGTGATAAGAAAAATAGGAATCCGCACCTGTTTCCAATTTTTCCCGTTGATTACCCGTTTTATCGAAAGGGGCACTCTTTTATCATGGACGATTCTAAGCAAGCAACAACAAAACTATTAGACAGGGCTTTATCAAACCTGGCTGGACTTTTTACTGCCTCCCTGACATTGGTATGCCTGCTTTTAGTCTCCTCGGGCCGTCAAGCCCTGGCGCAGCAAGTCACCAAAAGCACCCCCTCGAATGTACCTTCGAAGCTGCCATCAAAGATTCCGCACGGTAAACCGTCAACTCTGCCGTCAAAACCGACTAACCCTTCTAACGATGTGCAGCAGCTTCTCCTGGCCGGTCAGGCTGCTTTGGGCAATGGACGCTTTGATGAGGCTATAGCCACTTACAATCGCGTAATTACTTTGTCGTCGAACAATGCGCGAAACGCCGCAGTAGCTAATCTGAAAATCGGCAACGCGTACATGGTCCAACGAAAGTTTGAGAATGCAGCTATCGGCTATCAGCGTGCTGCAACTCTCAATCCTGACTACGCCGAAGCCTACAACAATTTAGGTGAAGCGCTGGGAGAGCTGAAACAGTATCCGCGCGCGATAGAAGCCTTCAACAAGGCGTTCAATCTCGATCCAAAACTACTCAAAGCCAAATACAACCAGGCCGTGACCTATGATCGGATGGGCAACTTTCGCTACTCGGAATTTGTTTTTAGGAACCTGATCAAAAGCAGCCCTGACTACTCACTCGCCTACGATGGTCTCGCCGTTACGCTTTCAAAGGCCGGAAGAGCAAAGGAAGCTATTACATTTCATGAGAAGGCAATTGCCCTCAACCCGCGCGAGCCTTCTTATTACTTCAACTGCGCAATTAGCTATCTAATGCTGAGAAACACCGCTAAGGCCCTCGAGCAACAAGAAAAGCTTAAAGCGATCGATCCGGCCATTGCAGACCGCCTGGCCAGCGTGATCGTAAAACGACAGATGTAACGAGTGTTCAGTACACAATCGTTTGCTCGTCGGCCGCTTTGCAAATCATAGAGCCCCGAGCCGAGTCATCAATTCCTTCCACGAGTTTTTCGACCATCGATCCAAGTTCACTCGCGCCATCGCCTACAAAGGTCACTCGCAGCGTCGGCCCAGGTCTGAAATTTGAACGTGAATCCCGACTGAAGCAGTCGCGTGGGAATCACCCGACGGCTTTTAAGCATGAGTTCCGTTTCGCTGCGAAGTACAAACGCCCCCAGCTCCAACATCCATTCTGTTGCGGGAAGACCAAACTGTATGCCCCACGCTTTTCGCAGAGCTTGCATGAACTCTGAGTTGGGTAAGGGGTTCGGTGCGGCGAGGTTGACCGGCCCTTCCAGTTCCTCGTGTTGAATTAACCAGTCTACGGCTCGGACAAAATCCTGGTCATGTATCCAGGAGACAAACTCTTTGCCGTCTCCGAAACGACCACCAAGTCCGAACCGCACCAACCGCAAAAGCATGTCGAATGGACCGCCTGCATCCGGGGTCATCACGATCGCCGA
>JBPCKD010000187.1:0-12771 GCA_051004635.1 Pyrinomonadaceae bacterium
CACCGCTAAGCTTGACAGCGATCACTATGAAGGTGATTTAGCCCGACTGAAACTTCCGGTGTTATTTGGAAGGCCGAACGCTCGGCAGGTTTATTAGGAAACCAGATATACATCGTTCGGCCGACAAGCGTGATCCATAGTAAAAGCATAGACCGAACGTAACGCAATGAGATAAACTCCTTCCCCTCAAAGAACGTGAAAAGCTCACTAGTACCGGAAACAGTTTCTCATTACCGCATTCTGAAAAAGCTTGGCGCGGGCGGGATGGGAGAAGTCTACCTCGCTGAAGACACTCGCTTAAACCGAAAGGTTGCTGTCAAATTCCTACCTTCTGAATTAGCCGCCGATGAGAAGGCCAAGAAACGGCTTCTCCGTGAGGCACAAGCAGCGGCTAAGCTCGACCATCCTAACATCTGCGCTATTCACGAAGTCGCCGAAGAAAATGGCCGCAGCTTCATTGTGATGCAGTATATAGAAGGGGAAACCCTTGCAAGCCGTCTTCAGCACAATCCTCTTGGACTGAAAGAAGCTCTTGATGTGGCAGTGCAGGTGGCTGACGCAGTTGCCGAGGCTCATTCGCAAGGAATCATTCACCGAGACATCAAGCCCCAGAACATAATGATTACTGCACGAGGTCAGGCTAAGGTGATGGATTTCGGTCTGGCAAAAGCCATCACCGCAGAGCTGCCAAGCGCAAGCGAAGCTGAAACTCTGCTCACTGAGCCTGGTATGATCATCGGCACGGTGCCTTATATGTCTCCCGAGCAAGTGCGTGGTGAAGCGGTTGACGCACGCAGCGACATATTCAGCTTCGGCTCGGTGCTGTACGAGATGATAGGTGGCCGCCAGCCTTTTGCTGCCGAGAGCGCAGCCGCGACTCTTTCGGCAATACTCACGCGAGAGCCGCCGCCGCTTGCGCGCTATGCGAGCGATGTCCCCGAAGAGTTACAACGCATAGCTCGGAAGTGCCTCGAGAAAGACCGAGGGCGGCGCTACCAGACGACGCGGGACGCGGTGATTGATCTGGATAACTGCCGTCGCGAGCATCAGGCCGCACGAACAACTGCGTTGCAAGCCGAGGGGCTATCCGGAGGCGAGACCATCCCGACATCGGTTTCTGAAACAAGACGACGCAGGTTTCTTCTTTCTCGCCGCGCGCTCCTACCCGGCGCGATGCTGGTTCTGGCAGTCGTTCTGGCGCTCACTTATATGCTCGTCTTTCGCCGAAGCACGACAACTGCGCGTTCTCCGGAAATCAGGTCGCTTGCAGTACTCCCGCTGAAAAATCTTTCGGGCGATCAGGGGCAGGAATACTTTGCCGACGGCATGACCGAGGCACTCATTGCCGAACTCTCCAAAATTGGTGCGCTCAGGGTGATTTCTCGAACTTCGGCGATGCAGTACAAAAACACCGACAAGCTCATGACGCAGGTAGCGCGGGAGCTGAACGTGGACGGCGTAATCGAGGGTTCGATAATCCGCGAAGGCGACCAGGTCCGCATCACCGTGCAGCTCATCCACGGCCCCACCGACAGTCACCTCTGGGCCGAGAGCTACCTGCGCGAAGTGCGCGGCATTCTAGGCTTGCAGAGCGTGGTCGCCCGCGCAATTGCCAACGAAGTACGCGTCCAACTGACCGCCCAAGAAACCGCGCGACTGTCCGGTACGCCGAGGGTCAACCCCGAGGCGCACGACGCCTATCTGCGTGGACGCTACTACTGGAACAAGGGAGCTCGCGAGGACCTGGAGAGGTCGCGCGAGTACTTCGAGCAGGCTCTGAAGAAGGACCCACGTTATGCTCCCGCGTATGCCGGGCTTGCCGACTACTATAGCGTGTTGCCGTTCCACACGAATGCACGCCCGGACGACGTATTCCCCAAGGCCAGGCAAGCCGTTGAGAAGGCCCTCGAGCTCGATGGTTCACTAGCCGAAGCGCACGGCACGCTGGCCTACATCCTGGCCTATTATGACTGGAACTGGGCCGAGGCCGAGCAAGAGTTTCAAAGGGCGCTGGCTCTGAATCCTAACGACGCCACGCAGCGCCATCGCTACAGCCGTTACCTGTCCAGCGTGGGCCGAGTGGAGGAAGCCTTCAGGGAGTTGGAACGCGCTCGCCTGCTCGACCCCCTTGATCTTGTCATTAAGGCCAACGTCGGAGTGATCCACTATTTCGCCCGGCAGTACGACCAGGCCATCGAGGAATTGCAGAACGTCTTGCGTGACCATCCCGATTTCTCGACGGCGCACTGGGGATTGGGGCTTGCCTACGAACAAAAAGGCAGCTACCAACAAGCGCTGCCTGAGCTGGAGATAGCGAGTAAGCGACGAGGCCCAAATGCTCTGGCTTCATTGGGTCACTTGTACGGATTGATGGAGCGGAAACAGCAGGCCAATGAAATCCTGACGGAACTCAGAACACGCGCTCGACAAGAGAACATCTCCGGATACCAGATTGCACTCATCCACATCGGATTGGGGGAGACGAAAGAAGCAGTAGGAGCGTTGCAGCAGGCCTACCGGGAGCGCTCCACGCTCTTGAGTTACCTGAAGATGGATCCACGATTGGACCCGCTTCGCACCGATCCGGGATTTCAGGAGCTACTGCTGCACATCGGGCTGGCACAGTAAGGTTACAGAACAGGCCCACCTGGCCAAGCGGTACGCAACAAATCCCCGAGTCGGCCTAACAAGGGGGATGCAGCCGACGCGCAATCAGCAAGTCTTTTATCAATCAGCATCTCAGCGCGCGGCTGATCCCCCAGCGTTGGGCGTCAACCGCATGACACTCCGTATTCAAGCGAAACACCTGTACCGCTGGCTGCGGGCTTTGTGGTCCTGGCTAGCGGAGGCACGCGATTTTTGGCTCGCCGTCGTCGTGGTCGTCGTCGCGATACTACTCGTCGCGAGGAAGGGCGTTACCGAACCAGAGATCAGAATCACCGGTTTGGTGCTCCAGATTCTCGGTATAGGAACTGTAGCTTGGGGAATTCGTGAGACCGGTGTGCTCTTCGGACGTCCCGATATCGTCAGGCTTGCTCGTGAGTGGCTACGTCGCTTCCCTGCCTACGGTGGGCGCGTCGTTACTGGGAGCGTAAACATCACGGTACCTGGGGCTACGATGCAAGCCCGGGGCTATGTGCCCGCCATTGCTGGTCCCAGCACGACCGTTGAGGCACGTGTTGAAGCGTTGGAAAAGAATGTGAAGTACATCAACGACCGGATCGACGAGACTCAGACTGAGATGGATCAGAAAGCTAGGGCTCAGCAACGTGACATGCACTTTTTCAAGCGACAATAATCTTTCAATATCAATAGAGGGACAGTGATAGACAGCAACAACTGATAGACTCAACTTGCATCGCATTAGCGGCTGGTTAAATCCGCTACACTGATAAGCCCGAGACAACGTGGAACTTTGTTACTGAAGGATGAATTTTCGCGTTGCAGCTCCCCCAACATTTCGCAATGTTGGGAAATGAGTGTTATGTAGAGATGTAAGCTTAGTGGCCCAAGCTTCCGTGAGCTTCAACACAGTTTCCAAGTTCCCTCTGTGTCAACATGGATGAGACACAGAGGGGCCGGTGAGGCCGGTGAATTCGGGGCGTTAGGCCGCTTAATAAACGTATATCACCTATATCCCCATGTCTGCGTTCTCTCAGTCAATCTTCCTCTGTGTGCTCTTCGGGGCCGTCTCGCTCTCGCCCGTCGCCGTCGGGGCGCTCGACATACTTCCATACGCCCCCGCCGGGGTTGCGCTCCTTGCCTTCGCGGCCCACGCTTTCGGTCGCCCGCGCCGACGACTCTCGAAACAGGTCTCAATTGTCTTGCTCTCGGTCTGCTTCGGCGTGACGCTCTCTGATCTCGCCGCCCGCCCGCTACTCCTAAACCTGTCGAGTACCAGGCCTGCGGACCGTTACATCTACCGCTGGGCGCCCCTGCCACAGCTCCAGCGATACGCCGCCGGAGTAAATTTTGTGGGTTTAACCTATGGCGACCTCGCTGCGGTATCGGGGCGGGCGGACTGGCGCGAGTGGCATCGAATAAGGTTCGTAACCGACGAGTACGGATTCAGGAATGAGCCGCCCCCCACAGGCTTCGAGGCGCGTCCTCTCGACCTGATTGTGCTCGGCGACTCATTCGGCGTCGCCGCCGCTACGACCCAGGAGGAAACCTTAAGTGTCGTGCTCGCGCGCGACTACGACCGAGCCGTCTATAATCTTTCGGTCTCCAGGGAGGGTCCTCGACATCAATATGCCAACCTCCTGCTTGAAGGCCAAAGGCTGAACACACGTGAAGGTGCTTGCGTTCTGTGGCTCATCTTCGCTGGCAACGACCTTGACGAGCCGTATTACCCGGAACTTGAAAACCCCAGGCCCGCGCACTTGGGGGTGTTTGCGCGGCTTGCCGCCGGCGTAGGCGATTTCAGGGCCCGCTCGCCATTGCGCCGACTCATGTTAGGCAACGACTCGCGGTCGATAATCGAAAGAAAGTTTGTCGACGGGCGGCGTATGCTGTTCAATACCGCCTACGCGCAACGTAGGTGGCGCACAGCGGAAGAGGTTATGCGCCACCCTAACTTTGGACATTTGAAGACGACCCTCAGCGCGATGCAGAAGTTGGCCGGCGAGAGGCATCTCCACGTATCTGTGGCGCTCGTACCGAGCAAGGAAGAGGTCTACTCGTGGGTGCTCGACGGCGCGCCGGCGTGGTCGGCGGACGAGGAGCCATCGGGCTTCTCCGACGTGCTGGGCCGTCTCTGTGAGCAGCACGGGTTCCGCTTCTTGGACTTAAAGCCTGCGCTGTTGGAAGACGCGCGGCAGGAAAATGAAAAGTCGGGCGCGCTGCTCTGGTGGCCTGACGACTCACACTGGAACGGAGTAGGGCAGCATGTCGCCGCCCGGGCCATCCATCAAAACCTGCTCGCGCACCCTGACTAACAATGTCGGCATTCGTCAGGTACTTTACATCATCTCGATGGGCTGCGGAGTTAGCGCCGCAGTTCTGCGAACAGGGTTGTGCTGCTAGCGAGAGTTGGGTATGCAAAAGATGCGAACAGCAATTTTCATTCTTATTGCCGCTAGTGCCGCCTGCACTTCTGCAGCGCTCCAATCTGTGCCTCAGGAAAGCTCAGCACCGGCCCATGACCCAGAAGGCTTATGCGGCCGGGTCGCCGAGATAAAGTCAATGCCCTTCAAGGATGAAATGGTAGATGACGCTGCTTACCACGCGCTAGTAGACGCGGGTGAAGTGGCATTGCCCTGCTTGATTGACAAGGTCGCCGACACGACGCCGATGCGTGATCCTCGGGGTATCCCTGGTCCGACTGATACGAGGGTTGGGGACATTGCGTTCTTTGTCTTGATGGATGTCACAAAGCTTGATTTCGAGTCGATGATGCCTCCTGAAGTAAAGAGTGTATTCAGAGAGGAAGGCGTTTATGCCTATCACAAGTTTGTAGGTGAGGAAGGAAATCGCCAACGATTTCAATTGACTTTGCGAGAGTGGTATCGGCAAAAGTACGGTACATATCCGCCGCAGCACGACAAGCGCTTGCAGCTGACGACGCGATAGCATGGTTCTCAAGTAACTCTATTTCTTCAGCTTGACCGCTGATCGCGCGCCGCAGATGAAGGCCAGCGTTGGGCCGCTCCAAAGGAGATCATCTTGATCGCAAAAGTCCTTATGGTTTTTAGTGCGAGCATCATCCTTACACTCGGTGTCCTGCATCTCGTTTATACGTTTTGGGGGCCAAAGCTCACACCGCGTGACCCGGCGTTGCAAGCCAGCATGAGGCAAATCTCACCAGTCATCACAAAAGAAACAACCATGTGGCGGGCCTGGGTAGCCTTCAATGCAAGTCACAGCATGGGCGCAATTCTGTTCGGCTTAATTTACGGCTTTCTGGCATTAGCCCATAGCCCGTTACTGTTCCAATCGCCGTTTCTAATCGTGGTCGGGCTGGCAATGCTCGGTGGCCTTTTTGGCCTGGGCAAGGCTTATTGGTTCAGCGTTCCGTTCACTGGCATCAGCATTTCATTGGCTTGTTATGTTGCGAGCATCGCAGCGTCGTGGCTCTAACCAGGCGTTAGGCCTCTGTTTGTGTATGTAGGATATTAATGTGCAGCAACAAATGCTGGTTTATCGTCCGCAATTCCGTCACCCGGAACGCGCCTTAAAACCACCGAATTTGACTGAAGCAACGAGCATCGCACCCGGTGCCACACCTGCAAACGGTGACGCGGAAGATATGATTTTAGACGTCGTTACTCCATCAGGCGAAATCGTTTCCGTTGATGACCCGGCACTTCTACAACTACTTCGCGAGGAATCAGCGAAAAGAATCAACTGAGACTCGTGCGTTCAGACCGCGCGTTGACCGACTGTCGCCCGGTTTCGTTGATTAGCCTGCAAACCGTCCGACAGATCGAAGCGGAGTTGGGCATTCCGATTGATAAACGGCGCTTTCGGGCAAACGTCTATCTTAATCTCGCATCGGATTACGGCTTTGCCGATTGACGAAAAGCGATTCAATCGAACTGTTGGACTAAAAGTGCGACGCGGCAAACAAAATATTGCGCTATCCGTTTGACGTGATTAATGAAATTCGGAATCGAAAACAAAGCTCATAAAACAAAGCCTTGCAGCTGACGGCGCGGTAGCATGTTTCTCAAGTAACCTATTACGCCGAGCTCGAATGTTGAACGCGCGCCGCAGCTGAAGGCCAGCATTAGATTGCTCGGATATATTCTATTTGGAGGACAAGACATATGAAACCCATTCCTAGTTATCCGGTCTGGCTATCCGCCTTTATGCTCCTTGGACCTTTCTTTATAGTGAGTGGGGTCGGCTTCAACAACCAACGCTTAATATGGGGTTGCCAGATCGCTGGCGCCTTGATGGTTACATTCGCGCTCTTTTACCTCTCTAAGAGATTGCACGAGCAGATGGAGGAGGTGGCATCTCTGCGCCAACTTCTTAATGATCAAGATGACACCAGCCGCGCTTTGCCGCAGGTAGTAGATTGAAGATAGGAACATAACGGCTTGTAATGATGCCCCGCCCGCTAACAAGCGCTGCAGCGGACCGGAATCACCATGTCTCTCATCCGTTAACTTGAATGCTTGATTAGTTGTCGCCCGGCCGCTGAAGCGCGGCGTTAGGCGCTTCCTTTCAAGAAACATAATCATGAGGCCACCATGCAAAGCACTACAAAAACTGTAACTGCTTATCTCGATGAAGTTCCCGCCGAAAGAAAGGCCGCGCTCGTCAAACTGCGCCACCTGTGCTGCACCTTACTAAAGAGTTTTGAAGAATCGATGTTATACGGTGAGCCATGCTACTCGCGCAATGGCGAAGTGGAAGTGGGTTTTGCCAGCCAAAAGACTTTCATTAGACTGTATGTCCTCAGATTAGACGTGATGAATGCCCATCGAGATTTGCTCAAAGTAAAAGGAGTGACTTAGCAAACTGACCCACTCCCGCGAGTCTTTAATACTATGAAGAAAAATCTACGGACCACTACAATCTTAGTTTTTTGCGTCAGCGCACTATGCATGACTCACTTTGTAGAAGCGCAGCAAGTCGTCGTCGATTACAACAGTAAGTTCGATGAGTTCTCTGGTTCTGGTTGGGAAAGCGCAATGGCCCGGCTTGATCACTTCGCGATTGATCTGCGAAACAATCCTCACATGATTGGGGTGTTAATTGTGTATGGAGGAAAGCGTAGTAGACGTGGTGAAGCACGCGCCTGGAGCGCTTGCCTTAAAGATTACCTGGTCGGCCGTCGCGGCATTGAGGCAAATCGAATCGTCATGGTAGATGGCGGCTATCGAGAGGATCTGACAGTGGAATTGTGGGAGACCGCCGATAGAAAGCACATACCTAAACCACAACCGGGGGTTAAGTCTAAAGATGTAAGATTCAGGAAGGGGAAAGCAATACATTTGTGTGAGATTTAGAAGAGTGGTTCGTAGGGAGCGCAGGCCACATCTAATAGAGCCATACACTGAGCTTCAACTCATGCTTAGGGAATCAGGGAAGTCAATTGAGAATAGCTGCTCCTTAGTTGTGCATGCCGATCGCGAGCTGCAGCGAGAAAGCGTCGATTGCTCCGACTGCGATAGCGCTCGATTGAATGGTGAATCGTATGGTAGAGCAAACTAGAAAATCAGGTCAGTCGTTTTGGCGGGCGTGGCCATTCTGTATTGGCGGCCTTTGCGGTCCTTTACTGGGAAATTTCCTGCACC
Organism: Pyrinomonadaceae bacterium; assembly: GCA_051004635.1. Lineage (GTDB taxonomy): Bacteria > Acidobacteriota > Blastocatellia > Pyrinomonadales > Pyrinomonadaceae > PSRF01. The sequence continues at coordinate 8,247 of JBPCKD010000187.1, forward strand.
GGTGGCTTCCTCTACACTACGCCATAGGTCTCGCCATGTTTTTCGGCTGGCTTGTAGCACTCTGGCTCTTTAACCGGACCTCCCCAATCTCAAATTGGAGCATTCCGCGGTGGATACTGGTAAGCGTCTTGACGGGAGCAGTCGGAGGTTTCTTAGCTTTCCTTTTGCCATATTAATCCGCCTAAATCAGGCTCATATTTATAGTGTCAGACCGCTTCCGTGCGGAAGGCGATAATCGGCAGCTTCATATACTGGTGAAAACTCACTGGAATGATGGTGGACAATCAATTAGCGGCGGACTTTTTGGTTACTGAGTTGCTCAGCGAGTAGAAGTCCTTAATGCCGCTCAATGATGAATCTCAATGGGCCAGCTAAACTTTCAAAATACCGTTGTCGATCTCCTCTAAGCCAACATACTCGCCAGCAAAAGAAATACAGACGTTGACCTGTTTCAGCGAATGCCGCCTTCATCGCCTCGACGAATTAGGGAAAACGACCGTTATTGAGTATATCCCTCGATTAGATAAAGACACAGCCGATCGTTAGGGCCCGCAACCGGACAAACTCTTGCAACACAATGCGATTGTTACCCGGGCGTTGTGGCGTACCGCTTAGCGGCTTTCTGAAGATGCACGATGTGGGATCGACACTTATAGGTCTGTTCTGTTAGCACGAGCAAAATGGATCAGTTATTCAAGCTATGCGGCCAGGTGCCCGTCATGAATGCGCAGTTACGCATTCGTCGTAGTAATGATGTGGATGCCTGACATCATGGGGGTTTAAATGGCTCGTAAGCTGATATTCACTTTCCTCCTATCCATAGGCTTTCTCCTGTTCTCCGCTTCGCAAGCTAAGGCCGACGCTATTGTCATCCCGCTCTCTCAGCCAGGGACCTATCCCCTGACGCTGCCTGCAGGCCAAGTGATAACTTCCGTGACCTATGGAGCCGACTACACGACGATGATCGTGAGGCCCTGCACCGTGTTCGATGAATGCGCCACGCCTTCGACCCTCATTCACATGTTTATTTTGCTCAACGGTGCTCCCGTGTTCGCGATCGACCCGGTATTCAACCCGGTCATGACGGGGAGCTTCTCGACCGTAATAGACCAGGCCTTCTTCGACAACTTCACGTTTGGGAACCTCAGACTTGAGATTAACGACTTCCGTACGTTGACAGTACTCAGCAACGGCGTGTTAACCATACAGACGGCACCCGCTCCCGTCCCCGAGCCGGCCACGGTTATTCTTCTCACCACGGGTCTTGCCGGAGTGTTCGCCTGCGCGCGCCGGCGCCGCGCAAAAGCGGTTAATACCGGCGTCAAGGACGACTAAGCCTTCAGCTTGTTCGCGCTCACGATTGGTCGGTGCTCCAACTGCGGGGAGCCCGCCTCAGCGGTTCAGCATTCCACCAATATCTAATTAGCTCCTATCCTTGACCTCAATCCCATAGAAGTCGAAGATGTGACATACCTGACTCATCCGCATTGATTTCGTTCGGCCCTCTGGGCTGATAAAACTCTTAGTGAGTGTTTGGAATGTTACGAACGATACAGCAGCGCTAACGCTTGAGGAACGTTATGGCAAATCAGGAACGCTCTCGGCCTAAAGGTGTAGCTAAAGAAGATTTGCCGCCTCCAATTGCCATCGGCCATGTCACGCTACAGGTCTCCGATGCCAGTCGCGCGGCCGCTTTCTACCGGGCCCTGGGTCTCCGTCCCATCTTGAATCGACAGGAACTGGCAATCCTCGAATTGCGCGGCGGCACACATTTAGTTCTGTTCCGAACCGAGGACACGCCGAAGGCAGGGCCGGTCACCGTTTTCGATTTTATGGTCGAAGACATTGAGGCGGCTCACGCTAGTATGATGAGCGCCGGGATCAAGGGCACAGCTATCGATGAGGACCACATTGCCGGCCATCTCTGGTTCGAGGTTACTGACCCGGACGGCTATGTGCTAAGGGTATTTTCGACCCATACCGGCGGCCGTCCTGTGTGAGAATCGGCGAGCCATCCCGAGCGCAGGCATAGCGCCTCGGATGGAAAGAACGATCCACGAAAAACACGAAACGGCACTAAAATGTGTTTGTGAAGTTTCGTGTTATTTCGCGGTTCGTTTGTTTGCTTGGATTGACTCGTTCTGCTCGCGGTCGACTTCAGTGGTCCTCTTTTGCATTCATATAGATATTCGGTGAATTTCAAAACACCTATTTTTTCCGGTTTTCAGTATGTGGTCCTGCTCGGCTATGTCCCCAAAGTAGTCCACTCGCTGACGTATGAGAGAGTTTTCTGAGTGGCTTGTCAGTCATGAAAAGGTCGTCGTGGCGATTACGTGTTGCTCTTGTGATTGCCCTCGTCGCACAGATGAAGTTCTGCAAGGCTCCTGAACCGGAAGGGGATCTTCCGCTGGTCCAGCCGCACGCAGGACCGATTACCCAATCGTCATCTTCAACGATTAGCATTGCCGGCAGATGGGAGATGAGTATTCAGAAGAAGAGGGGCGGGACACAAACATGGACGCTGACGCTTGAACAATACGGCGAGACGCTGAAGGGCGTTATCAATTCTGAAGGCGGCGATTTACCCGTGACCGGGACCATCAAGGGCCGGTCAATTGACCTCTCGGCCAGGCGTTTCGGAGTTACCGTGGAATTTCCCGCTGAACTCAATGGAGACTCGATGGCGGGAACGATGCGCACGCTGATGGTAACACGCCAATGGACAGCAAAACGAAAGTGAAGAGTTCTGCTTTTATTGAAACCCTCGCGAGCCTGCTCACAAAACTGGTTCGATAGAATCAGGACGCCTACGTCGAAACACTTGCGGCTAAGCCTGGGTAGTTGCCCTTCGTTTCAGGCCAGTGCGGTATCCAAACATTCCGCCGACTAGCCCACCGATGAATGGGGCAAAGAAAAGTAAGGCAAATCCGGTAGCTGTTCCCAGTTGGAATGCCAGGGGGTATAAAACAAGCGCAAGACTGCAATAACCAAAACCCCCAAACATCATGGAGAAACCTATCGGCATTTGGTTAGACGCACGAGCTTTAGGATCACTAAGCAGAATTGTAAATCCACCCAGAATGGCGAGTGAAAGAAAGAAACCTGACATCGACAAAATCATGATGTTTTCTCCGTTCAGAATGATTCGTGAGATCTCGCTGGGCGCGGTGAATGAGGAGCACCGGTAAAAGGAGTCTAGCTGTTTACCGGTGAGGTTTCAACCAGATTTTACATAACCGTTATGGTAAAGAGAGTGGGGGCCACGGTCCGCGCTCGGTTCTGTAAAGCAACGTCAGCGCAGATGCGCGACCGCGAGACCTATGCCCAGGACTGCCACCTTTGTTGACACTATTGTTGAAGCGCTCCGAAGCGCGAAGATCCTCGGCATACGAGCCGGAACTCAGCACCGCTATACGGGTGTCTGGGTTGTGGTCGTTGATGGCAGGGTCTTTGCGCGTTCCTAATGACAAGCCGACCGGATGGTTCCGCGCCTTCAGGAAGCAACCGACTGGGACGATTCAGGTCGGCGATCTCGAAATCCCTGTTCGGGCCAAGCTCCCCACGGGTGCGCGTATGCGGGACGCGGTCACGATGGCGTTCGCCGAGAAGTACAACACGAAGGCGTCGCTTAAATGGGTGGAAGGATTCGCCGAACCTGAGCGAGCACTCACGACGATCGAGTTCGTTCCTTCTTAAGACGACATTCTGTGCGCGCCGCTGATGCCGTGCGCCAGGCTGCTTAGGGGTTAAATGGAACAGTTAATCATCAAGAATTCTCCCTGGCGAGCGGGGCTGCCCGCCGGGGACTCCGCACTAAATTGTCGGCAACGATCAGCATTCAATCTAAACTTCTGAGGAGGGAAGCAAAGATCATGAGACGGGTTCGCTACTCTGTGGCAATGACGCTTGACGGATATGTTGCTGGCCCCAATGGTGAGAGCGACTGGATCGTGATGGATCCGGAGATCGACTTCGTGGCCTTGGCGAGCTCGTTCGACACGATGCTGTTGGGTCGGAAGACCTACGAGGCGGCGCGGCAGCAGGGTGGAGGCCCAGCGATGCCCGGGATGGAAGCGTATGTCCTATCGAGCACATTGAGCCAGTCCGACTGCCCGGGCGTAACGGTGTCGGGCAGCGCCAGAGACACAGTGACGAAGCTGAAGGCTGCGCCGGGCAAAGACATCTGGTTGTTCGGTGGCGGGTCGCTCTTTCGTAGCTTACTCGGGATGGGCCTAGTGGATACGGTCGAGGTAGGCATCATTCCTGTGCTTCTGGGCGGAGGCATACGGTTGCTGCCCGACCCCGCGGATCGGGCGAAGTTGAAGCTCACCAAACACCGGGTGTATACGAAGACGGGCACAGTGGCTCTCGAGTACGACGTGGCGTGAGACGCTGCCCAAACGTTCTAAGAATTCGTGTGGCGCGGTAAGTTGACTCAACCCACCCTAGACTCAAGAGAGCCGCCACACAATTGTGTGTTGAACTAAGCCGGTGGTGGGTGGGACTTGGAGTTTGCGCGGCCGGG
>JBPCKD010000188.1:0-19475 GCA_051004635.1 Pyrinomonadaceae bacterium
GAGCCGAATCGCGCAGCCCTCGATTGGGATTGGTTTGAAGACGAGAACCGCCTTGCTGAAGCCTGGCCTCGATTTATGCCGCTGCTCGAGGAAGACGCTTTTGTTGAAGCGAACATGCCTTACCAAAATTGGTTGCGAGCGGCGAGCGCGGGCTCAGTCGGCGATTTGGCATGGCTGGTTCAAGGGTTTGAATCGCTGGCAAAATCAGGCGGAAAGTCTGAGAAAGAAATAGCTGAACTCTTCGACGCTCAGAAGCTATACGTGCGCTGGACCCCGCCATATCATGCGAGTCGCACCGGCATGCGGATTCCGGTCGGAAAGATCTTCTATCATCGCGAGCCGCTTATCCGAAGAAGAGATGTTTCCCTCAGAGATGAATTGGAAAAACCTCCGACGCCGCTGATACCGCTTTCTTCAAAGCAAGGCGAGGCTGTTTTGGACATGGCGCGCCAGGCATCAACGGTGCGCTATCGTGAGCTCTACGGATTTACTCATGGCGATCCGGCTAGAGTTTTCAAAACCAGTATTGGACGCGGTGTGGATATTTTCATCATGGGGTTACCGCCCAACCGCCGCTTGCCTTTGCGTGCCTATCACGCAGCGATGATTTTCAAGAATGGTGTGCCCATCGGTTACTTCGAGGGCCTATCGCTTTTTGAGCGAATGGAAGGTGGCTTCAATCTTTATTACACCTTTCGCGACGGCGAAACTGCGTGGCTCTACGCGCGCACACTAAACATCTTTCGTCATCTGCTAGGCGTCGCCGTCTTTACTCTTGATCCATACCAGATCGGCTATGAAAACGAGGAGGGGATCGAGTCGGGCGCCTTCTGGTTTTATCGCAAGCTTGGTTTTCGCCCGACTAACCCCGATGTAATGAAGCTCGTATTGAATGAAGAAAAGAAGATGGCCACCCGACCGGGCTATCGCACCAGTGCCCAGACCCTTCGCAAGCTCGCACAGGGTTCAATGATTTTCGAGCTGGAGTCCAATGCAAGGTCACGATCGGGCGATTGGGATCGGTTTCAAATCAGGAATATTGGTTTTGCCGCCCAACGACGCATGGCGGCGAAGTTTCGAGGCAATGCGGAGAAATTTCGAGCGGCAGCGGTCGAAGGATTGGCACGTGTGCCAGGCCTAAGCACTAACGACTGGCGAGGACGGAAATCGTCTGCATTGAGCGACTTCGCTATCGCGCTGTCCCTGGTTGATGAGCTGAGCCGATGGAATGAAGTTGAAAAGGTGGCGTTAGGGAAAATCATTCGCGCAAAAGCAGTTTCGGATGAGAGTAGCTATTTGAAACTCATGCAGAAGCATGCGCGGTTGCGCAGCGCAATGATCAAGCTGGGCTCGCAGTAGGGCGGTTCGTTTAGAGGTGGGCACCGCACGCCGTCTCAACGTGCCACGGAATTGTCACTACCGCCAGGTGCCGGTCCTTTCAACGTTGCACCGTTGGGCGGTGCCCAACTCTAAACAATAGCTCATCACAAAACCAAGGCACAGCCCAATTGAGAGGTCATCTCGGAAGGTCAGAGATCTTCCACACATCTACTCCCGGCTTTTCAAACCTGGTTGCACATTCCCAAGCGATGCTCGAAGATCTTATCTTCTGAGAAGTTTTCCAGCTTCTGAAAATATTCTGCGTCGCGGTCCAGGGCGTTTTCGGGAATCAGCCCGACAATTTCTGTGCTCACAATTTCCACGCCGGCTCGTTCAGCCTCGCGACGCACGGCTTCGTAAGCTTGCATGATGCCGGTGACTTCGTAGTTCACTATGTTCATCGACACCTGCACCAATCCGCGGGTGGACAATTCGAAGCCGAGAGCTTTCACAAATGGCAAGCCGCCATGTCGTGCCCTCACAGCGCGGGCAATCGTTCGTGCGATTAGGACATCGCTGGTGCTCAGGTTGACATTGAAGGCGATCAAAAATGGCCGCGCACCCACGGCGATCGCGCCGGCAGTTTCATGAACGACCAAGGGACCGGCATCCGGAGCGCGGTTGGGATCCAGGGCAATTTGTTCGCGCAACAACTCCAGGGCACCGCGTCTTACGTCTTCAAGATTTACTCGTTCGGGTCTGATCGCGGCGCGTTCATAAAAAAAGACAGGAATGGAAAGCTCGCGTGCAATACGTTGGCCGGCTCGATGCGCAAGCGTCGCACAGTCCTCCATAGTAACGCCGCGTATCGGAACGAATGGCAGCACATCCGTGGCACCCAACCGCGGATGTACGCCGCTATGACTTCGCATGTCAATTAAATCGGCCGCCAGCGCAACGGCCCGCACCGCCGCTTCCACAATGAATTCCGGAGCGGCCACGAAAGTGATAACAGAGCGGTTGTGATCGGGGTCGATATGCGTATCGAGCACGCAAGCCGTTTCGACAGATTGGATCGCTTGAGCCAGTCGCTCGACTGTTTCAGTCTTGCGACCTTCGCTGAAGTTTGGTACACACTCAACCAGTGCATTGCCAATTTTCAATTGCCGATTGCCAATTTGAATGTCCACCATTTGGCTGTTAGCTTAACATCCGGTTCGAGCATTCGATGAACCAACTGAGCAACGAGTAATCGGCAATCGGCAATTGGAAATCGGCAATGTCTAACGATCGTTTCATCGACCAACACAAGACTACCTGGCAGCGACTAGAAGATCTGCTCAAGTTGCTCGACAGCAGTTCGCTACGCCGTCTTCACCGCGAAGAAGTGCGCGAGTTGGGGCGAATCTATCGCCGTACAGCTTCCGACCTCGCAGTCGCGCGCGCTGAATCGCGCGATCCTCGTCTAATCAATTATCTGAACAGTCTCGTGATTCGCGCGCATGGCCGCATTTATCAAGCTGATGCGCAGGGCGGTTCGCGTGTAAAGGAGTTTTTTGCTCGTGACTTCCCGCAAACGTTCCGTCGCACCTGGCGCTACACGGGCGTTTCGTTCGGTGTCTTCCTGATATTTGGGGTGCTCGGTTACGTAGGCACGAAATATGATCCTGAGTTTTCTGAGCTCGTCGGAGTGCCACCTGCATTTCGCGAACTCTACATAGAAAATAGAGTTCACTGGTGGGAGGACCTGAACAAAGCCAACCAGGTGGGCGCAAGTTCGATATTAACAAACAACATTCAGGTTACCATCTATACCTTTGCGTTTGGTGCGTTGTTTGGCGTCGGCACTTTGTTCTATCTGGCCTACAACGGAGCTACCATTGCATCTGTTCTGGCTTTGACATACCGCGCGGGTTTTGGCAACGCTCTTCTCACATTCATGGTGGGTCACGGCGTGGTCGAGCTTTCGTGTATCTTCATGGCAGGCGGCGCCGGTCTATTGATAGGAACGGCCTTGCTTATGCCTGGCGACCTCTCGCGCGCAGACGCACTCAAAAGCCGCGGGAAGGATGCAGTTCGGTTGATGATGGGGGTTGCTGTATTGCTCGTGATAGCCGGCATCATTGAGGGCTTCATCTCTCCGGCGCCGATTCCCGCTGCAATCAAGTTTAGCATCGCCGCAATCACCGGGCTCGCCTTGTACTCCTACTTACTGTTAGCAGGACGAGAAGAAGTGGAGGTGAAAGGGTAAGGGTGAAAGGGTCAGGGTCGCTTAATGAGATCTAACGGGTGCCCTCTTGATCGCTTGTATTTGATTGAAGATCCTTTCTCGATAAAGGTAGGATTGCGAATAGCGGCTTCAGTTACGTTACCCTTTCCCCCTTCCCCTTACCCTTGAAACTCCAGTTTGTCCAGAGGACATCAGAGCAGGCCCCGTTCTTTTACTTGCAAGTATTTTTCCAGTATCGCCGGAGCGAGAGCTGCGGCTGTGACGTCGAGCGCTAAGCCACCCTGCGATTCAACTCGGCGCAACGCTGCTTCGCGCAAGTACATGATTTCCTCAGCGACCGACTGCGTAAACAGTTCACGAACGTTGCTCGGGGCATTGCTCACCACGGCTTTGAGATCGCGATCGGCGATTGTCACAACCAGAGGAAGATGACGAGGTCGCAGCAGCTTGAGAGAGGTTAGCAGTTCCTTTGAACCTTCCTCATCGACCAGGTCGGTCAATAGCACCACCAGCGATCTCCGCTTGCTATTGGCGGCGATGAACTCAAACGCACGAGAGTAAGAGGGCTCAACCATCTCTGGTTCAACCGCGTAGAGCGCTTCGAGCGCGGCATCCATATGGTCGCGCCCGCGGCTGGGCGGCAGGAAACTCTTAATCTTCCGACCGAATACCAGCAAACCCGCGTTATCGCCAGCCCTTGCGGCCGCGGACATCAGCGCCAGCGCGGCGTGGACCGCCGAGTCAAGCTTCGTTTCCTGCTCTATTCGGGCAGTCATCAAACGCCCGCCGTCGATTGCAATTAGAATAGTCTGGTCCCGTTCAATCTGATATTGGCGCGTCGTCAACTTCCCTCGTCTGGCGGTGGCAGTCCATGAGATGTGTCTTAACTCGTCGCCACGAACGTAATCACGCATCGACTCAAATTCGCGGCCTTCGCCGCGCCATGATGTCTTTCGGTGAGAGGAGACGAGAGAACGCGCTCCGAGCGCTTTCAACTCAGCTTCGCGTGCCCGTCGCATGTTTGGATAAACCTTTACTGCGACGGCCTCGGCCGCCCGCGTTTCACACCACACAAGATTCCAACGCGAAAGAAATCGCACTGCCACTTGGCCAAACTCGAATCGTCCTCTCCGGGGTGGAGTAAGTCTATAAACCAGGGCCATCGAGCTTTGTGCGTCAACCTGCAGATTCGCCTCACGCAAACCCGCCAGCTTCATCTGTGGTGGATATTCGTCTTTAATCGCCAGCGACACGGTGTCGGCGCCGGCATTCTGAATATTGATGAGAACATCCGTCTCGGCGCCGACGGCGAATCGCCCGCTTAACTCGCGGCTGATGCGGAGAGCGGGTGGAAGTTTGCTGCGACGAGCATCGACTATTGCCAATATTAATAGGACGACGTCGTACGCGAGAGCTATCCAACGCAACCATGGCCGTCCCCAGGAGAGCGAAAGCAGAATGAGGCCCAGGGCGAATAAGAGGTAGAAGAGTTTTGAGAAGACAAAGCGCATAGAAAAACAGAGGTCAGAAGTCAGAGATCAGAAGTCAGAAGTCAGAAGTCAGAAGTCAGAAGTCAGGAGTCAGAAGTCAGAAGTCAGGAGTCAGGAGTCAGAAGTCAGGAGTCAGAAGTCAGGAGTCAGGAGTCAGAAGTCAGGAGTCAGAAGTCAGGAGTCAGAAATCAGAAGTCAGAAGTCAGATGTCGCATGTCAATTACCAAAGGTCAGCGCTTACCTGTGTCAACGACAAGATTTGTGTTCTTATTTCTGACTTCTGACTTCTTATTTCTGACTCCTGACTTCTGATCTCTGCCCCTACCGCGGCACTTCCGCGGACTTCAGAATATCCGTAATCACGGCATCGGGTGTGGCGCCGTCGAGTTCCGCTTCGGCGCGTAAACTCAATCTGTGACGCAGGACCGGACGGGCCACGTCGCGCACGTCGTCAGGTGTCGTAAACTCTCGGCCGCGAATTGCAGCCAGCGCTTTTGAGCACAACAGCAGGGCCACAGAAGCTCGAGGACTCGCCCCGTAGTGAATAAATGGATGATTGCGTGTGCGCCGGACGAGATCCACGGCGTAATGCTGTACGCCGGGCTCCATGCGCGCTGTGCTGACCTCGCGGCGACAACGGGAAATGGCATCCGGATCCGCGAGTGGCTGGATATCGACGTCATTCAGACGTCTCGAGTTAAAACCGGCATCCCAGTTTGCCACTACCTGGCGCTCATCAGCCTCGCCCGGATAATCAAGGAGAATTTTTAACATGAAGCGATCGAGTTGGGCCTCAGGCAGCGGGTAAGTTCCTTCGTATTCGATTGGATTCTCAGTCGCGAGCACGGTAAAGATTGGAGAAAGCGAATGACCTTCGCCGTCGATCGTCACTTGCCGCTCCTCCATTGCTTCGAGCAACGCCGCCTGTGTCTTGGGTGGTGTACGGTTAATCTCATCTGCCAGCAGAATGTCGGTGAAGACCGGCCCTTGTCGCAAATTAAATGTGGAAGTCGCAACGTTGAAAACGTTCGTGCCGGTAATGTCTGAAGGCATCAGATCGGGCGTGAATTGTATGCGGCCAAAGTTGGCGTTGATGATGCGCGAGAGCGTTTTCACGGTTAGCGTTTTTGCCGTGCCGGGAACGCCTTCGATTAGCGCGTGACCCTCCGCCAGAAGTGCCACCAGAATCTGCTCGATGGGTTCTTCCTGGCCAACAATAATTTTACTTAGTTCCTGTCGGATGTGATCGACAGTTGAGGAGACGTATTCAATCATTTGGTTTTCGTAATTAGCTTTTGATCAGGTTGCTTGAACGTTTTAGAGCTTTGTACTTTGAGCTTCGTACATTGAGCGCTTCAATCGAGTGGTTCCAGGATCAAAGTACAAAGTACCAAGTTCGAGATCAAAGTACAGAAGTACATCTTTCGTCAAATGTTTTGCGCTGACTGCTTCACTTCGCGAGAGCGCATGCGCAGGCCCAGGCTGCCTTCAACTTCGCGTAGCCGGTTCACCAAATGAATCGATTGACTTTCGCTGATCGGCCCGCCATTAATCGCTTCTTCCGATTGCCGCATCAATGTCTCCAGTTGATGAGCATTTAGCGTGGAGCGATCGGCTACTCGCTTTGCCACCTCCCAACGCGGACTGTTGTAATCCACCCCCGCATACCGCGCTAGAACTCGCCTGGTCCTGGAGTAAACATTCTCAATCGCCAGATCGAAAGCCTTTGCACGTTGTTGCAGCTCAGCCATTGATGCAACAAATTCTAAACTGGACCGACGGTCAACCACCGGCAACGGCAGCGGACGAGCAAACCGGCGTCCTCGCGTCCATACCATTAGAAGGATGAGCAGCACTATCTGGCCGCCGATTGCCAATACGGGAGTGCCCGCGAAGTAACTTGCAAAAGCGTTATGCGTGACGCCACGGCCTTGATGAAATTCATCAAAAGCGATCGCCCCGTCAGAACCTGAGACAAGATTGATTGCCAGTTGCAAATTATCCTTGAGACCAATCCCGCCGTTTGCAACGATGAAAGGATCGCTCAGAACTACTATCCGACCCTGGCCATGCGGGTAATCGAGTAGCAGGACCCTGTTTGAAGAAGTTAAGTGAACGACGGGAGCCGGCGAAGCGGCCTCTGCTACATTGCCGTCGCTACTTGAGGAGTTAGTCTTTGGCTTGGGCGGAGGCGGTCCAAGGCCTCCCCCGGTGGGCGTGTTCTGCGCCTGATTAGTTTTCCCGGTTGCATCTTTGCTCGACGCGGAAAACTTAATATCAGAGAAGAACTTCGATGGCATCACCGACTCAACGTCGCGCGTAAGAACCGTTGGCTGGATGGGCCGTATGGGGTTAACGCCTGCAGTCATTTGGTCTGGGTTCGCTGGGTCGTCGCCGAAGCTTGGATAACCCAGAAACTCTGTGTTGATGCTCCAATCTCCAGAAGATGGCAACAAATAATGTTCGGGCCGGCGATCAATAATGACCAACCGCCCTCCCAGCTCGACCCAAGCCAGCAGGCTCTCAGCCTCTGCCTCGGTTACCGGGAGCTGCGTGTTGCCAATAAGGACGAAAGTTTGCACCTGGTCGCCGCTGTCACCCAGAAGCTTTTCCGGAGCCTCTCGCCAGCGCATCACTTTGTACCCGGATTCACTGAGCAGATCGTAGAGAGCGCGGGTGCCGGTGGCCCCGGCGTGATAGGTGGATCTGTTGGGCAAAAGTTCGGAATCCGGCTTCTCTTCTTCACTGACGTAGGCAACGGAATTGATAGCTATCAAAAGGCCTATCGCCAATACGATGGTTATGATGATTCCGAGACGTTGACGCATAACAATCACAATCAGCCGCGGATGGACGCAGACTCGCGCGGATCAAGACCGAACAAGGGTGCAGAGGTCGCCCTCACGTTCGGTAACAGGTTTGAAATCGATCTCATTTTCGAATCTTATCCGCGTCTATCCGCGTTTATCTGCGGCTAACCTTCTTTGGTTTTTGGCTTCCGGTTCATCGAGACAGGGCCTGCTTGTATGCGGCGCGAAACGCCAGCCAATCGCTTTCCGTCGCATGGACCAGTCCATACCAGTGCTGCTCGAAGCTATCGGTTAGTTGTTTTACGTTCCCGTACAGAGGCTCGACTTGGCGGACCGCCCGCAGGTAGTCACGATTTGTTTTATGCTGAGCCAGACTAATGATTTTTCGTTCGCCCAATTCCACCAGAAGTGCGATATAGGCTTTTCGGATCGCCGCGCGCAACTCGCCTCGTCGTGCCAGGCCTTCTGCCTCTGACAAGAGGCCGGTGGCCGATTGATCGGGTTCGAGCTTTTCACCTAATACGATTCGAGCCTGCTGCTTTGTCTTCTTTTTCGGTCTTCTGTTGCGAAGCAGACGCGGCAAAAACAACTTCACCACGTAAGCCAAAACGGCAAGCGCCAGAACGATAATGGACAATTGTGCAATTCTGATAAGAAGACGTGCGCCACCGGGCGAAAACGGTTTGGGTTTTGGAAACAGATTTTTAAACCATTCAAGAAGCTGTTTCATGAGGCGCGCCAGCGCGCTCTGATGCGAAACTTTTCGAGCATATTCCGGCCGCTTCAGAATCTCCGCCAGCTTGCGGCTCGCCTCAGCTTTGTTGGGGACCTTACCTGCACCCGGCGTTTGGAGTTCTGTGATCCGTTCTGCCAACGACTGTAGGCGTTCCGTAATCCTTCGGAGAAACTCGGGACGCTCTCCTTTCATTACGGATCCGTATTTGTCGAGTTCCTGTGGCAGCCAGGAATTGTCTACGTGGAAGCTGACGCCATTCCATTCGACCGTCTGTATTTGCGGTATTAGATTCCGCACCCCATGAACAGTCTCCAAACTGCGACCCTCGTAAGCCGCGACATCTTCGGTTTCATCCCGCAGCGCCAACGTGTCGAGCGCCGTAACGGCTTGACGGAGTTGCTTATCGTATTCGCTGATGGGAATTGCCTGGACGGCGGAAGCGCCCAGAACCATGAGTCCGACAACCAGAAGCAGTCGCAGGCCACAGAAAACGGGGTGCGGGTCAGACTTGAGAGGAAACTTTGGTGATGTAAACCGCATTCTTGAGTCTCACCTTAGACCAAGAGCATTTCCGGGGGAACCAAATGGCGGATGCGACCCTCGGTGCGGCTCTGCGGAAATCGCCGGGGCGAAGGGCGATAACACGTTTAGCTGGGGCATTGGTGGCAATTTCTGCGAGGCCATTAGCTCGATATCATAACCCTCGTGTCTGACTCGTTCGTCAACGTACATTAACGACATGCCCAGCATCCAGACCGGAGCCAACATGATTGCGCTCAAAGGCTCCAACACGCTATAGCCGATGGCGTACCAAACGGGCCACTGCGCGGCGTTCCAGAGATCTATTCCATTCAAGTAGCCGTACCACCCCAGAGGAATCACCAGAATCATCAATGCGGAATAAGTAACGAAGACGATGAAGAGCGTCATCGCCATCAGCCGGCGAACGTTTCCCCTTGCGAGTGAAAAGCTCCTGCCAACCGATTCAAAGACACCCTTTCCTTCAACCAGCATTACCTGAGGAACGTAAGCTACTTTGCCGGCCATAAAAAACAATAACCAAAGAAACACTGCGGTGGCGGCAACCCCACCGATGACCCCGGCAATAACAGCTAACCAAACAGGGGCCCACTGTCCACCAAACACAATTAATATGGTCAAAAACGTTATGATGAGGTATGCACCAAACGTCGCAACCATAAAGCTTATCACCAGCCACATCATCACCAGGATACTCGCGCCCAGCAGGGACCAGAATCTGGAGCGGACCGCTGCGTAAGTGGTGCGGGCCAGGACCGGTTCATTCCAAAGAAGATGAGTCACGAGGTTGCGTGAGGCGCCGCCCATGACAATCAGACTAAAAATGTGGCCGCCGATGATCAGGATCAGGGCAGCGAAAATAAGAAGACTGTAAAATACGAGCCCGCCGATGTCGGGCGTATTAATGATTTTCCGTGTGCTTATCGTCCACAAAACCCAACCGATCGCCGTCACAACCACCGGCGGAGCCGCGATCCGCATCAGGGTGAAGAGGTGGCGACGATAAAGCCGGACCGCGCGGTCGATTAGATCACCCGCTCCCAAAGGCACAATATGTAGATCGTTTGCGCTTGATGTAGCCATGAAAAACCGATTTCTCTTTGCAGAAAAATCTTATCACGCATGTTGCGGCAAAGTCTCAGCCCTGAGTTAATCCGCGCAACGGGTTACAGCTTTGTTTTCTCAGATTTAAGCCCATGGGTGTCGATATTTGGAGAATTAGATACTATGACTTCATGGGATCAACGTCAGGACCACGTATTGAAGTTTCACCGGATGCATCCGTTCGGTTAACCATGGCCGAGGAGTGGCTCAAGTCCTATTCTTCCGACTCCGAGCTGCTCATTATTTCTCACGGCAACGAGGCAGCCACAGATCTTGTTCTGCGCACAGTCGAATCAAGAGGTGCCTGGTTCGGCGCCAAACGATTTAATTTTAATGGATTGGCTTCACGTCTAGCCCAACATGCGCTTGCTGCTTCGGGGAGTGCGCCAGCCAGCAATCTTTCTTTCACTGCCGTAGTGGCCCGTGCCATTCATTCGCTGCAATCTGAAGGCAAACTGAGTTACTTCGAACCAGTGGCAACTCGACCGGGCTTTCCGGTGGCAGTTGCCAGGACGCTCGAAGAGCTTCGCATGAATGAAGTGGATGCCGACTCGATCGCGCAATTAGAGCGCGGTGGCAAAGATCTGGCCGCGATTGTGAACCTTGTCGAGCAGCAGCTACAAGAATCGAAGCTGAACGACCGGGCTGCTTTATTCAGAGCGGCGATCGATTCGATCAACTCGCCAGAGAACACCGGCTACGTTGGGCTTCCGATCTTATTTCTCGACGTTGCCACGCGCAGCCGGCTGGAAACCAGGTTGATTCAGGAATTGGCGGCCCAATCTTCGGGTGTTTTGGCAACAGTGCCGAAGGGTGACGAACGGACCATTGAGGCGTTTGAAGCAGCGCTTCGTTGTCAGCGAAACTATAGTCACGCCGCGGCGGGCGACCACGACGCGAATTCAAACTCGCTCACTTTCGCCAAGCAACGCCTTTTCAAGAACTCCGCGTCGCCGGTTACTCCGCTTGACGACAGCGTGACGATTCAGAACTGGCCGGGCGAACCGCGCGAATGTGTTGAGATCATAAGAAGCATTCAGGCCCAAGCGGCTGATGGGGTGCCCTTCGATGACATGGCGGTGCTGCTCAACTCTCCCGGGGAATACCGATCACACCTGGAAGAAGCCTTCAGTCGAGCCGAGATTCCGGCGTATTTCGTTCGCGGCACAACGGCTCCTGATCCGGCGGGTCGCGCCATGCTCGCGCTCCTGGCGTGCGCCGCCGATGGGCTATCGGCGAAACGCTTTGCTGAGTACTTGTCGCTGGGCCAGGTGCCTGCGCCCGAAGCGAATAGAGACGTCGAATCCAAATGGGTCGCGCCAAACGACGAGCTAATCGCCGGCGCGACGGAAACAGAAGATCGCGAGGCGACAACAGAGCTGGGTGACTCCGCGGCAGTTGCCAAGCCCGAGGACGCCGCCGTGATTGATGGAGCGTTGCGGGCCCCGGCCCGTTGGGAACGCCTGCTTGTCGACTCCGCCGTCATCGGAGGCAAGGACCGCTGGATCAGACGGCTGGAGGGACTTGCCAACGAGTTTCGCCTGCGGATGGAAGAAGCTGCGCCTGAAGATGAAGCTCGAGTTGATTCAATCAGAAAACAAATCCAGGACCTCGACGCTTTACAAGAATACGCGTTGCCGCTGATCGAGCGTTTGGCTGATCTTCCTGTCAGGGCAAACTGGGGCGAGTGGATAGCGCACCTGCGAGAGTTGGCGGTGAATGCTCTGCGCCAGCCCGAAGGCGTTATGTCCACATTGGCAGAACTCGAACCGATGAGTTCTGTCGGCCCGGTTGATCTGTATGAAGTGCAACTCGTCCTCGAGGCGCGGCTTCATGACCTGGGCGTGGAGCCGCCAAAACGCCGTTATGGCCGCGTCTTCATCGGACCGGTTGACGCAGCCCGCGGGCTTTCGTTTCGCGTCGTGTTTATTCCCGGCCTCGCGGAAAGGATTTTTCCCAGGAAGATTGTCGAAGATCCCATTCTGCCGGATGTTCAGCGGGAAGGCACTGATCTAACAAAGAGAAGTGATCAACTGAAAGCGGAGCGACTCGCTTTGCGCATTGCCGTCGGCGCTGCGCGTGAACGGGTTTATCTCTCGTACCCGCGTATTGATGTGAAGCAGTCAAGACCGCGAGTTCCGTCGATCTATGCTCTGGAGGCGTTGCACGCTGCCAAGGGTGGCGCATTCCCTGGTTTCGAGGAGATAGCATCACGAGCTGAATCAACAACGCGTGCACGTCTCGGTTGGCCTGCGCCCGAACGTTCTGAAGCGGCCATCGACGAAGCCGAGTATGACCTGGCGTTACTCGCCAATCTGGTTGAGTCAACCAAAGAGGAAGCGACTGGCGCGGCTCATTATCTGCTGACCACAAACACACACCTTGCTCGCGCCCTACGCGCCCGCAGTCGTCGTTGGTTGCGCCGTTGGACGCAAAACGACGGGCTGGTTGACGTGGACGACCTGGGCCGCCAGAGTCTCGCCAAACATCAATTCTCAGCGCGGTCGTTTTCGGCAACTGCATTGCAAAACTACGCCAGTTGTCCTTACCGGTTCTTTCTGAGCGCGATCCTTCGTCTCGACTTACGCCAGGAGCCGGCGGCTATCGAAGTGATTGATCCATTGACGCGCGGTTCGTTATTTCATGAAACCCAATTTGAGGTACTCACCAGTCTCAAAGCTGCCGGCCTGCTGCCCGTCGAGCCCGGCTCTTTGGGGAAAGCGTTTAACCTGGTAGACCATGAGCTTGGACGTTTAGCGGGTGATTACGAAGACCGGCTGGCGCCCGCGATTCCGCGTGTTTGGCAGGACGGCATCAACAGCATCCGGGTGGACTTGCGTGAATGGTTGCGCCGCATGGCGGACAATGATGAGGGATGGATACCCGATAAGTTTGAGTTGTCGTTTGGACTGAGCGACCGTGGGCCAAGAGAATCTGATCCGGCCAGCGTCGACGATCCGGTTGCGATAATCGGCGATCTCAAACTGCGCGGCTCGATCGACATGGTGGAACGCCAGGGAGACAGATATCGCGTAACCGATCACAAAACAGGAAAAGCCCGCGCACCAAAAGACACCATCGTCGGCGGCGGGAGGTACCTGCAACCTCTGCTTTACGCGCTCGCGTGTCAGGAGTTGCTCAATGGCCACGTGGAGTCGGGACGGCTCTACTACTGCACGGCCGACGGAGGTTATGAGGAACGCATTGTTCCTCTCGATGACGACAACCTGCCCATACTCAATTCCGTGCTGATTGCGATTCGCCAGGGACTCGCCGACGCGTTTCTCCCCGCCGCTCCTGACGACGATGCGTGTACCTGGTGCGATTTCCTGGCAGTCTGCGGAGCGTTTGAAGAAAAGCGGACGAGCATGAAGCCGCGCGATCGACTCGTCCAGATTAAAGCGTTGCGAGGCTTGCCATGAAGAAGGGCGTCCCAAAAAAGGAGTCCGTTCCGCTCGCAGACCAGGCGGCGCGTGATCTAATACGTGATGACCTGGACACCACCCTGGTGGTTGAAGCTGCCGCGGGTACCGGAAAAACGAGTGCTCTCGTCGGCCGGATTCTCTCCGGCATTACTTCCGGACGCGTTAGCCTCGCGAACATCGTCGCCGTCACCTTCACCGAGTTTGCAGCAGGCGAACTTAAACTGCGTCTGAGGTCCGCAATCGAGGACGCGCGCCAGGAGCATGAGGGTTCAGCGGAAACAACGAAGTACCTGAGAAAGGCCGTGGAGGAACTCGAAGAGGCGCGGATCGGCACCATTCATTCGTTTTGCGCCGACCTCTTGCGGGAGCATCCCGTCGAAGCTGGCATCGATCCGCTGTTTGAGGTGGCGCCTGACGACATGACCTATCCGCTCTTTGATATGGCTTTCGAACGCTGGTTTGAAAAGCAACTCGAGAGCCCGGGTGAGGGTGTTCGACGAATTCTTCGGTTACCGCAACGGAAAGGTTTCGGCGGCGGGCGCAGTGCCACGCTCGCCCGACGTCCACGTGAGAGTGGTCCCAAACCGATCCTGCGCAAGGCCGCCCTGGAGTTGGTGAAAGAACGCGATTTTACCGCGCCTTGGAAACGCAGCGAGGGTTTTGATCGCGATACCGAGATTGACGAGCTGATCCTCGAGATGCAGGACCTGGGTAAGTCGTCAGACGCTGGCCGGCCCGATCAGTGGCTGACCAAATCGCTGGCTTACCTCAAGAGTTTCGCTGCGGAAGCAACGCGGGTTGAGTCGCTCGGTGAGGCCCGCGATTACGACGGCATCGAAGCGAGATTGTTTGGTTTGCTGGGAGGCTGGAAAGGAAAGGATTGGAAGGCTTACTACGGAAGAGACGACTTCCCCGCGGACGAGTTAAGAAACCGTAGGGACGTATACAAGACGCGCGTCAAAGAATTTGTCGATAAGGCAGGCGCCGATCTAGCTCCGCGACTGCGCGAAGAACTGTGGGAGGTGGTTGAGGGTTTTGAACGATTGAAGGAACGCGCGGGCTATCTGGATTTCCTTGACCTGCTACTTCGCGCTCGCAATCTGGTGCGCAACAACCGGGACATCCGGGTGGAATTGCAGCGACGATTTACTCATATCTACGTGGATGAGTTTCAGGACACCGACCCGCTGCAAGCCGAGATGCTCATGTTGCTCGGCTCGGATGACCCGGACGAGCGCGACTGGCGTCAGGTACGGCCAGTTCCTGGCAAGCTCTTCATTGTTGGCGATCCCAAGCAATCGATCTACCGCTTCCGTCGAGCTGACGTTGCTCTTTACCAGGAGGTTAAGCGGCGGGTGATTGCTTCGGGCGGTGCACTCGTTGATCTGAATGTTAGTTTTCGTGCGGTGCCGGAAATCCAACAGACTGTTAACGCCGCCTTTGCCCCTGCGATGGCTGACGACTCATTGACCCAGGCCAGTTACGTCCCTCTCGCTCCAAACAGGACAGGTTCTGAAACGCAGCCGGCAATAGTCGCTCTGCCTGTTTCTCAACCGTATGGCGACTACGGGAAAGTGGTCGACTGGAAGATCGACAAGTCGCTGCCCGGCGATGTCGCGGCGTTTGTAAACTGGCTTATCAACGAGAGTGGTTGGACTGTCACAGAGCGCGGACGCTCCGAAGAGCGTGTGCCTTTGCAGGCTCGACACGTTTGTCTTTTGTTTCGTCGTTTACGTCACTACACAACCGATGTGACCAGGGCCTATGTGCAGGCTTTGGAGTCGCACCAAATCACCCACCTTCTGGTCGGCGGCAGTTCCTTCCATTCGCGCGAAGAGGTGGAAGCAATTCGCAACGCCCTCACCGCGGTGGAGTGGCCGGACGATGAACTCGCCGTCTTTGCAACCTTGCGCGGCCCGCTCTTCGCTTTCACCGACTCGGAGTTGCTCGCCTTTCGCACCGCCTGCGGGACGTTACATCCATTCAAGCAACCGCCGGATGATTTGCCGGAGTCGCTGGCTGAAGTTGTTGCCGCACTCGCGATCCTGCGCGAGCTTCACCGCAAAAGAAATCGCCGTCCGATTGCCGAGACTGTCGGCACGCTACTGGCGGCGACCCGTGCCCACGCAGGCTTTGCCAACTGGTCCACCGGCGAACAGGCGTTGGCAAACATCATGCGGCTCACGGATATGGCTCGACGGGCGGAGCGAAACGGATTGATCTCATTCCGCGCGTTTGTCGACTGGCTTGATGAACAGGCCGAGTCGGGAGACGTGGGAGATGCGCCGATCATGGAAGAGGGTGTCGACGGCGTGCGGATCATGACGGTGCACAAGGCGAAGGGACTCGAGTTTCCGGTTGTGCTGTTGGTTGACATTACCGCAAAAGATACGCGTGAGCCGTCCAAGTGGGTCGATCAGGCGGCTGGTCTGAGTGTGATGAAGCTAGCCGGCTGTACTCCGATAGAAGTTCAGCAACATGCGGACGACGAGATGAGAATCGAACAGGAAGAGGCTGCGAGAGTTCTTTATGTTGCCGCCACCCGAGCCCGCGACCTTCTGGTTGTGTGTGCAGTTGGAGATCATCCTTACGAAGGATGGTTGGGGACATTGAATCCGGTGCTGTATCCACCGGAGGCCACTGGCTTCAATCCGGAGACCAGGCAAGCGCCGGGATGCCCAGTCTTTGGCGACGACACCGTGGTTGGGCGCCCGCAAAACGCACATCGAGCAAGAGGCTCCGTAAGTCCAGGGCTGCACCGACCGGAGGTTGGGGAGCATCGAGTCGTTTGGTGGGACCCTTCCGTCCTGGCTGCGCCGAGCAATCAGGTCCGTTCAAGCTCACGCTTGACGAAGTATCTCAAGGAGGACGATGGCAAGATTCGATCGGAGGAGGGAATTCAGGCCCATGAACAGTGGCGTGAGCAGCGCGCGAGTGTTCGCGAGATCGCAGCCAAGCCAGAATGGAACGTCGTAACTGCGACTTCGTACGCCTCCGCTTTGAGAGTTCTTGCCCCGGGTGAGCTTGACGCTGAAGCGCTAAAGGTTCCTGGGGCTAGTACTCAACCTCTGCCTGAGGTCGCAGTCGAAACGATTGAGATTGATTTCTCCCGGCCACACGGCAAACGATTTGGCACATTGGTTCACGCTGTCCTCTCGGTTGTGGCGCTGGACGCGGATCATAACGGCATCCAGGAGTTCGCGCGCGTTCAGGGGCGGGTGTTGGGCGCGACGGAAGAGGAAGTTGCGGCGGCATTGGAAACAGTCCAGCGAGTGCTTGAACATCCTCTGTTACGGCGCGCGGCAGCTGCGGAGTCTTCGGGTAACTGCCGACGCGAGGTTCCGGTAGCAATTCAACTTGACGACGGAATCATGGTCGAAGGCATCATCGACCTCGCATTCCGAGAAGACGGTTCCGCCGGCGCTTGGATCGTTGTTGATTACAAGACTGACTTCGAAATCGCCGGAAGGTTTGAGGAATATCGTCAGCAGGTGAGCTTATACGGCCAAGCTGTTTCCCGAGCTACCGGCAAAGAAGCCCGACCCCTGCTGCTACGCATTTAGTTCCATTCCGCGCTGCCGACGAACGCGCCCAGGGCGAGAAGGCAAATTTCATTACTGGCAAGACGCTAAACACCCGCCACAGGCTAACGCTCCTCGCGACTCTGTTCAAAATATCAACTTGGGGTGACTATCGAAACTGCATCAGTACCCAAAAGGCAGGAGGCAGGCGCAGGAGGCAGGAGGCAGGCCGAAGTGCATCAGTACCCAAAATGCATCAGTACCCAACTATCTCCACCAAAGGCTTAGAGTGATTTGCAGCCCCCAAAGGCCTGCGTGTTACACTCCCACGCTACACCTTTTGACGAGATTGGGTGAACTGGCGCAGATAACTTCACTTATGAAGCGCCACTAAGTTGTTGTGCCCCTGTAGCTCAACGGTTAGAGCAGCAGACTCATAATCTGTTGGTTCGGGGTTCGAATCCCTGCGGGGGCACCAATCAACTGGCGAGTGTTCTTACACTTACGTCTTCGTGATGTTGGGCCGATAGCTGCTCAACCTCACGAGGCGCGAAGATGGCGCGATTTTTGGAGTGCGGCGACCTGTCGCCGCTTTGGTACTGCAGCGGCTTGACGCCGCTTTGTTGTGTCCGGCACGCGCGATCGACGGGTCATGAGGTCGGTACCGTCCGCGGTAGCGGATGGGTCTACCGATACCGACACGCTTCTCCGCTTAAATCTCACCACCTTACTGAACTTAGTCTGTCCCAGCGTATTCACTGCATGACACAGATTCGCCGGCGTCTGATGAGTGTAAACGCTCGTCATTCGTACCGACGCGTGACCAAGCAAGTCTCGAATATCCCATTCGTGAACGTCATTGGCTCGCAGGCGCGTGGCGAAGGTGTGACGAGTATCGTGGAATCTAAGATTCACGAGCCCCGCATCTTCGCAAGTGCTTCGCCAGCCTGTCTTAATGGAATCGATGTTCACACCCGTGCGCGAATTGCTGAACACGAACTCCAGCGGTCCAGCATCCTGTTTGAGTGCCATCAATTCCTTGAACACGACGTCATTCATGGGAATGGTTCGAGTCCTACCGGTCTTGCTCCGTGCGATGAAAATCGTCCGAGCTGGAAAGTTTACGTGTTCCCACTGAAGCCCGAGAATCTCTCCGCGCCGCATGCCCGTATTCAGAGCGATCGTGACGACGGAGCGAATGTAATCTCGCCTGCCAGTGAGTTGCGCAAACAATCTTTTCTCTTCTTATGCGGTAATGAACCTTTCGCGGCTCGGACTCTCTTTCAGCATGCGCACACGCCGCATCGGGTTCGAGTCGATTAGTTCATTGTCAAAAGCCATTGAGAGGATCTTTGAGAGACAAGCGAGATTGCGGTTGACACTTGCCGGAGTCCTCGGCCTGGGCCGATCCTCCTTGTCGTGCTTGGTCGGCGTTGCCAACCGTTCCCGTTTGAACTTCTCAATCATCATTGGCTTGATGTCCCGCAGATGCTTCTCACCAAAGAAGTCTTTGAGCGTAACCGAGCGCTGTTCATCCTCTCGGTGGCTGCGCTTGTTAGCCTTGGACCATGGTAAGAACGTTTCATCGACAAACTCAGAGAAGAGTTTCTTTCCCGAATCGTATCTCCGTTCGTAGATCGCTTCTCTGATCTGTCGTGCGCCGTTATCCAGGCTTGACAGACCCGGCACGTTGATGCGCCTTCCGCGAACGACTAATATGACGGAGTATGTCCTCTGACCTAAC
Organism: Pyrinomonadaceae bacterium; assembly: GCA_051004635.1. Lineage (GTDB taxonomy): Bacteria > Acidobacteriota > Blastocatellia > Pyrinomonadales > Pyrinomonadaceae > PSRF01. The sequence continues at coordinate 18,921 of JBPCKD010000188.1, forward strand.
CTTCTTAACCAACGAGCCCGGCAAGTCACTGCTTGATCGGTTTCACGCTCTGCTCGGCACACATACTCAGTTTTTCGACTGCCTTGTCGGGTATTTCATGATCAGTGGTTTTTACAAACTCTATCCAGCCCTCGAACACACAGAAAAGGTGCGCATCCTGATCGGTCTCAAGACCGACCAAAGCACCTACACTTTTCTTCAGCAAGCCAAAGAACAGCAGCAACTTCTCCTAAGCTCTCACGCGGAAGCCAAGAGTCAGATTCCCCGCGAAGTCCTGGACGAACTGGAACACTCAGAGGATTCAGCCGATGTTGAGGAAGGTGTCGATACATTCATAAGCTGGGTCAAATCCGGCAAGCTTGAGATCAAGGTGTATCCATCAGAAAAGATTCACGCCAAAGTCTACATTCTCACCTTCCCCGAGGGGCATTACGATGACGGTCGTGTAATCACGGGCTCAAGCAACTTTTCGCAATCGGGCCTGGTAGACAATCTTGAGTTTAACGTTGAGCTTAAGAATCCTGCGGACTACCACTTCGCGCTGAACAAATTTAA
>JBPCKD010000189.1:0-33289 GCA_051004635.1 Pyrinomonadaceae bacterium
ATGTTTAGCACTTTGCACACGGCCGTTTCGATCTTTCTCGCGGGGTGCCTTTTCGCCCTTCTCTTTCGCATCAGGATCGCCTGCCTTGGCCGCCGCGTTTTCAATTTCAGAATTGACTTCGCCGCCGATGAGAATTGCTGCGCCCGTGAGATAGAGCCAAAGCATTAAGACGATGACTGCGCCGAGGGTCCCATAAGTCTTACTGTAAGAATCAAAAAAGTGGAGATACAGCCTAAAACCGAAGGAGACTAGTAGCCACAGCCCGACGCCGACTACCGAACCCGGTGTCACCCATGCCCACTTCTGCTCATGCAAGTCGGGGGCGACATAATAGATGAGCGCGAAGGCCAGCAGCATGAAGGCCAGCACTATGGGCCACTGCAATATCTTCCAGGTGATGGTGAAGAACTCGCCGAAGCCGTAGTGACCCGCTACATAATCAGCGAGCTGCCCGCCATAAAGCACGAGTACCAGCGCTGAGATAATGAGGACAGAAAGGCCGGTCGTCAGGCCCACGGCCGTCAACCGCTGTTTCCACCAGGGCCGTGATTCCTTAACATTATAGGCGATGTTAAGGGCCTCTGTGATTGCACCCATCCCATTTGAGGCGGCCCAGAGTGCGGCGAGAATGCCGAAAGTAACTTTGCTGCCGCTGCTCGCGGTGCTGACCTCATTCATCGTCGCATCGACCAGTTGGAATGCAGAACCCGGCAGAACCTGACTGAGGTAGTTGAACAGGCTATGGCGCAGGCCAGTCCCGGATCCCAGCAGGAGGCCAATCACAGAGGTCAAAAATAATAGGAGCGGAAACAGCGCCAGGAGGAAAAAGTAAGCCAATTGGGCGGACCGACCGAAGACGTCGTCTTCCTGAATCTCACTAACAACTCGCTTGCCCAGGTCCTTCCAAGTCAACCCACCCAACCGCCAAAGTGAAGCCATGCTCTCGCCTCCTCGATCCTCAACCTTCATCCCTAGACACTTTTGTTTGGGATAGTTAAAGCAAGCACTATTCCGGCGTGGGATGGACGCATGCGGCGGGGGATTAATATCGCAATCCGTGCTGTGGTCCATTAGCTCCGTTCACTTTTTCGGTAGCGAACAAACGCTACGACCCTCTGATCGCGCACTGGCGTTCTGACGCAGTCTTTCCATGTCCTCAAGCTGGTAACTTACGCGACCTCAAGATTCCGTGATGATGCCGACTCTCGTCAAAATTGTTTTAGAACATTTCCGTTTGCCCGACCTACCTAGCGCGTCCGCTTATCGGACGACTACAGCTCAACTTCTGCGTTTAAACGTCGGCATTGGAATTGCCACTTCGTCTCAGCACATCAGGAGCACTCATCCGCAACCAACAAGGGGGAATATGAAGAACAACACATTGAATACCAGCCACGTAACGGAATTGCTGTATCAAGCTCTCGAAACCGAGAAGGGTGGCGTACAGATTTACACGACTGCATTGCGCTGCGCTGTAAACAAAGATTTGAAAGAAGAGTGGAGCAAGTATCTAGAACAGACCAAGGTGCACGTCCAGGTTGTTTCCGGCGTCCTGAAGGGGATGAACCTGGACATGGAAGTTGAAACGCCGGGGCAAAAAATTGTCCGGCACATCGGGGATTCTCTGGTTCAGGCAATGGAGATGGCGTTACGAGGACCTGACCTGGCGGCGGCTCAGATCGTCGCCGCGGAGTGCGTGACGCTGGCGGAAACCAAGGATCACCTTAATTGGTCCCTTATCGGGGAGATTGCGAAAAACTCAAGCGGCGACGCGCGGGCAGTATTGAAGCAAGCTCACGATCAAGTTGAGCCGGAAGAAGACGAACACCTCTATCACACCAGTGGATGGACGCGGGAGCTTTGGATCGAAGCCTTAGGAATGCCGGCGGTTCTTCCGCCGCCAGAGGAAGAACAGGACGTAGAGACAGCCATCGAAGCTGCACAGGCAAAAAAGTCTCGAGCGAAAAAGGCTTAGGGAAGAAATTGGGGAAGGCATTGTCATGTCCGCTTTCGCATGACTGGGTTGAAGCTACTGCGCAAAGGTGATTCGTCCAGAGACGTGAGAATCATTCGTCCACCGCCGGTAAGTCAGGTCCAGGCTTGAACGTTTGAGGGTGCCCTTGAAAACCGCGAAGCGATCCCATAAGCCTGTGGCTTTAGCCCGGTGATCGGAATGGCGAATTGAAACGGAACCGTTTGAACGGTGCTGTGGAGCGGGAATCACGGAAACGTTGGAAACGGTTCAGAGAAGGTTCGCCAACCTCGGTCACCGGACTAAAGCCGCGGTGCTAATGAGATCGCTCGGCGTGACCGACCATCTGACAAACCATGCCGGGAGTCTCAAATAGCTAAACTTTAGTAGGTTCAAATTATTAACACGCAAGGAAGAGATGATGACCACAAGGAAAACGATCAAAGGGAAAGACAAGGCATCCGCGACCAAAGTTGTGAGCAACGCTAAGTCGCTACAAAACGAAGCACGGACAGACGCCAAGCTTGTTCCGCGAAGCGACGCCAGGATGGACGCGAAAATAGACGACCTGCAAAAGAATACTGAAGACAGTGGCGGCGAATTCCTAACCACTAATCACGGCGTGCGCATTAACGACAATCAAAACTCGCTCAAAGCGGGTGAGCGTGGCGCGACCCTACTGGAAGACTTCATTCTTCGCGAGAAGATTACACACTTTGATCACGAGCGCATTCCCGAAAGAGTTGTTCATGCGCGTGGCTCAGCGGCGCACGGTTATTTCCAGGTATACGAGCCGATGGCGGCGGTTACAAAAGCAGGATTTCTGCAGGATCCGTCAGTTAAGACGCCGGTGTTCGTGCGCTTTTCGACTGTGGCTGGTTCCCGTGGCTCGACAGATCTCGCGCGCGACGTGCGTGGTTTCGCGGTCAAGTTCTATACGCAGGAAGGAAACTTCGATTTGGTCGGCAACAACATGCCGGTATTTTTTATTCAGGACGCAATTAAGTTTCCCGACCTCATCCACGCCGTAAAGCCGGAACAGCACAACGAAATTCCGCAGGCGGCATCGGCTCACGACACATTCTGGGATTTCATTTCGCTGATGCCCGAGTCAATGCACATGATCATGTGGGTCATGTCCGATCGAGCTATTCCCAGGAGCTACCGGATGATGGAGGGCTTCGGCGTTCACACCTTCCGTTTCATAAACGAAAAGGGAAAAACGCGTTTTGTAAAGTTTCATTGGAAACCGCTGCTCGGCCTGCATTCGGTTGTCTGGGATGAAGCACAGAAGATTTCCGGCAAAGATCCGGATTTTCATCGCCGAGATCTTTGGGAAGCCATTGAGAACGGCGATTTTCCCGAGTGGGAGTTTGGAGTGCAGATTGTCGAAGAGAAAGACGAACACAGCTTCGATTTCGATCTGCTCGACCCGACGAAGATTATTCCGGAAGAGATTGTTCCCGTGCGCAGGATCGGAAAATTGACTCTCAATCGTAATCCTGACAACTTTTTTGCCGAGACGGAGCAAGTCGCTTTTCACGCCGGTCACGTTGTGCCGGGCATCGATTTCACCAATGATCCGCTCCTACAGGGGCGTCTATTCTCATACCTGGATACGCAGCTTCTGCGTTTAGGTGGTCCAAACTTTCATGAGATTCCGATCAATCGTCCGGTGGCTCCGGTGCACAATAACCAGCGCGACGGATTCATGCGCCAGACGATCAATAAGGGTCAGTCAGCACACGATCCGAACACCACCAGGGGAGGTTGTCCATTTCAAGCGGGAGTCGACATGGGTGGCTTTGCCAGCTTCGCCGAAAGGATTGATGCGCAGAAGATTCGGGCGCGTAGCGCGAGTTTCTTCGACCACTTCAGTCAGGCCACGTTGTTCTTCAACAGTCAGTCTGAACCGGAGAAGCGCCACATAATTCGAGCGCTGCGCTTTGAATTGGGAAAGGTGGAGACTCCCGACATCAGAGAGCGGATGCTCGGTCTTCTGGCGCAGGTGGACAAACGTCTGGCGAATAGCGTGGCCGAAGGTCTTGGTTTGAGCGTGCCGGCCAAGCTCGATAAACCTATGAATATGAGCATACCTGCCGATGGTGATCCACGGAAGTTTCAACCAAAGCGTGTGGCTCAGGCGATAGAAACTTCTCCAGCCTTGAGCATGGTTAATAATCCCAATTTCCCGAAGGACACAATCAAGACGCGCAAAATAGCGGTGCTGCTCGCAGACGGATTTGACGACGCGGGGGTAGCGGAAATGAATAAGGCGCTACTAACGGCGGGCGCGACACCGAAGACAGTTGCGCCGCGACTCGGCGTTGTTGCTGGCACTAATGGCGAAGAATTGAAAGTGGACTTTAGTTTTCTCACGGGCTCCTCGGTTTTGTTTGATGCGATCTACATTCCTGGAGGAGACGCAAGCGTCGCGGCTCTGACAGCACAGCCTGAAGCTTCTGAGTTTGTGACTGAAGCATACAAACACTGCAAGCCCATCGCGGCCAGCGGGGCGGGAGTTGAATTCCTGGCCAGTGCTCTCCCTGGGAAATTGAGCGAGACAGACGCGTCAGGAAATGAGGCGGTGGAAAATGAAGGCGTGGTGAGTAGTCGCGATGCTGCGATAGGCGATGTGGCGACGGCTTTTATCAGTGCGATTGCTCAACATCGACATTGGGAGCGCGAGAACAGTAAGTAGTTTTGTGATGTATCTATGCGGGCATTAGCCCCCGAAGTTCCGCCGGCTCTTCACCCAGCCACTGCGGGTTCTCGGCAGTGCCATCAAAAATTGACGACGTCTTAAACGGCTCAAAGCGACCGGTCGCTGCGGCCTCGCGCGTTCTCTTAAGCAACGCGTCGCGTTCGTGATTACTGAGCGGATGAAACGATTCAACCGCCGCAAAAGCCTGATCGAGGATTTCCATGCTGTCGATGCCCGTGATTACGACAGACGTGGGCAGACTCAGGGCGTAGTGCAGGCACTCAATTGGCGTTACGGTTTTCGACTTCAACAGAATACCATTTGCCATGCTCTTCATTCCGAGCACACCTACTCCGAGCTTCACCAATTCGGGCACAACCAGCTTCTCAAAGCTGCGATAATGCGCGTCCATGACATTCAAAGGCATTTGAGCAGTATCAAACTTGAACCCATTCTCTTTGGCTACTTCAAGCATGTGCAGGTGTATGCGAGGATCTTTGTGACCGGTGAACCCAATGTAGCGAATCTTCCCGGCAGCGCGTGCTTCAATGAGCGCTGCGTTCGCTCCCTGGTCATCAAAGATGCGGTGCGGATCTTCAAACCGAATGATTTCATGGTGCTGGACCAGATCGATGTAGTCGACGCGCAAACGCCGCAAGGATTCGTCCAGTTGTTTGGCAGCCTCCTTCTTCGAGCGTCCATCAATCTTAGTCATGACAAAGGCCTGCCGACGGTAACCATCGCGAAGCGCTTCGCCCATGCGTAACTCACTCGCCCCTTCGTTGTAGTCCCAACAGTTGTCCAGAAAGTTGATGCCTTGATCGATCGCGGAACGAACAATCCGGATTGCCAACTGTCCATCAACATGTTTCAGACCAAGATGCCAGCCACCAACCCCAATCGCCGACACCTTTTCTTCCGTGCTGCCAAGTGTCCGGTAAATCATTTCGTTAACTCCCTCTGGTAGGTAGTGGGGTAATTCTGTGTTGATGCGCCGATTTTCTGGCACAGCATTTAACTGCCGATTAAAACCCGATTCTAATCCCACGCAAATTGTCACCACCCAATCCCTCGACTGACCGGTTGAAGGTGATCGCTGCCCGCCGAGTTTCCACTGTCAATAAACCGAAGCCTTCATTCCGCACCTTTTGAAAGACAAGAAAATAGCGGACGGCAACTCCAGTCACTGGAGGTGCAGTCATGACAGATGAAGAATTAGCCCCATTAGCGGAAGAGCTGAACCTTGAAGAAAAACAAAGGCTGATCAGAATACTTTGCGGTCCTGAAAAAGACTGGGACGAAGTGGATGGGGAATTTACCATGAAGCTCTATGGGGTTGAGCCAAACCTCAGCGCGCTGTCTCGGTATTGGTTTCTCTAAGAAATGGGAAAACCTCAGGTCCGCCCTGGCACTCTACTTCGCTTACTACAACTTCTGCCGCATCCATTCGTCGATCCGTTGCACACCGGCAATGGAAGCCGGAATCACCAACACCGTTTGGACTTTGCGTGAATTGCTCGCAGCATGAATAAAAACGAGTTGACTCATACTGCATTGAAAAACCCTCTTAGTTAGGGCACTAAATCGTAAATGGGACGCTCATAGGTTACGGCGCACGAATAGCACGAAAATCATATTTCGTTTGAATAGTCTCTCTCTCATTGTGGTTGCGAGGCTTGCGGCCCTTTCTTAACCATGACATTCAGACCAATGAATCCTGCGAAGGCTAACGCAGCCCCAAAAACAAAAGGCGCGGGCGGGCTGATTGCCTGCCATAGCACGCCGGCGATCAAGCTGGCAGGCAGAGCGGAAATACCGATCGCCGTGTTGTAGAATCCGTAAGCCGTGCCTCGCACGTGGCCCGGCACCAAATCCGCGACAAAAGCTTTCTCCACTCCCGCAGTCAATCCTTCATAAACCCCATAAATGAGGTAGAGCGCCCAAACGTGCGCCGCACTCGTCGCGACGGCGAAGCCCAGGTAAACGCCCGCATAGATCAGCCATCCCGCAGAAATCAGACTCTTCCGACCCAGCCTGTCCGAGAGCCGACCGGCCGGGTATGAACACACCGCAGACACCAGGTTGAAGACCGCCAGCAGCGCGAAGATCTCCCCGATGCTCATTCCCAAGTTCTGCGCCCGCAGCATCAGAAATGCATCGCTGGAATTGCCGAGCGTGAAGAAGATGAGAACTGCCAGATAACGCTTGAAATTCGGATTGAGCACGCGACCGTCGGCGTCAGGCATCGTGTCGAGACTCTTTGTTACAGGCGCAACATCACGCACGAATGCGACTAGCAGCAGAAAAGACAATAGCGCTGGAATGACAGCCAGCAGGACGAGATAATGATAGGTCAAGCGTGTGAGACCCAGGCTTCCACCCTGGCTGAAATAGACAATGACGGCAGCGACAGCCAGTCCCGCCATAGCGCCCGCCGGATCCATCGCCTTATTGAAACCAAACGCCCTGCCACGCTCCGCGGGCGTGCATGAGTCGGCGATCAGCGCGTCGCGCGGTGCCGTCCGCACACCCTTGCCCACTCTGTCGAGGAAACGGACGATCAGGATGTGCCACCAACTGGTTGCGAAGTAGAGCACGGGCTTGACGAATGTCGACAATCCGTAGCCCGTCGTCACCAGAACCTTGCGCTTACCCAGCCTGTCCGAGAGCCAGCCGGAGAGGAGGCGCGTTAATGTGGCCGTCGAATCGGCGACGCCTTCGATGAGGCCGATTACCGAAGCCTTAATGCCTAGCACGTTAGCGAGAAACAAAGGCAGCGTGCGGATGGCAACCTCACTCGAGAGATCCGTTAACAAGCTAACGAACCCAAGAAAGAAGACATTCTTCGGTAAGCCCCAAAATCGCGCCGTGCTGGTGGGCTGCTTGCTTCCCTCACTGTCGATCAAGCTTCTCATATTTCAAAGTTTCTACTATTGTCAATAGTAGAGCAGCCTCACGCGCCGCTTCGAGCGGCGAGCAAAGTAGACGTAAGCTGGCTTAGCCCCGAATATATTAAAATCTGCCTTTGAGACCGGCAAATTTTATTTTCATCAGCAACACAGAATTACCCCACTACCCTCTGGTATGACCTCGGCGAACCCGACTTCAGATGAAAACGCATCATTTCCAAATTACGTACTTGTCCCGTTGGTACAGGCCACGACCAGAGTTTCTGGGGAGAAAAGGCGTCTGGATGGGCACTACGATCTGATGCTGGTTCGTGCGAGCGAGTTCCTCAGCACGCTGTAATCGAGGCCTCCCAGGACTCGGATGTCGCGGTCATTGTCGGCCCGGGAGTCGGCTGCTCTGTCGAGCAGCAGCGAAGCCGGCAGCAAGGTCTGCACTCACGTCGAGTTTTTGCACGTGAGCGATTAGCTCGGGCAAATCTCGACGCGTGTAGATTGGAAGGTCACCTATGACCCGGTCCATACCAGACTGCTGACGCCAGACAGTAAACTTCTGTCGTTCATCAGTTCCTTCCTCTGTGATGTTTGACAGATAAATCGCCGAAGAATGGGAAAGCGACCGCCGCGCCGAGCCCTTTATCTTTCCCCCACTCGCTCTTGAAACCATCAAGACAAAATCAGCTTTAATGAAATCCAGAATGCTATTGCCTTCGATAAACACTCCCGGCGCCGCAACGCGGTCAACAGCTTGCTTGATTCCCCGTTCGACCTGCGCATCCGTTACGATCACCCAATGGACGTTCGAGGCGCCCGCGTCCCAATAACGGCCCGTGTCTTTGCCGAGCGCGTAATTCTGCTCGCGACCTGAACGAACCACTGGTTCGTCGCTCAGCAAATCGCTCACACAACAGGCATTGGGATCTTTGCCGCACGATCGGTAGTGACCGCGTGTCACCTTTATTGCTTCCCAATCAGGAAAGGCACGCACGAGATCACACATGAGCGTGGTCTTCCCCACCTCTGAACTGAAGCCACTGATCGCTACTATCGCGGGACGTTTCATTGCATCTTTCAATTACTCAAAAACCTTCGGCTTGAAACTGACGACGCTCGATCGCAGGGTGAGCAAGCTCGACATTACTCGTCATTTACTACAGATGTAAAGAATGCGTAGTGCCTCTGGTGATTTATTCGATCCCCCAAAGTCAGGCAGAGCCCTCTCACCCGCACATTTTTCCGCTATTTGAGCAAGATCATAGTCATAGATGGGAGGACAGCCCATGGAACACAGGCCTATAGAGTCCAAGCTTTAGCTTGCGTGCTTGCAGGAGGAGCAACCTAAAGGATGTACTCTAAACGCCCCTAACCAGGCGTATAGAGTCCAAGCTTCAGCTTGCGTTGTCGGGAAGAAACCAGCCGCGTGATAGGAAAATAAAGCAACCTGAACGTCGAATGCAAAAACCGTGGCTTGTGTGAGGGTCGCGAAGCCCCAACCTAAAGGTTGAACTCTATACGCCTGTTATCTACCCTCCCGCACGACGTGTACGACTATCGCAAAATGACGCCCGAGCAGCAGTTTGAAGCTCTCGAATACCGGCGTCTGCATGAGCATCCGCTGCACTCGCCACCGCATCTGCAATTCCTCGGACAAAGACAGTTCTTCATCACCGCCACCTGCTATGAGCACCAGCACCACATCGGCCTGAAGCATGAACGAATGACCAACTTTGAGGCTGATTTGCTAAGCGCGTGCGAGAAGTTTGCAGTCAGCACTTACGCTTGGTGCGTCTTGCCGAACCACTACCATGTGCTGCTCAGAACGGACAATATTGAAGCGCTGCGGCACGAGCTTGGACTGCTGCACGGGCGTACCTCTTACAATTGGAATGGTGAGGAGAATCAGCGCGGCAGAAAGGTTTGGTTCAACTGTTTCGATCGGGTGATCAAATCGCATCGGCATTTTTGGGCCAGCGTCAACTACATACATCACAATTTGGTTAAGCATGGCTACGTCGATAGTTGGCAGGATTGGCTCTGGTCAAGCGCCGCGCAGTTTATCGAGCGCGTGGGCCGTGAGCGAGCGTTGCGGATCTGGCGCGAGTTTCCGATCCTCGATTATGGAAAGAAGTGGGATGTCGATTGAAGGGCGTTTGAGTACGGGCGTATAGAGTTCAAGCTTTAGCTTGAGTGGCTGCGAAAGAAGCAACCTGAAGGTTGAACTCTATAGTTGATCCAATCTTGAGACGGCGGGCGATCCCCACCTGCAAACGAAACCAGGAACAAAACCTACGCGACGGCATCGTCCTTGCTGATCGTTGGCCCAGATCGGATATGAGCCGCTTCCGCGTAAGCAACGCGGTCTATTAAAAGACACGTTGCTGTTGCCTGTACCGGAAAGCTACATCCGTGGGATCAGTTTGAATGTCGAAGGAGGGTTAGTAATGAAGCGCTTTTTTCGCAATAACGGGCTTTCGCTGGTCGTCTTTTGTTTGTTCTTTTCTACCTGTCTATTGGGCCAGTCCCTCGTCGGTCATCAACATTACAACAATCAACAGCAGGAGCACGGGCAGCCAGCGGTGACTTATGTCGAGTACCTGGGAGGGAATCACTTTCTCGAGGCCACGATGGAGAATTGGGAGAGTGAATTTCTGCAGATGTTTTTCTTCATCGTTCTGACGGTGTTTCTTTATCAAAAGGGTTCGGCGGAATCCAAGGATCCGGACCAGGAGGAGGAGGTTGACCGAGACCCGCGCAAGTCGCGAAAAAAGAAGGATGCGCCGTGGCCGGTGCGTAAGGGAGGCTGGATACTGAAGATTTACGAACATTCTTTGTCGCTGGCTTTCCTGCTGCTTTTCTTGGGCTCGTTCTTTCTTCACGCCGTGGGTGGCGCGGGTGAGTACAACGACGACCAAAGAATACATGGGCGTCCTGAAAGAGTTTCGACTTTAGGGTATATGACTACTTCTCAATTCTGGTTTGAATCGCTGCAAAACTGGCAGAGCGAATTCCTGGCAGTCGGGTCAATGGTGGTGTTGACTGTTTTTCTGAGAGAGAAAGGCTCAAAGGAATCGAAGCCGGTCGATGCTCCCCACAATGACACTGGGGAGTAGTTCACTCACGCGGCGGTCCCGCTAATATTTCGGCACCGCGGGATCCACTTCATCTGACCACGCGCTGATGCCGCCTTTCAGGTTGGTCAGTCGTCCCTGGAAACCTGCCTCCTTCAAGGCGGCAATCGCTTTTGCGCTGCGCGCGCCGGCTTTGCAGTGGACCACGGTCTCGCGGGACGGATCGATTTCTGAAATGCGCGCGGCCACCTGGCCCAACGGAATCAGCTTTGTTCCCGGAATACGCGCAATCTCGAATTCGAATGGCTCGCGCACGTCAATTATCTGGAAGTTACGACCGTTGTCGAGCTGCTGCTTAAGTTCCGTCGCCGTGATCTCCTCCAGGCCAGCAGAAGCCTCATGTGGCTGAGCGCGCAGGCCGCAAAATTCTTCGTAGTCAATCAACTTCGTGACGGTCGGATTCTCACCGCAAACCGGGCAGTTAGGATCCTTGCGTAGCTTCATCTCCCGAAACTTCATTTGCCAGGCGTCAAACAGCAGCAGACGATTAACCAGGATGTCCTCGGCGCCCAGAATGATCTTGATAGTTTCGTTTGCCTGAATCGCTCCAACAATCCCCGGAAGCACCCCAAGCACGCCGCCCTCCGCGCAAGAGGGAACCAACCCCGGCGGAGGCGGTTCCGGATAGAGGCAGCGGTAGCACGCCCCCCTTTCTGCCCAAAACACACTTGCCTGCCCTTCAAACCGAAATATTGATCCATAAACATTGGGTTTGCCTGAAATCACACAAGCGTCGTTTACCAGGTAGCGCGTCGGAAAGTTGTCGGTGCCATCGACGACGATGTCGTAGTCAGCGAAAAGCTCTAACGCGTTCTCGCTTGTCAGCCGCGTCTCGTAGGTTTGAATTTCAACGTTGGGGTTAATGTCGTGCAGGCGGTCGCGAGCCGATTCAATCTTCGGCCGGCCGATGTCGGCAGTGCCGTGAATGATCTGGCGCTGAAGGTTCGAAGCCTCGACCACATCGAAATCTACGATGCCCAGGCGCCCGATGCCCGCGGCAGCAAGATACATTCCGGTGGGAGCGCCCAACCCGCCAGTTCCAATCATGAGCACGCTGGCAGCTTTCAACCTCCGCTGGCCATCCAGGCCAACCTCAGGCAGCGTCAAATGCCGACCGTACCGAGCGATCTCTTCATTGGAGAGCGACGGCAAGGAAGCTGCAGCATCCGTTTCGGTGATTGCGCCACCGGCGATGGAGGGCACAATCATTATCGTGTCGCCATCCTTGATCTGTGTGTCGCCGCCCGAATAGTGACGGATGTCCTCATCGTTAACATAAACATTAACGAAACTGCGTAGGGACTTCCTGTCGTCGTAGAGATGCCGGAGCAGCTCGGCGTGCACCAGAGTCAGATAATTCAAAGCTTCAGCCGCTGTCGTCGCTTCAACCTCAATACGAGAACTGCCGCCGGTGAACTGGCGCAGCGCCGTGGGAATAGTAATGGTGACTGGCATAGTAGGTTCCTTTCAAGCTATTCAATATATCTTTCACCGCTATCGCAAAGGATTGTAACAACCACTGATCCACCCGGCAGCGCCTGGGCCAGTCGCAGGGCAGCAAACACATTCGCTCCGGAACTGGTGCCGACGAGCAAGCCCTCTTCAACCGCCAGCCGCCGCACCGTATCCTGCGCTTCCTCCGTCGCAACTTCGACACTTTCATCAGCAAGACCTGCGTCATAGATGCCCGGCACCATTGCCGTGGCCATGTGCTTTAACCCTTCCAGCCCATGCAAGGGCGAGTCTGGCTGCATCGATATGGCTCGAATCGCGGGATTGAGTTCCTTCAACTTTCGAGTGGTCCCTACAAAAGTTCCTGACGTGCCCAGCCCAGCGATGAAATGTGTGATCCGGCCTTCGGTCTGCTCCCAGATTTCCAGAGCAGTGCCTTGGTAGTGGGCCCGCCAATTCGCAGGATTATTGTACTGGTCCGGATAGAAATACTTCTCCGGATCTTTCTCAAACATTTTACGGGCCACCAATTGTGCGCCATCCGTGGATAGCAGCGAATCGGTCTCAATCAACTCGACACCGAAACTTCGCAGGATTCGTTTTCGCTGCTGGCCGGCGTTCTTTGGAAGACAGATAGTAACTGGGTAGCCACGCGCAGCTGCAATCATCGCATAGGCAATGCCGGTGTTGCCGCTGGTTGCATCCAGGATTGTCATGCCGGGTTGCAGCCTGCCACTTCGCTCCCCCGCGAGAATCATAGCCAACGCGGCACGATCCTTAACTGAACCTCCGGGGTTCAAATGCTCGGCCTTGGCGAAGACTTCTACGCCCACGGGCAGGTCAGCCGTGATACGGCGCAGACGAATCAAAGGTGTGTTGCCGATGTTAGACTCGATTGAATCCGCATGCCGCGGCGAAGCTGTCTTTTCTACCAGTTCTGTGGTCATCCCGGCTCATTTCTCCCGGCAAAAACAAAAGCCGGCCGCGATCCTTTTCGGTTATCGCGATCGGCTTTGCCGTAAAACTCGTGCGCTAGTTCCTAAATATCCGACCCTTCACGCATGCATACGGCTTCCCGATCGCGCTGGCACCATGACCAGCGACAATCGGAACAACAGTAGCAATAGTAAGCGTGCTTCATTAAGTTAATAGTTCGGAAAACTGACTATAGGCAAGCGTCAAAGGGGATGTCAAGGTGCCGGCCGGAGCTAGTGATTCCGGTTACGGTGAAACTAATCTCATTAGCACCTCGCTTCAGCCAGGTGTTATGCGATCTGTTGATCTCTAAACCGCCTCACATCGTGATCGCTTGATCACCGCACTGAAGTGGGGTGCTAATGAGATTTCAAATTGACCCCTCACCCGGTGGAGACTGGGTCAGTTTGAAGTTGAATGAAATGTCCGGTTAACGGGAGTCCCATCCTTGTTAATTCCTCCCAGCGAGCCACATTGTTTCCGCTCCCAGAACTAAAAATCGAACTTGACAGCGAGTTGCACTTGCCGCTCGCCGAGGAAAGCGCGCGCCGTGCCGAAGCTCGACGATTGCGCGGGCAGCCGCAGCGTGCCGTCCGGGTTGACCGTCGGATTCCCGGCATAAAAGCCGTTGGTCGCGGAGGAAACATTCGAGCGGTTGAAGATGTTGAAGCCTTCAACGATAAGGCGCAACCGCACGCTCTCGCCGAAGCGAATGATTTTCGTTAGCCGCGCGTCCACCTGGTAAATGTTGGGCGTGCGGAATTGGTTGCGCGCGGTGCCGGGGGCACGGTCAGTTGAAAAGTTACCATTGCGATTCGGGTCGCCACCGACCGCTGCGGAGTAAGTGAAACCGGATTGCAATTGGACAATGGTAGAGAAGTTGTAGTCGCTCAACAGTCCCCGCAGCACAGGGTTATCGCTGCGCGTGAATCTGCCTACTTCGAAAACGGGACTGAAGACGAAGCGGTGCGGGACGTCCGTATCGGCAGTTGCGTAATCACTTTGCGGGTCGAGCGTGTTCTCCGCAACGCGAAAGTCGTCGAAGGGCACGACAACCGAGACCTGGTCCGGCTTGTCGTCTTTCACCTTCGAAAAGGTGTACGCGGCGATGAACTGGAAGTTATTGGAGAATCGTCGGGTCGCCTGAACAGCCAAGCCATTGTAGAGCGAACGGGTGTTGTCGTCGAACAAGCTGATGCGGTTGTAGTTGTTTAAGGGCCGCGACGGAGACGATCCCGTTCCGGGAAAGCGCAAGATCGTGAAAGTCTGACCAGTGGGGTCAGTCGCCGTTGTCGGCACCGGTTCAAAGAGATTAACGTCGCGCGTGCGCCCGAGATGCGAGCCTCGATATAAAAGATAAGTCACGGAAAGGCTGAGGTTCGGCAATACTTCACGTTCGATGCCGAGCCGCGCTTGGTGGACGTAGGGTTGCTCGTATCCGGCGGCGAAGAGGTACAAGTTCGGGCGCACTGGCGCGCCGGCCCCCGCTGCTGGCGGGCCGCTCAGGACGTTCGGATAGGTCAGTCCGGCGGCGGCGATCTGCGCGGCGCTTGTCAAATTGACGCCGGTGACTTGAATGCCGTTCTGCGAGTGCGCTGTGCCAAGCATAATCGCCGGAGTGCGGGCGTAGTAGATGCCGTAGCCGCCTCGCACTACCGTTCGTTCATCGAAGGCATAGGAGAAACCCAGGCGCGGCGCGAAGTTGTTTTTATCTTTCGGGCAGCGGCTCGTGTCAAATCCGGCGGCGAGTAGCGCCGGATCGGGATTTTGAATCTGCGGGCACGCCAGCCCCTGATAGTCGTAACGGAGTCCGATATTGAGCGTTAGAGCGGGCGTTGCGCGCCAATCATCCTGGACGTAGAAGGCGTAGTCGGTGCTGTTCGGCTTGGTTGTCGCTCCCGTCGTCCCTGCGCCGGGAAAGTTCTGGATGAAAGCGGACGGCTGATTGTTGAGAAAAGCCGTGTAGGACGGGAACGTATAGGAACCGGAGAAGAGACCGGGGAAAAAGTTCAGGATACGGTCAAAGTTCAAATCGATGCCGGTTTTAATGTTATGGCGCCCCGTGACGTACGAGACGTTGTCGATGAACTGCGCGCGCTTGATCGTCGTATCGCGAGGGCTGAAGTTGTTGCGACCTAATGAGTAGGAGAGTGTGCCGACTCCGGTACGAACAATCGTTTCCGGTTGGGAACTATTGGCCTCGCCCGGTTCAGCGTCCTGCGCGAATTGAAAGCGGAACTCGTTGACGAGGCGTTGGCTCAAAGTGGAAGCGAGTGTGCCGGAGAAAGTCGTCGTGCGCGCAACGCTATTGCCGGAATGCTCTTCGGCGCTGAACGCACCGCTATTCTCGTTGTTAGTGCCGGTGAAGTTCTGCCGGTTGAACCGCAAGGAAAGCTGATTGCTGCTATTGAGCGTGATGTCGCCTTTGACTAAATAGACATCTTGTATGCGCCCGACCTGGTAGGTGTTCAGGCGTGGCAGCAATAAGTTTTGCACGGCGAGCGGTTGGGCGGACAAATTGAGCAGGTCAATCGCGTTCGGCAGGTTCGAGCGCTGTCCATCGTAGGTGAAGAAGAAGAAGGCGCGATCTTTAACGATCGGACCTCCGATGCGCCCGCCGAATTGATTGATCTGTGACTTCGGGCGCTTCGCACCGCGCGCCGTCAGTTGCGGCGTATTCGAGTTGAGCGATTCGTCGCGAAAGTACTCGAACGCTCCGCCATGAAATTTGTTCGTGCCGCTTTTTGTCACGACGTTGATTACCGCGCCGCCGGCTCGCCCGAATTCGGCGGAGAAGCCGTTCTGGTTCACTTGAAACTCCTGGACCGCCTCTTCCGAGAACTGGTATGGCGGGCGCGTGCCCGTGCGCCCGAGCGACTGCCCGAAGAACGTATTATTGTTATCAACGCCGTCAACCTGCAGCGAGTTGAGCGTTCCCTTCTGCCCGCCGACGGAAAGGTCGCCGCCGCGCGTCGGGTCGCGGATCACGCCGGGCGTCAGCGTCGCAAAGTCGAGAAAGTTGCGACCATTAACCGGCAAATTCTCAATGGCGCGCTCGTTAACAGTCGAAGAAACGGAAGTGCGCGCGGTTTCGACGATTTGTCCTTCCGACGCGACGTCAATAGTGACGTTTGTGCCGCTCAGGCTCAATTGAATGTCCAGCGGCGCCTGGCCGCCAATCGTCACGATTACATTCTCATAAGTTGCTGCGGCGAATCCTTGTGACCCGCTGGTGGTTACCCTGTACTTTCCCGGCGGTAATAGGATCAGTCGATAGTTACCTTCATCGTCTGCATTCCCGTTCTTGGCATAACCGGTTTCCTGATTTGTTGCCGTCACAGTGATTCCCGGCACCGCGGCGCCTTGCGGATCGAGTACACGGCCCTCAATGTTTCCGGTGGTCGCCTGCGACTGAGCAAACGCGCCAACTGAGAGAGTAAGAACAAGGAGACCCAGCACGCAGAGTCTGGCCAGGGGGGCTTCCATTAAAATCATATTAACCTCGCTAAGTCTTTCGGAAGTTGAGTTGGCAATAAAGCGCGTATTGGATTGCGCTTTGAAAAAAGGGCTACTTTGGGCTGATTCTGAGAAACGCCTGAAATTAAAGCTAATGGAGACCGATGAATACTAGTTGATGGTGACGAGCGAGATCAAGAACCACACCGATAAATCTCGGGGGGCTGGTTTTTTCTGACGCGTCACACGTCGCAAGCTCGAAGTTCGGGAAAAAACCGCCTTAAGCGCTATGGTCCGGTAGATGTTCGGGTAGCAGGCTTCCAGAGGGAAGCTAAACGGCCGCCGCCGACTGATTGAAGGAGGCTCATTATTCCCATATAACCGAAGCCAAAGAAGAAGAGAAACAGGAAAGGGACTGTGCCCCACATGCTCATGCGAATGGCGTAGAGAATGGCCAGCAGGAAATAGACTGAAAAGCTCAACTCGAGGAGCGGCAGCAGTCCACGCTTGCGTTTATACTTCTTACGCTTCCATGTCTCATCATGAGTTTTTTCCACGCTGTACTTTGGCGTGCGAATAAAATCACTCTTAATACCGAAAAGCGCTTCGAGCACGGCACGAGCATTTGAAAACGCTAAACCCAGGCCGAGCGCCATCACCAGGGGCAAGTGCAACAAGCGCGGCGCCCGCTTTTCGTCGAGATACCAAACGGCCGTTCCGTAAAAGAGAAAGACAGAGATAGACGAAAAAAACAGCAGCGGCAGATCGAGGACCATCAAATGATAAAAAGGCTGGTTGTAACGAACCAGCAAGAGCGGAAACTGTAGAAAACTCGCCACGATCATCAGTGGGTAACTAATGTTTCCCGTTAAGCGGAAAAACATTTCCAGCCTTACGCGCATCGGCAGGCGGGAACGCCAGATACGGGGATAGAGCTTGATGCCCACCTGCATAACGCCTTTGGCCCAGCGTCTTTGCTGCGCCTTGAAAGCGTTGATCTCAACCGGAATCTCCGCCGGCGCTTCTTCGTCCAGCAAGTAGACAAATTTCCAACCCATCAGTTGCGCGCGAAAACTAAGATCGGTGTCTTCCGTCAGGGTATCGTGTTGCCAACCACCGCTCAGCGCGATTGCGTTACGGCGCCAAATCCCGGCGGTGCCGTTGAAGTTGAAAAAGCCTCCGGTGCGATTGCGGGTAGTTTGTTCTACTACGAAGTGGCCATCAAGCATGATGGTCTGCAATCGAGTCAGCAGATTGTAGTTCCCATTGATGTGCGACCAGCGCATCTGTGCGCAGCCGACCAGCGGGTCAGTAAAGAAGTCGACAAGCTTTCGCAGACAATCAGGCTTGGGAACGAAATCGGCGTCGAAGATCGCCAGCAGTTCGCCCGTTGCAGACTTCAATCCATTCTCGAGCGCGCCGGCCTTGAAGCCGGTGCGATCCGAGCGATGAATGTATTGAATATCAAAGCCCTGACTGGCGTAAGCATCCACTGTATCGCTGGCTATCTTCATCGTCTCATCAGTTGAGTCGTCGAGTACCTGTATCTGGAGCTTCTCGCGTGGGTAGTTTATCTCCGTAATGGCTTTCACCAGCCGCTGAGTAACATACATCTCATTAAAAAGCGGCAGCTGGACCGTAATGTGTGGCAGATCTTCTTCGCTGAATTTGCCCTTAGGCTGCGGAACGAATTTGCGATAGCGCCAGAAGTCGATTACCTGCTTTACACGATATGCACCGTAGACGGCCAGCACCGCCAGGATGGTGAAGTAAAGAATCA
The DNA here is from genome assembly GCA_051004635.1 of Pyrinomonadaceae bacterium. Lineage (GTDB taxonomy): Bacteria > Acidobacteriota > Blastocatellia > Pyrinomonadales > Pyrinomonadaceae > PSRF01. The sequence continues at coordinate 18,374 of JBPCKD010000189.1, forward strand.
GAACTACCCAATCAAAGCTGTCGAGCTGGTAAAGCGGACTGATATTTCCCCACGTCTTGTATACATCGTCGTGAAAGTAGAGCTTGAAGAGATCTTCCGGCGGGGAACCCAAAGGAGTCGGCCAGGGAGTCGGTGCAGGTGTGCTCTGAAAAAACATGATAAAGCGCAAACAGTCCTTACAATCTCAAAGCGCCGCCAGGAAAATACTTGGACGGCGCGGGAGGGATTCTAACCTGAACTGGGTGTAACACGAAACGAGGATGTGCAGGTCTGTAGAGCTCGAATTTAGAAGATAAGTGAACGATCCACTAACCCACACTAAGCAACACTAACTCTCTTTCGTGAAATTTCCTGTTCTTCGTGGATCGTGTTTATCTTTTCTATGGGCTCAGCATCAATAGATAAGGGTAAAGCGAGTCGGAAAGGTAGGCTTGCCGCACTGACCGCCTCAAATGCGGCGATGTGGAGCGCTGTAGTCGCTGGGTGCTGACGCCTGTGTTGAAAACACTTCGGCAGGTGAAACTGCTTTCGCGTCGCTCGTTCCAATGTCTGCCGGGTCTGCTGGGCCTTTAGTCCCGCGCTTCCAATGACGAAGGCTCAAATCGACCAACCCCGGCATGACGTAAAAAACAGCGACCGCACCAAGGAGGGCTCCGGTGAATAAGCGTGTGGAATGTGTGTTATGCCAAATTCCGGAAAACTCGATTGCGAAATCAATCGTCAGAGGCGCAGCCGCAATGAAGAGCCATTTTCGCGCCGGCGCTTCAGTCTGTCTCAGCGACCTCGTCAGAGGATAAAGAACGGTAGCGACCGCGAACCCGGCGTAGATCCCAGTACAACGAGCGCAGACGGCAAAGGGGTGTCCCTCGATGAAAAACGAGCGCTCCGGCAGTTGGTGACAGACATGACCAAACGCCTGGTAGATCGTGGCAGCTAATTGACCATGGCCGGCGGCCAGAGCCAGCGGAGCTCCAACAATGATTGCCATCACTGCTACAGAGCCGCTCGCTACCAGCAACCACATCACTAGCGGACGATAATTGGTTCCGGTTTGTGGGATGTATTGGTTGCCGGGAAGGTACATCTTTGGTCTTTGGTTTTTCAGATCTCAGATCTCAGATCTCAAATCTCAAATCTAGAATCTGATAACGGTATCTGGCCCACCTTCGATGTGCAGCGTATCGACAAACCGAATGTGTCGCGACTCGGTTGTCATGACCACTGAATGCGTTCGTTTGCCGGCGCCAAAGAACCTCACGCCCTTCAGCAAGGCCCCGTCGGTGACCCCAGTCGCGGCAAAGATGATTTTTCGCCCCGGAGCCAGGTCGTTGGTGTCGTAAATCTTGTTCGGATCTGTTATGCCCATCGATTGCAAACGCTCCAGCACTTCTTCTCGTGGCGGCACTTTCGATTTATCAACACCGAGGCGTTCAGGATCGAAAATCAATCTCGCCTGTATTTCGCCGTTTAAGCATTTCATCGCGGCCGCCGTAATCACTCCCTCGGGCGCGCCGCCAATGCCGACCAGGGCATGAATGTTTGTGCCGGCAACCGCTGCCGAGATGCCCGCTGAAAGATCGCCGTCTCCAATCAACCGTATGCGGGCGCCCGCTGCGCGCACATCAGCAATCAGTTTTTGATGCCTTGAACGATCCAACACGATCACCGTAAGGTCTTCGACGTCGCGTCCCAGGCGACGAGCAATATTCTTTAGATTGTCTTTGACCGGAGCGTCGAGATCCACCACTCCGCGCGAAGATGGACCAACCACGATTTTGTCCATGTAAAGGTCGGGAGCATTCAACAGTCCCCCGCGTTCGGCCGCCGCCAGCACCGCAATGGCGTTGTTGGCGCCGAGTGCGCAAAGGTTTGTGCCCTCCAATGGATCTACGGCGATGTCGACTTCGGGGCAGGATTCCGCAACCTCTTCACTTACGCCAAAGCCGCCCCCAACCTCTTCGCCAATATAAAGCATTGGGGCTTCGTCGCGTTCGCCTTCCCCAATTACTATCCGGCCGCGCATCGGGACCGTATCCATAACTTCCCTCATCGCCTCGACAGCGACATGATCGGAATAACTGCGGTCGCCCTGGCCCATCGTCCGCGCCGCGGCGATAGCCGCCGCTTCACATACGCGCAAGAAATCCAGAGACAGCTCGCGCTCAGTCTTTAACTCGTGGCCCATCTGTTTTTAGTTCTCCTGGATCCGGAATATTGACTACGAACCGCGTCAAGCATGGCTGCGCTCGCAGATGAAGAAGTGCGGCCTCATACTAACAGAGCGGTTCAATTATTTGTAGTTTGACGGTCAAGGCGCTAACCCATATCGCGCTCAATGACTATCAGAACCGCGAGCGGACCGGGGAGCGCCGCAGCCCGCGTGGGGTGGTGGTAGCGACCGGGTTCTTGGTTTGTTCGAAATGACCTTTCGAGTCGGCCCGTTCAGTGACACCGAGACTCCACCGCGGGAATCCGAAACATGGCTAGCTTGCCGTCCTAAAGACGGTTAGAATGCGCCCGGGCAACGAGTCTCGTTCCCGCGTCCGCAGGAGAAAATAAATGGCTACACTGCTGATCGTCGATGACGATACCCTCATCCGTAACATGCTTCACGATGTCTTGTCAGCGTCACACGAATGTCATACGGCCGATCGTGCGGAGCAAGCGCTCGCCTATCTCGAAATCGAGACCTATGACGCGGTTCTCACCGACCTTTCTATGCCCGGCCTCAGCGGCCGCGAGATTCTTAATTACGTCCAGGAAAAACATCCGGCCACGCCGGTAATTGTGATATCAGGAAATCCGGAGGGCGGTTATGGGAAAGAGGTCATTGAGATGGGGGCCTTCGCGTTTTTCGCCAAGCCTTTCAACCTGGACGAAGTCGAAGCCGCAGTGAATCGCGCGATCGTGCGGCATCATGAACTTGCCAGTGGGAATCAAAGTGAGGACCCACCAGCGAGTGAACCCTCATCTACTGACACCGACATCTCAAACTGAGAATACGCTAGTTGCAACCCCCACTTCCGTTGTTGACTTGACCTCTTGACTGGGCGTAGAACGTCCGTAATAATTTCCACCATTACAAACTGTTTCACGATAACGGAGGCACTTATGTCTGCTGCAACGCAACCACGACCAATCAATGAAGACAAGATGAACCAGTTCTTAGGCAAAGTTGTCGGTGACTTTGGAGCAGCCCTCAGTTCATCTCTGGCTTACATCGGCCAGAAGCTTGGACTCTACAGGGCCCTCGCCGATGGCGGGGCAGTCACGCCCGCGGAACTTGCCGAGAAGACTTCAACCAACGAAAGGTATGTGCGCGAGTGGCTGATCAATCAGGCAGCCAGTGGCTATGTTGATTACGATGCCGAAAGTCGCCGCTATTCCCTCGCTCCGGAACAAGCGGCAGCGCTGACTGATGAAAACAGTCCTTTCTACGTCGGTGGCGGGTTCTATGTCATCAAGGCAATGACGCATGCGGTCTCGCGAATCGAAGATTCATTTAAGAACGGCGGCGGCATGCTTTGGGGCGAACACGATCCGGACCTGTTTGTCGGCACGGAGCGTTTCTTCCGCCCAGGCTATGCCGCACATTTGATTGCCTCGTGGATTCCCGCGCTTTCGGGCATTGAAGAGAAACTAAAAGCAGGCGGTAAAGTCGCCGACATCGGCTGCGGCCACGGCTCGTCAACAATCATCATGGCCCAGGCGTATCCCAACTCACGTTTCTGGGGCTTCGACAATCATGAGAAGTCTATCGAAACAGCACGAGCGCGAGCTAAGGACGCCGGCGTTTCGGATCGAGTTTCATTTGAAGTAGCTAACGCTAATGAATTTCCGGATCAGCAGTATGACATGGTGGCATTTTTCGATTGTCTGCACGACATGGGTGATCCAGTCGGCGCGTGCAAACGCGCGGCTGAGGTTCTGGCTCCGGACGGCAGCGCACTAATAGTTGAACCAATGGCCGGCAACACGGTTGAGGAAAACTTCAACATCATCGGCCGGACGTTCTCCGGCGCTTCTACGCTTTGCTGCACCTCAAACTCAATGGCGCTTGGTGGGCCTGCTCTCGGCGCAGTTGCTCCGGAATCAGCCATCAGAGACGTAGTACTCGCGGGCGGCTTCACTGAGTTTCGCCGCGCCACCGAAACGCCATTCAACCGCATTTTTGAAGCGCGACATTGACAAACTTTTACAGAGCTTCAGCGTCATGTTCGCGTGACCCTTTGGATCGGCTTGCGCAAATGTGTGCTGCCACCTTAAGCCCGCACCGTTTAGATAGGGCACTGTGCCGCACTGCACGCGGCGGACAAGTCCCCTCTCTAAACGATGAAAACGCCAGGGGGGAATTCAGGATTCTTACCCCACATGTGCCCTTCACCTTAACGGTAACGGCCGAGGGCTATGACACCTGGTTCGGGCTTAACGGATTCCAGAACAATGAACCGATCTCCATAGCATCAGAGACAACAATGGAGATTGTCTTCCTTCTCAAGCGACGATCGGAGGCAGTGAATCGGGCCCTGAACGAACCTGAAAAACAGCTCCCGATTAATCTCCCGGCACCCATTCAATCCTCACCCGCAGACCGGATGGAGCTCAGCTCCGCCTGGCCCCGCCGCACTACCACATTGGAGTGGCAGCCGGTGGAAGGCGCATCGTTCTATAAAGTTGAAGTAGATTTCTGTTATGGGCTGGTTAAGAGCCTGCGAAAATGCATCGATCCGCAGCCGAACCGATTGCCTACGATTGTCCGGGGCACCAGTTATGAGTTCCTGTTCGTAGGCGCGCAGCCGGGCAGAGGGCGCGTTTGGGCCATAGACAAGGATGGAATTGAAGGATTTAAGAGTCCCTGGTGGACCTTCTTTCATTTGAAGTAGTGGCCCACCTCACGCTCAAAGCCTTAGCGAAACTGAATCGGCTCATACTTAGGCGCTTCGCTTAGTTCGTACTTCTTCAGAAACTCCCACGCATCCCCTCACCTACTGATACCGACGCCTCAGACTGAGAAATGCGGCGCGAGTTGAAGAAATGCTGGCGAAGCTCTAAGCGGAAGCCTTGTCCACTATCTTCTGTTCCCGTGCCACGGCGCCATACAGTCGAAATTACTGTTTAAATTTGTATTGTTCGTAGCGTGGGTCCGTCGAGAGTTCCTGCTGCTTCAGAAAATCCCAGGCATCGCGATTGATCTTGGGCGCCAGATTATAGTACCAGTGATCGTGGTTTGGGATTTCCGTGAGTTGCACTATCAAGCCGTGCTTCATGAGCTCGTCTCTCGTGGCGCGGACCTCCGCCAGCGGAAAGAACAGATCCCTGGTGCCGACCATGATGAAGATCGGAATCTTGCGTTTGGCGAAAGAGATGAGAGGATAGGTTTCCGGCCTCAACGAACCCGCATGCACGGCCGTCGCTGCAAAATACTCCGACTCGTAGAGCGACATGTATAGCCCCATGGCCGCCCCCGCCGAATGCCCAAACAGGTAAACCCTGCGGGGGTTAATCGGATATTTGGCCTTGAGCGCCTCGACCAGCGCGTGCAAAAACTCTGGCCCGTCCTGCGGCACAACCCAACCTTGCGAATTCTGTGAATCCGGCCCGGCGATGATGAGGCCCTCGCTAGCTGCGAGGTCTTTCCACTTCTCGACCAGCGACGATCCGTTTCGGCCTGAGCCGTGCAGCGTTACCACCAGGGGCACAGCGGTTTTGTCGCTCACGCCCGCGGGCAAAAAAAGATAGTAGGTGCGTTTCTTGCCCTCGAAAAGCAAACTGTTTTTCACGATCTCATTCTTGGCGGGGGCGGCCGAGACCGCGGAAGCGAAGCCCAGCAGCACGACAATCAGAACGGGGAGAAAATGTTTCATAGGCCCCTAGTTCTTTGGCGTGGCTTTGAGGGTGGCAATCAGTTGCGTGACCTGTTCCGTGTTTGGTGCAGAAGGCAGGTCCTTCAAATACTGCTCAAAAGCCTTCTGCGCATCTGGAAATTTCTTCTGCGCATAATAGAGATGGCCCAGCAGCAACTGCGCGCCGGCGGCCGATACGTCTCCCAGCTCATAAGCCCGCAACAACTCGCGCTCGGCCCTCTCAGCTTGCTGCAACTGCATTAGCGCGCCTCCGAGATGCATATGCGCGTTGGCGATCTCGGGATTCAGCGCGATCGCTTTGTCAAACTCGGAAACGGCCTCGGCAAACTTGCCCTGGCGGTTTAATCCAAAGCCTAATTTAAAATGCACGGTCGCTTTCGTTAATGCGGGTAGATCCTTAAGCCGGAGTATTGGCTGATATATTTTCCCGGCCTGGATCGCTTCCCCGGCGCCACTCAAAGCATTCGCATAAGCCAGGCGCACTTCGAGCATCCCGTGATTCTCTTCGTACAAAGGCGCCAGGATTTCAAGGGCTTCCTTGAATTTCTCCTGCCGATTAAGAACCACCCCAAGATTCAGGCGCGGGTATAAGAACCGCTTGCTGAGACTAGCGGCTTTCCTGAAATTCACCGCTGCATCGTCAAGCCGATCAAGGTTCATCAAGATCACGCCGAGGTCGTTATAGGCCCTTACGTATTCCGGATAAATGCTGATAGCTTGCTGCAACTCACTGATCGCGTTGTCATACTTTCTCGCGCTAACTGAACCCATCGCTCGTTTGTAAGCGGCCCCGGCTTTCTGAGGAACGTTGCGCTCAAAGTTTGTGACGTCCAATACCTCGCTCACCGGCAACCTGGCGGCAGTCAGCGGCTTGAGGAAAATGGTTAGGTAGACTGGCTGGTTGCGGTAGATGGTCAGTTGCGCCGTAGTGGTGTCGTACGTCAGCCGGTCGCTTTGAATAGTGACTGTGTAATTTGCCGATGGAGCTGTGGGGTTGTGAACGCCGAATTTGCCTTTAGCGTCGGTGAAGACGGTATCCATGTAGCCGTCATCGCGAACAAGTTCAAGACGAACCACACCCGGAGGCGGGCTGCCGGAAGGCAGGAAGACCTGAACGCTGGAGGTTGGGCTGCCCTGGCCGAGCGCAAGCACTGAACCAGGGGAAAAAACTATGGCGAGGGTAAGAATCCCGAGCCCGAGATTAATGCGCCCCATAATCTACCTCCTTAGGTCACACTACGATTTACCAACAACCGAGATTATGCGCCCCAAAACAACCTTGGGTAAATGATACTCCTACCAAACGTTACGACGGCGGGCGCTGCCCGCCTCTAAACGATCGCAACATTATTCCGAGTTTCGGCCGGCCTCCATGGCGGTAGCGTTTTCCGCGCAGGCTTTTCTTTTTTCAAGCCCAACGCCCAATCGGCTTGCATGAGAGTGTGAATGTCGCGCGTGCCTTCGTAAATAATCGCGGCTTTGCAGTTGCGCAGATAGCGCTCTACCGGATAGTCGTTTGAATACCCATTCGCACCGTGGACCTCAATCGCCATTGACGCTGCCTTCTCGCTGCGCACCGTAGCTTGCCACTTCGCCAAGCTTGTCGCCCGGCCATTGGCCTGCCCGGTGTTCTTCAGGTAGCCGGCCCGCAAACAGAGCAAGTGGGCCATCTGGTAGTCAGATTCCATTTCAGCGATTTTTTGTTTGACTAACTGATGATTGGCGATTTTGGTTCCAAAGGTTTCCCGCTCCAGCGCATATGCGACTGATGCGTCACGCGAGGCGCGGATTACTCCGGTCGCGCCGGCAGCCACCGTGTAGCGTCCCTGCTCGAGCGCAAACATGGCGATCTTGAACCCTTCGCCCTCTTCGCCCACCAGATTCTCCTTCGGCACACGCACGTCTTGCAGCGAGAAGTAGCCCGTGTTGCCGGCGCGGATGCCGAGCTTGCCGTGAATCGTTCCTGAAGTGAACCCCTTCATCGTGCGTTCGACAATGAAGCACGACATGCCACTATGATCGCGTTTGCGACGTTTCTCCTCATCGGTCCAACAGAAGAAGAGAAAGTTGTCGGCCACATCCGCCAAACTGATCCACATCTTCTCGCCGTTGAGCACATACTCATCCCCTTCGCGGCGCGCCGTGGAACGCGAGCCGACCACGTCGGAACCGGCGCCCGGTTCAGTGAGTCCGTAGGTAGCGAGTTTCTCGCCCTTCGCCTGGGGGACAAGATACTTTTGCTTCTGCTCTTCGGTGCCCCAGGCGTAAAGCGTAAGCGAATTGAGTCCCGTGTGCACCGACATCACCACGCGCATAAACGTGTCGACTGCTTCGAGCTCCTCACAAACCAACCCTAACGAAATATAGTCGAAGCCGGCACCTCCATATTCTTCCGGTATGCAGACACCGAGCAGGTTCAACTCCGCCATCTTCTTTAGTACTTCCGGATGAAACTCCTGTTTCTCGTCCCACTCTTTGATGTAGGGAGCAACTTCTTTCTGCGCAAACTCTCGGACCGTTTGCACCAGTGCTATGTGATCTTCAGTTAATTCGAGTTCAATCATTCGTGATTCTTCCTTAAAGTCAATTTCTCAGCTTGCCTTCAGATATTTGTCAAACCACCGCACGATCTCCACCGTCGAGCGGATGCGGTTTGGAATCTTGCGCCAGCCGTGCCCCTCGTCCGGGAAGAGCACATACTCAACTGGCACTCCCCGCTTCTTTAAACTCGCAACCATCTGTTCGGCCTCAATCACAGGAACGTTTGTATCATTGGCGCCGTGAAGAACAATTGTGGGCGCCTTGATTCGATCTATGCGGTGAATCGGCGAGAGTTGTCGCAGCATTTCGAGTTGAGTGTCTGGATCGCCATACTCGATTTTAGAAATTGCCGCCATCCAGGGCTGCGTGTGCTTGAAGAAGGTTTCGAAGTTGACGACTCCAAACAGGTTAGCGCCGGCCGCGAAGAGGGCAGGGTATTCAGTGAGCCCCGCCGCCACCATGTAGCCGCCATAAGAGCCGCCCATGATCCCGATGCGCTTCGGATCTGCAACCCCGGACTTCACCACGTAATCCACGCTGGCTTGAATGTCTTTGACGCCATTAACTCTTAGCGCGCCGTTGTCCAGGTTAACGAACTTTTTGCCGAAACCTGACGAGCCGCGCACGTTTGGCGCGAATACCGCGATGCCCCGTGCGAGCAACGCCTGATAGGTGCTGTTGAAACCTGGTCGCTCCTGACCTTCCGGGCCACCGTGAAAACTCAGCACAATCGCCCCGGGGCCAGTCGCGCTCTTCGGGCGATAGAGCCAACCGCTCAACTCCAGTCCATCGTGAGCCGTGTAACGAACGAGCTCCGGGCGAACCAGCTGGGCCAGATTGATTCCGGCATGCGGGCTGCGCGTGATTTGCGAGAACCGCTTGCTTCGCATATCACGCGTCCAGATGTCTGGGGGAGCTGCCGCGCCCGAGGCGACCATGATGAGAGTTTGTCCGTCCTTAGAGAATCTCAGTCCGCCAACAATTTCCCCAGGCAGTGATCCACCAGACGTGACCTTCCCGGTTTTTAAATCAATAAAGGCCAGTTCGCTGCGACCGGCAACGTTCCAAACCAGAGCCGCCATGGTTCCTGACTCAGTAATCGCATAGTTATTGAGTTCCGCGTCGTCTCTCGCGGCCAAAACCTCGATCGCTCCGGGCTCGTCATCCGCACCCAGCTTTACGCGGACGAAAGCCAGGAGGTCGCGATCCTTGTTGGAAACGAAGTAAATCGTACGGCCGTCTGGTGAAAAGTCACCGCCAAAAAAAGATCCGGGACCATCGTGCGGAGTTAGCTTCGACTCTTTTCCACTCGTGAGATTGACGAGGAATAAATCGTTGTTGCCGCGATTTATCAGGCGCGAGACAACAGCGTACTTCCCATCGCGGCTGACGTCGTTAATTCCGCCGGTGCCGCGATTCTCCGCAACCATTTTCATCGCGCCGGTCGCGACATCGAGAAGGTAGGAGTCTGTCGAAGCTGCACTGCGACGATTCGAAGAAAAGGTCAGGAAGCGACCATCATGGGTCCAGTCGCCCAGAAAGTTGTTTTCCTTGCCGCCCTCGGTGAGTCGACGCAGGCCAGTCCCGTCAGGGCGAACCAGGTAGATCTGTTCATTGAAACCGCCACCGGGCGCAACATTGAATGCGAGCCAGGCGCCATCCGGCGACCAGGAAACGAAACCCACGGGATCGTCGAGGGCCGTAACCAGCATGGGAAAGCCGCCTTCAACGGACATCGTCCATAGCTGCGGAATTCCGTTCAGGTTTGAGACAAACGCGATGCGTTTGCCGTCTGGGGAAAAACTCGGGCTTGAGCTAGATCCGATTCTGGCCATCATGGCCACAGTGCGCTCGAGATCTTCAGCCGGCTCAGGAGAAGCTGCCGATCCTGAAAAACTGGCAGGCAAGAGGAACAACGACAGAAACAAGCCGGCGGCGATACTGATCAAGAGGCGGAATCCTCGCTGCCGCCTGGTTACGTAAACACTTCGCTGACGGTTCATGGGCGTGGCCTCCAGCTCCTTGGAAAATACTGATGACGGAATGACTCTTGGAATTTTAGGAGCGCTATCTTACCTGATCTCGCTAGAGGTGCGAAGCCGCGCACTGGCAGCGCCGGCGTCCTGCCTGCAATGAATCCAGCAGGCGCTAATGCATTCTTGAAATGAAGTCTCCAACCCACCAGATGCGTTGCTCTTCTAAGCCCCGATGAAAGGTTCGGCCTTCGCGCTCAGTTGTGGGCGAGGCGCCCGTGATATTCATATTTGCTATACTTCCGCCATGCCAAAGAAAGCGAAGGCGAACATAGTTAAAGTTGGACTGGTCCAGATGAGCTGCGACCAAAAACCGGAGGCGAACCTGAAAAAGGCCATCGCCCGCATTGGCGAGGCAGCAAAACGGGGCGCTCAGATTGTCTGTTTGCAGGAGCTTTTCCGCTCTCAATATTTTTGCCAGACGGAAGACATTGAGCTTTTCAAGCTGGCCGAGAATATTCCCGGACCCACCACCGATGTCCTAAGCAAAGGTGCGCGGCAGAAAAAAGTTGTCATCATTGCCTCGCTGTTTGAAAAGCGCGCGGCTGGCGTCTATCACAACACGGCCGTGATCATCGACGCGACAGGAAAGATTGTTGGTAAGTATCGGAAGATGCACATACCCGACGATCCACTCTACTACGAAAAGTTTTATTTCACACCGGGCGACCTGGGTTTTCAAACGCACGATACAAAATACGGCAAGGTGGGGGCCCTGGTGTGCTGGGATCAATGGTTTCCGGAAGCCGCGCGCCTGACCGCATTGAGTGGCTCACAGTTTCTTTTCTACCCAACCGCCATCGGCTGGCTGCCCGATGAAGACGAGGAGATGAACCAGGCACAACACTCCGCCTGGGAAACGATTCAGCGTGCGCACGCCATCGCCAACGGGGTCTACGTTGTAGTAGTGAATCGCGTGGGACGCGAAGGCAAACTCAACTTCTGGGGCCAGTCGTTCGTTGCTGACCCCTTTGGACGCATCATCGCGAAGGCTTCGTCTGATAAGGAAGAAGTACTTGTTGTCGATTGTGATCTCGACAAAATCGAGGAGACGCGCCAGAACTGGCCGTTTCTGCGTGATCGCCGCATTGACTTCTACGCGCCGCTCTCATCCCGGTTTTTGGACAGCCCCGGCAAATAATCTCTCATGCCAACTCCCGCCGAACTCGGTTACCGCATGCCCGCCGAGTGGCATCGCCACCATTCGACATGGCTTTCGTGGCCCAAGGATCCTGAAACGTGGCCCGATCGAGTGCCGAAAGTTGAAGAGATTTTCCTTCAAATGATGGCAGCGCTGGCGCCGCATGAGACTGTGAACCTGCTGGTTGACGACGAAGAAGCCGAAGCGTCTGTGCGGGGGCGTTGCGCTTTCCCCGGTTCTGAGAACATTCGGTCTCATCAAATACCCACGGTCGACTCCTGGATTCGTGACTACGGTCCAAACTTCCTGTTGGCTGACAAAGCGTCCGACACACTTAAGTTTGTCGATGACTCTCCCAAGAAGACCCTCGCCCAAGCAAACGACAAACTAAAGTGTCTCGGACGTCCTTTGGCTTACAACGATTGGATCTTCAACGCCTGGGGCAATAAGTACGAAGAGTTAAAGCGGGACGATTCCATACCGGCGCGTCTGGAGAGTTTGTTGAAAGTGCCCCGGTTCGAACCTGGCATTGTGATGGAAGGCGGCTCGATCGAAGTAGATGGCGCCGGGTGCGTGCTGACAACGGAGCAATGTCTACTGAATCCAAATCGCAATCCGCATTTGAGCAAGCATGACATCGAGCAATACCTGAAAAATTACCTCGGAACTGAAAAAGTGCTTTGGCTCGGTGAAGGAATAGTTGGCGACGACACCGACGGGCACATTGACGACATTGCCCGTTTCGTCGCACCTAATGTGATCGTCTGCGCGGTGGAGGAAGATCCTGAGGATGCCAACTACAAACTGCTGCAGGACAACCTCAAGAGACTGCGGACAATGACAGATGTGAAAAGCCGCCCCTTTGAGATTGTTACTTTGCCGATGCCTGGAGTCGTTGGCGGCACAAGCACCGACAACCGCGATCTAGATCGGCTGCCCGCGTCATACGCAAATTTCTACATTGCAAACAATGTCGTCCTCGCTCCTATCTTTGGTCACGGGAACGATGCTCGCGCGCTGGAGACTCTGGAGAAAGTGTTTCCCTCTCGTCGTGTGGTAGGAATCAACTGCGAGTCGCTGGTGTGGGGCATGGGAACTATTCACTGCGTTACCCAACAACAACCTGAGCCGCTGCAGGCTTAGAAAGAGCGGGGGCAAGCCCGCCTTCCCAACCCTGAGTTGACGATAGTTGATATCTGATCCTTGCTTGAGAGTCGTCAAGGCGAGATCCACCGAGCAGTGAGAGAGTCTCGCAGGTTGGGAAGGGTGGCTTGCCCCCGCTCGCCTTTGTTGACACTAACTTTCGCCGGTAAGTTTCTTCGCTGCCTCTCTGGCTTCTTCCAGATTGTGCACGCGGCCATCCAACTGCATTTCGTAAATCGCCTTGGTGATCTCGCCAACCCTTGGGCCGGGCTCCAGGCCCAATTCCAGCAAGTGGCGACCCAACAACAGCGGCGCCGGGGGCCGCTGCTCCACCGCCAACTCTCTAGCGCGTTGAATAAACCATTCCTGCGCCTCAGCCGTGTACCACTTTTCTTTGGGAACCGATTCGGCGTTGCGGCCCAGCGAGTCGGCCCTGGCAACGCGGTAAAGTAGATCCAGTTCACACTTCCGTGCCAGCCGGCGAAAAGCGCCGTCGCCAACTTGATCCTGCTTCTTGAAAAATTCCCCCGGCTTCAAGTGGTCGCGCACCAGTGCAATCACCTGCCCGCGAACGTCGAAGCCATCAAGCGTATGAATGTTCAGTCGATTGAGAAAATGCTCGGTTGGCTTAACACCGGCCTCTTCATGCCCGCGTGAGCGCAGGCGCCCATCGACAAATTCAGTTGTTGAGGGCTTGCCAAAATCGTGGGCCACCGCGGCCAGCATGACGGTCACTTGCTTCGCGTATGGCAAGTCGTCGATCAATTCGCGCGCACGATCAGCAACGAGCTGAGTGTGAACAAAAGCGTCGCCTTCGGGGTGCCATTCGGGATCTTGCGGGACCTCTATCAAGCTCGCAATCTCCGGAAACAGTTGCTCGATTGCTCCTAACTTGCGTAACCAGCCCAAGCCGACGGAAGGGCGGCGAGCGCGCAGCAGAAGCTTTTCCACTTCGCCCCAAACCCGTTCCGCCGGAAGATCGTTGAGGGCAATCGCACGGCAGAGGGCCACCGTTTCATCGTCAATATCAAATTCAAAACGAGCGGCAAGCTGGGCGGCGCGCAAAACCCGTAGACTATCTTCGGAAAACGTGTCAGCCGAGACCGCTTTCAGAACCTTCTTCTCGATGTCTTTCTGTCCGCCAAAGGGATCGATGATTTCGCCTGTTAACGGATCCTCGAGAATCGCATTGATAGTGAAGTCGCGCCGGCGAGTGGCATCTTCAATTGTCATCGAAGGGTCGCCTTCAATGACAAAGGCCCGGTGGCCACGACCAGACTTTCGCTCGCGGCGAGGCAGCGAAACATCAAGGTCAAGACCTAACTTGTAGACGGTGAATGCTTCGCCGACGACATTTACCGGCCCAAATTGGTCGAGCAGTGCGCGGAGCCTGGTCGGTTCCAGACCATAGACCTCCAGGTCCCAATCCTTCGGCTCGTGGCCCATCAGCTTGTCGCGAACACAACCCCCGACAAACAGTGCTCGGCCGCCTGCGCCGCGAATGGCTTCCGAGATTGCTAGAACTTTTTCTGGAACTGGAAACGACATTTAAGGTCGGTTGGAACGCATGCGACTCGCCTTGGGACCGCAGGCGGCTGGGAGCGCAGGCATCTTGCCTGCAATGAGGCTGGGCTTTGCCCAACCGAAAAGTTGCTGGATGACAAAAGTCGTTCGCGCCTTTCGGCGCTCATTGCAGGCAAGATGCCTGCGCTCCCAGGTTTACCCGGCCTTTCCTTCTGTAATCTCAATCATATTGCCGCCAGGGTCGCGCACAAAGAAGCGCGACGTTCCCTTGACCGTGCGCCCATCAGCGATAATTTCGATCCCCGCATTGCGAAAATGGAGTTCCGCGTTGGCAGCGTCGGCAACCTGATAGCAAACATGACGATCACTCGCTTCGTTCTGGACATTGTCTTCGATCGACAAGTGAAGCTGGAGACCTGCACCCAGATCGAACCAGGCACCCATGTTTTGCCTGGTGCCTTCAGGCTTCGGAATCTGTGGCAGGCCAAGCACGGCTCCATAGAAGTCTTTCGCCGCTTGTTCCAAAGCAGTGGGCACTGTCACATTCACATGATTCACGCCGATTATCCCAATACTCATTGGCCTTTGGTCTCCGGATGTCTAGGGATAGGCGTCAACTCCCTGGAGTGCGGCGGCCTGGCGCCGCTTTGGTCCGAGGTGGGTATCACGG
>JBPCKD010000190.1:0-40631 GCA_051004635.1 Pyrinomonadaceae bacterium
CTGCGTTAGCATTCGCGCCGCCCAGCAGGTGCCCGCCCCAAACTCAAGCACAGTCAGGCCCGGACAAAGCTGCAACCCCTGAAGCACCACGGCAAAATTGATCAGCAACTGCGGCGTTTCTTCAAAACTACCCAACGGCTTGGCAAGGTGATGCGTCCAATCATTTAACCGAGCAAAGTAATTCTCGGCCAGCCGGCAATGCTCTTCGATTGAGCTTGCAGCCAGTAGCTCTCGGACGTCGATAAGTTCTTCGTTCTGTTTCATTTCTGCGCAGAATAATTCCGCTAATCAAGCATTACCATCAACCCATCCGGCGATCGCCAACAGCTGAAGTTGTAACGAAAGATGCCCTAGCCAGCAGACTGCTGAAAGATGAGTTCTCAAGAAGAGTAAGACGATCCACGAAGGCACACAAAATGACCCGAACTAAGGATTTTTTGTACGGCTTCGTGTGATTTCCCAGCACCTCACGCAGGCATCCCGCGTGGATCGCTCATAGTTTTTCGGCATCCTTCCAGTTAAGGACGCCAGAGTATAAATTAGCGACGTCGCTTAGTTCCAGAAAACTCTGCCGTGACGATTGAATGCACAGAATAGTCCTTTTCTAACCATGTTTTTCGACTTTTCGAGGAACGTTTGGTTGTGTAATCAGTTTGGCTTTGGCCCGCCTATTTAGTATCTTAGCCGCTTGTTAACAAACCTCTAAGCGAAAGGGCTTCCAAAATGAAACGTTTCGGGATTTCCATCATATGCTTACTGACCGCCATTGCATTTGCCGGCTGCACTCTTGGGGCAGATCCTCCTCCTCCCCAGGCATCTGGGACCAGCACACCCAGCGGGAGCCCACTTCCTGAGAGCGGCTTCAAGGCAGCAATTACGATGGTAAGCCCAGCGCCATCCACCATGCGTACCGGGGAAACTGCGACCGTCAAGGCAAAGGTCAAGAACATGGGCAACGTTGCATGGCCCGCTCAGATACCCGGCGTCAAGTACAGTGTCACACTCGGCAACCACTGGCTTGATAAGAATGGCAAAGCCGTAGTTCTTGATGATGGCCGCGCTGATTTGCCACATGAACTAAAGCCCGGTGAGGAAGCAGAACTCGCGCTGACGATAAAGGCTCCGAAAGCTGGCGATTACATTCTGGAACTCGACATGGTTCAAGAGACCGTGAGTTGGTTCACCGCTCACGGATCGCAGACCGCGAAGACCAATATTAAAGTTCAGTGACCTGAAGGATGATCATCTGGCTGGTTCAGCAGCGCCTGGCGTGGCGCGGGTCGAGTTTGAATTTCTGCTTGACGTCAACGGCGGTTATTCGTGATTTTCGCGCTAAGCGATCACAGGTTGGCTCAAGAACCCTGCCTGGAGGGTCAGGGACATTGCCAAATTATCTGCATAGGATTCGCAACTAAAATCAAAAGGACTATTATTGGAAACTGCGAAAAATAGCCGGCTGAAGTCTGTACCAGGCTCTTCACTGGGTGCTCAGCTTTTCCATTTTTCCGCCGAAGGCAGGGCCAAGACAACCTCATTCAGATTGAGCGTGCTGGTGCCCGTTTATAACGAGCGCCACCTCGTCGAGGCGAGCCTGCGCCGAGTACTCGTCCTTGAGCACGAGTTGATTAGCAGTCTTGAAGTGATAGTCGTTGATGATTGCAGTACCGATGGGACCTCGGAGATTCTAAAGCGAATTGCTGCAGAGGATGCGCGGATTATCCTCGTCCGGCATGAGCAGAACAAAGGGAAGGGTGCTGCGGTTCGCACTGGCCTCGCCAGCGCCTCAGGCGATATTACGATCATCCACGACGCCGACCTTGAATACAATCCTGAAGATATTCCATCACTGCTGGTACCATTTGCCGAAGAGAGCGCGGATGCCGTGTTCGGCTCACGATATCTCTCAGCAGCTTATCGTCGAGCACTGATGCACCGGCATACGCTGATTAACCGCACGCTGACGTTTGTTTGCAACTGGTTTACGGACCTTAACCTCACCGATCTGGAGACCGGTTACAAGGCCATTAACACAACGCTGCTTAAATCCATTCCGCTGCGCAGTAATGATTTTCGTTTCGAGGTCGAAATTGCATTCAAACTAGCGAAGCGCCGGGCACGTGTTTTCGAAGCTCCGATTCGCTATGTGCCGCGTAGCTATGAAGAAGGGAAAAAGATTGGCAGGGGCGATGGCTGGCTGGCATTAAAGGCGATCTTTCGTTTCTGGATCGTCGATGACCTGTACAAAGAAGATGAATATGGCTCACACATGCTGGTCGAGCTTGAGCATACGCGGCGATTCAATGTGTGGATGGGCGACACGCTGCGACCATATATTGGCGACCGGGTGTTGGAGATCGGCGCCGGCATCGCTACTCTCACAAACCAATTCATCCCCCGCGAATTTTATGTAGCTTCCGATATCAATCCCAATTACCTTCACTATCTACGTTCCTTCTCTTTGAGCAAGCCTTATATGCGCGTCATGAAAATTGACGCGAGCAAGCCTGGCGATTTTTGTGGCTTGGAAGAGCATTTCGATACGGTACTCATGATTAACGTGCTCGAGCACGTTCCGGATGAACAGCAGGCACTGAAGAATCTATGGTCTGTGCTTGAGCCTGGCGGACGAGTGGTTATCCTTGTGCCAGAGCACCCGGCCCTTTACGGTACGCTTGATGAAGCCCTGGAGCATCGCGAACGATACGTCGTTGATGGGCTGAGGCGGTCGCTAACCAATGCAGGTTTTCACGTCGAAAAAATCTTCGACTTCAATCGGGTTGCGGTGCCGGGGTGGTGGTTGAACGGCAAGCTGCTCCGCCGGAAAAAATTCTCTCGTGTGCAACTCAAAGGTCTGGACACCGCGATGCCTATCCTAAGACGCATCGATCATCTGTGGCCCTGGCGGGGGCTGAGTCTAATTGGTATCGGCGTGAAAAAGTAGCATCTCCGATTGTGACGCTATCAATAGAATGTTCTAAAAAATCCCGGACCCGTCGCTTTATCAAAACAGTGTTCCCCACCTAAATGGTAGACCAAAGTCTTGTCGGCTTCTGCGGAACAGGATATGGACGGAACCGGCTAGCTAAGCTAGTGTCCTGACTCTAAAGTTCGTGTAACAAACCAGTCTGTGTTTTGGTCGCGGTAGTCCGTTTAGAACCGCAGGTGCCCAGCAAGCGTATTCGGCCAGCACTGATCGAGGCATCCAGGACGTTGAGGGAAGAGTGCACGAACGAGAGAACGCGACCCGGCAAGAACAACAATGAAGCGCTTCCTATCTCATGTCCTGCGCCGCCCGACGGCCCGCGAAGCTCTTGTTTTCCTCGCCTTCCTGGGATTGACTGTCGGGATGACCTGGCCGTGGGTGACGCACATGCGCGACGCAGCCAGCGATCCAGGCGACCCTTATTTCACCTCCCTGATTCTTTGGTGGGATTACCATCAGACGTTTCATAGCCCGCTCAATCTTTTTCATGCGAACATTTTCTTTCCCTACCGTTACACCTTGGCGTTCAGCGAGCATCATTACGGCATCGCGCTATTATGCTTTCCGCTTTTCGCGCTTGGCCTTCGGCCTCTGACGGTCACGGGCATCGCTACGTTGATCGGTTTTGCCTTTTCAGGCTACGGCGGATTTCGTCTGGCCCGAACGCTCACCGGATCAAATGGTGCCGCCTGGGTGACTGGGATTGTTTTTGGCTTTATCCCTTATCGTTTCGGCCAGATTCCTCATTTGGTTTATCTGTTCTCAGGGTGGATTCCGCTTCTGCTGGAAGCCCTGGTCCTTTTCATACGAGAACCGACGAGGAAACGTGCGACATGGCTCGGGGTTGTCTTCTTCATGAACGCGCTGACGTCAATACATTGGTTCGTGCTCACGTTGATACCACTCGGGCTCTCCGCCCTGCTGCTCCTTACGAGGCATGGTGGTTGGCGCAACGCAGCTCTGTGGCGGCGAGCCGTCGTGGCATTAGCTGTGGCATCCGTTGCTCTGTGTCCCTTTTTCCTTCCGTATGCTCGAGTCGCCCAGTTGTACGCGTTTGTGCGAAATCGGCAGGAAGCTCTTTTCTATTCTGCCAGCCCCATCGATTGGCTGGTCGGGGAATATCGAAACAAGATTTGGTACCGATTGAACGAAAACCTCCGCGTGGACGGAGAGAGAGCACTTTTTCCCGGAGTACTGTCACCGTTGCTGGCGTTGGCTGCGGTCTTCCTGGTCAAGCCTGAGCGACCAGAAGACGAACCGAAAAGAGCATCGAGGAAGGTGCTCGTTTTGCTTGATGCGACGGCAATCATCTGTGGCATCTTGCTAATCACGATCTCCGGCTATACTTATCTCAAGGTGCGCTTGTTTGGCTTCTATTTGCTTCAGCCTTATCACACCGCCTGGGTTTGGATTGCGCTGATTCTTATTCTGCTCATCCGGCTTTTGATCGCTTACCCAGAGGTTGTTAAAGGCCCTTGGCAGAGAAACATACTCGCTTCTCTACGTTCAGACCGCCGCTCGGATGCATTCTGGCTTGGTATTCTCTGGGCCGTAATAGGATTCGCTGGTTCGCTGGGACTGAACTTCTTTTTCCATCGGTTTCTTTACGAAAACGTCCCGCTGTTTCGCAGTATTCGCGTGCCGGCGCGCTGGGCCATGATCTGTTATCTCGGCCTGGCGCTGCTGGCCGGTTTGGGCGCAAAGCAGCTGGGAGATCTACTCTCACGCCACTGGCCAAAGATGCGCGTGGTTCCGATCTATGTCGTGATCGCACTCGCTCTTTTGATCGAGCAGCGCTCCGCTCCACTCAGTCTGATACATGGCGCAGTCGATCCAGACGCGCTGAGCTTATGGTTCAAGCAAACTCCGATGGCCGGGGGCATTGTTGAGCTACCAGCGACCATCGGCAAGTTGGACAGCTATCTCTACACGCTGCGCGCGGCGGATCACAACCGCCCGCTGGTGACGGCCGTCTCCGGATTTGAGACGCCGATCTCCAGGGAGATTCACGCGCTCACGCATGAAGAAGTCATTCCCGACAGATTCCTTGATCTGTTGGAATCGATCCCCTGCTCGTACCTGGTGGTGCACAACGACTCTATGGGATCAGCGAACCAGCTTGCCCTCGAAGCGGTGCTGGCGAGAGGACTCGAAGCGGGCAGGTTACTCTTCATCAAGCGTTATGAAACGGGAGATCTCTACGCGGTCACGAAAACCGAACCAAATGCCAAAAGCGAAGGCCAGCAGCCTTTCCCGATTCCGGTGAGGTCGCCCTAAGCCCTGGGTCTCATGTTCGTTTAGAGTTCGGTTGCTTGTCGCGGCGACAAGCGCATTTAGGCCTGAAACTCTTTGTTTGGCGATACTTGCGGGCATCGCCAATCAAATGAGTTTCTAGTAAGTTGGGTGTCTTGTCGCGGCGACCAGCCATATAGATGTGAAACTCTTTGTTTGGCGATGCCGGCGGGGCTGATTGTATCATGTTGAAAGCATGTCGCAGGTCGCGAAGGCCGTTTGCTCAGTGGTGCAAAATTGCCCGATTTAGAGTTTGGTCTCAGGATCAGCGTCCATAACATTGGTGAGGTATCAATTCGAAAGAGTTGCTACGATCCCGTTAGTAAGATTGCCAGGAACGCATCCTGCGCCGGTGACATGTGAATCAGCTTTTTCCAAAACAGTGGAGGTGAAGCATGTCACAGCGCCAGCAGAGGTCGAAGGGATTGAAGGCGGGTAAACTGCCAAAGGAGTTAGCGCAGGTGAACTTAAATGCGGCCGGCATCGATGTGGGTTCTGACAGACATCTGGTGGCAGTGCCTGAAGGACGCGATGAAGTGTCGGTGCGAGAGTTCGGGGCCTTCACCACAGATCTGCAGGCGCTGGCAGATTGGTTAGAGAAGTGTGGCGTGACCAGGGTGGCTATGGAGTCCACGGGTGTCTATTGGATAGCGCTTTTCGAGTTGCTGGAACGAAGGGGGTTCGAGGTTAAGCTGGTCGATGCGCGGCGGGTGAAGAATGTTCCGGGGCGCAAGTCAGACGTGCTTGATTGCCAGTGGCTGCAACAACTGCATACCTTTGGCTTATTGGCTGGAGCCTTTCGTCCGGCGGATGAAGTCTGTGTGCTGCGGGGTTACATGCGGCAACGAGAGATGCTGGTGCAAGCTTCATCAATGCACATTCAGCACATGCAGAAGGCCCTGCAACAAATGAATCTGCTGTTGCACAATGTGGTCGCAGACATTACCGGGTTGACCGGGATGAAAATCCTGAAAGCCATAATTAATGGCGAGCGCAATCCCAAAGTACTGGCTAGGCATCGCGATCCGCGTTGTCGGAACTCGGCGGCCACCATCGCCAAATCGCTGGTGGGCAACTATCGGCAGGAGCATCTCTTCGCGCTCAAGCACGCGGTAGAACTTTATGAGACCTATCACGCCAAGATCGTAGAGTGCGAAGCGGCCATCACGAGCCATCTCAGCAGCCAACCAAATCGCACCGACGACGAACCACCGCCGCCAGAAAAAGCTATCCGAGCCAAGGATTGCGTGCGGGGCGAGCTGGACATCCGCGCGCGGTTATTCAAGTTGACGGGTGTTGACCTGTTCAGCGTTTCCGGGTTTGACGCTGATACCCTGCTGACACTTGCCGGCGAGGTAGGCTTTGATATGACTGCCTGGAAAACTGAAAAGCACTTCTCTTCCTGGCTCAGTTTATCCCCAGGCACAAATAAATCTGGCGGCAAAGTGCTGAAGAGAGTAAAACCAAACGCAGTGCTAATCGAGCGGCGGCAGCCTTTCGCATTGCCGCCTCGACCCTGGCGCGCAGCAAGAGTTCGCTCGGGGCTTTCTACCGACGCATCAAAGCCCGAGCCGGTGCCCCCAAAGCGATCACTGCCACTGCCCGCAAGCTCGCTGTGATCTATTATTCCATGCTTAAGAACGGTACCAGCTACGTCGAAGTGGGCCAATCAGCATACGAAAAGAAATACCAACAACGCCGCCTCAAAGGAATGCAAAAGCAAGCTTTGGCAATGGGTTACCAGCTAGTCCCCATCAATTGAGTTTCTAGTAAGGTGGGCACCGCCCGCCGGCATAATTCGCGATTCCAGGTGTCTTGAACCGGGGGCGATGCCCGTCTAAACGAAGGTCAGCAACTGCTTCGCGGGAGCAACGCTCACGCTTACTTTCTTTGGCGCGACCCTCATCAAACATTCCATGAACCGCAGCATCTCTTCGATGCCACGATCTCTTATTCTTAGAGAAACACATTAGATTGGATTAGGTGCTTGCTTGCGGTTAGCCTGATCTCTGCGTAAAATGTCGGTTCTTTTAACGCTGGGTGACAATAAGACTCTTTTTCGCCCGCGCATTGCTGCTGCTCGATCCCCGGGGGCATCTAATCCGCTCTTATCTGCGTCTTTATTTCGGAGGATTTTTGTGAAGCAAGGTTTTCGTTATCTGTGCGCCATTGCTGCGTTTATGCTGGTCTTTGGCGCATTTTCATTTGCGTTGGGGCAGACAGCAAGCGCCACCCCCGATCCATTCATAGCTCAATTGACCTCGAGTCCTGCCGGATTTAGCTCTTACGTCGGCGACATCACCGCGAATGGCCGTTTCGTAGTTTTCGAGTCGAATGGCGATGTAGCAACGCAAAACCGAAATAACGCCGATGGCAATCGCGAAATATTCCTGATTGATTACGCCCAGCGGCGAATCTTTCAGTTGACGAACACAAAGAACGTTCCTAAACCAACTCCTACGCCAAGTCCTTCGCCGACACCAAGTCCAGCTCCGAGCCCGACACCGACGCCGGCCCCGACACCAGCGGACCCGGCGCAAATAAGAATCGAGATCAGCAATAACCGCCCGATGATTAGCTTCGACCCAGAGGTGGTTCTCGGAAAAAGGACGTTTACTATTGTCTTTAGTTCCAATGCCCCAACTTTGCCCTTTGATGGAACGGAAGGATCACTGGCGCTCGATGGCAATCAGGAACTTTGGATTTATCAGATAGATATACCGGGCAACACGGACGTGGATCTCACGACCGGTGACGAGATATTTCAGGACCTTTCGTTAGGTACATTCAAGAGACTTACAGTCACGACCCCGAGCCTGCCAATTATTGTCGACAACAACCCACCCGTTAGTCGTGACGATAACCGTGAAGCGTTCATTAGCGATAACGGAAATGTGATTGCGTTTATTTCAGTGCGCGATTTGGTAACCGGTGGCAATACAGATTCCAACCCGGAGCTTTTCTTTGCGCGCACTTCAAACAACTGGAGCACATTCGCTATCACGCAAGGGACAAACACGCAAAACGGTAACGTTGGCCCTACGATCCTTTCCAGGTTTCAGCAAAACCCATCTCTCTCGGCAAACGGCTCCAGAGTCGCCTTCCTTTCGACCGCGAACCTGGCGGGTAATAACGCCGACGATAGCGTTGGTCGTGGAAACGCAGAGGTCTACGTAGCAGATGTTACAGGCTCGGGACTGAGCAACATTTTTCAGGTGACGAGAACGAAGCCAGATGCAACAACTGTGGCTACGGTAAACTTCCTCATGCCAGGGCGCAGGATTAGCCGCGACGGGGCATACGTCGCATTCGAGTCGACGGCGGAAGATCCTAAAGCGAATACCACTACAAACACAGCGTTCCTGGCGCCGTTTGTCTACAACGTATCGGCCGACACGTTTGCTCGAGTCGGGCCGCGCGCGCTGACATCTCCGGGCGATATCAGAAGTTTTCCATCGTTTACTGACTACATTGGCCTGACTCCGGGCACCGTAATATTCGTATCAGCTCTTAACTTCAAAACCGACGGCACTTTTCCCGCCGCTGACCAGGACGCCACGGGCTTGAATATTTTGCGTCAACCACAGGTGTTTGCAACAGCACTCCCTGTGAGTTCTTCCAGCACTTTCACGCGACTCACAAATAATACATCGGGCTTGGTTAGCGACGT
The DNA here is from genome assembly GCA_051004635.1 of Pyrinomonadaceae bacterium. GTDB lineage: Bacteria > Acidobacteriota > Blastocatellia > Pyrinomonadales > Pyrinomonadaceae > PSRF01. The sequence goes on from JBPCKD010000190.1 coordinate 8,946, forward strand.
ACCCTTGCGTCCAGTGGCCAGCAGCTCGCGAAGACGAACCGCATTCACGATCGTCGGCGCCGACCTCGGTGGAGGCAATGCGGACCTTTTTGCGGAAATATATTATTTGTTGAGTCCGCCGGTAAATTCGAACTCAGCTGAAGTACTCTCATTCTTTACCGGAGCAAGCAACTTCCCCGTAGCTACTGCCACTCCAACGGCCACTCCTACTCCTTCGCCTACTCCGACCCCGACCCCAGGCACAGTCGCAGTTGGGTTGGCGCCAGGCGAGTTGAGCATAGTTAGAGCTGCTGTGGCCCTTGCCCCGGCAAACAAGGATGGTGTGGGTGGTTCAGAAACTGAGCGTAGCCCGATACTTCCGGTCGAGTTGGCGGGAGTGTCGGTATCCGTGAATGGTGCGGCCGCAGGACTCTATTTTGTGGGCAACGCGCCGAGCGAGATCGTCTTTGTCATGCCGGTTTCTTTAACGACTGGCGTCGCCACGGTCGTCGTCAACAACAACGGAACAGCTTTTCGCGGCTTCGTGCAGATCAACCCGGCGCAACCCGACATATTTACTCTTCCCAGTGGTCCCGGCGGCATTGCAATGGTGTGCAATGTGACGAATCCCATGACACCCAATTGTGTGGGGCCTTTCAGTGTGACCTCGCCGGATAGTACCGGCGCGCTAGTACCTACCGTATTGGAGATCTATTTGACAGGCGTTCGCGCTGTGCTAGCCAGTGAGGCAAAAGTTACCATCGGCACCACCGATATCAACGCCACGTTGGTTCGTTCCAATACGAACATGTTTGGCTTCGATTTCATCACCATCACCTTGCCAGCGTCATTAGCCGGGGCGGGGAATGTCCCCATGATCGTCACCGTGACAAAGAGTGGGACGTTCACAAGCCGACCGGCTGACACTGCGCCTAGAATCACCATAAACTGAGGCTAGCGGTACCGCCAGCTCATCGTTTCCTGGAGAAGAGAGAGTCCCGCACGTCATAGCGTGCGGGTTTATTTCAAACGGTGTCCCGGGCGGGCCCAGGCTGAACCGGTTGAACCCGGGACGCCCAAAAAAGAGCATTATCGTGCTACTATCCTCCGGCTGGGTTCTGCTCCCGGCCTGGCTAAAAGATCAACCACGCTGTTTCCCTTAGAATTCACGCAGTTCTCACGAATGCGACGGGCAAATCCAATCCTGGCTTTACTGGCGATGTTGGCCTTTGGCATGCCCATCCAACCATCTTCGTTTGAACCATCCGTCTCTCCGGAACTCCAAATAAAGTGGAAAACGAAGACCATCCAGATCGCTCTTTCAACTTCGCTGACACTCCCTTCGGCGAGTATCACTCCTGAAAGTGATGTAGTGGGTGCGGTTCACCGGGCGCTTAACAGTTGGTCCAAAGCCGCGAATATTACGTTTGAAGTAGTCACTTCAAAGGTCCAGTCGATTAGCCCGGCAAGCCGAGGTGACAGCATAAATTTGATCACTATTGCGCCGACGGCTGAAAACCTCGCCATCTTCGCTGAAGGAAACAACGCGGCGCGAACTCGCGTTTTCTACGATCCGGCAACCGGGGAGATTAGCGAAGCTGATATTGTTATCAATCCTTATCCCTATTCGGCTGAGGACGTGCCTCTTCAGTTTTCTACAGACCTTACTCCCGGTACTTACGATCTTGAGTCGACCTTCGCTCATGAGATAGGCCATCTTCTGGGCCTTAGCCATTCAGGTGTCATTGCCTCCACAATGCAGGCTTCGCAGGGACTGAATGGCATCTACGGGCTGCCCGCACTCACCGAGCGCACACTGAGCGAAGCTGACTCCACTGCCGTTCGCGGCTTATATGGACGGTGCGAAAAATCGGGCTCAGTCGAGGGAAAAATCCAGAGCAGTGTAGACGGAAAGTTTTTACCAGTGAATGCTGCTCACGTTTGGCTCGAAGACCTGGTCGCCGGTCGCGTGATCGCAAGTAGTCTGACGACTTCGGGCGGCAACTTCAGTATTGGTTGTGTAGCTGCCGGTGATTACAGAGTGATGGCGGAGTATCTCGACCAGCAGTTCCTTGAGCCAACCGCACTCGCTCGTGACTCCCGGCTAAGCGGGCGACGGCGAGCTTTTCGTAGTGTGGAAATCAGTGGCCAGTTGCGCGTAGCGCCCGACAAGCTTACTTCGCTGAACTACAATCTGGTGCCGCCGCAAAATTCCGCGCCTACTCTTAACCCGCGTTTCCTTGGATTAAATTCTGAGCTCTCAACGTCGCCCCTTCCTGCTGAAGCCGGGACGAAACTTACGCTCTATGTTGGAGGCGACGGAGTTGATCAGGTTCCGGGCAGCGGGCTATCTGTGAACTCGCCTTTCATCACGGTAGACCCCGCCAGCCTGACCTTGCAGCAATTTCATGATTCAACGCCCGTTATTAGTTTCGAGGTGACGTTGGCCGCAAATGCGCCCCCGGGAGACTACAGCTTACGGCTGCAGTCAAACTCGGGTGAAATCGCTTATCTCGCCGGAGGCATCACCATAAATCCCCGATTCTGAGTTTGACAGTTTCCAGGCGTTGGGCCATCTCTCTTCCTTGTCAGTTATTTTTCCAAACACTAAATCGAGACTAATCCGACCTGTGCCGAGAGTCGGAAGTCTCGGCTCTGATCCGGTGAGCCTTCGACGCAGGTTCCCATTATGAAGCGCGGGTTACTCGATTACTTGAGATGTCCTTCGTGCGCCAATGGAATTGCTTTGGCCTCCGTAGCCGTTGCGGAAGACGCTGAGATTATCGAGGGTCAGCTCAGTTGCGAGGGTTGCTTCGCCAGGTTTCCGATCAGACGCGGTGTTCCTCGTTTCGCAGCGGCTGAAAAACTTGAACCTGACAAAGCCGCTACGGCCGAAAACTTCGGCTGGCAGTGGCAACACTTCACGCATAGCGACAAGCTCTACGCCGATCAATTTCTAGGCTGGATATCGCCGGTGCGCCCCGAGTTTTTCCAGGGCAAAGTAGTGCTCGAAGGCGGGTGCGGAAAAGGCAGACACACTTTGCTGGCCGCGAGTTGGGGCGCCCGCGAAGTAATCGGCGTCGATCTAAGCGCAGCGGTGGAAACAGCCTTTGCTGCAACCCGTGAGCTGGAAAACGTGCATATCGTTCAGGCAGACATTTATCACCTGCCGTTTGCCCGCGTGTTTGATTATGGCTTCTCTGTCGGAGTGCTGCATCACTTGCCGGATCCGCGTTCAGGCTTTCGCTCGTTGGCTTCAAAAGTTAAGGACTTGGGCCATGTTTCTGCCTGGGTGTATGGAGCCGAGAATAATGAATGGATCACGCGCGGCATAAACCCGCTGCGCGAAAAGTTTAGTTCACGCCTTGATCGCCGGGCCTTGTTGCACCTTTCGAAGTTGCCGGCTGCTCTCATGTATTTGGCCACAAAGCTGGTATATGGACCGCTCAGCCGCTCAGAATCCGGGTCAGCATTAGCGCGGCATCTTTTTTATAACGACTACCTGAGCGCGATTTCGAAGTTTGGCTGGCGCGAACAACACACGATTGTTTTCGATCACCTGGTGGCCCCGACCTCGCATTACATTCGTCGTGAAGAGTTTGAAGAATGGTGGTGCGACATTCAGGCAACGGAAGTCACGATCGGCTGGCACAATAAGAATAGCTGGTGCGGCTTCGGACGACTTTGATTGCTACCCCCAGCCTCCAAAATACGCAACTCGCCTTTTCGGTTCCTTCTATATTACAAACCATCACATTCTTGTTTTTCTGGCAAAATTCTGCCGACAGCTTGAGTGCGTGCAATCTGAGTGAAAGCCTTCAATGAGCCCGCTCCGCAGGCTGGTTGACTGGTTCAAGCCAAGAGCATTGTCGGGGCTCAAGGGTCGCGCTGTGCAACCACCGAGGTTGTACAGAGAAACACAAAGCTCCAAACTCCAATGGCCCGTTTACCCTTTCTGTACTATTCACCATTCACCATTTACCATTCACCCGCTAATGATTTCTGCTCAAACAGCACGCCGCGCTATCTGGCGCCCTCTATGGGAACTTCCCGGTCGCTCCGAACTGATCATCTCGCTGGCCCGTCGCGAGTTGGTAGCGCGCTACAAAGGTTCAATACTAGGAGTCATCTGGGCGCTGTTGACCCCGGTAGTGATGATTGCAATTTTTACTTTCATATTTGCTGAGATCTTTGGCGCTCGCTTTGGCGCCAGTAACTCTCCCCTGGATTATGCGCTTTACCTTTTCTGCGGGCTGTTACCCTGGACCATGTTTCAGGAAACCGTGCAGCAGTCGGCAACTGTCATAGTCACGCATGCCAATCTCGTGAAGCGCGTGGTCTTTCCTTTGGAAACTTTACCCGTTGCCCTGACGCTGACATCGCTTACCAACCAGTTGTTTGGAACTCTCGCGCTTTTGATTGCCATCGTTCTCATCCGGCACGAGCTTCACGCATCGCTTCTTTGGTTGCCGGTGTTGCTTATTCCGCAACTGATTTTCACGCTGGGTGCGGCCTGGTTGATAGCGTCGCTTGGTGTGTTCCTGCGCGACACCGCGCAGGGAATTGCACTTCTTCTGATGGCCTGGATGTTTTTGACCCCGATCATCTATCCGGAGTCGGCCGTGCCAGAGCACTATCGTTCATTTATCAACGCTAATCCTTTCACGGCACTGGTGCGCAGCTACCGCCGGATCCTCCTTGAAGGCGCAGCGCCGGATTGGCCCAGTCTGGCCTACTTCTCCGCCTGCGCCCTGCTTCTATTTGGTTTTGGTTATTGGTGGTTTGCTAAGAGCCGCCGAAACTTTGCCGACGTGATTTGAAAGCGACTGCCGTAGTCGGATCTCTCCGAACCGGCGTGCCTAATCATTTTGAGGTTGTTGGACTCCTGAACTTCCCTGGACCCCATTATGATATTGGGCTGACGTGTTTCCTATTTCTTTATCAAAGAGATTTTCAGCGAGGGTCAGTTAAGAACTCTCTTGGCGTGAGAATTGGGATGCCGCGGAACGGACTTAGGTCAAGCAGATCCGCGTCTCCGCTTACGATGCAACTCGCTTTGCCGCTGACTGCCAACTCGAGGAACTTATCGTCCTTCGCGTCTCGGCAGGCGGTAATTATTTCCGACACTTGCGCCAATTCAGCTTCTTTTAGCAAAGAGACAAGGAAGCGCATTCTCTCTTCTTCGAGCAAATACCGATTTAGTTTCTCCCGACTGAGAACATCAGCGAGTTCGAAAATAACTGGGAGAGAGAGAAGTACTGTTCCATTGTTAAGCGCTTTGTCGAATGCCTGTCGCGGAACGGAATCGCGCAATAGCAAAGCGCTGACAACCACGTTGGTGTCGAGGACGAAGCGCAAGCTTAGTCTTCCTTTAGAATCGCCTCGAGGTCTTCGGGCGTTAGTCCCCTGGCTTTGGCTTTGTCACCGATCTGATCCATCGTTTCCTTCAGAGAGCCGGAACTAACTTTGCCAAGCTCCTTAAGCCAAATTCCCAGCAGGACCTGCAGTTTCTCTCGCTCTTCAGCCGGCGCCGATCTAAAAATCCTGGCTGCTTCCGGGTCAATCCGCAGTGTTATGATTTCGGTAGCCATCGTGTACCTCCGCCAACGCGACTCCAGTTTAGCAATCAATTGCCCGGGAATCCACGATGTATCTGCTGGTTGTCCGGAGCTACCACGACCACGATCCTCATCAACCACCGGAACACCAGCGCAACCACGCCGTCGCCTTGGCTCTTTCTGTTTTTGGTTACTGCTGGTTTGCCAAGACCCGCCGAAACTTCGCCGACCTAGGTATCCTTAGCTTATTGCCCTTGCCTGAATTGTCTTTTCGACACATTAGTTCGGCATTGTCTAAGCGAGTTGCGCCACCGATGCTATGTGCAGTCTTGTGGTCTATTGTGAAATCATGCCAACTCAGAAGCTTATGGCAAACACTGCAACGAGGGATCCCGGTTGTATTCCACAGGATCCTGCGTTGCTCTTGGCTAAAGATTCGTGCTGAATCTTTTTCTGAAATATGGAAGCTAGAAGTCCATAGAGGACCCGCTCTCGCTGTCTTCTATTGCTTATCTCGTCAGTAGCTTCCATCACCGTTAGCAAATACTCGCGATACAGTGCCTGGCCGGGTTGTAGGTTTTCAAGTTGTTTGCGCTTCAACCGGACATCATCGACACCATTTGAAAAGTTCACCAGGAGATCCCATGCAACCTGATTGCGCACCTTGTCCGTTAAGATTAAGTCTTCGCGTGCAAAACGCTACATCGTAGACAATGTTTCCGTCTTTGTTGCGGCAGTAAAGAAATATCGACGGCAAGGGATAGTTACGGAGTATGGAATTGATAAGCTTTGCTCTGTCGCGTTCAGTCCACACTGAGGAGCGCTGAAAGCCTGGGTTCAAGTTAAGTTGACCGTTCTCGTACATATTCTGAAGATCAAGAATTGTCTTCTGGTCGGAGGTATAGTTGATAGTGCCCATGCCTAAGATGAACTCCTCTGGCACCCTTCGCCGGAATGAGTTAAATCGCGAGAACGGCGCGAGTATACGAGCGCGCGCTGGATGGTCGCGAGCAATCATCCGCCAATTGTTAGGGGGGAGTTTTGGTTATTCTGAGCGGAGCAGGCACCGTCCAGAGATAGACCATGCGGTAGAGCTTGCCCCAGGGGACTCGGACAGTTTGTTCCGGCTTCCAATTACCCATCCGAAAATCGTGTGAGATGATGCGCGAGGCGGGCCGCAATTCGCTTAGCAGCTTTGGACGCAACAGGATGTTCAACTTTTCAGATAGGTAGAGCGTGACAATAGTAGCTTCGCTATAGTTGACGCGGAACATATCTTCATTGCGAAAGCGGACCAATTCCGAGACGTTTGCCTGCCGGGCAGTTTTCTCAGCTTCAGTTACCAGTTTAGGATCGATTTCAATCCCCACGGCGCGAATGCCATAGTGCTTCGCCGCCGCAATCGGGATGCGGCCATCGCCGCTGCCGAGGTCATACAGCACGTCGCCCTTCTTGATCCTCGCCATGCGCAACATTTCGGCCACCGTCTCCGGCGGAGTTGGATAGTAGATGACATCAGCCTTGCGCAGGGGTTGCTTCTTTTGCGGGCGACGTTGAACGCTTGATAGCTTTCTCTTCGCGACGCGAGTCTCCATGGCGAGCATCATGCCGGTAATGTTTGGTGAGGCGGCAAAATTCACGGACGATAGAATAAGCAAGGCGACCATGAGGATCAGTCTTGAGAGTAGATTTCTCAGCCAAAATCTTTTCATGGTTGGAAGTATAAACACTTTACGTTGCTGAACTGTAGGTACTGGTCAGTTTGATAAAGGAGGCCATTACAGAACCGAGCGCGGTAGCGCCGGATCCTGGACTCAAGTTTGGATGATTGCGACGAGCGGACGCCGGTATTTGAAGTTGACCTTAGCATCCGGCGCTACCGCGCTCGGTTCTGTAGAGTAACGACCGCGCAAGCCAAGTCAAACGGGTCCACTACCGACTTTAAGTGGTGGCTTAACTTCAAGTTTCTCTGTGCGACACAGAGACAGGTTTTCAATTTGTGAGATGCTACCTACCGATAAACCGATTGCTTGTTTGTTTGGAGTTCACATCTGACAGCACCACAACAATTCCCATCAACCACCAAAACACCAGCATCACTTCCTCGTCACCAAAGTTGTAGTTGACAAGCGAACTGGCGAAGATAGCCGCCACCGCACCGGTCGCCCCCAGCAGGATCCCGTGCCGGTTAGTATCAAGACTTTCGCGCTGAGATTTTTCAGCGCGCGATGCTGTCAGCCAAAACACGGCCATTATCGAAAGCCAAAAAATCAGCGCGGGCAAGCCTCTGTCAAAAGCGAATTGCAGTGGCGTTGAATGCAGGTGAATCATGTCTCGGCCAGGGAAACCCCACTCCGTCCAGTGCAGATGAATTGAATCCATTCCGTGCCCGAATAGTGGATGAAGCATGATGCGTTTCAGTCCAACCTTGGCGACCTGAATGCGCAATGAGGAACTGGGATCCTGGAGCCATAACGCATTGGCGGACCGGGTTTGGTAGACGACGAAAGCGCCAAAAACCAATACCAGCAACACGGCCGAAGCGCTCCACATTCCGGCTCTTCGTCCAAGGGCACGAAAACTGATCACACAAATGCCGATCGCCAAAGCTATCAATGCAGTTCGCATAGCCGTGAAGGCGATTCCCAAAGCGAGCAGCGCAGCGGCCGAAAATGCCAGCTTGGACCAGCGATTCAGACCGTGGTTTTTATAGTTTGCCAACGCCAATCCAAGTGAAAGTTGAGCAAGAATCTGGAGAATTTCCGAAAAGGTTTCGTAGTGGGTGGTCCAGCCGGAGGCGCGAAATCGATGCGTTGCTCTGCTGCCAATAACGCCAGATGGTGACGTCCGCTGCCTGATAGCGTCCGTTACCCGGAGACCTCGACGCTCGACGTGTTCGCCCTGTGAGATCACACTCACCTGCAACTCGCCCTGGGCTTCGGAGTTTCTCATCGCCTCATTGATATCGGCAACGGAATAGACTCGCCGCCCACCAACTCGCCAGATAACATCCGCCTCGCGAATTTGAAGCACTTGCAGTGGACTGTCCGGCGCGATCGATTCAACAATGATGCCCCGGCCGCGCGCGAGATCGTAGACGCTATAGATTGTTCCTGCCACACCGGACAAGATCATCACCGCGACCAGCATGATCGCGGTTCGTCTCGTGACGACCGCCTGGATTAGATAAAAGAGAAAGATGACTGAAGCAGATTGGATCTTTGCGACACTAATCCGGGGCTCCTCGGAAAAAAAAGATGAGGCGGCGGTCCACAGATAGAACAACCAGATCGGAAGGTCGAATGGAGTCGGATGAAGTCGGGTTTTTCTGGTGGAGAAAGTGCGAACCAGCCAGCCTGCGGCCACGATGGCCAATGAGATTTCAGCAGCTGCGATCGAGTGTGGCGCGAAAACGGAACAAAGAAAGAGACCGGCGGCAGCGGCCTGTTGGCCCAAACGTGACCACCGTTCTCCTTTCGGGGCCTGGAAGAAGGTCGTGGGTGGGTTCGCTCCGGTCCTCAATAGATTGATAACTTGTCAGTCAGATTTACAGTTCGAAAAACGATTTTCGGAACGCCAGGCGACGATAGGAGGCTTGATTGTTTTACTGATTTCTCAATTGCAAAAGGAGAAAATCGGTAACGCCCCATTAGAAAATCAATCGATTGACACCCATATTTTCCACATGTTAGCGTAGCTTTCGGCTTTTGGTTCAGGGAAAGTCACGGTCGTAAGAGATAGTTTCCTCCAGCCGGTTCGTTTCGGAACCCACCGCTACGTTTGACTCCGCTCCCATGTTTAGTGATACATAATACTCTGATGGCTTTCGAAAAAGGTAAGGTTCTAAAGGCTGCTGCGAATTTCCTCTCGCAGGGAAAGATCAATCCAGCCATAAAAGAGTATCGTCAGATCGTCGAGCACGATCCTGACGACTTCACGGCTCTCAACATGCTGGGAGATCTTTTGGCGCGCGCGGGGGAAAACCAGGAAGCAATTTCCTGCTTTGCTCGCATAGCGGACCACTATCGCGAACAGGATTTCACGTTAAAAGCCATCGCGATGTATAAGAAGATTGAGAAGCTCAATCCTCGCGACCCCAAAACTGCACAGACACTGGCTGATCTCTATGCCGCGCAGGGACTGATCGTGGATGCGCGTGCGCAGTATCTGATCGTTGCAGATGCTTACACACGGGCCGGCGAAACCAGACAGACCCTTAGAGTGCTTCACAAAATTGCGGACCTCGATCCTCACAACACGGATATCAGGCTACAACTGGCTCAAGGTTATCTCACAGAGGGAATGGAGGCGGAGGCAGCCAAAACCTTCTGCGAAGCGGCCCGCCGGCTGCTTGAAAATGGCGCTTTGGAAGAATCGTTGAATGCTTACTCCAAAGCCCTCGAACTGCGCCCGAACGACAGGGTAATGCTCAAGGGCCTGGTTTCAGCACATGTAGCATTAGGAACGGCCGAAGACGCCGCTGAACTCCTGGAGCAAGTTGTAGCAGCAAGCCCGGACGATGCTGGCCTTATTTCAATGCTTGCGGAGGCTTACATCGAGGCTGAAGACCCAACAGGCGCTGAGCGTGCCATCCGGTCGCTAATGGAGCGGGACGCCTCAAACTATCGTCGTTATATTGAAGTAGCAAGGGTTTATCTGAAGACAGGTGACGCAAACGAATCAGCCAGAGTGCTGAGCACCATCATTGAACAAATGCTGGCGGGTCGGGAAGAAAATGATCTGCTTGCCCTTGTTAATGAGCTTCTGGCCCGCGATCCTGAACACGTCACCAGTCTCCGGTTGCTGGCAAGAATCCATTGGTGGCAGCGCGACATGGAAAAACTGCGCTCAGTCCTGGAGCGCTTGGCGGAATCCGCTGAATCAGCTGGTCTGGCCGAAGATGAACGATATGCTCTAACGCAACTCGTGCGGCTCGCTCCGGAGGAGCAGCGGTATCTGGACCGACTGAATGCACTCGGAGGCGTCCTCGAGGAAGTGTCTGAAGGCACATTAATGCTGGGTGATCCATCGTTGGCTGGAGTGCCCACATTCGAAAGCTTCGCGATCATCGAGGAAGGAGCCAGTATATCTGAGACCGAAGTTTGGGAAAGCGGAGCGTCTGATGAGTTTGAATGGAATTCCGTGGCGGATGCAGGTGTTCCAGACGCCAGCTCTTCGTTTGCCGACCTGAACGAAACCACCGAGCAGGTGGAACGGGAGTCTGGCATGGAGGTCCCAGTCCCGCCAGCATCGGCGAAGCCCTCCTTTCAGGAATTTGAATTAAACGCTGACGGACTTAACCCTGCCCCGGAACAATCGGACCCTCAAAACGAATTGAAAGTCGACCGAGTTCGGTCGATGATGGGACAGGAACTGGAGAGCGTTGATTTCTATATAGCGCAGGGCTATTCCGACATTGCCACTGATACCCTTGAATTGCTAGAGAGGCAATTCGGTTCGCATCCTGAAATCGATTCTCGCCGCCAGCAACTCCAGGCAGAAAGACAAACCGCGGCGGTTTCGCAGCCCGATATTGAAACGGATTCAGAGATAGAGTCTCCATTCGAACAAGAGCCACAGCCACCCGTTGCCATCGCTGAGGAGACTGCCCGGTCTTTGCCCACGCCCAGCGGAATTGATGCTGGCCTTGCTGAGATCTTTGAAGAGTTTCGAGTAGAAGCTGAAGGTGAACACACTTCGTCCAATGAAGACTATGAGACTCACTACAACACCGCAACTGCCTATAAGGAGATGGCCCTGCTTGACGAGGCCATTCGCGAATTTCAAACTGCCGCCAGCCTAACCGCACCGGCCGACGGTACGGGGCGATATTTTCAATGCTGTAATATGCTGGGCCATTGCTTTGTTGAAAAGGACATGCCGCAGGCTGCCGTCCTTTGGTTTAAAAAAGGACTCGACGCTCCAGGACTTGCCGCGGAAGAGTACAAGGCGCTGCAATACGAACTCGGTTCTGCCTATGAACAAATGGGCGAACTGGCGCGGGCCGTCGAAGTGTTTACGGAAGTCTATGGCGTTGACGTTCGTTATCGTGATGTTGGAGACAAGCTCAACGAGCTTCAGGTCCGATTAACTACTCAGAAGAAGAAAGAGAAAGGGGAAGTAAATGACTGGTAGCGAAAAAGCGGGTAAATAGTAAATAGTAAATAGTGAATGGATGGCGCAGTCGGTATTGTGACCCACCATTACTGGCGTTAAGTAAATTAAGAATCACGATTTCACCATTTACCATTCAATATTTACCATTTACGATTCACCATTTACCATCCCAATATGTCGGCCAAGTTAAGTGTCATTTTTTATATTGTGTTATGCCTTGAGATCGGCATTGTTCTTACGCTCTTGCCATGGGTTCCACAGGGCACGCTTGGCTTGAGCGACTGGGGCAACAACTATTTTCTCTTATACGCGGCGCGCAAAACCGGCTTTTACGCATTACAGACTGTCGTTGCGTCAGGATGGGTACGCGGGGCAGTAAGCGGCGTGGGTCTGTTGAATGTGGGCATCGCATTTTGGGAAATATTTCATTTTAAGCAAACCGTTCGGGCGCTTCAGGAAAGTACTGAACCCCTGAGTAACTCCAAAAAAGATGCCGCCTCAGCCCCAACGACCGCTCCATCCACTCCTGTATCTGATCACGGGCGGCGAGACGAACCCCCAAACGACGCCGGCAACTGAAGATTTTTCAAACCTTCTTCGGCTGGTGGAAGCAGCCGTGGCTGCGAAGATCGATTTTGTTCAGATTCGCGAAAAGCATCTGAGCGCGAACCTGCTCTACCAGCTCTCGACCAGCGCCGCCAGGATTACCCGTGGAAGCGCAACCAAACTGCTGGTAAATGATCGTGCTGACATTGCACGCTCGGCCGGCGCCGATGGAGTCCACCTGACGAGTGTATCGCTGCCGCCGGACATAGTACGGGGCACATTCGGCCCCGATTTTCTAATTGGCGTCTCCACTCATTCGCTGGAAGAAGCCGTCGCCGCTAGCCGAAGCGGCGCCGACTTCGTCGTATTCGGACCTGTCTTCGATACAATATCCAAACGCCAATATGGGGAACCGCTGGGACTAGCGGAGTTGAAGAAAGTTACTTTCGAGCTGGCTCCATTTCCGGTGTTAGCGCTGGGCGGAGTGACGACGAACAATGTGGCAGATTGCGTTCACGTAGGTGCGGCAGGTATCGCAGCTATCAGGATCCTGAACGATCGCTTACAACTCCATCGGGTCGTAAGTGAAATTCACCGGCGTTTCGACAAGCGCTAACTGACGAAAGCGAATCTGACCTCAAAGGCCCACTGAATACTAATGACCTAAGTTGAACGGGCGGCTTGGGCAAAGCAAACCATCCACGAAATGACCCTAAGAAGCACGAAATTTCTTTGTCTTACTTCGTGTGATTTAGTAGATCGTCCTTGAAGGTGAGAAAGTGAAACCGTTGGACACTGCAGGAGAAGACTCGCTTTCCAGACTTCCCAGAGCGTTGACGATTGCGGGGTTCGATCCGTCTGGCGAAGCGGGAGTACTGGCCGATGCGAAGACTTTCGCGGCCTTCGGATTTCACGCCTCAGCAGCAATCACTTCAATAACCTTTCAAAACAGAGCATGTGTCTTTGGTGCAATACATCAAAGCGGTGAAGCAGTGCGAGCGCAAGTGATGCCACTGCTGGACGATTACAAAATCGTCTGTTCCAAGATTGGAATGTTGCCGACGAGCGAAGTTGTCCGCGAGGTTGCGCGCCTTTTTCGAGAAACCGATTTGCCGTCGCCTGTCGTCGATCCTGTAATAACCTCAACTTCGGGTCAGCGCTTAATGGAAGAGGATGCTCTGAATTCGTTGATCAGTCAGCTCTTGCCCGTGGCTCGTCTGATAACTCCAAACATTCCTGAAGCGGAGCAGCTTACGGGGATGTCGATCACTTCCGAGCCGGAGATGCGGCAGGCCGCGGCGATGATTCGCACATTGGGCGCACGAGCAGTCTTGATCAAGGGTGGACACATGGGAGAGCAGAAGGCAGGAGACAGGAGGCAGGAGGCAGGAGGCAGGAGGCAGAACGCAGAACGCAGAAGCGGGGGCGATAAAGATGATGAAAAGTTTTCGCTCATAAGAGAGTCGATCGATGTGTTGGACAATGAGGGAAGAGTGACAGTGTTTCGTGAGCGGCGCGTCCTCGGTGGCGAACTTCACGGTTCCGGATGCCTTCTGTCCGCCGCGATTGCTGCCGGGCTGGGCAAAGGAACGACCCTGGAAGATTCTGTCAGCACCGCGAAGCGGTTTGTGTGGGAAGCGATTCGTAATGCCAGCGTGGGCCAGTGACGCAAGTTCAGAGTTCAACCTTTAGATTGCTGGTTGGTAAGCATCCAGCTGGCGTGAACGCTGAACTAAGCGAGTTTTCCGGTGACTCTCAAGCTTCAATCGTCACTTTCTCGATTTTCACTTCCGAAGCCGGACGGTCACTGCGATCAGTTTCTGACTGAGCAATCGCATCCACCACATCCAGCCCATCCGTGACGCGTCCGAAGATCGTGTAACTTGGCGGCAATGGGTAATCGGCGTGCATAATGAAAAACTGTGAGCCATTTGTATTCGGCCCGGCGTTGGCCATGGCAACGGTGCCCTTTTTGTAACCTCGTTGGTAAAGCGCTGATGAGCTGTCTATCTCGTCATTGAAGCGTCCGCCCCAAGCCGACTCTCCGCCGCGTCCTGTGCCGGTGGGATCACCGCCTTGAATCATGAAGCCTTTGATCACGCGATGGAAGATTACGCCGTCATAGTAGCCGCGCTCGGCGAGGGTAATAAAATTTTCAGTGGTCTTGGGAGCATCTGATTCCAGAAGTTCGAATCGAATAGTACCCTTGTTAGTTTGAATTGCGGCTGTGCGATTTGGCATTTTTCTCCCCTTTTATTTAACTAGTGGTTGATACGTTGATGATTGACAAGATACTTGGTTTGCCTTGAGTTTGTCACCCGCGTGGTTGGAAAAAGAATCTAACCGCAAAGAACGCAAAGTTTGACGCAGAGAAAGACCTTTGCCTTCCTTGTGCGACCTTTGCGGTTAGCCTTTCTTATCAGCTCGCTAGCCGAGTTAAGACATCGATGCTCATAATCTCTTGAGGTGCAGGACGATTACTCCAACTGCCGGTAAAGCGTGGTCAGTATTCCGCCACCTCAGGTATTCAGGCAACTAAACTGTTTGAGAAAGGTCCTAATCAATGAACGTTACACATCTTGAATGCGCGCTTTGTCATCTGGAACACGAGGCACAGCGGTTGCACAACCTCTGCCGCAAATGTGGAAAGCCGTTGCTCGTGCGATATGACCTGGAGCGCGCCGGGCGCACGTTGACAAAGGAGTCGTTAGGCGGGCGGCGGGCCGACTTGTGGCGGTATCGCGAGGTGTTGCCGGTCGAAAAGGACGAGAACGTTGTTTCGCTTGGTGAAGGGTGGACGCCGCTGCTTCGTGCTGAGCGGTTAGGAAAAAAACTTGGAATCGAAAGACTTTACATCAAAGACGAGTCGCAGAATCCGACGCAGAGCTTCAAGGCTCGCGGAATGTCGGCGGCGGTCTCGATGGCAAAGGAGCTGGGCGCCAGGAAGCTCGCAGTGCCGTCTGCTGGAAACGCGGCAGGCGCCCTCGCAGCTTACGCAGCCCGCGCAGGGCTTGAATGTTTCATCTTCATGCCAAACGACACGCCGCGCGCCAACGTCGTCGAATGCGAGCAGACCGCTGCCAATGTCACTTTAATGGCGGGACTAATCACAGACTGCGGAGCGGAAGTCGCCCGCCGCAAAGACTCGGAAGGATGGTTTGACGTTTCGACCCTGAAGGAGCCTTATCGCGTGGAAGGAAAGAAGACGCTTGGATATGAGCTGGCTGAGCAACTTGATTACAGTCTGCCAGACGTCATTCTTTATCCGACTGGTGGTGGCACGGGGCTCATCGGAATGTGGAAAGCGTTTGCGGAGATGGAACAGATGGGCTGGATTGGGTCCGAGCGGCCGCGAATGGTAACCGTCCAGGCGAGTGGCTGCGCTCCGATCGTGCGAGCGTTTGAGGAAGGGAAGCGATTCGCCGACGAGTTTCCGAATGCAGCGACGGTGGCTTCGGGATTGCGCGTGCCGCGTGCCATTGGAGATTTTTTGATTCTGGATGCGTTGCGAGAGTCAGGCGGCACAGCGGTCGAGGTTACGGATGATGAACTGATTACCGCGACTCGAGAGATTGGCGCCGCCGAAGGAATATTCTGCGCGCCCGAAGGAGCGGCATGTTTGCCCGCGTTAAGAAAGTTAATCGACGACGGTCAGGTGAGTTCAAACGACCGGGTTGTATTGTTCAATACTGGTTCAGGCGTGAAATACCTTGAGGCTTTTGCCTGAGTTTTCATCCAAAAGCTGCCTTTTAGATTGGGCACTTGTGCCCTTGCTGCGGAGCACAAGTCAGCTATCTAAACGGACGAAGACGACTTGAATGAAATTGGAGGCGGTACCACAGTGAAATACTTTGTTCTACTGATTTTTGCGTTCGTCGTGTTTTCGGCAAATGCGTTTGCTCAAACGAATGAAAGCGGCTGGGTGAACGACGGCGAGCGGGCGCAGTTTAATTCGCTGCGCCGCAGTGGGCTTGAGGCGCTTTACAACCTCGACTACGACAAAGCGCAAAAAGATTTCAAGGAAATCGGCAAGCTCTACCCGAACCATGCTGCCGGTCCGCAATTGCTGGCAGCGCGAGTTTGGATCAAAACGCTATATGAGACTCGACGACTTCAATCGTCTCTCTACAGCTCGGAGAGCTTTTACTCCAGTGGTGACGACAAGGTCGATCCCAAAGTAGTGGAAGAATTTCGGAACCTGACTCGGGAAGCTAAACGACGCTCCGAGATGCGGCTGAAACAGAACCCGAAAGACATTGAGGCGCTCTATTGGCTTGGCGTTACGGCAGGCCTCAAGGCTTCATTCGCAGAAGCGGTAGAGCGCCGCCACTTTGCGGCCCTGCGAGACGGTAACGATTCAGTGGACCACCATCGCGAGGTGTTCAAACTCGATCCGAAGTTCATTGACGTGGGTTTGACAGTGGGCCTCT
Source organism: Pyrinomonadaceae bacterium (assembly GCA_051004635.1). Lineage (GTDB taxonomy): Bacteria > Acidobacteriota > Blastocatellia > Pyrinomonadales > Pyrinomonadaceae > PSRF01. Next base: position 25,576 of record JBPCKD010000190.1, read on the forward strand.
ACGAATACGCCGTAGGCTCGCTGCCTTTGCCCATCAAAGTTGTTGCCGGCATCACTGGTTTTCGGGGTTCGAAAAAGCGTGGTTTGGCATTGATCGAGCAGGTAGCGAAGGAAGGCACCTGGGCCCGCGACGACGCCAAGACGCTCTTAATCGTCCTTTACACTCGGGAGAAACGATTCGCGGATGTGCTTGCCCACGCGCGTGAACTCACTGCGAAATATCCGCGCAACTATCTTTTCAGACTAGAAGCGGCGGGTGCGCTCGTCGCCCAGGCTGAGGTCGAACGAAAAGCCAAAAACACGGAAGCTGCTGTCAAAGCTGAGCGCGAAGCCTTTGCCATCTTCGATGATCTACTGCGCGACCGCTCCTTGCGAGACACGGTTTCCAGAGTGCTCGATCTGATTCACTTCAAGTATGGCGAGGTTTTGTTGACCGCCGGAGAAGGGGAACGCGCGGCCAAAGAGTTTCTCGCCGCAACGAAAGTTGAGCGAGCCGGGCCCGAGTTGGTTACGATGGCCCACCTCTATGCCGCACGCGCTTACGATTTGGCGGGTAAACGCGACGCCGCGTTGTCGGAGTATCGTGAAGTCCTGACGCGGCCCGATATTTATGCCGCGCACGAAGAAGCCAGGAAGGGACTGAAACAGCCGTACCGGATCGAGGACCGAAATAACGGAATATAGTGAACGGAGCAACGATGGAAAGAAACAGTAAAGGCAAAGATTTCCAGGATGCCAGGCGAGAGCAGACAAGCGTGTTGGCGCCGCTCGAACGAGCGGCGCTTCGCGGACTCGCGCGACGCATGCCTGCATGCGTGAATTCAGACCACCTTTCGCTCCTCGGGCTCGTGTCTATGTTCCTTGCTGGCGTGGGCTATGCGTTAAGCAGACAGAATCCGCTGATGCTGCATCTGGTAAACCTCTTCATATTTCTCAACTGGTTTGGCGACAGTTTGGATGGAACTCTCGCGCGATACCGCAATAGGCAGCGGCCGCGTTACGGCTTCTATGTGGACCACATAATAGACACCTTCGGCACGATGTTTCTGATTTTCGGCCTGGCGCTGTCCGGTTACATGACCGAACGAGTTGCCGCCGCGATGTTAATTGTCTTCCTGATGTTGGCAATCAATTCTTATTTGGCTGCCTACTCGCTGCGAATCTTCAAAATCTCCCAATGGAAAATGGGTCCGACCGAGATGCGGCTGCTTCTTATCATCGGCAATGTCTTCCTGATCTATCGACCACACACGCGTATCTTCGGACATCAATACTTGCTCTACGACGTGGGCGGGGTGATCGCGATTGTGGGGATGGCTTTGGTCCTGGTTGTCTCGTCCATACAGAATACGCACGCCCTTTACGAATTGGAGCGCCTACCTGCTCTTCCGCCTCCGGGCAGTCCAAACGCTCAGGAGGGAGATTCTGATGCGGCGCGGCAACTCTTTGGAGTGCGGTGACCTGTCACCGCTTTGGCCCGCGGCGGCCTGGCGCCGCATTGATGAGGAGCATTCAAATAATAAGGGTCGCGACAGCTAAGGGACCGACCAAAGCGTCGTCGCACTCCAAGCGGATTAAGAGGTCTCCGACACAGTCATACTTACATGCCTGCCTTCGTGCCCAGGGCCGTGTCGGATTTCTGGCCTGCGCATTCACAAATTACTTCAATGCTTCACTGGGTAAAGTTTAATCTCGTCGGCGTCTTTGGCTTTGCTTTACAAACCGGCGTGCTCTTCGTTCTCACCCATGCCACGCCTCAGGTTAGTTATCTCGCGGCGACCGCCACGGCAGTTGAGTTGGCAGTGCTGAATAACTTTGTCTGGCATCAACACTGGACCTGGAAGGATCGGCCCTCTTCAACGACAAAGCAAACTCTTCGCCGGTTGGTGAAGTTTAACCTTACGAGTGGCCTGTTTTCGCTGACTGGCAATCTGGTGTTTATGAGCCTCTTTGTCGGACGCCTCGGACTGCCGGTCGGCCCAGCCAATCTGGCGAGCGTAGCGGCGTGTTCGATAGTTAGTTTTATTCTCGCCGATCGAATCGCGTTTACGAACAGGTGTTTAGAGTACAACCTTTAGGTTGCCGCTCGCGCAGCCATGCAAGCTAAAGCTTGTACTCTATGCACCTGAACCCGGCGCTTGACGCCTTCTCCATCCCCGCGTACAAACTCATGAATGCCAGAATTACAGACTACAAACGACCTGGCCACAGTTCCGGCTGTTGAAACAACCAACCTCGTGCGGCAGTTCGGGGATTTTGTAGCGGTAGACAACCTCAACCTTACTCTCCGTCGCGGAAGCTTCTTCGGCTTTCTTGGACCTAACGGCGCGGGCAAATCGACCACGATAAAAATGCTAACGGGGTTGCTCGCCCCCACGAGCGGTCGTGTACGTGTGCTTGGACGAGATATTGCGACCGAGCCTTTGGAAGTCAAAAGACGTATCGGGGTCGTCCCAGAGGATCTAAACCTTTTTGAGCGACTGACGGGCGCTGAAATGCTTGCCTTCACGGGACGAATGTACGGACTCGGAAAAACAGAGATCGCCGAACGCTCGCCCGAGCTCCTCGATCTCATGGAACTTCGCGACGATCCAAAGAAACTTATTGTTGAATACTCGCATGGGATGAAAAAGAAACTTTCCCTGGCGTGCGCTTTGATTCATCGCCCGGAAGTTCTTTTCCTCGACGAACCCTTCGAGGGTGTTGATGCGATCGCCTCACGGACGTTGAAAGATCTGCTTTCCCGGCTGACCGCACGCGGGCTGACCGTCTTCCTCACTTCTCACGTGTTGGAAATCGTTGAGAGGCTTTGCAGCGACATCGCAATTATCTCTCAAGGCAAGCTTCTCGCCGCGGGTTCACTTGATGAACTACGAAAAGGAATTCATATGGATGGCGACGGCCAGCAGACTGGGCCTATTTCCCTTGAAGAATATTTCATCCATATTGTTGGCGGCGATCGTCACAGCAGCGAGGAAGAGGTGTTGCAGTGGCTGGGGTAGCACTTTTGTTGCTCGCAACGCTCACGACAACACAATGAAGCCGGACGTGCGCGGGCTTGGGGATACAATGCGCTAGTTGGCGGCGCAGAAGACTCTTGCTAGCTTCGTTAGCGGCTCTGCCGCCCTCCTTGCGGTAAGGCTCTGCCTTACCGTCCCGCTATTTTGAAGATGAGGCTGTGCCTCCGCCGGGTCGAGGCGTAGCCTCGATGGAATTTGGGGTAGTCCTCGGTGAGGCAGAGCCTTACCGCACGGAAGGCGGCGAAGCCGCTTAGTCTAACCAACCTCTTGGCTGCGATTTTTTCCATCAATCTTCGCCGCGGGATGAGCGAGCGGTCATCCGGAAATAAGAATTGTTTCATTTTCCCCGCTTAGCTGATGCAGAACTTCGCCGCACAAGTAAGTTACTGGAATCGTGTTGCACGCGAGAAGTGCTTCTCGCATCCGTTGCGTCTGGAATGGCTGGCGCGCTATTCAGATCAGAAGGCTCGTATTCTTGATTACGGCTGCGGCTATGGGCGAACGCTCGCAGAACTTTCGCGAGCAGGTTATCAGAACGTTATTGGTAGTGATTTTTCAGAGGCCATGCTCGGGCGGGCACGCCGCGAGGTTCCCCATTCAATGTTAGTTCGCACTGACGGATCGGCCTTGCCTATCAAGAGTGAGTCTATCGACGCAGTGTTGCTCTTTGCGGTGCTTACCTGCCTACCCGACGATAACGGCCAGCGGGCACTTCTGAATGAAGTAGAGCGAGTGCTGCGTCCCAGTGGGTTGGTCTACATTAGCGACCTACTCGTTAACAGCGACCTGCGCAATCGCGAGCGTTATGAGCGGTATGCCAAAAAATACAAATGTTACGGAGTCTTTGAACTGCCCGAAGGCGTCGTCGTTAGACATCACCGCAAAGAGTGGATCGAGGGGTTGACCGGCCCATTCCGGCAACTCGAAAACCAGCCGTTTGTGGTAACAACCATGAACGGAAACCCTTCCTCGGCCTTCCAGTATCTTGGCCGCAAATCTGACTAGCTGCCGCAGCGTTTGCGCTAGAGTTGCTGAAAAAGGGGCGGCCGGTTCTCAGGAAGAATAAGACGATCCACGAAAGCAAACGAAATGACTCGAACTAAGGGCCCTTTTCGTGCCGCTTAGTGTGATTTCGTGGATCGTTCTCAGTCTTCAGCAGCCTGGTTATCTCGCTCAACTCAGGCAGCCACCGCTCATCCACCCCGCAAACGCAGTTGGTTCTGACAAGGACTGCAATGCTTATCTCACTTCAAAACAGTCAGTGATAGATGGGAACCGTAAGGGCCTGAACGATAGACGCGCTGAGTGGCTTTCTGAAAGTCGGCCTCCGTGGCTTTGTTGATGTCCACAAACTTCTGCGGGTTGCGATCAACCAGCGGAAACCAACTACTCTGGATCTGCACCATGATCCGGTGGCCTTTTAGAAACGAGTGATTAATGTCAGGCAAGGTAAATTCAACTTTCGTGATCTTGTTCGGAATCATTGCCTCAGGCTTGGCATAACTGTTTCTAAATCTCGCCCGCATCGGTTCGCCCCTGACGAGCATCTGGTACCCGCCCATTTTCACGCCTGCCGGGTTGGGATCGTTGTCTGGCGTGTTATCCGGAAAAACATCGATCAGCTTAACAACATAATCCGAATCTGTTCCGGAAGTTGAAACGTAAAGCGTTGCGCTAAAGGGCCCAGATGCGGTAACGGTTTCGCTCAATGGCCCGGTTTGGTAGATCAGCACGTCAGAGCGGGTAGCCGCGAACCGCTGATCGTCGATCATGTATTCCCGCGTCATGCCGATTGCGGTGCGATTTATGAATGGAACCGGATGTGCAGGATCGCTTACGTATTCGTCAAACGGTTTCGCAGTGATTTTTGCCGGGCGGCTGAAGGAAAGTGCCCCGTTGGCTTGTAAAAAGAGATCCTTTTTTTCTGTATTGAGTGGTGGCCAGCGTTCATACGAGCGCCACTGATTCGATCCTGTTTCGAATACGAAAGCTTCCGGAAAATTGCGGTCGCATTCATCTTTCAACAAACAATTGAAAAAGGGCAACTCAATATTATTACGATAAAAAATCGACGTCTGAGCGCCAAACCGAACGTTACCAAGGAAGTCGCCATCGCCTCGCGACCAGCCCCCATGAAACCAGGGCCCCATCACCAGCTTGTTGTAAATACCCGGATTGACCCGCTCAATGGTCTTGTACGTGTTGAGAGCCCCATACAGGTTTTCAGCATCAAACCAGCCTCCAACGACCATCACCGCGGGCGTGATGTTCTTCAGATGTGGCAAGATATTACGCGATCGCCAGAACTCATCGTAATTCGGATGGGCCATCATTTCGTTCCAAAATGCCACGCGCCCCTTGAGATGATTCTTGTCGGCGTTTGCAAGCGGTCCCATCTCCAGGAAGAATTTGTAACCATCGGGTGTCCCGTGATCGAAGCGCGCGGGAGACTCGGTAGTGGGCCTGGGGCGCGGCAATCCAAACGACGCGAGGAAATTGAAACCGTGCGGCAGGAAGAGAGTTCCATTGTGATGGAAATCGTCCCCAATGAACCAATCTGAAATGGGCGCCTGAGGTGATGCAGCTTTGAGGGCCGGATGGGCGTCAATGGCGCTCACAGTCGCATAAAACCCGGGATAAGAAATTCCCCACGTTCCTACGCGCCCATTGTTGTTGGGCACATTCTTTACGAGCCACTCGATGGTGTCATAGGTGTCAGAACTTTCGTCTACTTCTTTACCAGTCTTGCCAGGCTGGTGAGGCCGCATGTTTACGTACTCGCCTTCAGACATAAACTTCCCGCGCACGTCCTGATAGACAAATATGTAACGCTCCTTTTGGAAAAGCAGCGATGGTCCAACAGAAGTCTTGTAATTGTTAGGACCATAAGGGGACACACTGTAGGGAGTGCGGCTAAGCATGATCGGATACTTCTTTGACTTGTCTTTCGGAACATAAATCGAAGTGAAGAGCTTTATGCCATCGCGCATTGAGATGGTCTGTTCAGTCTTGGTGTAGTTAGCCTTGACCTCAGCTTCAGTTTGGGCATGAGCAGCAGTTGCTAGCAGGGCTAGTGGGAGCAGTGCAAATAGAAAAATGATTGTCCGACGTGGTTTCATTGAGACGCCTCGAACCGATCTTAAATATATTGCGGAGCGGACTCAGTATAACGGAGGAGAGCCCCGCAGTTAACTGCTGGGCGGGGCAAAGGTTGGCGAAGTCAAGAGGATTCGGGCATATAATGAATTCATGAAAATTCTGAACTTCACGGTGGTGATGACGCCTGATATTACTGGTGGTTATGTTGTCACATGTCCTGCCTTACCTGGATTAGTTACCGAAGGCGATACGCTTGAGGAAGCGCGTGCGATGGCGACAGATGCTATTCAGGGCTACCTGGAAAGTCTCAAGAAGGACGGTGAGCCAATTCCGAGAGATAAATCAATCACCGAACAAACGTAGAATATTTTGATCGCGTTTTTGAATCGTATCTTGAACCGGCGGGCGGTGCTCGCCTCTAAACGGTAGGTCCTAACCCTTCAAGGCTTCCTTCGTTAGGGAACTTCAACAATCAGCTCCCGTCCGAAAGTAAAGTTAGGTCGCTTGCGGCCTTTCAGGTATTTGGCGGCAGTTTGCGAAAGAGCTGTGATCAGAATTGGCAGCGCAATCGTTGCATCGCAGTTCACATAGGCGCTATGAGCGCCGCGGGCTAGTTTGCCGTAAACCAATCCCTCGTCAAAGGCTACCGCATTGGATCGACCGCCGGGGTGTGGGGCGTCGGTAGTGATTTGAATGGCATACTTGTGGCCCTGATGGTGATTCTTGAGGATGAATGAAGAAACCTCCGTCTGCTGCACAAAAGTCTTCGGAGTACCGCCACCGAGATTGATAATGCCGGTCAGCCGCGCGCGGGCGGTGAGGTTTGCCATGTCGAGTACGTCCTGGACCATGTCAAACATAAAGTTATTCTTCTTTTCAAAGCGCGCGGCGGCAATCCCCACTGCGATGCCGCTATCCGCGATCGCCGGACAAAAGATCGGGACCCGCGCTTTGTATGCTGAAGTGAGGACGCCATCTTCTGTGGCAATCTCTGCCAGCTCTCTTCCCAGCAGGTGAAGAAATTCGCGCGTCGAGTAAGGCCGGCTTTGATCGAGTTGATTGGTAAAGCCCCCAACCCATTCGTTGGCCTCACGGTATTCTTCATCACTGGCGAGAAGATCCCACATTCGGCTGATCTGCGAAGCTTCCAGTTCAGCATCGGTCATGTTGGGATGCGCCTGGAAATGGTAGCGACCAAGTGTCTCGTGCAAGTCATGAAAGAGAAGTGAGCCGGAAAGCACGAGCACGTCAACAAAACGGTTCTTGATAACGTAAGCCAGCAGACGGCGCATTCCTGCGGGGATGAGAGCCCCGGATCCCGCCACGATAATGGTCGTATTATCGCCGAGCATGTCGAGCCAGATTCGATGGGCTTCCGCCATCTGGCGACCGCCAAAACCCGCGCCCTCCATTTTTTCCAGCAGACCGGCAACCGATCGATCGCGATCCACCTGAACCGGCCGAGTTGGCGTCGTAAGATACTTCGATGCTTTGGGTTTTCGCTGCGTAACCATAAAGGTTGTCAACCTCTCAGACTGAACTTCAGGACGTGATTACCAGAATCAATCCGGTAAGAAACAAATTGCCCAGTGGTCTCCAGCATAAGCAGCCCTGCTCAAGTGCCCAGGCGGCGTACACGTGGACCGGCCGCCTGGCGTGCAAGGTTAATAATCAGTCTTGCGGCGTGAACGCGTCTTCGATCCGTTAACCGAAAGATATGTATAAGCGTCGTAACGCGACTCGTAAAACTGTGCCAGCTCGGCGCCATCAGCCTCGCTCAATTCACCGTCTTTGACCCGCCGACTTATCAAACGGCGAAAGCCATCGTGCAAAAGGCTCCGTTCATAGCGGGCCCGTTCGGTTGCTTCGCCGACAGTGGTGCCGCGAATTACTTTCTTTATCAGATAGCCTTCGTCATCGATGTGAATATGGGCTTCATGCGGCGTTCCAAAAAGGTTGTGGTTGTTTCCCATGACTTCCTGATAAGCGCCCACCAACAGGAAGGCCAGGTAATAGGTGTCACCCGGGACCAGAGAATGGAGCTCAAGCACTTGTTTTACGTCATGCAGATCGACAAACTTGTCTACCACTCCATCAGAATCACAGGTGATGTCGCAGAGCGTGGCATATTCCGTGGGAGACTTGTTGAGGTAGTGAATGGGCACGATAGGAAACAGCTGATCGAGGGCCCAGTGGTCCGGGACCGAGCGAAACACGGAAAAATTCGTCAAATATTTTGCACACAAGAGCCGGCGAAGATCGTCGAATTCCTCTGAGACATACTTGGCTTGCTGGGCATACTTGTCTGCGCGTTCGCAGACGTCCCAAAACAAAACCTCGCCCTTCGCGCGATCCTCAAGTGAAACCAAACCCAGATTAAAAAGAGTGAACAGCTCTTCACGATGCTCCAGCGCGTCGTGGTAATACTCTCGATAGTTCTTAACGGTTATCGATGCCCTGAGATCTCCGAGTTCAGTCACCACTTGTGGATCATCGTCATCAATCTCGATCGGAGTTATGTCTTCAACAATAGTTTCGATTTCGTCCTGCACGTTTGTAACGAGGATTGCGTGATAGGCAGCCAGGAACCGTCCCGACTCCTGAATGATCGTCGGGTGGGGAACATTCTCGTCGTCGCAAACCTGTTTGATGGTGTAAATAACGTCGTTTGCGAATTCCTGCGCCGTGTAGTTGGCCGATGAATCAAATGCGGTTTTTGAGCCGTCGTAGTCCACCGCCATGCCGCCGCCCACGTCGAGAAGATCCACCGGAACTTTCATCTGATAGACCTTCGCATAAACGCGTGCTGCCTCTTTCATCGCATTCTTGATTCGCTTGATGTCGGTAAGCTGTGAACCGATGTGAAAGTGGAGCAGCTTGAGCATGTCAATGCGACCGGCTTCCTCGAGACGGCGAATCACTTCCAGCATCTCAGTCGTAGTCAGACCAAATTTTGCAGCCTCACCGCCCGACTTCTCCCACCGGCCCGAGCCTTTCGAATAGAGCTTGACGCGCATTCCCAGGATCGGAAGGCCGCTGTCCTGACGATCGACGAGGTTCAGCACGTGATCGAGTTCATTAAGTTTCTCGATGACGATTACTACCTTTTTGCCGCAGCGCGCACTCGCAAATGCCAGCTCAATGAATTCTTCATCCTTGAAACCATTAAGGACCAGCAAGCTGTCAGGCGTCTGTTCCAGCGCCATCGCGGCATAGAGTTCTGCCTTCGAGCCGGCCTCGAGGCCAAAGTCGTAACGCGATCCCTCCCGCAAGTACTCCTCAACCAGCGCCCGTTGCTGATTGACCTTCATCGGGTAGACGCACATGTGGGCGCCCTGGTATTCAAACTCTCTAATCGATCGACTAAATGCCCGTTGAAGTTTCCTGACTTGGGCTGCGACTAGCTGAGGGAACCGCAGCAGCACAGGCGCGCCAATCCCTCGCCGGGCTAGATCGTCAATAATTTCTTTTAGATCTGCTGAGCGGGAGTCACCTTCGGTGGGACGTACGATCAGGTTGCCCTTGCGATTTACGTCAAAGTATCCGGCGCCCCAGTTTTCGATGCCATAGGTTTCGAGCGTCTGCTCAATTGCCGTGGTCAATTCGCGGTCTCCTGACTACTGCGAAAATACTTGTATGTTCTTGATTCCAGAAGCCAAAGCGTAGTTATACACATCCCGAGTTCGGTTAGTGGAGAATATCTTGGATGGGACGCTTAGTGGCGCAATGTAACAGAAAACGCGAGGTCGGTCTATAACTTTTTTTGTTCGGTCGTAGTTTTCATCTGCCCTTAAACTGCGGAGTCATAAGAAGTTATCGTCCAAAAGAACCTTCTCACTGGAAAAGCGGCGGCAAAAGCCTTGACATAGTCAGGAGCGAAACTATAATGCACAGTTTTTTAGCGCGGTCGGTCTATGAGGCTCGCCTCTTCTCTTAGCAAGGTCCCAGCTCCACAATACTTCGCACCAATAACGACTCCGGGGCGAAGAGCACCCCTAACACTCCCTTTTTCAATCAGGAGAACTCATGAATGCAAAGACTGTCTTGAAATATGCCTCTGACCAGGGGGCAAAATTCGTTTCCGTTCGGTTTACAGACCTACCGGGTTCCTGGCAACACCTAACATTCCCCATCGGCGAACTTGGCGAAGCTACCTTTGAAGATGGCTTTGGTTTTGATGCCTCCTCGATTCGCGGGTGGGCCGCGATCCACGAATCAGACATGTTGCTGGTACCGGATGCCTCCAGATTCTGGATGGATCCCTTTGCCGAGCACCCTACTTTGTGCCTCGTAGGAAATGCCGTCGATCCAATCACCAAGGAAGGTTACGCATTTGATCCTCGAGCGGTGGCTGTGAGGGCCGAGAGCTATTTGAAATTCACCGGGCTGGCGGACACTGTGAATTTTGGGCCGGAAGCGGAGTTTTTCGTTTTCGACTCCGCGAAGTTTCATAATGAACAGAACTCCGCTGGATATACCATTGATTCGGATGAAGGACACTGGAACAGCGGTCGCGACGCCAACGAGTTTCAGGGCTCCAACCTTGGCTACCGTATTCGCCCCAAAGAAGGTTATGTCCCTGTCCCACCCACTGACACGCTCAGCGATCTGCGCTCCGAGATTTCGTTGACGCTTGGGAAATGTGGTGTGACGGTTGAATGTCATCACCATGAAGTCGCCACTGCCGGGCAATGCGAGATCGACTTTCGTTACTCGACGCTTCTGGGCACCGCTGACAATTTGCAGATCTTTAAGTATGTGGTTCGCAACACTGCGTATCAATACGGGAAGGCGGCGACGTTCATGCCGAAACCTCTCTTCGGTGATAACGGTTCCGGAATGCACTGTCACCAATCCTTATGGAAAGGAGACAAGCCGCTTTTCGCCGGTGATGGTTATGCTGGTTTGTCAGAGATGGCGCGCTATTACATAGGCGGACTTTTGAAGCACGCGGCAGCGGTAGTTGCATTTGCGGCGCCGACCACCAACAGCTACAAACGTCTGGTGCCAGGATTTGAAGCGCCGGTAAATCTTGCTTACTCGGCAAGGAATCGTTCGGCGGCGATTCGCATTCCTATGTTTTCGGCTAATCCCAAGTTAAAACGACTGGAGTTTCGTCCGCCCGATCCGTCCTGCAATGCCTACCTGGCCTTCTCAGCTATGTTGCTGGCTGGTATCGATGGAATTCAAAACCGCCTCGATCCGGGGGAGCCGCTCGAGAAAGATATCTACGATCTGTCACCTGAAGAACTGAAGGATGTTCCGACTCTGCCGGGTTCGCTTGATGAATCTTTGAAGGCCCTCGAAGCAGACCACGAATTTCTGCTCAAAGGCGACGTCTTTAGTCAGCAGTTGATCGAACGTTGGATTACCTACAAGCGCGACAAGGAGATCACGCCCCTGCGCATGCGTCCGCATCCGCTGGAGTTCAGTATGTATTTCGATATCTAGAAGTGGAATCGGCCCGCGCGCGGGGCTGCCGAATTGTTGTAAAGCAAACTGTTAGTTGGCGACCATTCGTTGTCACTCAAGCCGGCAGCTTCCGCACCGTTCCGCAAACTAACAGTTTGCGTTACTCCCGCGTAATATGTCCGCGTGCAAACTCTCGACGCGAAAGTTGAATCGCTAATTCGGGATCTACCTGATGAGACGGGCGCTCGGCTTTTTTTAGAGCGTCTGGCGAACGAACAACCGCGTAGTTATCAAAAACTAGTTGGCGATCCTGCTCTGCTGTCAGACGCGCTGGCTCTGGCTGCATGGAGTCCCTTGCTAGCCACTACGCTGGAGCAAAATGCCGACTATATCTCGTGGCTGAAGCGCGAGCGTGCCGATACGCGCGTCCGAACCCGCGAACAGCTAAAGGAGTCGTTGGCGCGGTTTGCACTGACAAACTCATCTTTGTCTCCTCAAGTTTTGTTCGCGCGATTCCGTCGTCGCGAGCTTCTCCGCATCTATTTGCATGATGTCCGGCGCGCCCATACTCTCGTCGAGACTACGGAAGAGTTATCGAATCTTGCTGACGCCATCCTCGATTACGCGCTCAGCCTGGCACGACAGGACCTCGACAATAGATATGGCTCGCCGTTGAGCAATGATGCACGAGGGCGCGTCGCCACTGCCGACTTCTGCATTGTTGCGCTAGGCAAGCTCGGTTCACGCGAACTCAACTACGCTTCTGACATCGATTTGATATTCATCTACTCGGATGATGGCACAACGGCGGGCTCAGGTGAGCGAGGTAAGTTGAGCAACCGTGAATACTTCATCAAGGTTTCTGAGACCGTCACAAAACTAGTGGGCCAGCCGGCAGGCGAGGGCGCGGCATATCGAGTGGATTTGCGTTTGCGGCCACATGGACGTGATGGCGCGCTCGCTTGTTCGCTGGACGAAGCGCTTAACTACTACCGCAAGTCTGCTCAAGCCTGGGAACGTCAGGCTTTGATTCGCAGCCGCGCAGCAGCCGGTTCCAGCTCGCTCTTTTCCCGATTTGCCAGTACCACGGAAGATTATATCTATCGACTCGACGTCTCAATCAAAGATGCGCTCGCAAGCGTTAGGACCGCCAAGCTAAAGATCGATCGACACATCGAGCGAAATAGGGACGGCTTCAATGTAAAGCTTCAACGAGGCGGAATCCGGGAAATTGAGTTCATCGCCCAGGCCCTTCAATTGGCCCATGGGGGTCGCGACGAATGGTTGCGTGTTTTCCACACTCTGATAAGCCTGGGACGGCTGGCGGACCGGAACCTTATTTCGGAGCAGGAGCGCTCCGAGCTGTCCGATGCTTATGTTTTTCTACGTACGCTTGAGCATCGGCTACAGATGGAGCACGGACTGCAAACGCACACGGTGCCACAAACGGAAGCACTACGAATTCTGGTTGCGAGGCGCATGGGTTTTCTGGGCGTAACAGGACTTGATGATTTTGATAACGCCCTGAAGATGCATGCAACCAATGTGCGTAGCGCATACGATCGTTGCTTTGCTGGAGCTGACCTCGACGTCGGACTGGTTCGCCGCGACGACTCGCTGCCTGGCAATGACGCGGATAGTCATGGTTTCAGGGACGAAACCCGCCTGCTGAACACCGCCGCCCGGGTATTTGCCTCGCATCTCCTGCCGGCAAACACCGGACAGCAGGCACTGAAAGTCGAATCGCTGGCGCACCTGCTGAGCCAAACGGTCCATAAGTCGGACAATCCGCAACGAGCTTTGATCTTGACCGCACGAGTTGCAGCATCTCTCGACAAATCCGAAGGGACAATCGAACTCTCGGAGAATAACCTTGTTGGTCTGGTGCGTCTTTGCGGGGCATCAGAATTCTTCGGCGAGATGTTGGCCGGCAACCCGTCTTTGATAGGTTCGCTCGGAAACGAAAAGACGCGCCTGCGGCGAAGGGACTATCGGTCTCAGCTTCGAACAAGTATCGACGCCGAGAAAAGCTTTTCCGGGGAACTCTCGGCCCTGCGGCGAGAATGGTCAAAGTTACTGGTCGAGATCGGCGCGCACGACGCGGCGGGGGAAATCTCCCTTTCCGAATCAAATAGCCTGCAAACAGAACTTGCGGTTGCCGGCGTTAATGTCTCTCTCCTGATAGCGCGTCGCGAGATGGTGCGACGCTATGGCCATTTGGCGGGGGGACCCAGGCTGAGCGTTCTTGCTCTCGGCCGGTTAGCCAGCGGCGGAGTTGATTATGGCTCAGATCTCGACCTCATCCTTGTCTACGATTCTCTCGTCTCTTCACCTGTCGCCTCCCTAACCCAGGATGAGGCCTACGCCCGTATGAGCGAATTGATGATCGCAGCGCTTTCGAGCGTGACCCGTGAAGGTTATCTATATCGAGTAGATCTTCGTTTGCGCCCGGATGGTAAAAACGGCCCGCTGGTAACAAGCTCGGAAGGCTTTCTGGAGTACTTGCGACAACGAAGCGCAATTTGGGAGTGGCTTGCCTATGTGAAGTTGCGAGCTGTGGCGGGGGATCTGGAACTAGGCAAAATGATCGAAACGCATGCAAGGCACGCGATCCATGAGAAGGCCCGTGAAATCAGTCCCAGCGAGTTGAGACAGGAAACGCGGCGTGTGCGCCAGCTTCTGGAAAGAGAGAAGGGGAAGCGTAGCCGGGGTGGTCCGCACAGTGATATTGACATCAAGTATTCAGCGGGCGGCATGCTCGACGCATATTTTGCAGCACGTTATCTTCAGCTTCGCGATGACGTCGCGGATGAAGGCGAAGACCGTTCGACCAACGCAACTTTAGAGCGACTCGAAGCGACTGGTTCTTTAGACGCGCGAGATTATGAGGCACTCAGCGACGGTTACGCACTTCTGCGCTCCGTAGATCATCACCTGCGTCTGATCGTGGGCAAGGTCGCGGCGCTGCCTTCGCCCGATCATCCCGCCTTCCGAGAGATCGCTAAGAGACTCGACTTCGAACCGGCTCACGAATTGAGTGAAACACTGATCGAGCGCATGCAGGCGATACGCCAAAGTTTCGACCGGCTCACATTGTCAGAACCGCCTGCGTGAGCGGGCGCGAGGGGCAGAGATCAAACTTAACGGACTCACTTAACCATGATTCTAAGTCAGGGTTTCGTCACCTACCGATTCGTACCAGCAGCGTGTGCACCATTGAGGCATGGATTGCCGCTCCTCTGCGTCGTAATCGGCCGCTCCAGGCAAACGCTTTACTACCTCACGCTCTTCGTCAGTGAGTTCTGACCAGCTTTTGATCCTTCCCTCGCCACAACGGGTACAGCGGTTATCGTTGTTCATAATAATGCTCCTTTCGCAACGGAACCGTAGTTCAGAGTACACACTCTAGTTTGCTAGTTGGTTAGGCGGCAAGCCCAGCTTTTACTCTAAACTCTGCCTACCCAGCCAACCCCCCTTCACAAAAGGTAGTGGGTCAGTTTCGAACTAGCGAGGTCATTACAGAACC
>JBPCKD010000191.1:0-34629 GCA_051004635.1 Pyrinomonadaceae bacterium
CATCCATCCGCTGCCTTGCCCTTTTGATTTGTGCAATAACACGTTGGCGACGACGCCGTCACCGAGGATCAACATAATCATCGTGCCGATGATTTCCGCCAAATAGATTTTCATTCATCAAACCTCATAAATTGACATCGAGTGTGAACGCGGGCAGTTGCACAACAGGTCGGCTCTCTCGCAAATCCGATGGCGCGAGATTTTAGCGGCGGTCTGCGGCCAGATTCCTTTAGCGCTTCAAATCCGCTGCCCAGTTCACCACGACGCTGATTGGGGTGGCGTTTGTTTCTTCAATCGTTGAGTTAATGAGAAAGCGCTGTCCGTCGGCAGTGACCGCGTAGTGACTCCTGAAATCTGTCAAACTAAGGACGCTCGTGCCGAAGAGCGCCTTGGGAACACCCGCCTCGAATGTGACACCCAGCTTTACGTCCACCGCCATGAGTTTCCTATCGGCGGCAATGTAGAAAAGCTCACGACCATCGCGCCTCCATCTCGGCTGGCATCCGCCGCCCGTCGAAACCCGCCACCTGCCACCAGAGGCCGGGAATGTCTGAGCGTAGACCTCCGGCCCTCCCGACTCGTCCGAAGTGTAGACTATCCACTTTCCGTCTGGAGAGAATTGAGCCTGCTGTTCGTTGAACTCCGTTTGCAGAAACGGAAATGGCTGCCGATCCCCGGACATCGGCAACACCCACAAATCCAATTTTGTTTTCGGATTGAGGGTTCTATATACAATGAACTGTCCGTCCGAAGACCAGTCTTCGTGTACTTTCTCCTCACCTGACTTGAGAAGCACTTCCTCTGTCCCGCCGCCGCTCGCAGTCTTTTGATAAAGATTCGCAACGCCTTCGCGGCTCGAGGCGAAGACGATCCGACTTCCATCGGGCGACCATAGTGGATTCGAGTCGCCCGCCGGATCGGTCGTGAATCGTGAAGGGGTGCCGCGCAACAAGTCGAAGAGCCAGATGTCGGTTGTCCCCGTTTGGGTATCTACGCGGTCTACCGCAGCTCGCCTTTCATCCGGTGACAGCCAAAGAGTGAAGTAAAGGCTAGCCGCGCCAAGCGATCCAATCTGTTTGCCTCCTCGATCAAACCAGAAGGGTTGGTTAATTTGACCGCTACCGGAGCGATAAACCAGCACGCCGTTTTCTGAGACGGAAAAGGCCCTGCGACCAAGCCCTGGGTTATAAGCCACACGTTCGGCGACGAGAAATGGTTCGCCGGTGAGTTGAAGCTCATCGACGTCGAACCGCTGGGCCATCAGCGTCTCATTCCGCAAAAATAGCAGAAAGCCCGGGGCCGCGTATGCCGCGTTCAAAGTGGTTGGAAGCAACCGCTTCGTATCTTTCGAATCAAGCGAGCCGACGAATATCCCTCCGCTTTCAGCTTGGCTGCCGCGCGCAAAATAGAGGAAGTGGCGACCGTCGGGTAGGAAGTATGGCCAGCGATGAGCAGTTTCGAAACGTGATTGATCGAGCGCTGTCACCGGCACCGGCTCGCCGCCCGTCGCCGAGACCCGATAAAGTGGGCCGGAACTACTAAGTGCAAAGACAATCACTCCGTCGCGATTCCACGTCCCGCCGCGACTCCCCGCCGCCGCATCGCACAAAGTTTGCGGAGGCCCTCCTGAGGCATCAATCTTCTTGAGCTTGCCGCCGGCGAAAAATCCGATGAAGCGACTATCTGGGGACCAAAAAAGAGAAGAAGCGGCCGAAGCGCCCTCGGTCCCTGGGAGCGCCTGTGCTGAGAGCGAATCAAGTGAGCGCACCCAAAGAACACTTTGGCCTTCAGAATAGGCGACAAAGGCCAGGTCACGACCGTCCGGTGAAAGGGCCATGGCCGGTACTATTACGAATATGGTCGCCTTCTCAGGGGGCATCACCGAAAGCTTGAGTACGCGCAAATCTTCTGGAGCACGGCGCAAATGCGCAATGGCGAAAGGCAGCGCCGCCAGCAGCCCAACCAGGAGGACGCCGGCGACTATCCAGGCCAGCCGCTCACGATTCTTAGGCCGCCCCGCCGTCAAAGGCAAAGCGGCTGTCATCGTGCGGCTTGATGACAATCCAGTCAAAGCTTCCAGGGCAAAGGCCACATCTCTCGCCGATTGGAATCTCTGCTCCGGACTCTTTTCCAAACAGTGCATCACGACGCGCTCAAGCGCGGGATTGATCTGACTGTTCGATTCAGACAGCTCCGGCGGATCTTCTTTCAGGATCGCATTGAGCGTCTCAATCGCCGACTCGCCACGAAAAGCTCGCTTACCCGAAAGCATCTCGTAAAGAACCGCGCCCAATGAGAAGATGTCCGAACGATGATCCACCCGCTGCCCTCTGACCTGCTCCGGCGACATGTACCCAACCGTACCCATCACCGTGCCCGGATCTGTATTGAGCTTGCGCGTCGGCAGATCAGTGTGAGCTGCGCTTCCGTCCCTCGGTTCGATCAGCTTAGCGATGCCGAAGTCCAGGATTTTTACCCGCCCGTCCTTCGTGACGAAGAGGTTCTCCGGCTTCAGGTCGCGATGCACGATGCCCTTATCGTGCGCTGCCGACAGGCCGTGCGCTATTTGAAGGGCGTAGTCAATCGCCTTCCGGACAGGGAGCGCGGTGCCGGTCAACTGCTCGCGCAGCGTCTCGCCTTCGAGCAGTTCCGAGACGACGTACGGCGCGCCGTCGTGGGTATCCACATCATAGATCGAGAGGATGTTCGGGTGGTTGAGCGCGCCTGCCGCCTGCGCTTCCTGCTCGAAGCGGCGCAGTCGTTCTGAGTCATCAGAGAAAGCAGCGGGGAGGACTTTGATCGCCACGTCACGGTTGATCTTCGGGTCACGAGCGAGGTAGACCTCGCCCATGCCGCCCGCGCCAAGTTGCGAGCGGATTTCATAGCGACCGAGACGAGTGTTGGGCGACAGAGGCATATGTGTACGGGCAGTCACAGCACAATCAATTTTCTCATAACTCTATGACAGAACAATGAAGCGGGCGGGTCTGACACATGACCGGTCAAGAGTAACGGCGGGTTATCTCGTCAGGGATTTTGTTCTGTCCGGCCCTGGCTATCTCGTGCGTTGCGGTTTGCCCAATCCCCATTTCTTATTTGGTTGGGCACCCATGACAAATACGAGGGTTGAACCGTTTGCAATATCAGCGTGTCTGATAAACGGTTGATTCAAAGGCTTCCCGTTGAGGGTCGCAGACTGAATGTATTTGTTCTTCGTTGATTGATTCTTAGCAATGACCGTAAAGGGTCCTTTCTTATAGGGCCCCGTCAGCATGATGGTGGCCCGCTCGAAAAGAGGACTGCCGATGGCGTAGACCACACTGCCGGGCGTCACCGGATAGAATCCCATTGCGCTGAAAATATACCAGGCAGACATTTGGCCGCAGTCGTCATTGCCGCTTAGTCCATCCGGCGCATTCTGGTAATTCGCGAGCAACGCCTCTCTCACTCGCTCCTGAGTCTTCCAGGGCTGACCACTATAGTCATAGAGATAGGTGTAATGATGACCGGGTTCGTTGCCGTGTCTGTAATGGCCTCCGGCGAAGTTCTCATCCAGCTTTGAGTTGAATCGCTGCTCGCCGCCCATCAGAGCAATCATGCCGGGAACGTCCTGCATCACGCCGAAGAGATAGGTCCACGGACTCCCTTCAGTGAAACCAGGCGGTCTCGCATCTTTGGAAGCCCAACTCTCCTCGTCCCAAGTCCCGTCAGCCTTTTTCGGTCTCATGAAGCCCACCGCGGGGTCGTACAGATTCTTATAGTATCGACTTCTCTTCATCAACAGCGCATAGTCGTCCATCTTACCTACAGCTTTTGCCAGTTGTGCGACGCAGAAATCGTCATAGGCGAATTCAAGCGTGCGCGAAACCGACTCATCCGTTTTATCTTGCGGAACAAAACCGAGAGACTTGTACCAGGTCAATCCCCCTCTGGCTTCATATGCGGTCCAGGGTGCGCGATCAATCCACCTGTTCCCCACGTCTCCGTCGGGTGGCGTCATAGCATTTTTATAGGTCGCCGCGTAGGCTTTCTTGAGATCGAAACCTCTGAATCCTTTCACGTAAGCATCAGCAATCACGCTGTCGGCGTGTGTGCTGAGCATGATGTTGGAGTAGGTGGGATTGGGCCACATTGGCATCCATCCGCCCTCATCATACATTTGCAGGAGAGAGGTGATCATGTCCGGCACTCTCTCAGGTTGGATCAACAGCAGCAACGGGTGCTCGGCCCTGAATGTGTCCCAGAGCGAATAATCGTTGTAAGAGACTCCGTTATGAATCTTATCGTCAAAGGCGCTGTAGTATCGCCCATACTCGGAAAAGATTCTCGGAAACAAGAGGGCGTGATACATCGCGGTGTAGAAGTTGACGCGATCATCTTTCGTTCCACCCTGGATCTTGATCTTGCCCAGCGCCTCATTCCAGATCCGACGGCCTTCCGCCTTCACCCGCTCGAAATCCCAATCGGGAATCTCTCTCCTTAAGTTATCTCTGGCCTGGTCAAGGCTGATAAAGGAGGTGCCGATCTTGACGTCGACCTCTTCACCCTGGGTCGTCGCAAAGCTCGCGTAGCCGCCCATCCGGTGACCACTCTCCTGGGTGCGTCCGGAGTGTATATTGTCGTCCTCCCACGTTCCGGAGGACGCAAAGGGTTTGCTGAACTGAATTACAAAGTAACCCTTAAAGTTGGGCAGCGGCGGCCCCAGCTCTTCGGACATCCGGTCAGGGTTGTAGCCAGTGATTTCCTGCTTCTTCGGATCGATCTGGATAAAGCCTTCAAATTTTTTGGAGCGGCTGGCGGTGACGACTATGTGGGAAGATTGTGACGCGGGAAACGTGAACTTCAAAAAGCCGGCGCGAGTCGTTGCGGTCATCTCGGCTTTGAGTGGTTTACCCCCATCATCCATCTTGACGGCGTAGTAGTTGGGCGCTGAGATTTCACCCTGATGGCTAAAGGGTAATTTACGCGACGCCTGCAACTCCCCGATGGACGGCATCAAGCTGACGTAGCCATAGTCGCCCATCCAGATCGCCGGCTGGTGAGTGGCCAGAAATCCCTCAATGGTCTTGTCGCCGTAATTGTATGAGTAAACGCTTATCTTGTTTTCACGGGTCATGGCGGTCCAATGTGTCATGCCAAAGGGTGTGGCGACACCGGGAATCATCCCGCCATAGTCGTTCTCGGTCGGGCCAGTGGTGCCAATCATAGGATTGACATCGTCAATAGGCTGTTGGCCTAAGGCGCTTACCGGTGCGATCAGACTAAGTGTGAAACAGATCGCGATAAATGCTGCGATGAAGGAAGACGATTTAGATCTTGAAGTGCTGGACATGACGATACCCACCTGGTCGGCAAAATAGGAGTTAACGGAGGGTGACATTAAACCGCGCCAACTATCTTTTGTCGAGCAACATTTTTTCAACCATTCGTTTAGCGAACTTGTCCCGAGCACCTTTACGGAGCAGGTCGCGGTTACAGCGACCTGGTTTATCTGACAATCTCAACCGGCATCGGCGGTGGCATTATTGCGAACAATCAAATTTCTATTACAGCCTTTACGCGCTGAGCTTCACCAGCGAGTTCGCATCGTGGGCATGGAAGGAGTGCAGGTGCTCGAAGCCGCACTGGGCGCTGACAGCGGGCTATATGGGGCATTGGCCCTCGGTGCGCGTGCGCTGCGGTGAGGAACGGCGAAAATATTTTTGACAGGATTTACAAGATTTACAGGATTCTTCGACGCGTAGCGACGAAAGATCTTGATCAGAGCTTCCTCCCACTGGTCTTCCTTCATCTTGCTGCAACGCTCGCGTTCAGGGGGGCGTGCCTATTGGTAAACGTGCCCTCGCTAAACGGGTTCGGCTTGACGCGGGCGTACCCGAATGCATCACTTCTCCGCCTGCATCCCGGTGTATCGACGCTGCATCTCTTCGGTGGAGACCTCTTCGATGCTGTGTCCGATGTTCCATCTGTGGCCGAAAGGATCATGGATGCTTCCCGAGCGCTCCCCATAGAAGGCGTCCGTGGGCTCCCTTTCGATTGTGGCGCCAGCTGCCACGGCGCGCCGAATAACCTCATCCGCGTCATCGACGTGGATATGAATCGTAACCGCGGTCCCACCGAGTGCCAACGGACCCTTGATACCGCACTCGGGAAACTCGTCTGACAGCATTACAGTGGTTCCCCCAAAGTCCAGCTCAGCGTGGCCAATACGACCGCTCGGCTCGGTAAGGCGGAATTTCTCTTGAGCACCAAAAGCCTTGGTATAAAAGTCAATGGCCTTTGCTGAGTTCTCGACGCAAAGATAAGCGAACAGCTCGTGTATTTTCATTGATGTACTCCTCTTCTGGAATGAACGATGACCTTAAGATACATCCAGAGCGATTTGCCGTATTGAACGAAATTGACCCCCTCTGTTTCAGCGCGGAGATCGGGTAGGACAGACATTCCTGTCTGTCGGTTCCTGCAATAGAAGCCTTTCTTGAAGGGTAAGACAAACAGGAATGTGTGTCCTACTTTCTTCGGCTGGAATCCCGCGGGATGGGAACATGATTGGGAGACCACGGCGAGAGTTCGTCATATTCGCCCGGTGTTACGCCGGCAAACTCTCGAAACTGTCGGTTGAAATGGGGTTGGTCACTGTAGCCCGCGACCAGCGCCACGTCCACCCGGGAAGCGGACTGCTTTGCAGCAGTCAATTCAACGGCTCGTTGAAACCGGAGTACACGACAGTAGAGCTTCGGCGTCAGCCCGACAGACCGGCTGAACAGCGCGATAAACCTCCGGTGACTGTAGCCGGTTTGTCTGACCACGTCGCGCACATCGGCCGTCGTCGTAAACCGCTCGAGCGCATGGGCCACGGCCGGATGAAGACCGTGAAGCCGGGGAAGCCGGGCAACAAGAAGCGACTCGAGGATATCCAGCCGCCCCTCGAGAGACCCGCTCTCAAGAAGCTGTTCTCGGCTTTCGACGGCAGAACGACCCCAGAGACCTTCGAGCGGGGTATGGCGTCCCGCAAGCTTGTCGGCGGGGACGCCGAAGAGGAACTCAGAAGCACCTGGGAGAAGTTGGGCGCCCACTGAACTTGCCGGCTCCGATATGTCACGCACGTAGTAGGTGCTGCGGGCTCCACCAACGATTCCGTACCCGATCTCCCGCCCGGTGCTGTCGTGGACATTGTCGAAGAGACGGAGCGGGTGGTTCGAGAGACGAATGGCAAGGTGCATTGTTCCCGTCGGCAAAACGCGCTCTCGGTCAGCCAATACCGAAAGTGTCCCGGCGTCCCCACGCGGAAAGCCCGCGTGGGCTGGTAGTTGTGATGTCGGCTGGTCCATTGCCCACAAAGTCTTTACGAAGGGGCGTAGGATCGGTCGAGGTGCGCGTGTTAGCAACATGGAAAAAAAGGCTATGCTCCTGCGGAGTTGTCCGACTCCCCTTAGGATACGTTTAGAGAGCGGACTTGTCTTCCCGTCGCTTTGCGATCCGTTTAGAAAGCGGACTTGTCAGCCGTCGCGGCCGGGGCACAAGCGTCCGCTCTAAACGGGCCGGGGAACAGGGGCACAAGGGCCGACCTAAACAAGCCGGAGAACAGTTGCACAAGTGCCTGTCTGAACGGGTCGGGCGTCCGGAACATTTTGAGCGACGCCGACAAAGTTTAGCTTAACGGACAACACCAGTTCGAGTAAGCTTGTCAGGCTTATGCATAACTCTTTTCACCGGAAGCTGGCGGTCCTCGGCATCAGCCTGATTGCTGCCTTGATCACTTCTGCTTTGGCCCAGTCGCCGGTCTCTGAGAGGGAGAAGCCCAAGCTGAAGGATTTCGGCTCCAGCCTTAAACGCCTTAAGTGGGACCCCGAGACAAACACCGCCGTCAGAACAGAACCTAAGAAGAGAAAGACTACCGATGAAGACGACGTGGTGAGGGTTGAGACCACCCTTGTGGTCAGCGATGTTTTAGTGCTGGACAAAGAATGGCGCCCGGTGCTGGGGTTGATGCGCGATGATTTCATCGTTACCGAGGATGGCAAGCCGCAGGAAGTTGGCGCCTTTGCGCTCGGCGATGATGCGAAGATAGGGCGCTCGATAGTCCTCATAATTGATTACAGCGGAAGCCAATTGCCCTTCATTGAGACCAGCGTTAAGGCAGCCAAGACGCTCATAGATAAACTCAGTCCACGCGACTCAATGGCGATAGTCACTGATGACGTGGAGCTATTGGTAGACTTCACGCGAGACAAGCAGCTCCTCAAGGAGAAGCTGGACTCGCTGGAGAAGAAAGCCACAAAGGGAGGGCCTACTTCGCGCCGAAAGTTTGGACGTAGTAAGCAATACAGCGCATTGATGGCCACTCTGAACGAAGCTTTTGACCATGAAGATCAGCGCCCGGTGATCGTTTTCCAGACGGACGGTGACGAGCTGAGCCTTCTTCGCAACGCAATAAGGGATGTTCCCATTACACCCGTTTTCACTCCGGACCAGCAAAAACAAGCGCAGAAGTATCAGCAGTACCTGCAAAAATACTATAAGGATAATGTGACGGAGTTTAGCCTTCAAGATGTCTATAAGGCGGCGGAAAACTCTCGTGCGACTATCTACACGATCATACCCGGCTACCGATTGACCGGTCTTTCGCCGGATAAACAAGTGGAGAAGTTCAAAGCCAATCGCGAGAGAACTCTAAGTGTCTGGGACATCAAACCAGAAGCCAGAGCACGTGCGGAAGAAGATTTTCGAAGGTTGTCTGCCGAGAACCTGAAGCAAATGATCGACCGCGCCGTCAATGTGCAATTGGCTTTGGCAGGAGTGGCTAAAATAACTGGCGGCTGGCATGATTTTCTGGAGGACCCGTCACAAGCAGATACGATCTACTCGCTCATCTTCTCCGACATAAACCGTCGCTACGTCGTCGGCTACTATCCAACCAACAAAGAGCGTGATGGCAAGCGCCGGAAGGTAAACGTCGAGTTGCGTGGTCACCCCGAGTACGTGGTCTGGGGACGTAAGTCCTATTACGCGCCCGAACCGGAAGAATAGAATCAATCACTGCAACCGGCGCCCTTAAAATGAAAACAGTTCGAACTACTCCGTTCAAAGATCAACGACCCGGCACTTCGGGCCTGCGCAAGAAGACGCGTGTCTTCATGCAGCCCAATTATCTGGAAAACTTTGTCCAGGCCGTATTCAATACTGTTCGGGAAGACACGCGTGAGGGTTTCGAACGAGAAACTCTGGTCGTGGGCGGGGATGGCCGCTTCTACAACCGCGATGCAACGCAGAAGATCTTGCGCATGGCGGCAGCGAATGGCTTCGGCCGCGTGTTGGTGGGCCGCGAATCCCTGCTGTCAACACCAGCCGTATCGGCAGTCATTCGCCGGCGCGGCTCCCTCGGCGGCCTGGTGCTTTCCGCGAGTCATAACCCCGGCGGTGTTGATGCTGACTTCGGCATCAAGTACAACGTCCGCAACGGTGGTCCCGCGCCGGAAGCGATCACTGAGCGCATCTACCAGCACACGCTCAACATCACGGAATACTCTACGATTGATCATCCCGATATCGACCTCGATCACGAAGGCAGCTTGCGGTTGGGGAAAACCGAAATCGTGGTTATCGATCCGCTTCTGGACTACACAGCGGTGCTTGAGGAGTTGTTTGACTTCGCATCTCTGCGCGCGCTATTTCAAAACGGTTTTCGGATGCAATTTGACGCGATGAACGCCGTGACTGGGCCTTACGCGCATCACATCTTCGAACAACGTCTGGGAGCGCCCGCCGGCACCGTAATCAATGGCACGCCGCTCGAAGACTTTGGCGGCCACCATCCGGATCCAAATCTCGTGCACGCCGCGGAGTTGGTCGCGCATATGAATGCTGGCGAAGCTCCTGATTTCGGCGCGGCCTGCGACGGTGACGGTGATCGCAACCTGATCCTGGGTCGCAACTTCTTTGTCACTCCGGGTGATTCACTTGCCATCATTACCGAGCATGCGCAAAGCGCTATCCCAGGTTACGGCGGTGGGCTGGCTGGCGCAGCGCGCTCGATGCCCACGAGCACGGCTGTTGACCGCGTGGCTGAGGCGCTTGGCGTCCCTTGCTACGAAACGCCTACTGGCTGGAAGTTTTTTGGCAATCTGATGGACGCAGGGCGTTGCACGATCTGCGGCGAAGAGAGCTTTGGCACTGGGTCTAATCATGTGCGCGAGAAGGATGGGTTGTGGGCAGTCCTCAGTTGGCTGTCAATTCTGGGGGCGACGAGCAAATCAGTTGCTTCGGTTGTGCAGGACCACTGGCAACGATTTGGTCGCAGTTACTATCAACGGCACGACTACGAAGGTCTCGAGGTTGGGCCGGCAACAGAAATGATCGATGCGTTACGCGCGAAGCTACCGGCGCTGCCAGGGATTTCAATTGCCGGAAGTCACGTCGCGCACGCTGACGACTTCAGTTATACCGACCAGGTTGACGGGAGCATCAGCGCGCGGCAAGGAATCCGTATTCTGCTGGAAGATGGCTCGCGAATCGTTTGCCGCTTGTCCGGCACGGGCACGGAAGGCGCGACGTTGCGAGTCTATGTCGAGCGCTACCTCAAAGACGGTGGGGCAGGGAATATCGACGAGGTCCTGGCGCCTTTGGTCCATGAGGCGAGGAAGTTGCTGGAATTACGCGAAAGGTTCGGCAAAGATGCGCCGACAATTGTTACGTGAAGCGAAATACAAAAAGGAAGCCATCGAAGGAATGAAGCGTGGCTTTCAAAGCATGAAGAGTAACGCCGGCTGCTGAAAAGGGGTGGGCCGGTATCATTAAAAATGGGACGATCCACGAAAGCACACGAAATGACTCGAACTAAGATATCCCTTCGTGTTGCTTCGTGTTGCTTCGTGTGATTTCGTGGATCGTACTTAGTTTTCCGCGGCCTGCTAGAGCGTTTCGAGACTTATTCAATCACGCGTTTGCGTTCGTAGATCGATTCCTCATCATCAACCTCCACTCCCAATCCGAGCGAATGATTGACGCGAGATCAGGGTAGGCTGGTTTCCAGCCCAATACTTCCCGGGCCTTGGTCGCATTGGCAACGAGCCGCGAAGGATCTCCGGGCCGGCGGGGCTCAATCTTCACCGGAATCGGTAACTGGGTTACCTGACGGGCAGTTTCGATCACCTCCATCACCGAATAACCCTGGCCATTACCCAGATTGATCCGCTGCGATTCGCCACCCTTGCGCAGATGGTCTAATGCCTGGATATGCGCGGCGCCCAGGTCGGCGACGTGTATGTAGTCTCGTATCGGTGTGCCGTCGGGCGTCGGATAGTCATTGCCAAAGACCGAGACGGCGGGCATCTCGCCCAGCGCTGCTCTCACCACGTTTGGGAGCAGGTGAGTCTCCGGCTCATGTGACTCGCCACGCTCATGGGTTGCGCCCGCCGCGTTGAAGTAGCGCAGAGCGACAAACCGCAAGCCATACGCGGGGTCGTAACTTTCCATGATGCGTTCCATCATCAGCTTGGTCCAGCCATAAGGGTTGGTTGGGTTTTGCGGATGATCTTCGGAGATTGGAACTTGCTGGGGCTCGCCGTAAGTAGCGCACGTAGAGGAGAATACCAAGCGCCGAACGCCGGCCTTGAGTAGTGCGTCAAGCAGTGTGATGCCTTGCTCGACGTTGTTGTTGAAATAGCGCGCGGGCTCGGTGACTGACTCCCCGACGTATGCCAGCGCAGCGAAGTGAATGCACGCTTCGATATCGTGTTCGCGGACAATGCGCGACACCAGGTCACGATCGCCGATGTTGCCCTGGTAAAACGGGACTTCATTCGGAACTGTATCGCGGTGTCCGCGGCCGAGATTATCGAGTATGACAACGCTCTCCCCACGCGCTCGCAGCAACTCACCTGTAACACTCCCGATATAACCAGCACCCCCAGTAATTAGTATCACTCCGGGTCTCCTTTGAACGTCCTTTTGTTAGGTGTTTCCTGATGAATAATACTTTCTTTTCCAAGCTAATCAAAAAAAGACCCCGGAACATCCTCACAGATGGCAGAATTACCAATCGTCAGCAGATAATGCAGAAGATTTGATCGGAGCAAAGCATTCATGTACCGCAAAACTTATTACGCTACACACCCCGGGTCCATACACGGGGCCACCAACGAGGATCTGCTCGAGCGCTACTTGATGCGTGAACTCTTCGCCGCCGATGAGATTCGACTGAACTATACGCATTTTCTGTTTCATCTGGTCCATGGGCGGGGAGAACCTCGACTATACCGACATGAACGTGCTCGACATCTGCCAGTTGAGGTAGCTGCTATAGGTCAAGTAGGTTCTGATCCTCCTATGGCCTCCTTGACTGACCTGAAGAATTCGGCCTAATGTTGTCGCGACCCCCAGGACGCCGTACAAACTGATGGAAGGAAGCTGGTAAGAATGGGATCGCGCACAATCGTAGTCGGTGATATTCACGGCTGCTACGACGAACTAGTTGATTTGCTGGAGGAGGTCAAGTTTGGCGGCAACGACCGTCTTATCTCCGTCGGCGATCTCATTACCAAGGGACCTAAGAATCGAGAGGTGCTCGACCGATTCATAAGTGAACCCAATTTTTTGGCCGTTATCGGCAATCACGATCTGGCACTGCGCCGCCGTTGGAACGGCGAAAAGTTTAAGTTGAAGGATTCGCAGAAGCCGACCCACAAAGAGCTCAAGAAAGATAAGGAGCACTACGTCGCTTACCTTAACTCGCTTCCGTTTTCGATCGACCTGGGGACGCACCTGGTGGTGCATGCCGGACTTCGGCCGGGAGTGGCTCTGCATTCCCAGACTACTGAGGACCTGACGGAGTTGCGCTCCTTGGGGCCGGACCGCGAAAGCCGCAAGGGAACACCCTGGTACGAGGATTACGATGGCGAGAAGATTGTGCTCTTCGGTCATTGGCCGGCGGCTGAACCCCGGCGCGGGAGAAAGGCCATCGGTCTGGACACTGGTTGCGTTTATGGTCATCACCTGACGGCATACATTGTCGAGACGGGAGAGCTGAAATCTGTAGCCGCGCGTCGCGCTTACGATCCTTCCTGAAGATGACCAAACTTTCGAAAGAAGTTTTTTCTCCGCTGATAGATCCTGACAAGGATTTGCGCGTTAATAAATGAACGATCCTTTAAAAGCAGCTACTACAATCTGATCTAAGCAAGGATCAATCAGCCAACTCGAGCGTTTGTTCGTTACACCTGGCAGCTTAAGCAAAACTAACATGACAACTCCGGAAAACCAGCTTAAATCAAACGCCGACGGCAAAACCGCGGCCCCGAATTTCTCGGAAGACAGGCACTTCCTTGCGTGGTCCGTATTCAATCGCGATTTGAGCCAGCTGGAGTTTTTTAAGCGCGTGCTGGAGGAAGCCGCAGATGAATCGTTGCCGGTGCTCGAGCGGCTGAAATTTCTCGCGGTCTTCGCCAGTAATCTTGACGAATTCTTCATGGTGCGCGTATCAGGTTTGAAGGAAATGCTCGAGATCAAAGATATCGGACCGATGCCGGGCGAGCTTACACCCCTCGAACAATTGGGCATGATTAGACAGCGTGTGCTGCCGATGGTTGAAGAGCAGGTGATCTGCCTGCGAGACAGTGTTTTGCCAGAGCTCAGGAAACAGGGAGTAGAGATCGTGGGATACGACTCGCTATCTAAGCTTGAGCAAAGAATGCTGCACCAATACTTCATGAAGAATGTCTTCGGTGTGCTGACTCCGCTAGCCGTTGACCCGGCCCACCCATTTCCGCACATAGCTAATCAGAGTCTTAACATTGCCCTCACAGTCGAGACTCAAATGGATCCGAATGAGCCGGTGACGCTTGGGAGTGCGCCAAGGTTCGTGAGAATCAAAGTGCCGCCAGTAGTGCCGCGCCTGATCAGGGTTTCGGAAGGCGCCGAAAAGTTTATTCTTTTGGAAGAGTTGATTGACGCTAATCTGCACTTGCTCTTTCCGAATATGCGTCTGAGCGGCAGTTTCATGTTTCGCGTCACGCGAGATGCCGATGTGGAGATTAGAGACGACAAGGCGGCCGATCTCCTCGGGCTAATAAAGGAGTCGCTGCGCGAACGCCGTTTTGGCCTGCCGGTGCGGCTCGAAGTTTCCTCTGCAATGCCGCGCCGAATGGTTAAATATCTGACCCGGTCGCTCGGCCTGGAGGAAGCCGACGTTTACGTGCTGGACGGGACGCTCGGTGTGGGCGACTTGATGGAACTCTATGGTTTGGACCGGCCGGATTTGAGAGATAAGCCCGTTCGCGCGACAGTACCGGCGCCTCTTACGGAGAAACGGCTCTTGTTTGAGTCGATCAAAAAGCAGGATGTTCTGCTTCATCACCCGTACACGTCCTACACAACTGTTACAGAGTTCATCGAGGCAGCGGCGAATGACCCGAAGGTGCTGGCGATCAAGATATGTCTCTATCGCACAGGCAAGGATTCTCCGATACCGCAAGCGTTAATCAGAGCTAGTGAGCTCGGGAAACAAGTGACGGCGGTAGTCGAGATCAAAGCGCGCTTTGACGAGGAGAACAACATTGGATGGGCGAGCCGGCTTGTGGAAGCTGGAGTCCACGTAGTTTATGGCCTCGTGAAACTAAAGACCCATAGCAAAGTGGCCCTCGTCATCCGGCGCGAGCAACATGGATTGCAAACCTACGTGCACGTGGCAACCGGAAACTACAATCCCACGACGTCGAAGGTTTACACAGACCTTGGATTGCTGACAGCTAATGCCGAGATAGGCGACGACGCGACGGACCTGTTTAATTTCATCACCGGCTTTTCCCGGCCGCGGGAGTACACGCATCTGATGATTGCGCCCGTGAACTTGCGCGAACGCATGCTGGCGTTGATAGAACGAGAGATAGAACACGCGCGAGCAGGCCGGCCGGCGCACATCAGCGCCAAGATAAATCGTCTGACTGACCTGGAAATTATCGACGCGCTTTACCGAGCGTCACAGGCGGGTGTCGAGATCGATCTGATAGTTCGCGGCTCCTGCATGGTTCGGCCGGGTGTACCCGGACTTTCCGAGACGATTCGGGTGAGGAGTATCGTGGGTCAGTTTCTCGAACACAGTCGGATCTTCCACTTCGCTAACGGAGGCGACGACGACGTTTACATGGGATCGGCGGACTGGATGACCCGCAATCTCGACCGGCGAGTCGAAGTTGTGACGCCTATTCTCGACGCGAATTTGAAGCGGTATTTGAAAGATGTAGTGCTCGACGCTTACCTGAAAGACAACGTAAAGGCTCGGGTCCTAAACGCCGATGGCATATACGAACGGGTGGCGATGGCGCCCGGAGAGGCGCCGTTCAATAGTCAATTGCATTTTGAAGGAAGTATTAGTCTGGGTTCTTAATCGGGGCTACTGCCCCCACATATTGACCCGCCAGCTAAGGCAGGCGGCCTTACAAGGAGAGTGATTCATGTATAAGCGAGTGACTTTAGTGATGCTGATTCTTCTGAGCATTTCATCGGCAGTTTTCGCGCAGAAGGAGTCGAAGAAGAAAAAGGCTCCGCCACAAGGCACTCCTGTCCTTTGGCAAGAGCCCACGGACATTGCCTCGCGCGACCTGCTACTAGGTCCCGGTGGCGATACGATGAAACCTGATCTTTCGCGGGTCACGTTTGTTCGCGATCAGATGGGTGGCGGATTTTCAATCAACTACAGAGTGCGCGACGGAGCCGGCAAAATCTGGGTCGCCAAGCTTGGCAAAGAAGCGCAGCCTGAAACCGCGTCGTCGCGCTTGCTCTGGGCTGTAGGTTACAAGACCGAGATCAATCACCTGGTCCCTTGTGTTCAGATTCAGGGTGCACCCGAACCACGGTATAAGATCAAACGCTGCGAGGGGAACGGTTTCGCCAACGTCAAATTCGAGGCTCGGCCTGAAGGTGTGAAGCGGCTCGAGTCGTGGAGCTGGACGAACAACGCATTTTCAGGCACGAACGAGTTTCAGGGGATGGTAGTTCTGATGTCCCTGCTCAACAACTGGGATTTGAAGGATGATAATAACAAGATCCTTTACGTACCTGCGGCCGCGGACGGTCAACCTCAGTTGCACTACATTATTAGTGACCTGGGCGCGACCTTCGGCAAAACCGGCGGCTTTCTCTCGCACAACAGGAATGCCCCAGAGGATTTCGTCAAGTCCAAGTTTGTAGAAGGGATTGAGGGAAACAGAGTCCGCTTCGCCTATGGTGGTAAGAATGCGGGCCTTTTCAAAAACATTACTGTCAAGCAGACAAAATGGATTGGCAGCTGGCTCTCGCAATTGAGTGATCAGCAAATCGGTGACGCCTTCCGCGCTGCTAATTACTCCCCGGAAGAAGTTGAAGTGTTGACCCGTGCCCTGAGAGCCAGAATCGATCAATTGGTAAACGTGCAGGGTTGAAAAAACCACCACCTTCCGGCACATTTAGAAAAGCATGTACGGGTTCGGTGGATCGCAACTTTTGTGTTGCGATCCGCCGCTAGCATGATAAGGAGTCGTGAGGCATGAACAAAACGACCGTCCGCCTTTTATTGGTTTTCGTCGCCGTCTTGATCGGGAGCGGACTCCTCGTTTACGTTGTGCTGGAACGCTCGAACGCCCCACGAGGGAACGTAGCTACCGGGCCACCGGCGGTTTCCGCGGATCAACCGGCTGTCAGGACCGGATCGCCGGCTGCTCCAAACCGGAACCAAAATAATGGCAGCAGTTCAATTCTTAGCGAGCTCTTTGGGCAGGACGCTACGCCCGTTCAACAGGTCGAAGAGTCTAGTAGGGGAGTGGTTGCCACTCGCATTTTTTTGAGATTTCTAATTGCGGCATTCCTGGGAGTGTTTCTGGCATTCCGTTGGCGTCGTGGCGTCTCCATCGCAAAACGTAATCCCTATGTGGCGCAAACTCAGATATTGCTGGCGGTGGTAGCGGCAGCCATGATGATGATCGTCGGTGATAGCGCCGCGCGAGCTTTCGGTATTTTTGCCGCCGCCTCACTGGTCCGGTTTCGCACAAACATACGTGATCCGAAAGAGACCACTGTACTTTTAATTTGCCTTGGTGTGGGGCTGGCTTGCGGTGTTGGACGTCTGGACCTGGCGATCATCCTCACAGTTTTTGCGCTCTTTACACTCTGGATTTTGGAGCATTTCGAGTCGGCCCAGGTGTTCCGGTCTATGGAAGTTCGGGTAGGAACACGCAATCTCGAGCAGACTCACCAGATGCTCAAGAGACTTTTTAAGAAACACGGGCTCACCGCCGAACTGCGTCAACTGGATACCGAGGACGAAAAAGGTGAGAACGGAAAGATCGTGTATGAAACGAGCCTGGGGACAGCCATTACAACGGATCAGTTGACCGAGGAGCTACTCGCTGAAGACGGTAAGAACGTATGCAGTCTGGAATGGGAGCAGAAGAAGAGCTCGACTTACATCTACAACTAGTTGAGCGTTTGAATGCCAGGAACGCCAACTAAAGAATATGGTTAATCTCTTGCGTGTTGCCGGTTGGCGATCCTGGCGGTTAACTCGAGCGATGATGAGTCTTAGGCAAAAAAAGGCCACCCGACAATGGGTGGCCTTTTCCATTCGCTGAGCCATTCCTGTCTATGGCTTGTCCTGGCTTGGAATCGAAACGTTATCTTGCGCCGGAGTTGACTGCACTCGCTTTGCTCAGCATGTGATCGTAATAGTTCTTCACAAAATCTTTGAAGGCTCCGTGTCCCCAACTAGTGTAGAAGTCGTACTTCTTCATCTCGGCGTAAACCTGGTCAAAGTTCCAGTGATAGTTTTGGAACCGATAGACGGCGCCCATTGCACCCGTGCGATGCCGGCCGCCGGCGCAATGGAGATAAAACTTGCCCGTAGCCGGATCATTGGCAACTTTCAAGAACATGGTAGTTGCTTCTTCTGTCGGATACTTCTTCGCAATCATTGGAATGTGGACGAACTTCATTCCCAAAGATTCAACTGCGGCCTTCTCCTCGGCTTTCGGATCTTCAGTCAAATCGATAACGGTCTTGATTCCCATTGCCGCCAGGTCTTTGTAATCTTCGAGCTTAGGCCGGGCGCCTCGATAGAAGCGTTCATCCATTTGGCCGAAATTCTTGATTTTAACCGCGGGACTTTTGAAGTTCGAAACTTCCTGTGCCTGCGAAACGACTGTGAGTGCGAACATCGCCAGAATCACGGTCGCTACATTCCGATAAGACTTCAAAGTTACTTTCGTCTGCATTACATCCAGTCTCCTTATTTTGCCGGCCTCGGTTTCAATGAATTCAAACCAAAGCCGGGTAGGCCCCCGATTACATTTCAAAGATTAGCACTGCTTGAGCTAAAAACCCAATCCTGTTTTAACTCCAGTTTCGTCAATCTGACCCTCGGCGTACGCAAAGTAAGCAATGATCCCGGTTCCGAGCCTGATGCTATAGAAACAAAGCGCCTTCCCTTCGCTGAATGTTATGGCCCTCTGACTGTCTTCTGCATCAATTCTCGCGTTACCATATGATGAGTCTCAGCCCTGAAAGCGTTGTTCTCACGCGCACGTAGAAAAACGAGGAGACTGCTAAAAAACTGGAGAGAAAGTGTCAGGCGAAACATAGCTGCCCACTTCCAAAACCGATCCGTTTAGAGAACGCACCGACTCTCAAGACTGATCCGTTTAGAGAGCGCACTTGTGCGCCCGGTGGGGCCAAAGAACCCTCCCCTGTCGCACGCGGGGCGCACAAGTGCGCTATCTAAACGGAGCTAACTAACTCTATTGTCCGACGGGTGGATCGGTGGTGGTCGCTGGCTGTGTACGGTTGACGTGAACTATGTTGCTGTCTGAGTCGAGATAGAAGTGGTTCTTACCCGTCACTCCGAAGCCTTCATTCACCTGCGGATCGGCGTTCACCGCGAAGCCTGCCTGCCCGGTCGTTGATTTAGGCATTATCCGCATGCTGTAGACATAGCCGTCGACAACTGGCGCGGTTCCAGCGAAGCGAGTGTCCAGCAGGCCTTCCTTCAACATCTCGTCGAATGTTCCAAACGAAATGCGCCGATGGGAGTTGTAATAAAACTTTTGCTGTTCGGCAATTGTGATGAGGGTCTTGATAGCGGCAGCCTCGTTAGCGGTTTTGACGGCGGCCTTCCAACCGGTTACGCCGACCGCGATCAAAATGCCGATAGTCGCGATCACGATCGAGGTGGCTACTACTACCGCGATGAAAAGAACTCGCTTCATTAGCTCCCCTCTTTTAGCAGGTCTAAAGTTTTTGGGCGCGGAGTGAAATGTTTTGCATTTGTCTCCGCGCCCAAAAGGAAATGGCACGTTTTTCTGCTATAGAAGTTTCGCAGCCAATTAGCTTTATTGTCCGATGGGTGGATCGGTAGCGGTCGCCGGCTGTGTGCTGTTGACATGAATTGTGTTGCTGTCTGAGTCGAGATAGAAGTGATTCTTGCCGGTGGCGCCGACACCTTCAGTCACCTGTGGATCTGAATTAACCGCGAAGCCGGCTTGCGCGGTCGTTGACTTAGGAATTACTCGCATGTTGTATATATAGCCGTCTACCACCGGCGTGGTTCCAGCGAAGCGAGTGTCCAGCAGGCCTTCCTTCAACATCTCATCAAATGTCCCAAAGGAACTGCGCTGGTGAGCGTTGTAATAGAGCATTTGCTGTTCGGCAATCGTTCTCAGGGTCTTGATAGCGGCCGCCTCGTTAGCGGCTTTGACGGCGGCCTTCCAACCGGTTACGCCGACCGCTATCAAAATGCCGATAATCGCGATCACGATCATCAGCTCAATCAGCGAGAACCCGCGCTGCGAATTACGATTATTACGTTCTAACTTCATAAATTCTCCTTGCCGAATGGTTACACGTCTGAACCTTTTTAAGGTTCCCACGATTACATTAAACCGGGGAAGCCTTACGGTAATCGCGGCGGAACTTAGTCTACTACAGCGTATTGGGCAACGTCATGTCAGGACACAGTGAATGGGACCTGTCGGACCTCTGAGTCCTATAGGGCGCGTCCCAGAGTCGGCACCGACGTGCCAGAGCGCGTTTTAGCATGTAGAATGAAGCAAATTTGATGTCGATGGGAATTGTTTGATGAGACGTCTCGATACGGTAAAAGGGCAGGGACCGCTGGTTACTTCCGACGCAATGGAGAGGATCGAGCGTCTGCAACAGGCTATTGAGACGGTGATCAAGGGCAAGCCTGAGGCTGTCCGACTGGGAATAGTGGCGCTGATCGCCGGCGGGCATCTCCTTATTGAAGACGTTCCCGGGGTTGGTAAAACGACGCTGGCCCATGCGTTGGCCCGTGCGCTTCACTGCACGTTTCAACGGATACAGTTTACGTCTGATCTGCTGCCGTCTGACGTCATCGGACTGTCAATCTACAATCAGCATACGAGCGTCTTTGAATGGAAGCCCGGGCCCATCTTTGCGAATGTCGTGCTGGCTGATGAGATCAATCGCACAACGCCAAAAACCCAGTCCGCGCTCCTGGAGGCAATGGCCGAACGCCACGTGACCGCCGAAGGCATCACACATCCTTTGCCGGCGCCCTTTATCGTGGTGGCAACTCAGAATCCGATTGAGCACCACGGCACCTATCCGCTGCCTGAGTCGCAGCTCGATCGATTCATGCTACGGCTGCGAATAGGCTATCCATCCATAGATGATGAGAAACAGATCCTTCGCGATCGGGAGTACAGAGATCCACTCGACGATCTGCGGCCGGTGATGACGGCCGCTGAGATTGTAGAGTTACAGCGCAGCGTCGCCGACGTTTCAGTGGACGATGCATTGGTTGAATACCTGATGCGTATTGTCGCCGCCACCCGCGACTCTGAGATGTTGGATCTCGGCGTCAGCCCTCGCGGAACCCTGGCGCTTTTCCGGGCCGCACAGGCCCTGGCGCTTACCGAGGAACGCTCCTATTGCATTCCGGACGATTTCAAGCGCCTGGTAGTTCCCATCTTTGCCCACCGAATACTGGTCAGCACGCGCTTCTCCTCATCGATGCGTCGCAGCGAGGAAGCTGAAGCAGTTTTACAGGAAATAATGAAGACAGTGAGCGTGCCGCTCTAGGAGATGGGGTGATAGGGAGACACGGAGACGCGGAGCAGCCAACGAAACAAATCTCCGTGTCTCCGCGTCCCCCTGTCTCCCAGTCCGCATTATCCCGTTGGCGCAACGCAATCCTGGGCACGCTCCTGGTCCTTGCCGGGCTGGGCGCCGCACTGGTGACCATAGTCGCCCGTCAAACAGACAACTACGTCCTGGCGGCGATAGCGGCAACTCTGTCACTGGTAAGCGCGGCGCTGATGCTGATTTTCATCGTGCCTCCATTGGCGCGCTCTGCTCGTCTCGAAGTGACGCGCTTCGACTTACCAGTCGAAGTAACCAGCGGCGGCGGCATCTTCCTGCTCATCTTACTGGTGGTCGGTTTCGCCGCCTGGAACACTGGAAACAATCTACTCTTCCTCGTTTTATCGTTGCTTTGTTCGACTCTATTTGTGGGTGGCGTGGCGGCGAGAGCTTCGCTGCGGGACCTGATCGTATCGGCTCGTTTCCCCGATCATATGTTCGCTGGCGAAGCAGCGCCGGTGATCGTGACGCTGCGAAACGCCAAGCGCCTGCTGCCGTCATTTTCCATTTTCGTCGAAGCCCGCGGACCAAAAGGCGTCTCTACTGACGTCAGACCTAAACGCGTACGGAGGCGTTTCGCCAAACGCGCGCTGGCCTATTTCATATATGTGCCACATCATGCGGCGGCTGAACAGCGAGTCGAGCAATTGTTTGCCGAGCGAGGTCACGTCCTAATCACAGGGTTTGAATTGTCGACGCGTTTTCCCTTTGGATTTTTCAGGTTCCGGCGGCGCCTGCGCGCCCGCAATGTGGACATCATCGTTTACCCGAAGCCCGAACCCGTCGGCGACGACCTCCATCTGCTGCCGGCGTATGCCGGTCGCATGGCGTCTTCCCGCCGAGGGATTGGCCAGGACTTGTTTTCACTTCGCAATTACCAACCAAAGGACGACTTGCGCCACATTGATTGGAAGGCAACTGCTCGTTCGCGGAATCTCACGGTGCGCGAATTCACCGCCGAAGATGAACGGCGCATCACGATTGTCCTCGATACGCGAGACACCCTTGATTCCGATGCGGAAGGTTTTCCGCAAAGGTTTGAGGCAGGTGTGATCCAGGCTGCCTCGCTCTTAAAACACTTCATCGACGAACTCGCGGAAGTGAGGTTGATGCTCGGTAACGAGCTCGGACCTTATGGCAGTGGACTTAAACATCTTTATCAATGCCTGCGCAGACTGGCAGTGGTAGCACCGCAGAAGCAAGGCGGGGAAGCGGACCTTTCGAAGTCAGTTCTCGATCCCTTAAGCGTGAAGGACGACATGGTCTTTGACGAGGATTATGCGATCGTACTCACAACGGCTCCGCCCGGCTCGATTCCAGCGAAAATCTGGCGCGCGTCCCACGTAATCTATCTGTGATCGAAACTCCGGGAGGCACTCAAGTAGCTTAGAGTTAAAGCTTTAGCTTGTGTGGTGGCCAAGCAGCAGCCTAAAGGCTACCACCCCACGCGGGCTGCGGCGTTCCCCGGCTGAACTCTGAACTTCCGGTCTCCACGGCCTAAATACCTTCGGCAGTGTTTAGAGGCGAGCACCGCCCGCTGCCTCAAGATTCACCACGAGGGGAAGGGTTAAATCGAAAATTGAACCGGCGGGCGGTGCCCGCCTCTAAACGAATCTTGAGGAAAACTTCTTGACGCCTACGTTCGCTTCAGACGACAAACTCGCATCATTCCCGCACTACTCAGCCAGCACGCTCAAGCTGGTTGCATATTGCTTCGTGCTGTCTGGCGCGACTGGATTGATTTACGAAGTGCTCTGGGTCCGCATGCTCGGCCTCGTCTTCGGAGCAACCACCCTGGCAGTGAGCACGGTGCTCGCTGCTTTCATGGGAGGTCTCGCCCTGGGCAGCGCACTCGCGGGACGTGTGGGAGCGAGAGTCGTGCGGCCAGTGCGCGCCTATGGGTTGCTCGAAATTGGTATTGCCCTTTACGCGCTGGCGGTGCCTCTGCTATTTGCCTTGGTTGACAACCTCTACGTAATTCTCTGGCAGCGCTTCCATCCGAGCTTCTTTGTTTTTAGTTCGTTGCGTTTTCTGCTTTCATGCCTGATGTTGCTTGTTCCCACGACCCTTATGGGCGCTACGCTTCCGTTGCTGGCTGCCGCCTTGCTGCGCTCCGGCGGGCCCAACTCAACATCAGTTACAAAGCTTTACACGCGCAACCTTGTAGGAGCGATCTGTGGCAGCATCGCCGCTGGATTCTTACTGTTACCGTCTCTTGGTGTTCGCAACACCATCCTTGCTGCGTCTGTAATCAACATAATCATCGGCATCGTGGCAATCGTCGCTGACCGGCGAGCACAGGTGGTAGCTAGCGGCGTTAGGAGTTTGCTTGACGACGAGGCGGTAGAACCTTCAACCGGCACAGAAGCATTTGGGACCACAAACGACCTTCGCGCAGCTGAAATTAGCCGCGCAGCAAGAATTATAGACGCCAGGTTCTGGTTAGCCTGCGCCTTTGTTTCCGGGTTTATAACCATCAGCACGCAGGTCGCCTGGACGCGGATGCTCACGATGATCATCGGCTCGAGCACTTACGCCTTCAGCATCGCGGTTGCGCTCTTCCTCCTGGGGTTGTCAACCGGCGCCTACCTGATAGCGCGCAAGGACCTTTCCGGCAAACTGCGGAGCACGCTGCTTAGAGTCGAGTTGCTTACAGCGCTCAGTCTGGTTTTCAGCTTATTCATGGTGAACAGAATTCCCGGCATTCTGATCACTGCCGGCTTAAGTTTTAAGATAAGCAGTTGGGGAGGTCTGCTCGCTTTGCAGATCGTCTCGGTCGCCTTATTAATTCTTCTACCCGCATTTCTGATGGGCACCGTCATGCCGCTCGTGCTGGTCTGGGCTGGCGCCAATTCCGGCAATGCATCAGTCCGGCTCGTCGGGCGCAGCTACGCGGTGAATACGATTGGAGCGATCGTTGGTGCCTTCGCTGCCGGATTTGTTTTGATTCCGAACGTCGGTACGAGGTTCACAATTCTGTTTGCAGCCGCCCTTTGCGTGGTCGTCGCCGGACTGGCGTATCAGCCCGGAACTGATGTTCGCGATCGCGACCTGCGCCGGAGTCTCGCCGCCGGAGCTACTGCCGGCTTAATCGTGTTGCTGTTTCTTATTGCACCGCGGGTGAATCTCGCTAATCTTTCGGTAGGTGCATACGACAGTCTGGTGCGCGTGATCGCAAAAACGCGAGGAAGCGTAGCCGACAGCGCCAGGCAGGATGGACCCGGGGACCACACTTTGTTGATGTACGAAGAAGGCACTACCTCAACGGTGTCCGTGCGTAAAGACTGGGACGTCATATCGATGGCGATTAACGGTCGCACAAATGCCTCGGACCGCGAAGACATGCCAACGCAAGTGATGCTCGGCCAGTTGCCTATGCTGCTGGCGCCGAGTATCAAGAACGGACTGGTGGTTGGGTTTGCCTCCGGTGTCAGCGTTGGCGCCATGCTGCAGTCACCAATCGAGTCGGTCGAATGTGTAGAACTGGAACCTGCGACCGTCAATGGCTCTCGCTTTTTCGAACACGTAAATAACCTTCCCCTGAACGATCCGCGACTGCGTTTGATAATTGATGACGCGAGAACTTATCTGCGCGTCACACCCACGCGCTACGACATGATCGTTAGCGAGCCGAGCCATCCGTGGGTGCCCGGCGTCGCAAATCTCTTTACCAGTGAATTCTTCGAGCTCGGACGAGATCGTCTGAATACGGAGGGCGTGTTTGTGCAGTGGTTACAGATATACCAGCTCTCCACCGATAGTTTGCGTTCTGTGCTGGCTACCTTTCAAAAAGTATTTCCGCACGTGCTGGTCTTCAGGGTGGAGGGGGCTACGAAAGGCAAAGACTTGCTATTAGTTGGCAGCAAAACTCCCCTGCCGATGGACCAGGCAATGAACCGACTACGCGAACGAATCAGCGACCCACGGGTCGCGGCCGAGCTGGCGCGGGTCAACATCAAAAGCGAAGCCGACATTCGATCGTGGTATGTTTGCGATGAGACGCAATTGGCGCCGGCTGTAGCTGGGGCAGTTATCAATACCGACGACAATATGCATATCGAAACGACGGTTCCGCGTGAATCGTTCCGTCCGTTGATGGAGGCGAATGTGGTGTGGGTTGAGAGGCTCTCGGGAAAGTGAAACTAAACCGCCAAACGCCAAGCCCGGCAGCCAGGGATTCAAGCAGTTCAGAGTACAAGCTTCAGGTTGCGGCGGCGGCGAAAGGCAAGATGGAAAAAAAAAGAGAGACGATCCACGAAATCACACGAAGCCGCACGAAATGGACGAGCTAATTCGGGTTACTTCGTGTGATTTCGTGTCGGTTCGTGGATCGCTTTAACGCTTACATTGCTGCTCACTTCACCAACCTACTAAGGTATCGGACAAGCTTGAACTGAAACCAACTGCCACCGGTCGTTGCGGTGTGCGTAGACGTGGATAATTTTATAGTGACCACTGAAGTCCCGCCCCTGGTAATACCACTTAGCTGAATCCCTTCCTGTGAGTACTGCCGTGTCACCCCAGATTCGGACGCTTGTATTCTCGCGAGTTAA
This sequence comes from Pyrinomonadaceae bacterium, assembly GCA_051004635.1. Lineage (GTDB taxonomy): Bacteria > Acidobacteriota > Blastocatellia > Pyrinomonadales > Pyrinomonadaceae > PSRF01. The sequence continues at coordinate 25,698 of JBPCKD010000191.1, forward strand.
GAATTCTACCCGCACATCGCCCGAGGAAACGTCATTTATGAACTGACCTTTGTCGTCGCCCTCAAACGGATAGGCAAAGAAAAAGTCCTCCGCCATGATGCGATCCAGCGTTTCGGCGTCGCCTCTAACGAGCGCCTTGACCCACTCGTCATTCATTTGTCTCAATAGTTGCTCTGTTTCAATCTTCGAGGGTTCATGGGTGGGTTGTTTATTTGACATGGCGACTCCTTTTTGTTTGGCGGTGTTACTCAAATAACTAATCAGCCCCTGGAGCACAAAGTCGCTGAGAACAATACGTCCGCCGCAGCCTCACCGCTGCGAATGCAATCCGGGATACCGAGACCGGAGTAAGCGTTACCGGCAAGTGTAATATTGGGCAGGAGAGCAACCCGCTGCTCGATTCGCTGGACCTTTTCGAGATGGCCCACATGATACTGCGGCATTGAGTGTTCCCACTTTGTTAACTCGCTGAAAACCGGAGGACGCTCGATTCCGAGCAAGTCACGAAGATCGTCCCGCACCCGCGAAATCAAGTCGGCTTCTGGTAAGTCGAGCATATCAGGTTGCAAGGTGCCGCCAACAAAGGTGCGCAATAACGCGTAGCCGTCCGGCGCGCGACCGCAAAATTTTATACTGCTGAAAGTGCAGGCAATCAGCGATCGCTTTTCAATGAAAGGCACAACGAAGCCAAAACCGTCGAGCGGGTGGGGAATGTCTGCACGCTTGAAGGCCAGGTTGATCGTCGCGCTTGATGCGTAGGTAATGGCGTCCAGCTCCGAGGCCAGTTGAGCATTTACATTACGTAACAAACGGGCACTGACATGGCCGGGCAACGCGAGACAAACAGCGTCGGCAGTGAGGGTCTCATTGCCACCAGTCTTGAGTATCCACCTTGGCAATTCATCGCCGCCCTCCAGTGTAAGAGACTCAACGGTAGTGTTTGTTCGAATGGAGACTTGTGGTGAACTGCCGCCTGAAGCAATTTGAAATTTGTATTCTAAGATTCTTTCCTCGAGCTTGTCTGTGAGCACCTGCATCCCGCGATCGAAAGACAGGAACAGGCTATAACGCGCACCGCTGGTTGCTGATTTTGCTTCCCCGCCGATACTCGGGATGCCTTGTTTGTGCAGAGCGCGAATTAAGCTGCGGTGTTCACGCTCCATTTCCAGAAAGCGAGGCATCGTGGCGCGCAAACTTAGCTGCTCCGGATCCGCCGTGTAGATTCCCCCAACCATCGGCTGGGCCATGCGCTCAAGCGCTTCGCGGCCCAATCGTCTCCGCACAAAATCCGCCAGACTTTCATCTCCACTGTTATCCGTGTTGCCATCCGCGGCTCCGTTTACGCGTCCGCGCGGCAGCAAAAGGTCCATCGCCATCCGGGCTTTCCCTTGCCAACTGAAAATCCCACTCGTAATGAAGGGCCAAAGGCTCCCGGGAGCAAGCAAATGAAATCCTTCCGGCACGGGAAGCAAGCGGCCTTTCCGCACAATGAAACTGCGACGGTGGTTCTCATTAGTTTCGATCAGGCGGGACTCAAGGCCGAGCCGGCGGCTGAGTTCAAGTGCCTGGGGTTTTTCTGAAAGGAAAGAATCAGGACCACGTTCGAGAAGAAAGCCGTCGCGCTCCCGAGTTTGGACAATCCCCCCAGGCTGAGTACCGGCTTCGAGAAGTGTGACCTGGACTTGCTTTCGCAATTCCTGGCTACGCTCCAGAAGTCTGTGCGCTGCCGCCAGTCCGGTGATGCCGCCGCCGATGATAACGATGTGCTTCATTTTGTTGTGCGCGGCAGGCGTCAACTCCTTGGAGTGCGGCGCCAGGCCGCCGTACTCCGAGGAGTTGCAGCCGACGCGTATTGTCCCTTTCAATGTGGAACGCAGCAACCCGGTCGGCAAGTGTCGGCGCGTACTCCCTCACTACCGAGAGATCGGCGAGGCATAGTTGGATCCAGCCGTTCAAGAATCAGTTCGCGAATCATCTTAACAAACGCCGGATGTGTGCCGGCTGTGGCGGCGCGAACCATGTTTAAGCCAATCTCGCGGCAGAGCGCCATCGCGTCGGTATCCAGATCGTAAACAATTTCCATGTGGTCAGAGACGAACCCGATCGGAGACAAAACTACATCCCAGACTCCGGCTGCGCGCAACTCCCGGAGTTGATCGCAGACGTCCGGGCCCAGCCAGGGTTGCGAAGGCGATCCGCTGCGGCTTTGGAAGGCAAGCTTGTAAGAGTGAGGTTTGTGTTTGCTTGTTGTGAGTCCGCCGTTGCCGGATAAGGCCGGCCCTTCCCCTGCAACCACGCCTTCGAAAACCAACCGCGAAGCTTCCTGAAGCTGCACCTCATAGTTACAATTCCTGGCCATCGTCTCAGGGATGCTGTGTGCGGTGAAAACAACCTGCGCGTCTGCCCGTCGCTCCTCAGGAATTTGTTCGAGCGCAGCCCGCACACTCGCAACGTTTGCTTCGATAAAGCCCGGGTGGTTGTAGAAAGCCCGGAGCTTCTCTATGTGTGGCGCATCGTCGCCCACCTGCTTTTGCGCGTCAGCAATGTTCTCAAGATACTGCCTGCAACTCGAGTAGGAACTGTAAGCCGCAGTCACAAAAGCGAGCGCACTCTTTACTCCATCATCGCGCATTCGCCCTAGCGTGTCAGGAAGAAAGGGATGCCAGTTGCGATTTCCGAAATAGACGGGCAGGTGAGGTCCGTTGGCTTCCAACTCCCGCTCGAGCGCCGCAACTAGTTTTCGATTCTGTTCGTTTATCGGGCTGACGCCGCCAAACAATTCGTAGTGCTTTGCAACTTCAAGCATTCGCTGGCGAGAGACATTCCGACCCCTCAAAACGTTTTCGAGGAATGGCACCACGTCGCTCATCCCCTCAGGCCCGCCGAAGGAAACCAGCAGGATTGCGTCGTAAGAAAAGTCTGGAGACTGTCTTGCCATCTGCGAAGCTAGGATACGGTTTCACTGGTGAGAGTCAAACACAAGCAGTTCAGAGTCCAGCCCTTAAGCTGCTTGATTGGGTAAAGGCTTTTCCGACCCTTAGTCTGCCGCAGAAACGGTTTCATTGGTGAGACTCGACGATCGCAAAAGGCCTCTTGCGAAAACAAGCAGCCTTAAGGCTGGACTCTGAAATTCCTGAGTCTGGCGCAGCAAGAGTGTTCGGGTCCCAAAGTCTCGAGTTTGCGATTCGATACTTCGGGACCCGAATGTTCTATTGCCTTGGCGCTCTTGGCGTCTTGGCGGTCGGTTCAAATCACGCCTTAGCGCTTTGTTACTTCTAGACGTCCTGGCGCGTAACTGATCCGACGCATCTCATGCACTCGACCATCGTCGAGAAAGCCTTCGACTATCTCGTAGCCGAGCAATGCCAGCACGCGTCCGCGCACGAAGAGAGGACGCGCATTGCCATACCAGTCAACGCACGAAGCGCGACACGCGTCGTCCACAGCTTTCTCTGGTCGCGCCGCCAGTTCTCCAACTTCCTCGAAATGCAATGAATCATTCCGTAGGAACAGGATCGCTGCCGATTGTTCAAAAAGGTGCCGGTAACCAGCGCGCCCCGGGGTGCTTATTGGCAAGCCGAGTGTTCCCGAATTTGGCCCATCCGGTTTGTAGAAAAACCCGTGACTCCGTAGCTCGCCCTGCGAGGCGCCCTTGCGCGTGTAGCGATCGGCGACCTCTGGAGATCGTCCAAGACGAATGGAAGTGAAGTGCAAATCTTTGCCGTCTGTGCCCACCACCACAGCATCCGACCCCATCTGCTCGATGCGATCGACGCCGTGAACGAGTGAAAGCTCGCGGAGCAAGCCTCCCGTCCAACGCACCGCATACAAGTTCGCGCCGTCTGCCTTCTGCGGAAGCCCCCACCCGCTGCCTGTGCCATACAGCAGATAATCGCCAACGAATCGATTTTGGAACGTGTAACCTCCAGGCTTCGGCAGCTCGCGATAACTCGATATTGGAGCAGTCTCGCTCCCATCTGAAAAACTCAACAGCGGCACGCGCATCAGGGCCACGTCTCCGGCGGCCACTTCCGCCCCCCACATTCCATCACCGACCGAATTTGATCGCACCAGAACGTTAAGATGACCGTCCTCGCTCTCTAAAAAGGAGAACTGATCTATCGGACTGCCCGAGACGCCGAGCGCGTTTGGACCAGAACCATCGAGTGGCATTCGGTAAAGCATTGACTCCGTCCCCGTTTGCTTGCCGCGCTGCACCCAGCTGTTTACCCAAACGTAAACTGATTCCGGAGATACATAGAACACGCGTCCCGGCGGTCCAAGCACGGCCGTGGCTTTACAATCGAAGCCGCCGTTAGCGAGATCGCAGACTGTTACCGTGTGCAGAGCCAGGCCGTAGTTTACCTGGAGGTCATGCTCAGGGCGGTAGACATTAGTGGCGGAAACTATCCGTTGAAATTCTTTAGGCGTGGCGCCTTTGTGCCATCTGCGCACGGCGGGGAAACTCTGGAACGGATCTTCGGCGCCGGGATTCAAATAAAGCGGCGTGTAGTAGATCAGCTTGCTGCCGATTAGTCGACTCGCGTAGTTGCGCGATGAATAGTAGTCGTTCGAGCGCAGGTGGTGGGTTGAGCGATATGCGATCCGGCCTGTCCGATCGATATTGAATAATCCAATCTCCGTGCCGCCGCGTTGGTAGCTATAACCAATCACCGCAATCGTGTTGTCTGACACAAGCATCTCGTCATACCAGGTGGAGCTCGGATCGATGTCGGGACCAAACGCGTCAACAGCGGAAATTGGTTTCAACGTGCCATCGCCGACCTTGACGGTGAACAGCCGGCCGCGCCTGAGGACAACCAAATGATTGCCATGGACCTTAACGATCCCACCTTCGTCGACTCCGGCATGCTGCGTGTTTGTGACCGAATCATCCTTATCGGCGCTGGATTTCGCCAAACCGGCGACTGCATTGGTGCTAGTCGAGGGGGCCGCCGCCTCCTGCATCTCAGCACGCCGGGCGACAAGCTTTTGCTTTTCGGCGAGTTCTTTTAAATAGCTCTTGAGTTCCTGGTCCGAGCGAAATGCGCGCATCGTTTTCTTAACGGGCGGGATCCGGCTGTGAGCGTAGACTGGGGGCACGCCGTTAGCGGGTACTTCGATACATCCAGGTAGGGTTGAAATTCCGACTAAGAAGGTAATGGCGACTAGGAGAATGGTTTTCATCGTCTGCTTGGCCTCACTTTTATCAAGTTGGACGTCTGATTAATCGCGTCTCGCCAACATGAACGGCCGAACGGAGGAAAACTTGCGGGCTTGTGGGGCCGGAACGTTTCGCGCCAGGCGTCAACTCCTTGGAGTGCGGTGGCCTGGCACCGCTTTGGTCATCGGCGGCCTGGCGCCGCGGATGTTGAGGAGCACTTAACTGATAACCGCCGTGACAGCGTACGACGGACCAAAGCCGCGCACTCCAAGGAGTTGACGCCGACGCGTATTGTCGCCCCGGACTTGGTGGTTGGATTTGTGGGGACGCTAGCCTTGCAGTATCTCTCACGCTTGTGGATAGGCGATCTCGAAGATCACCCACTTACCGCCCTCTTTTCTCCATTTTACGTACGTATGGCTTTCAGCATCGGAACCGGTTTGGACAAACTTGGCGCCGCCGACACGAAGCCACATCTCTCCGTCGCCGATGTTGTCAATAAAGGCGTCAAGTCCTCCGCCGCCGAAGTATGAGAGGTACCATTCCCCTTTCCCCCTCAAGTCCCTTTCGAGTTCGGAATAAGGTACGGTAACCCGCATCACGTTAAGCGGGTTGTTGGCGTAAAAAAAACCGCTGCGTGAGAAGAGAGACAGGAAAGCGGCGACATCCTTCGTCTTAAGGGCATCAATGAACTTGCGCATTGCTGTTTCGACAGAGGCCGCGTCAGCGGGTTCTATCAGTCCCAGAGGTCCAATACTGAACGAACAAGAGCTGTCGGGATCTCGGTTGCTCAATACCAGCTATTGGATCTTGAGTCGCACTTTGTTGCTAACCCTTCCATGAAGGGTAATCCTAACCAGTAGGTCGCCGTTACCTGCGATGCTCTCAGGCAATTTAACAACAATCTCCGTGAACTCATCGAAGCCGGGAACCTTGCCCACGAATTCAACTATGAGTGTATAGGGCATAAGAAGTGAATCTTCCGCTTGAGCTGTGATCGCTGAGCTGTTTTCACCCGGCAATAGATCCGCATTCCTGGCCAGAAGAAGAATCCGTGTTCTGCGATCAGAACTGAAATTAAGAGTGGTGTTGAGTGGGAACGGATCGCGCATCATCGTTACCGAGTCGAAGGCTATGGCTCGGTCGGTACTCGCTTCGGTCATCAAGATTGGTGGTGGAGGCGGTGGAGGCGTGACGGTAAGGACAGCTTCAATGCTGGTCACGGTGCCGAATGCATTCGAGACCACGCAACGAAAGCCGTCGCCGTTATGTGCCAACGTCGCACTTGAGATGGTGTAGGTTGGTGAATTTGCGCCGGAGATAAGGGCGCCGCTTCTTAACCACTGATAACTGAGTGGGGTGCTGCCGCTCGCTTCAACTTGAAATGTTGCCCCCTGTCCTTCCGTCACAGTTTGATCTGACGGCTGAGTGGTGAAACGCGGGGCAACCTGGTTCGCAGGGAATTGAACTTTGAAGACGGCGCCTGCAGTGAGCGATAGATAGTAAAGGCTGCCATCGGCTCCCACTTTTAGATCCACCGGATTCCGGGCCCCGATGGCAAAGTCCGCGGCAGTATTGTTCGAAGGATCAAGCACGCGAATCCATGACAGGCAAAACTCTGCAAAGAAGTATTTGCCAACGTAGCTGCTTGGGAATTGAACGGTGGGCGGATTATAGAAAGCTCCACCCGTGATCGCGCACCCGGTTGTACTGCTGTCGCCGTGTCCGTAGCTGAAGAGGGGACCGCGGAATCTGGGATCGTTAGTGGGACCTTCCGTGTCTGGCCAACCGTAGTTCGAGCCGGCTATACCATCGTTGATCTCTTCCCACGTAACTTGCCCTACGTCGTTAATGAACATCCGACTGGTCCCGGGCTGGAATGCAAAAGTAAAAGGATTCCGCAGCCCCAGGGCCCAGATACTACGGTTAACTCCCGAGGCTGTGTTGTAGAAGGGATTGTCCGTAGGAATTGTCCCGTCTGAATTAATGCGCAGGATCTTACCCAAACGGTTGTTGAGTGTTTGCGAATTCGAGCCAACCGCATTTTCGCCGACGGCAACATAGAGTTTACCGTCGGGACCAAAATGGATAGCGCCGCCATTGTGATTTGAGGCACTCAGGTTTTCGAGGTCCAAAATCGGAACCTCGCTGCCTGTCACAGCGACATCACCATTTGCCGTGAAGCGACTGACACGATTGTGGCGCGGCGAAGTGGTAGCTGTGTAATAAACGTAAACGAAGTTATTGATTTGGAAGTTTGGATCGAATGCAATGCCCAGGAGACCGCGCTCACCAGAAGCATCCACTGTTAAAGACAAAAACGGCGTTGACAACAGGACGCCGTTCTTGATTACCCGCAGTTGTCCACCTTGCAAGCAAACGAACAACCTGCCATCCGGTGCAAATTCCATCGCAGTTGGAGCGGATAAACCGGTGGCTACCTGTGTTTCGGTAAAACCCGCCGGCAACGTAGCGGCATTGATCCCGAAACAACACGTGAACACCAGGAAGCAGATTACGAGGTAGGAGTTGAGGCGATCCGAAACTGAGCCGCTTGCCATAGTAAGCTCCATTTGCCTGATGATTCACGCGGGAACCTGGCGATTCGAAACTTGTTGCCAGAGTCTTGAGGTCTGCGGTGACAAACAGCTAAACGCCGTTCATTCACCAGGGCAAGGGAGACTTGCGAGGCGTCATCAATGACAACCACGGGACGACTTAGTGAGTTTGGGGGTAACACTTGTCGGAGCCGAAGAATTATACAACAGCTTCCGCCGAGACGTGGAAATGAATTATCAGCGGCTTGTTTAGATAACGCACTTGTGCGTCGGCCGGGCGGGCGGACAAGTCCGCTCCCTAAACAGTCGCGCCGGGGACGACGACCGCTATCAAAGGACCGGCTAGCAACTCCCAGCTCTATTTCAGTGTGACTCGGTTTGGCCTGGAGATTTAGCTCGCGACGCCAGGGTCTCCCAGTCGGGTCTAAGCAGACCGTAGAACAGAGCGTCCTGAATTTCTCCGTTAACTTGCCAACGCTCGCGAAGATATCCCTCTCGCTGGAAACCGAGCCGCTCCAGCGTGCGAATCGAAGCGACGTTTCGCGGGTCCACGTCAGCTTCCATGCGATGCAAATCAAACGCGCCGAAAGCAAAGCCGAGCAGGGCGTGAAGCGCTTCCTGCATGTAACCTCGACCCCAATGAGCGCGGCCAAGGGCGTAGCCCATCTCAGCTCGGCGATGATCGAAGCTGAGATTGTATAGCGTCACCGTCCCAATGATAGCGTCGTCAGTGCGTAGGGCTATGCCCCATTTCAATAGTGCGCGGTTTTTGAAGCCCTCGTGAATCTCTCTTAGCATTACCGCCGCAGCCTCTCTGTCAGGGATTGCGGGGAAACTCCAATACCGCATGACTTCCAGGTTTGAGAATATCGTGTAGAGAGCATCGATATCCGTTTCGGACATCCACCGGAGTGAGACACGATTGGCGTCTATTGTAGGTAGAAATTCCCATTCCATGAGTTTTGCTTGCATGTTCGAATTCAATCTGAAAGTGAAACTCAGCAGGACTTTCCACAAAAAGGCGCTTCATCCGATCCGATATCAGAACCGGGAGCGGTAGCGACCGGGTAGCCCTCCGCAAAAGAATCATGATTGGGCGTTTTCGTTCGCGTAGCCTCAACCACAGCGGACCCGGTCGCTACCGCTCCCGGTTCTGATGCGTTATGGGAAATGTTTTTGTACAAAACAAATCAGCACGACACGCCCCTGT
>JBPCKD010000192.1:0-22722 GCA_051004635.1 Pyrinomonadaceae bacterium
TCACCTAGCGGGAGCTGGTGGGTTCTGGAACGATCGATGCGAATCAAGTACCAAGACAACCACCCACCCCCGACACCGAGGTGGTACTGACCTCAGGGGCCGGTATCACTACCCAAAGGTTGGGAAGGTGGACTTGCCCCCGCTCTTGGTTTACCAATATTCACGGGCGCAGAGTGGCGCATTTTGATCGGTAACTGAACTTTAGTTTGATTAACTCGCGATGAAACAAAAACCTTTACGATCGATCCGACGCCTCCTTTCAGTTGCTCTCTCGACAATGCTGGTGGTTACACCGCTGATCGGACTAAACGCATCGACAGAAGCACGCGCGAAGACCGCACCAGACATTAAATCCTATTCTGCGAAACCGTCGAAGGATGCGCTTAAGTGGGCTGACAAAGAATTGCGCCGCATGTCGATGGAGCAGAAGATCGGGCAGCTCATTTCGGTAGGGGTGAATGCGACATTCCTCAATCAGGAAAGCGATGCGTTTCGCGCGCTGAAGCGCCAGGTTGAAGAGAATCACATTGGCGGCGTCATTCTCTTTCGCGGACCGGTTTATGAGTCTGTCGTGTTGATGAATCGCATGCAGCAACTAGCCAGGTATCCGCTGCTGATTTCCGCGGATCTTGAAGCTGGTTCAGGAATGCGATTTGACGACACTGTCAACTTCCCATGGAACATGGCAGTTGGCGCCACTGGTAACCCTGACTACGCACGACGGCAGGGTGAGGTTACGGCTCGTGAAGCGCGTGCCATGGGCGTGCAGCAAATTTACGCGCCCGTTGTTGACGTGAATAACAATGCAGCTAACCCGGTGATCAATGTTCGTTCCTACGGCGAAGATCCGGCGGAGGTGGCCCGTTTCGCAGTAGCCTTCACCGAGGGAGCACAAACGGGGGGCGTGATTGCTACAGCCAAACATTTTCCTGGCCACGGCGATACCGCAGTCGATTCGCATCGAGGCCTGCCGGAAATCAACGTGGGTCGCGACCGTCTGAACACGGTCGAACTTGTCCCATTCCGCGCCGCGATCGACGCGGGCATCGGCTCGATCATGGTGGCTCACGTTGGCCTGCCGCAAATCGATCCCACGGCAGTCAAACCGTTGCCCCGAAATAACAAGATCCGACCAGTCGATACGGATGAAGCGGGCGAGATCATTGCCGCGAGCGCTTCAATTCCGGCGACAGTCTCGCCGGTCATCGGCCGGCTGCTTAAGAACGACCTTCACTTTAGTGGAATCGTTGTGACTGATGCTTTGAGCATGAGTGGCCTGACGATCTATTTCAACCAGGACGAAGCGGCGGTGCGTGCGCTCGAAGCCGGCGCGGACATGCTGCTGAAACCGGCGGACAATGATGCAGCTTTTCGCGGTGTTCGCGAAGCGGTCCGCAGTGGCCGACTGACCGAGAAGCGAATTGAGGAATCTGCGCGCAAGCTGCTCGCTGCTAAGTATGATCTTGGTTTGGTCCAACAGCGAATCACACCGCTCGATGCTATCGACCGCATTGTAAGCCGCCCCGATGTCGGCTCGCTCGCTCGCGATATTGCCGAACATTCGGTGACCCTCGTACGGAACGATGAAAACCTGGTGCCTCTAAGTAAACTTAAGGCTGACGCGCGCATTTTCAACCTGGCGATTACCAACGGTGACGACCGCATGTGGATTGCAAACTCCTTTGCGGGGACCATGGACCGAGGTGGTCGCAAGGTCCAGACCGCTGTATTGGACGATCGTACATCTGATGCAGAGGTTCAGAAGGCTTTGGAGCTTGCCAGGGGCGCCGACATTGTAGTTGTTTCTCTTTATGGGCGTGTGCGAACAGGTCAGGTGCGCAGTGTTGGTTTGCCGGAACCAGGAGCCAGGGCGCTGACGGCATTAGTTTCCAGTAAAGCTCCAATCGTCGGCATCAGTTTTGGCAATCCGTATCTGTTGCAAAGCTTTCCGGACTTGCGCACCTACATGGTTGTTTATGGCGACATGCCTAGTTTGCAGCAGGCTGCGGCCCGCGCGTTGTTGGGCAAGATAGATATCAGCGGCAAGCTGCCGATCTCATTGCCGGGTCTTTATCCGCGCGGCACTGGAATTCAGCTGAAACGGGTTGAGTGAGGTGCTGGGTAATTTTGTCGCCGGAAGGCCTGAACTCAAGCAGTTCAGAGTCCAGCCTTTAGGCTGCTGATTCGCCAAACAACCTAACGGTGGAGCTCTATACTGACTCAGCGTCCCATGGTCGTTGGAGGTATAGCGCTTTCGGTCGTTGGTAAAAACGACTTCAATCAGGACGCTACTGCAAATGGACATTGAGGTGACAAAGAAGCATGGCTTGCTTTATCTTGATGTCTAAGCTTTTGGACAAGGATTCATGATTATGCCTGAAGAAAGACTTGATCGGCTCGAGCGGATTGCCAGGTTGATGGTGCGCGCCGCACTCCGCGCGCGGCGCGAGATGCGCCAGCAAGACGACAAGATCACCATCATGATCGACGCACAAATAAAGAACGAAGATCGGTTTGCTGCGCTGGCTGAGGCCCAAAAAAATACGGACCGAATCCTTGTTGAACTAGCAGAGTCACAAAAGCACACTGACCGTCGTCTCGATGCTTTAATCGATATTGTCAGGGAAGGGCGTAACGGAAAGTCAGGCTCGACAAAATAACTCGGCAATAAGCCTTTGGACGAGTATTGATGAGATCATGATTGATGCGCAGATCAAAAACTACGAACGATCCACGAAATCACACGAATCGGCACGAAAAGAATCGTTTGTTCGTGTTGTTTCGTGTGAATTCGTGGATCGCCTTACTCTCACCGAGGATAGGCCACCCCGCGTCCCGCAGCCTGCTGAGTATTCACTAAAGCATTTTGCTAGTTGTTGTCTTGCTCTTCTCCTATTGAGCTATGCCATTCCTACTCCGGCGCAAACCGTTAAGCCCGAACGCCGTTTACCAAACTCCCAACCTTCGCGCGCCGGCCTTTCCGTTCAAAAGCTTTCCCAGATCGACGAGGTAGTTGAGAAAGAGATCACCCAGCATCGTCTTCCGGGTGCGGTTGTGCTGGTCGCGCGAAATGGCCAGGTCGTTAAGCGCAGTGCATACGGCGCACGCGCTACTGAGCCGTCCCGTGAAGCAATGACGACAGACACGATTTTTGACCTGGCAAGCCTGACGAAAGTTGTCGCCACAGCCACGAGCATCATGATCCTGGTCGAGCGCGGAAAAGTGCGGCTTAGCGATCCTCTGTCGAATTACATACCTGAAATCAAAGGCGAGGGACGAGAGCGCATCACCATCGAGCTGCTGCTTACGCACCGTGCCGGGTATGCTCCGGACTTTGATTTGAGGGAACGCTGGACGGGTCATGACGAGGCCATAAAGAGACTCATTCGTGAGCCACTGCGCAATCCACCCGGCTCCCGTTTCGTTTACAGCGATATCGGTTACATCGCTCTCGGTGAGGTGGTTCATCGCGCGAGCGGGCTCCAGCTTGACGAGTTTGCGCGGCGCAATATCTTTACGCCCCTCGGCATGCATAACACCGGATTCCGCCCAAATGGGAACCAGCGGGCGCGCATCGCACCCACCGAAAAGCGACGTGGTCAATTAAGTTACCTTGGCGACAGCCCTCGGAACGCCAGTGGCGAAGTTGAAGGGGCTGACAACTGGCTGCGCGGCGAGGTCCACGATCCCACCTCTTATCGAATGAACGGCATCGCAGGGCATGCGGGACTTTTTTCCACGGCCGACGATCTGGCTCTTTACTGTCAGATGATACTTAACGGCGGCACTTATCGCGGCGCTCGGATCCTGGGACCGCTGACAGTTGCAGTGATGACCCGCCCACGCCTGATTTCAGACACGGGCTGGGCCCGCGGCCTGGGCTGGGATATCAACACAAGTTTTTCAACAAACCGCGGTGACCTTTTCCCACTTGGCTCTTTCGGTCACACGGGTTTCACCGGCACCTCGCTTTGGATCGATCCTGCGAGCAGAATGTTCGTGGTCTTTCTCAGCAACCGCGTGCATCCCGACGGTAAAGGTGACGTTGGTCCCTTGCGTGGCCGCGTGGCCTCCATTGCCGCGGGCGCGGTGACGGATCTCGCCACGGTTGCCCGCGCCCGACGCGAGTTGTCGCAATACTATGAAGAGGTCAACAGCGACCTGGGCCGCTTCACAGTTTCGCGCGAGCAAGCCCTGGCAATGGCTGCCGGCAACACCGCCGCGAAAGTCTTGACTGGGATTGACGTGCTCGAGCGTGACGGCTTTAAGCAACTCGCGGGATTGCGTGTGGGGCTCGTGACGAATCATACCGGCCGCGACAGCGCCGGCCGCACCACGATTGATGTCTTACACAAAGCGCCGGGAGTAAAACTGGTAGCCTTGTTTTCACCGGAGCATGGGATTCGCGGCCTCGCCGACGAAAAGATTTCCGACTCCAGGGACGAACAAACGGGTCTTCCCATTTACTCGTTATACGGAGAAACAAGGCGGCCCAAACCAGAACAGCTGAAGGACCTTGATGCTCTGGTGTTTGATATTCAGGACATAGGCGCGCGCTTTTACACTTACATCTCGACGGTCGGTTTGGTAATGGAAGAAGCTGCGAAAGCTCGTCTTCCGGTCTTCGTTTTGGATCGTCCAAATCCAATTGGAGGTCTCGAGATCGAAGGGCCCATCGCTGACGCCGACAAGCTTTCGTTCACGGCCTATCACACAATCCCGGTGCGACACGGAATGACGATTGGGGAGCTGGCCCAACTATTTAATCAGGAGCGCCAGATTGGTTGCGATCTTCGTGTCATTAAGATGGATGGATGGCAGCGCGCGATGTGGCTCGACGAAACGAATCTCACCTGGGTGAATCCGTCGCCAAACATGCGCAGTCTTACCGAGGCCACGCTTTATCCCGGCATTGGGCTGCTTGAAACTACGAATGTCTCGGTCGGCCGCGGCACGGACACGCCCTTCGAAGTAGTCGGCGCGCCATGGATCGATGGGCAGCAATTGGCCGCTTACTTAAACAGCCGAAGGATTGCCGGCGTTCGTTTCGTTCCCGTTCGCTTTACGCCTCGGAGTTCAGTCTTCAAAGACGAAGAATGCGGCGGCATCAACGTGATTATTACTGAGCGCGCCCGATTTCGTCCGGTTACCAATGGCCTGGAGATCGCTGTTGCGTTGCGCAAACTTTATCCGGCCCAATGGAAAGCCGATGCTTACCTGCGCCTCCTGGTCAATTCGGATACGCTCGAACGCGTGAAGCGCGGTGACGCAACCCAGGACATCGTTCGCTCGTGGGCCGCAAAGCTGGAAGCATTTCTCCAGGCACGAGCGCGGGTACTGTTATACAATTGAACCTTGTCAGGATGGAGATCTGCGATGCTACTTGAAATCCGACGAATCAGTTCTGCGTTATTGATCAGTGTTATTTTCTGTGCGGGGGTGACCCGTGGCCAGGCTCCGTCCTCCATTCAGATCTTTCTGCCAAACGGCGACAGACCCTCCCGTGAATTACGCCTGACGCTCACAAGTAGTGATGGGCGAGTGGAGACGCTGTTTACAGATTCAAAAGGCAAGTTTCAACTAACGGGTGATCTGAACCGTGATCGGGAATACTCGATCAGCATCGATGGAGATGGCCGAACCTTCGGAACGACCACCGCGTCGTTGCGTCTGTTGCGTGCGAACGTCACTTATCTGCCCGTTTTTCTCAGGCCTTACGAGGGAACACGTCGGCAGCCAAATGGAGTGATCGATATTGCAGCTCTCGAGTCAGAGGTGCCTGCACAAGCGCGCAGCCGTTATGCCGAGGCAATGAGGTTGATTGGAGAGGGCCGTGCTGACGAAGCAATTTCCGCTCTAAAGCGCACAATTGAAATCTACCCTCGTTATCTACGGGCGCTTAATGACCTGGGAGTGTTGTACCTCAAGCTTGACCGACTGGAAGAAGCCGAAAGTACCCTGCGCCAGGCCATTAAGCTCGACAAGCGTTTTCAGTTTGCGCGATTGAACTTGGGGGTTGTAGTTAATCACCAGGGCAAATATGTAGAGGCCACGGAAATTCTCCAACCTCTGTATAAGGAGAGCCCAGCCATTCCCGGCCTGCGTCTGGCCCTGGCCGACGCCCTTATCGGAAGCAATCGCCTTGTCGATGCTAAGCGAATTCTCCGCGAAAAAAACGCGAACGAAAAGTTGGGAGATGCGGCGCAGGTTGAAGTGCACTACAAGTTAGGCGCGGTTTTGAGCCGCGAGGGGAGTTATGAGGAGGCCATTATCGAACTACAGAAAGCGGTAAGCCTTGATCCTAACGCGGCGAACGCGCATCTCCTGCTTGGCGGCAGCTTTTTGCAGTTGAACCGTTACCCTGAGGCGGAGCGTGAACTATTGCGCGCTTATGAACTCGGCGGCCGTCGGATGGGCAATGCACAGCTTTTCTTAGGCCAACTCTATGCTAGTCAGGAGAAGTATAAGCCAGCTCTGCGCGCCTTTGAACAATACTTGATCGATGTTCCCAACGCGCCTAATCTTGTGCAGGTTCGGAGCGCCATCGAGAAAATCAAGGCGGCCATGCCGAAGAATTGATTCAGAAACGAGAAGAGGCGCCCCTGATCAGGACGCCTCTCTCTCTCCGACCACATCTCATGTTGAGATGTGCCTGCCTTAAAAGTTTAACCGTATCTGAAACTCAATCAAGCGGCCTCCCGGATCATTTGTGCCCGACACCGTGATGTCGCGGTAGGCCGATCGCGTTTGTCCGAACTGGGAGCCGATACCGCCGCCCCCCAAAATCGGACTGTTGACGCTATCGAGACCACCGATGAAAAAGTTCTGGTGGTTGAACGCGTTCAGGAACTGAGCCCGGAAATCCATCGTAACTTTTTCCGTGATGCGCGTTCGTTTCAGTACGTTCAAATCAATATGCTTCTGCCAGGGGCCGTAGAGGAAGATACGCGCCCCGAGCACCCCCGGCGTGGATGGCGGCCCGATGTATGGTTGATCCGGTTTGAGGTCGGCGAGCGTCTTTCCCCCCGTCTCAAAGGCGGCGAGTGTGTTGTCTATGATCGCCTGCGGAAGCCAATAAACAATGCCGCTGGGGTCTTTTCGAATCTTGATCAGAGACTGAAGCTGGTTCCTGTCGATGTTATGGAGTATCACACCGTTATCCAGCGTGTTAATGTTCTGGTTAAAGGTGAAGCGTCCGCCCGTGAGCCGCAGCACTGTGCCTGACTGAACGCGCGCTACGCCGCCAATCTGCCACCCCTCCAAAAGCTTGTTAAAGACCGGATATGTATTCTCAAGCCAATGGCGACCAGGTCCGAAGGGCAGTTCATAGATGCCGTTGATCTTGATTCCCTGGCGGATGTCGAACGGCGATGGGCCTTTGTCATAGCCCCGGTCCCTCAAGGTGGTCGGCTGAATGAAGACCGACGAGCTGGAGTTGAACAAGTTGGTCAGCGACTTGGCGAAAGTATAGCTGCCGTCAACCAGAAGGCCCTTCGAGAGCCGCCGTCTGAGTTCAATCTGGAGCGAATTGTAGGTTGTGTGTCCGCCGTTGGTAACCAGATACGCGCCGCCGGTCGCCAGCGGGTTGGCGATAAAGAAGTTCGAGACCTTAGTCCCGTCTGTGAGAGTGGTGAAGGGGATCTTGTTCGCGTTGATCAGGTTGTTCATGCGGGTCGCGTTGAAGGCGATATTGTTGGCCAGTGTGCCGGCGAGACCACGCTGGATCGTCGTAGCAAAACCCACGTCACTCGTCAGGCCGAGTGCTGTTGAGATGATCGGAATGTTGTTCGGCTGTCCCGTCGGAGCACCGAAGTTGTTGCTGGTTGGATCAGCCAGACGATTAAGACGCAAATTCTCTTGCGCCCTCTTAAACTCATCGAGGAATCCGTTTTCGAAGATATTCACCTCATTGAGTTCGAGTTGTTGCCAGAGCTTCGTTCCATGGTTGGCTACATAGCGAATCTCCAGCGCCATGTTTTTGCCCAACTCGCGCTGCAAACCGACCGACCACGATTGAACATAGCCCATCCGCAAATTGGGGTCCCACTCATTGAAGGATGCGCCCGGCCCTGCCGTAATCGGAAAACTGCCTGTCGGCAACGGACGACTTGGCAAAACCGCATCACGGAAAAGCACACTGCCGGGCCCCGTGAATGGAGCTGGCCCCCTGAAGTCAGCAGGTGTGGTTCCGGGGCTGACACTTAAGCTGACAGTTCCGCCCTGGTTTGCGCCCCACATGTTATAGAAGGTATTCATGCCTTCACGCACGAAAGCGATCGAATAGCCTCCGCGGAAAACCAACTCGCCGTCACCGCCAACGAGCCTCTTCATCAGACCATTCTTGAACCCGAAGTTCGGTGTCCAGGCGAGGCCGAAGGAGGGAGCGAAGTCGTTCCAGCGAGTTTTGTATGGCTTGTCATCCTTAGTCACGAGCCGAAACTGGGGGAGCGTGTTATTAGTGAAGACGCCCGGCTTGAAAACATTGCCGACCCCTGAGACGCCGAAGATTGATTCGTAGCCGGCCGTAGTATATGTGCCGTTGACGTTGCGCGGGGCAAAATCAAGCTCCCAGCGGACGCCATAGTTCACCGTCAGATTGGGCCTAAAGCGCCAGGAGTCCTGTGCATAGAATCCCAATTCCCGCTGGCGGTTCTGCTCTATGAACTGATCGAACGCATATTGCTTCGTGTCTGCATTGAGTGAGGCCGACCGAGAGATGCTGCTCACGCGCCCCGTCAAGAGTGCGTAGAGGGCGGCGGCATCACTGCGTTGCCCGCTGGTGCTGTTGGGGAAGTTGCCAGTCGCACCAGTCGTAAAGATGTTAGTCGTGCCGTTGTTGACGGGGTCACCGGCTGCGATGCCAAAAGCGACGGACGGAATCGTCTGTGTGCCGACGGAAGCCTGATAGCCTTTGATGGAAGTGAAGGTGCCACCGAAGTTCAGCGAGTGGGTGCCTTTGATCCAGGTCGCGTTATCGTAGAGGATCGAAATCGGCGTGTGGCGTCTTGACTGAGAGCTGCGGGTTTGCGGGTTGCTCCCAATAGGAAAGCCCAGCGAGTAACCGCCCCTACCGGCGAACAACGCCGGAACTGCTTCGCTCCCGAAGATTGAGATACCGCCATTGCCGAGTGTACCGCGCACCTCGTTGGTTAGGTTTGAGGAAATGGTCGTGCGCCAGGCAATCGCGCCCGAGAAGGCATTGCGAATGATACTACCCGTGACATGTTCTGTGGCGCCGAGCACGATTCCCTCGCCTGGAACAACAGGAAGTTGGCCGTTCACCGCGTCCGGGTTAGATCGGTACTGCTGATAGTGATAGACAAACTCCAGTTGATTCTTCTTCGTGATGTTCCAATCGAACCTTGAGGTCGGGAAGCGGCGGATGTTTGTGCCCGGGGCTTGGAAGTTGTAGTCCTGGCGGACGTAATCATTGGCGCTGGCGATACGACTCTTTAGTGTTCCGCCAGTCTTCGATCCTGCCGAGAACAAGCCCAGAAGATTACCAACAATTGGATCAATCGTCGTGGCATAAGGCCGGATTGTGGCGGCCAATGAAGGATTTTTAGCCGCCGCGAGAGCCAGAAGATTGATGTCGCGCACTACGCCGGTTGAATCCTTGTAGGTATAGATGCCGGTTATGGCCTTATCCGTCAGGATTGTGCGGGCCGCGTTGTACGTTTGCGGCAGGCGAAACTCTTCATAGTTGATGAAGAAGAAGGCGTGATCGCGCCAGATGGGACCACTGATGCTGCCTCCGAACTGGTTGAGCAGAATGCGATCGCGCTTTAACCCATCGACGTTGTTGAAATAATAGTTGGCATTAAGTGCTGTGTTGCGATGTTGCCAAAAACCGCCGCCATGAAAATCGTTGCTTCCGCCTCTGGTAGTCCCGCGCACTTCAGCCGCTCCACCGGCTGCGCTCTCGGCTCCGGGTGTGGCCGTTGAAATAGTCAACTCGGAAACGGCATCTGCCTTCAGTTGTGTTCCAGTGAAGAACCCATCCGAAGACTTGAGCAGATTATCCTGAACATTGATCCCATCAAGCGTGATGTTCAGGCTTCCCTTCGGAAGACCGTTGATCGAAGATGAGCGCGGCGTGCCTGCTGTTTGCGTGCCCGGCTGCACCAGGACCAATTGCATGGCATCGCGGGTGGCAAAGGGTAACTCGATAATCTGCCGGCCAGTGATAGTCGAGCTGATGGAAGTTTGCGTGGTCTGCAGCACTTCGGCGCCGCCTTTCACGACCACCGATTCAGTCACCTGTCCGACTTCAAGGATGATATTGAGATTTGCTGTTTTGGCGACATCTACCTTGATGTCCTCCGCGACGGTTTTTTTGAAACCCTGAACTGAGGCGGTGGCCGTGTAGACACCGGGCGTCAGAGACGGCACGGTGAAGGTTCCCTCATCGGAAGTCTGGACTGTATATTCTGCGTTGGTGGCGTTGCTCTTGACCACGACGGTCGCATTGGGCACAACCGCGCCCGTTGGATCTTTCACCGTGCCTGACAATGATCCGGTAGGGATTGCCTGGCCAAAAGCAAACAGACTGCTTGCCGCAATCACGCAAAGTGCACTCGCAATTCTGCGTAGCGACTGGTTCATAAGGCTTGATGGTCTCATCCTTGACATGCGGGGCTCCTCCTAGGGTTGGGCGTCGACAAGAGAACCTTGCGGCGCTTATCTTTCTTGATCGCTCAGAAACCAAGCTGGTCGGTTTATGAGCAAGCCGTTAACACGCGCTAATTCTCTTTGTGAAAATGACTTTACTGGTTCAGTCTAGCGAAGGCGATCGCAAAGAAAATGCCGGAAGGCAAATAAACCTTTGAAAGCAAAGTATACTCCTGCAACCTTTGGCGTCAAGATCTATTAAGACAACTTGTTTAATAGGATTAGCGCAGGGTTTCTTCTAGCCACGCTATAACGCAGCAGCTATAATCTCGACGCTCATGAACACTAAACACTAAAGACACTTCAGAAACGAGGGCTTTATGACAAATGCGAATGATCGATCAGTTGGCCGACAATTTGAGACCAGAATGCTTGACGAGGTGATGCAATACTCGATGCTGAAGCATCCGTTTTACCAGGCTTGGAGTGAAGGCCGGTTGAGCAAATCTATTCTGGCGGAATACTCGAAGCAGTATTACGCGCACGTTCGGGCTTTCCCAACTTACGTAAGTGCCGTGCATTCACGTTGCGACGATCTCTCAATCAGGCAAGAGCTATTGGAGAATCTTATAGAAGAAGAGCGCGGTGAAGAGAACCATCCTGAACTATGGATGCGGTTTGCCGAAGGGCTTGGCGTCGCTCGCGAGCACGTCACGGACGCCAAACTGCTACCTTCAACCGAAGAGTCGGTAGCTCGCTTGAAATCGCTTACCGCGAGCGAAGATTACCGCGATGGGATGGCAGCTCTCTATGCATACGAGTCGCAGATTCCTGAGGTCGCTCGAACTAAGCGGGAAGGATTGAAAGACTTCTATGGAATAGAGGATGAGCGTGCTGTCTCATTCTTTCGCGTCCATGAGGGCATCGACGTTCTTCACCAACAAATCGAAAAGCAGATCCTGAGCCGGAAGTGCAAGACCGCGGATGAACAGAGAAGGGCAGTGGAAGCCGCGAAAGAGTCGGCCAAAGCGCTCTGGGCATTTCTCGACGGTGTGACCGCCGCGTATCTCACGGAGAGTGCTGTTTAGAAAGCTGACTTGTCAGTCCCTGAACCCGGGGCCACAAGCCGGGGTCCCCAGCGGGGCAGCCCCGCTGGGGTGGTCGTATGCCCTTTCAAAACGTTCAGCAAATTCGGCAGGTCCAGCAAAATAGCCTGGACCAGCATAAAAAAGAGGCGCCCAACCGGACGCCTCTTTCCCGTTTTCAACTATTCGAAATTCTAGAACTGTAGTTTGAGCGCAAACTGAATCACGCGACCGTTTTCTCCCGTCTGAATGATGGTTTGTGTTGAAGGTGGAGACACTGCTGCGCAGCACGCCTGACCGAAGACTGCCGAGAGCATGCTCGGAGAACCGACCGTGGCGTCACGCGGGTTGTCGAAGTTTGCGTGGTTGAAGGCATTGAACATCTCGGTGCGGAATTGCAGCCGGAAGCGCTCGCTGAACTGGATCATCTTTACGAAACCGAAGTCAATGTTCCAGAAGGCGGCCGCCGTGAAGATGTTGCGCCCCGCACCGTTCTGACCCGGTTGCGGAATACGGAAGGCGCTGTTGTTTGGGAAGTAGACCGGCCCGACGATGCCGGGCAGTTCCTGGAGCGTGGCCTGGATGGGCTCGATGACGTCGGCGCGCGAGACGTGAGCGTTGTTTGAGGTTCGCACTCCGCTGGTTACGCTGAAAGGTTCACCAGAAGTGGCGGTGAAAATCGTATTGACGCTCCAGCCCCCCAGCAGGTGCTGAGCGACCCCACTGGAGCGGTTTAACCAGTGATGGCCCTTGCCGACTGGCAGATCCCACACCGACGCGACGTTGAAAACGTGACGGCGATCAAAGTCGGAGCGGGCCCATTCCTGCCGGTAGTTACGGATATCGACTGCGGCTCGAGAAGTAGTTGTGCTGAGGTTCCCGCCTGAAGCAGCACCGACGGGGTCGAGCGAGCCGTCGTCCATAGATTTAGAGAAAGTATAGGCCAAATTGAGGCCCAGGCCTTGCCCGAAGCGGCGGCGCAGAGTGAACTGCGCGCCGTGGTATGCAGAGTTTCCGCCCGCATCGATGTAAGTGATGCGAGCGAACTGCTGGTTTGGCCGCAGCTTCAGAGCCAGGGAGTTGTTTTCGATGAGTTCGGCGAAGGCGCCAGCGCCATTACGCAAAAGTTCGGTTCGGACGCCAGCACTGTTGACGAAGGTGGTTGCCGCGTCGCTGGTTAGTCCGCCAGCCACAAGCTGTCCGTGGAGCACAGGCGTTGTGCCTGTGACGCCGGCGGGGCAACCGGTCCCCATAGCCGTGCAGCCGCGGTTGACGTTGTCGCGCATGGTTAGGAACGAGGGCAGGATTGGATCGGCGTTTAGCTGGTTGATGTCGTAGGATCGAAACAATCTGGTGCCGCGTCTTCCCACGTAGGCCACTTGCCCTACAAAGCCGCCCGGCAGTTCTCGTTGGAAACTCAGGCTCCACTGGTGAACAGTAGGCAGCTTGATATTCTGATCAAACATCACGAGATTAGGCGAGTTTGTGTACAACTGCAACGGCAATCGCAGGAACGAAGACGGCCTGGTGGTTGGCGCTGCAAGCTGCACCGGAAAGCCCTCGCCGAGTCGCAAGTTAGGCGCGGGCGCGCATCCTGGATTGGTGGTATGAAACGGCGCTGTGTTCGTCAGCGTAGAGGTGCAGGTTGTGATTAGCCCGGGGACGGAACCGGAAACCGCTGTCACTTTGAAAGTAGCGATCGGGTCGAAAGCCAGTCCATAGCCGATCCGGACGACACTGCTACCGCTCTTGCCGAACAGCTTGTTTAGAGGGCCGCTCTTCCACTCGGGACTCCACGCCATGCCTACTCGTGGGCCAATCGCGAAATTATTCCGCTGGTACCAACTGTCGGCTTCGACAAAAGTGATTGGACCCGGGCTGCCAACAACCGGGTTGGCGGGTCCGGGTGTTCCCGTTATTGGCCCATCGGGTACGAAAGTACGTTTCTCGCCGGAAGTGGGCGCGGGGTTGTACTCCAGGCGCACGCCGTAGTTGAAGGTCACATTGGGTCGCCACTTCCATTCATCCTGGGCATAAAAGTTGTACTGATTAAGCTTGTGCTTGACCGCTTGCAACGTGACTTCGTCATCGACTATGAAGGGCAGAAACACATCGGCATTGAGATCGCCCAGAAATCTCTGCGTGATGCGCGCGGGAATGCCGAGCAGCGAGTTGATGCTACTCAGCAGGAAGGCATTGTCGGTGCTGCCAATGCCGGCGCGCGCGGCGGTTGCCGTCGCCGGCAGGTTGGTAATCCCAAAGGGTGAGCGAACCGATCCGGCGAATGTGATTGAGGGTGTAACATTGATACCACCCGGCTGTCCACGCCGGTCCACGTGACTGTAGAAACGGACGTTAACACCGAAACGGAGGAAGTGGGCGCCGTTGACCACGCTTAGGTTGTCGATAATCTGCGGAGTCGTGAGTGTGCGCTGTGTGCGCGGAGTGTTATTGAAAGGCTCACTGACGTTGACGAAGTCGAAGCCCGGCACGTCGGGGAACTTTGGATTAGCCTCGCCCTGGGTGAAGAGAAACTGAAAGCGCGCGTAACCAACTGTAAATTCGTTGACGACTCGCGGGTTGATTATCCTCCGCCAACTGAGTGCAAGGTTGCTCGATTTCCGAAAGACTTCTCCCAGCGGTGGAAACCCCGGGAAAACTTGCGGACGCGAGTTCAGGGGATCCCCTTCGAGCGTGTTGTAGTCTGAGATAAGAAACCTGCCGAACACACTGTTGTTTTGGTTGAAATTATGATCTACCCGGAACGAATAAGCTGGGCCGCTGAAGGACGTTGGCGGATTCCAGAGAAAGCCTCCAGTGTTGAGCCCATCAATCGTGTTGCTAACTGCCGCGTAAGTGTTTGGCGCAGGGTAAGAGCGGAAGAGCGCGGAAGAGACCGAGTCGAAGCCGCGCCCGCGCGGATCATTGGCGAAGATGTTGAAGCTGGCCACACAGTTGGTAGTCCTCGCCGCGCTGCACAGTGGAACTTCAGGACGAAGCGCCCCGGTCTGTGAATTCACGAGCAAAGGACTGTTTTGCGTAATCCGCTGGCCGTCGATGAGGAAGGGGACGGTCAGGTCTGCGATGAAGTAGCGAAAAATACCCGTCAGGGCCGTGGGGGAATAGAGGATGGGCACGCCAAACGAAGAGTCAATGGGTTGAGTCGTCTTAATCTTGTTGCCCTGGTAGCTGGCGAAGAAGAAAGTTTTGTCCTGCTTAATTGGGCCGCTCAACTCCAGTCCCCACTGGTTTAGCCGCACGAGACGTTTCTTGGCGCCTTGCGCGTTAGCGTAAAACTCTTTGGAGTTGAGCGCTTCGTTGCGGAAGAAGTAGAAGCCCGTTCCGTGGAAGTCGTTACCGCCCCGGCGGGTGGCTATGGAGATCGAAGCGCCGCTGTTACGTCCCTCTTCCGCAGTCGCATTGTTCGTGGTCACTTTGTATTCGCGGACCATGTCCGGGTTGACGCGGAATACGTTATTCGTCGCCGTTGGCACGCTAGCTTCGTTCGCCTCGATGCCATCAATGGTGATGTTGAAGGCTCGGTCACGTGATCCGTTTACGCTGATGATGTTTGATCCAGCGCCGGCCGAGCGTTGGGTCACGCCTGGCTCAAGCGTGATAAGCGTAAGCGGGTTGCGTCCATTGAGCGGCAGTTGCTCAATAGCCTTTTGCTCGATAACGTTGCCTATGGTCGCGTTTGTTGTTTGCAACTGCTCTGCTCCGCCCTGCACGCTAACGACTTCGGAAACCTGACCTGGATCAAGCGCGACGTCTACCGCGAGCGGCGTGTCTGCTTCGACAAGGTTGCCGGTGAGCTGAAAAGTCTTAAAGCCTTGTCGCTCGACGGTTAGGGTATAAGACCCGGCGGGCACCGCTGCGAACAGGTAAAGGCCGGCGGCCGTCGATTGTTGCGTTTGGGTTTCGCCGGTGGCATCGTTCCTGAGCGTAACGGTGGCGCCGGGAACTAGCGCGCCAGTCACGTCGGTAACAGTGCCGCTAATACGTGACGTGCTGGTTTGTGCCAGCGATTGCGAGGTCGAGAATATTAGGACCACAAACAGGGCTGGAATCAAGCGCGTGGATTTCAACATGGGTTCCTCCAGGAAGATATAGATCAAGCAGGGTGCTTTCAGCTTACTCAATACTTTTTGCAAAAATTGTTGACTGACAAAAAACGGTGAGTGGGGTCCAACTATTCGGCGGACTACACGGATTATCTAGCGGATGCTGAACGTTGGATCCCAACGAATGCCGTTACAACCTCTGAATGTGCGCAGTATATATCGAGAGAAATTTGAGTCAAGGGATTTTGAACTATTCTTATGAGAATCAGCCACGTTAGTTTACAAGGGGGGACTTCAGATTTGTATTTCGACCCCACCAGTCACGCTGTGCTATTAGCGGGTCTTATCCTAACAATAAGAATCTTTAGGCTTTCTTATTTGCTAAACAACGTATAATGCCGGTGTCCAGCGACTTTCGAGGCGGTCAGTTCCTTCGACGCCAACCAAAAACAAGCCGGTGATCCTGAAGGCAAAATCTTTCGATCCATTCATTGAACTTCGTGTTTGGGATTGAGGAGTTGCAGCATCCGAAACATCCTGCAGAACTTTGTGAAGGAGAAAAATATGAAAAAGAGTTTTACATACATAACACTTCTATGCTCGCTTGTACTTTGTCTGTCTACTGCGGCTTTCGGACAAGAAACAAGTGGTAGCATTGAAGGCTCTGTCAAGGACGCGGCGGGTGCTGTGGTGCCTAATTTAACCTTAACAATTACGAACGCGACAGCTACGGCAAGCGGTAGCACAACAACCGGTATTGGTGCCGGTTTCAGACGCACAATTACAACCAATGAAGAAGGATTTTTCCGTCTTTTGCAGGTTCCGCCGGGTACATATGATGTAGTCACCACGGCATCCAGCGGATTTGGCGAAGCAAGATACGAGAATGTGACTGTCGCTCTGGGACAAAGCACCCAGTTAGTTTTAACGGTTAATCCCGGAAGCACCGCAGTCACTGTTGACGTTGCCACATCGGACGCGCCACCGGTTGATACGACCAATAATGCGATTCAGACTACTATTAACGCCCAAAAAATTGAGTTACTTCCTAAAGGTACCGGTTTTACGAGCCTTCTGAAAACCGTACCAGGCACACGCCCCGAAAGCCGGACCGGCGGGTTTTCGGTGGACGGCGCTTCGGGAGGCGAAAATGTTTTTGTGATAGATGGCCAGGAAGTGACCAATTATCGCACCGGAACTCTGAACGAAACCTACAATATTCCGACTCAGCTAGTTCAGGAAGTCCAGGTTAAGTCGAGCGGTTTCGATGCTCTTTACGGTGGTGCGACCGGTGGCGTGGTTAGCGTTGTTACCCGTGGGGGCGGGAATGAGTTTCACGGCGAGTTCGGCTTGCAGCTCGAATTGCCCGGCTTCAATGGTAGACCAACTCCGCTCCTGCAACGTTTCACTTCAGGTTCGGTTGCGGCCAACAATTTCGTGCAGACTGCTGAGTATCTCCATCCGCTCAAGGCAGGAGGAACAAACTATTTTCCCACCGCCAACCTTGGAGGAAGGATCATCAAAGACCGGCTGTGGTTTTTCACGAGCTACACGCCGCAGATATTCAATACAAACGTTGACACGGCATACTATACAGACGTTCCAGAAGCGCAAAGAGCCTTCATAACAACGGAAGCCTACCGGCGCAAGAGGAAATATGAATACGCGTTTGGGCGGCTTGACGCGAATCCGGTCAGTAAATTGAGGGTTACCGGTACGTTTCTTTGGAATCCCGTTATTGACGACGGGAGTATTCCGACCACCAGCTTTACCAATGTGAGTTCTTCGGCGATTGGCCTTGGCAATGTACCAACTGCTAATTATAAGGGCAGTATCGGCGTTTTGAGAGGAAACCAATATACAAGCCAACAAGGCGGGCGGCAGACCTCGAATCTGGTTACCCTGGCAGGTGTCTATACACCTACGAGCAACCTCGTGTTCGACGGCCGCTACTCTCGGGGTTTTCTAAACGAAAAGAATGGTAATTATTTTATCCCTACGCTTTCCCCGCGCATAGCTTCCTGCGGTACTACGAACGCCAATTTCCCCTGTGGCACCACGGGAATAAATGACATAACAGTAAAGGACATTTCGATCAGGCAATCATACGACTTCACAGGCGCCTACATATTCAACGTCGGCGGACAGCACGAGTTAAAGGGCGGATATCAGCGATTTACCATCTTCAACGATGTTCAGTTGGGGAATAATGCTATCGGGGAATTACGCTTCAATTACGGAACGTCCATATCTACCCTGGTGCCCGGAGTGACGCCTACGCCCGGAGCGGTCGGCTCTGGTTCTTTTCGGCGTCAAGGCACCATTGGGCAAGGATCCAATCTCAGCCAGGGCATTTTTATCCAGGACAAGTATCAACCGTTTCGTCGCTTAACCCTGAATCTCGGCATCCGTTTCGAGAAAGAGAATCTACCCTCTTTTAACCAAAATCCAAGTTTAATAAATTTCGGCTGGGGCGACAAAATCGCTCCGAGATTGGGATTCGCCTATGATGTTTCCGGCGACGGCAAGACTAAGATATTCGCCAGCTACGGTAAGTTTTTCGATCGGGTGAAATTTGAGCTTCCGCGCGGTTTGTTCGGAGGTGATATTTTTCTCGAAGATTATTTCGAGCTTTTCCCCGGAGATACTGCCGGGAGCTTTAACATTGGTAATGTAGTTGGCGGATTCGCTGGAACAAGTGTGTGTCCCTCGACAGGTTTTATCGCTCCAGGCGCTCGAAGCCGATGTCAAAGGAACTTGCGAGTAAATGCAAACGATCCGAATGCATCGGCATTGAATGGCGGCGCGGTGGATCCTAATTTAAAGCCGTTCCAGCAGACCGAGTTCACCGTCGGCGCAGAACGGCAACTGGGCCGAAATTACGTTTTCCGCGTCCGCTACACCTATAAGAACGTCGATGAAGCAGTTGAAGACGCCGGTATAGTAAACTCCGACAACAACGAAGCTTACATTATCGGCAACCCTGGAAGTGGGCTGCATCTCGCAACACTTCTAGCCCTCGGATATACCAAATCAACGAGACCGCAGCGCCGCTATGACGGATTGGAATTCGTTTTCGATAAACGTTTATCGAATAAATGGTATTTCAATGCAAACTACACTTTCAGCCGGTTATTCGGAAACTATACCGGATTGGTTAGCTCCGATGAGCCACACCGGGTTACCGGGCGACTTTCACCCGGAGTTACTCGGGCGTTTGACTTACCGTTCATCGGATTTACGGCCAGGGGGGAGAAGGACAACGGTCGGCTACCAACGGATAGACCGCACGTTTTTAACATCTACGGCGGGTATATCTTTGATTGGATGGGAAGCCGATCAAATTCAACCGAACTATCAGCCTTCCAGACCGTAACTTCAGGTACACCTCAAACAACCAGTATCTACGGCGCGTCGGGTATTACGCCTCAGATACTGTTTGGACGGGGCGATCTTGGTCGCAGCCCGGTCTTTTCCCAGACTGATCTTGCTGTTACCCACCGCTATAAATTTGGAGGGGATGATCGGTTTACTATGGCTTTCGATCTCAACTTTTTGAACCTTTTTAGCCACGCAACGGTGACGGGGGTTTACACCACGATGAATCCAAGCACTGCACGGGTTAACGGTCCCGCATTAGGTTTCCCGGGCACCACCACCGGCTATGCCAACGGCTACACAAGTGGAACGCTTTTACCTGCGATTTTGGCTCGAATCGCTTCGCAACCAGACAGAAGCGACGTGCGTTACAAACAGCCATTTTTGTACCAGTCACCAAGAACTGTGCGGTTTGGGCTTAGGTTCCTCTTCTAACTGATCTGAATCTGAACTCTAAAACTCGCCTAAAGTAATTTAGGCGAGTTTTTCATTTGGTGCGCCCGGCAGGGCGCCCTTCTAGAGGGCGTGAAAGTTTCCAACGAACCTGACAGTGGGAAACGTTAGACGCGCGGCAATGGTGTCCATCGCGAGATGGAGTCTGAAGGCCCGCCGCAGGCAAACCACCGGCTAGACGAACAGAAACGGCGTATGAGGCGTGCAGATTGGATGAGAGTCACTGGTCACTTGGAAGGGGGGCGTTCACGATACTTCTTTATCAGTTTTTTGATATTGTCCGTTTGGGTAGTATCCGGACTAGTCTTAAGATAAAGTTCAAGCTCATTGGCGGCGTCCCTGTAACGGTTAAGGTTTTTTGCGTAAAGCAATGCCAGATTCCAATGAATATCGGGAGAGAGTCCCTTCGCAATCTTATCTGCTTGCTTTAGCGGGTTTTCTGCCTCTTCATATCTTTTGGCTTGTCGCAGTGAAAGACCTAGAAATAGTAACGCATCTTCTGAATTTGAGTTCAGGGTAACGGCTTTCTGTGCAGCTTCAACCGCAGCTTGCGATTGTTGTAGAGCATAATGTGAATAGCTCAATCCATACCACCCGTTAAAACTGCGTGAATTAACTAAGACGGCTTTACCGAAGACCTCCAGGGCTTTTTCGTACTTTTGTTGAGTTGCATATACCAGCCCCAACTTTTCTAATGCTAAGTAGTAGGTTGGAAATAATTGAAGAGCGTTCTCCAGTCCCGCGACTCCGGCTTCCAATCTGTTACCCTCAAGATCAGACAGAGCTTTTTGATATATTGTTTTTGCTTCTTCGGGAATCTCCTGAACGAAAACTGTGCCTGTGGATGAAGCAGAACCGGATTTTCTCAAACGAAGATAAAAGTCTTTTTGTAGATTGTCCGCAATCGGTCTCCCCGATGCGCCGATGCCATATATTTCTACCTCTTGAGTTTGCTCTTCGTAATTGGTGCCAAGTGGCAAAACTCTTATTTGAAATCTTCCCTGCGAAACTCCTCTAAACATAAATCGCCCGGATCCGTCGGTCTTCATTCGTTGGAGGACTCTATTAACATCGTTCATTAGTTCAACCTGAATCTGGGCAACAGGTCGTCGTTCGTAGTCGAAAACGAATCCCGTTATGGTACTTCCAGAGAAACCAGGAACCTGGGCTTTAACCTGAAGAATGAAGAACGGAATAAGAAGCGCGCCAACAAAACAAGCGGCGTTGAGGCTACTCTTTTTCATGAGCCTGATCTCCTAAAATCCCTTACCAGTGATTACACAAAATAGTGATGGCGTAGTCAAGAAAAACCCAGCCAACAGTTTTTCTTCCTTCGGACCACTAGAAAAACCCCCAGCCTGTCTTTGCCAGATTACAATTCCAGGAGATGGACCACCTTTTTTGGTTGAAAGATACTCTTGAGTGAGTTCGTGAGAATCGACTTGCATAGAGACCTGTTCCATAATCTTCAATCCTGCTTCTTCCAGCCCACGCAGTTTCAATGGGTTGTTTTGAGATGACCCTGCTTCAATGAACTCGCCGGTCTCGGTGAAGATATGGTTAGCAGAAAAACAGCGCGCACAAGGCAGATATCCCGTAGGTATTACTGCGCAAAAGTCATTGGCGATTAGGCTTCGTTAATGAGCAAAGTGACAGCTATTAGCGCCGTGATGACGATCTGTTCGCCGCAGAGTTGTATCAACGAACGTTATCGAAAGGATAAGAATCTTTAGTTATTATTATTCCTCGACCGAATCTATAATGCAGCTTCCTGCTCTTTTTAGCGCACTAACCGATAATCTATTCGCTTCGTCATCCGTCTGGCTTGCTTGGTTTGTTTCTTTCGAGGGAATGCACTTACTTCTGCGTTTCTTTTCTACAGCCCTATTCGTGATCCTGGTTGTTCCGGCCTGGTCAGCTAGTAATCCGCGAGCGAGCGGCGGCAAGGCCGTCTTGCCTGCTTTCGATCTGCTGATCACAAACGGACGTATTGTAGACGGCAGTGGCAATCCCTGGTTTCGTGCGGACATAGGTATAAAGGATGGCCGCATCGCGCGTCTCGGCAGAATTAGTCCGGCCGAGGCCACGAAAACGATTGACGCCAAAGGTCAAATCGTCGCTCCTGGTTTCATCGACGTTCATACCCACGTTGAATCGATCTACAGTCTGCCTGCTGCTGAGAATTTCATTCGCATGGGCGTGACCACGCTGGTAACTGGAAACTGCGGCGCTTCGGCCATCGATGTGGCTCGGTTTCTGGGCCGAATAAAAGAAAAACCACTCACCGTCAATTTGGCGACGCTCATCGCGCACGGGTCCGTTCGCCGGGAGGCCATGGGTTCGGAGGACAGAGGGCCCACGCCCGACGAGATGAGAAAGATGGAAGAGCTCGTCGAACAGGGAATGAAGGACGGCGCCGTTGGTCTTTCGACAGGACTGATTTATGTGCCCGGCACTTATGCGAAGACCGATGAGATCACCAATCTTGCGCGCATCGCCGCGCGCTATGGTGGTGTCTATGCTACGCACATGCGAAGTGAGGGCGAACGAGTAGCAGATGCCATTCGGGAGAGTATTCAAATTGGCGAACAGGCCGGACTCCCCGTAGAGATTTCACATTTCAAGATCAGCAGCAAAAAGTTGTGGGGCCAAACGCCGATGACTATTGGTCTCGTTCGCGAAGCGCGCGCGCGCGGCTTAATGGTCACAGTTGATCAGTATGCCTACACCGCCAGCTCCACTTCGCTCGAATCCCGTATGCCGGGCTGGCTGCGCGCCGGTGGTCTCGAGGCGGCGCGGAAACGTCTTGCCGATCCAGCAATGCGGGAACGCGTAGTCAAGGAGATGAAGGAAGGCTTAAAGCGAAACGGCTTCAAGGACTACTCGTACGCCGTCGTAGCCAACTACCAACCGGATCAGTCTTTCAATGGAAAGTCGATTGCCGAGATAACGCAAAAAGTGCGCGGCAAGAGAGACGTCAAGAATCAAATAGAGCAGATCCTTGCAATGTACGAAGCCGGAGGCGCCGGCATGATTTATCACGGCATGAGCGAAGACGACGTGCAGCGGATCATGCGCGAGCCGTTTACGATGATTGCTTCCGACAGCGGCGTGCGGCAGCAGGACGAGAG
>JBPCKD010000193.1:0-15447 GCA_051004635.1 Pyrinomonadaceae bacterium
GACCGTTAGGATCCACCGCTAACGCAGGTGGCCATTGTTCACTCAAGTTTGACCGTTAGGATCTACCCGCTAACGCAGGTGGTTCTGACAAGGACTCAGAAACTAAAACCTATGGTCGCTGAAGTCAGACAAAATCGCGCGTGGCGGCTTCCGGGCTCGATTCAGAAGTGGCTCAACTGGCTTGGTCCAATACTGGGTCTGATTTTGGTAATTCTGATCTTTTCGATTTTGATGGAGTCACCCGCGCGGTATCTGTCTCCTTTTAATTTGCGAATCGTGCTTGCCCAGACCGTGATTGTCGCGATCGGTGCCATTGGCATGACACTGATCATCATCAGTGGTGGAATCGATCTCTCAGTAGGGTCTGCAATCGCGCTTACCGGCGTGATTACTGCGCTTGGTCTCAATCATGGTCTATCGCCCATAACCGCGGTCGCGGCAGGAATTCTGATGGGAGGCTTGGTTGGGATCGTTAACGGCCTGTTGATAACACGTCTGAAAGTCGTGCCGTTCATCGCTACCCTCGGCATGCTTGGTATCGCGCGAGGAACAGCCAAGTGGTTTGCGGGCCAGCAGACCGTCAACGTGCCCGAGACCTGGATCAACGATTTGTTGGTTACCTTTCCCAAACCGGCCTGGTTGCTGGTCGCGCCAGGCGTGTGGGTAACAATCGTGCTGGCAATCGTGGCAGCAATAGTATTGAGGAACACTGTGTTTGGCCGGCGCATCTTTGCTCTTGGCTCAAACGAGCTGGCGGCGCGGGCCTGTGGTATTTCGACAGATCGACTAAAGGTTTGGATCTACGGACTGGCGGGCTTGCTGTTTGGCCTCGCCGGCGTGATGCAGATGTCGCGGTTGCGCCAGGGCGACCCGACCGTGGCGGCTGGTTCGGAGTTGGACATCATTGCGGCGGTTGTGATTGGTGGTGGCAGTTTGAGCGGTGGCGAAGGCAGCATCTTCGGTGCGCTGATCGGCGCGCTGATCATGGCTTTCCTGCGAAACGGCTGCCAGCAGATTGGTTGGCCCAATTACATTCAGGAGATCATCATCGGGGCAATAATTGTCATTGCCGTAGCGATTGATCGCTGGCGATCATCACGCGCCACCGCGTGATTCGAAATTGTCAGAAACAGCTGCGGTAGCGGGTGGGTGAAAACGCAGCAGCGGATTTCAGCCTGAAGGGCTGTCAGATAGTAGCCGGTGGTCGCAGCGTAGCGCAGACCACCGGACGACAAAACGGAAATGTCCCCACCCTGAAGGGGTGTCAGAAATCGGTGCTATGATTTTCCATATGTCATTTTTCATTTCCCATTTGTCATCGGCAAGAGATCCTTCCGCTGCTGCTCTTTGCTTACTGCTTACTGCTTACTATCTGTTCCATGTGAGATTTAGACAACTGAGATGACTTCGCTATCACTTTCCAACGTCGAAAAACGATTTGGCCCAACCGTCGCGCTTGACGGCGTCAGTCTTCAGTTACGCGAGGGCGAAGTTCACGCCTTGATCGGCGAGAATGGCGCCGGTAAGAGTACGCTGATGAACGTGCTGGCCGGCGCGTTGCGACCTGACCGCGGGGAGATGAGCGTTGAGGGGCGGCCTTATGTTCCAGCCACGCCGCTCGACGCTCGTCATAACGGCATCGCGCTTATTCACCAGGAACTGTCTTTGTGTCCTCATCTTTCCGTGGCCGAGAACATCATGATGGGTATTGAGCCTTCCCGGGCTGGATGGCTCAACCGAAAAAAGCTTCACGCGCGCACCCTCGAAGTGCTCGAGACTTTTCCGCATCCGGAGATACGTCCGGAAACAAAAGTGGCGGAACTATCCGTAGCGGCGCGGCAAATAGTGGAGATCTGTCGGTCCATTGCTGCGCGGGCGCGGATTATTCTGATGGATGAGCCCACTAGTAGTTTGCAACGCGAAGATGTGAAGCGGCTTTTTGGGCTAATCCGAAAGTTGCGAAGTGAAGGGCTGAGCGTTATCTATATCAGCCATTTTCTCGAGGAGGTGCGCGAGATTGCCGGCAGCTTTACGGTGCTCAGAGACGGAAAGAGTGTAGCCACCGGTGACATCGCCTCCACAACCGATGAAGAATTGATCACTCAAATGGTAGGGCGGCCCGTCGAGACTCTTTTTCCGCCACGCGGGCTCGAAGGTCGCGAAGATGGCAGAGATCGAAATGCTCGCGAAGATCCCACCGTTTCAAACACTATCCTCGAGGTAAAGGATCTGGCGGCTCCGCCAAGTTTGCAGAGCGCGAGTTTTGAGCTGCATCGCGGCGAAATTCTCGGCGTCGCTGGTCTCATGGGATCCGGACGGACACAGCTTGTGAGGACTATTTTTGGTCTCGATGAAGCGCAGTCAGGCACTATCGTTCTAAAAGGGAAAGCCTCCGCCGCGCGCGGTGGCGCCCCAGTGATGCGGCTGTCTCAGGGACTCGGCTACCTAAGCGAGGACCGCAAGGGCGAAGGTCTCGGCATCACTCTTTCGGTTGCCGACAATGTGACGATGACCCGTTTCTCCTCGTGCTCGCGGCGGGGCTGGCTCAATCTTTCCCGTCAGCGCCAACAAGCGCAGACCCAGATCAAATCACTGGGCGTGAAGGCCCGGAGTGTGGTCCAGTCAGTCAAGACGCTGTCTGGCGGCAATCAGCAAAAGGTGGCTCTTGCTCGTTTGCTGCACCAGGAGGCCGATGTGTTGTTGCTTGACGAACCCACACGCGGCATCGACATCGGCAGCAAAGTGCAGGTGTATGAAACGATCGCTCGGTGTGCCGAGGCGAATAAAGCCGTCCTGATGGTGAGCTCTTATTTGCCGGAACTCTTCGGCATGTGTGATCGCCTGGCGGTTATGAGCCGGGGACGCCTGTCTGAAGCCCGGCCGATTAATGAGTGGACCCCGGAGTCTGTAATGCAGGCAGCGATTGGAACCGGTGAGAGCGCTCGAAGCCACCCAGAGACGATCCACGAAGCAACACGAAATAACCCGAAGCGTCGTTAGTGTCTTTTGGTGTGATTTCGTGGATCGTATTTCTTCTTGAGTTGTTCGAGTTTGAAATAGACGAGCAGAAAAACGGAGGTTAGTCTTAATAACATGGCCCAATTGACTGTCGCCCAAAAGTTGGTCGCGCGGAGGTTTGTAGTTTGCTTCGCTTTTTTGATTTGGATTACTCCTGCCGCGGTCAACAGTGCAGCCCAGACCTCTGCGCCGTCACCGTCGCCAACGCCCTTGGTCGCAGCGAGCGATTCACCCGAATGCGCCCAGGCCACCGCTAATGTCACGCGACTTGAGACTCGCCTCAGAGACTGGCCCGCCTTGGCGCGTTATCGGGAGGACAACTCGAAGACCGCTGCGCCCGACAAAAAAGAGCAGCGCGTAGTCTTCCTTGGCGATTCGATAACTGACTCCTGGGACAACCCCTCGAATGGTGGGTTCTTTCCTGGCAAGCCCTACATCAATCGTGGCATCAGCGGACAAACCACTCCGCAAATGCTCATTCGTTTTCGCCCTGACGTCGTTGCTTTAAGGCCGGAAGTGGTGGTGATACTCGCCGGCACAAACGACATTGCCGGCAACACTGGACCGATGACCCTTGAGTCTATCGAAGACAATCTCGCTTCAATCGCCGAGCTGGCTCGTGCCCACGGCATACGCTTGGTGCTGTCTTCTGTGCTTCCGGTCAGTGACTACGAAAAGACCGCCGATGGACAGCCGCGCAATCAGACGACACGCCGTCCGCCGGAGCAAATCAAGGCTCTTAACGAATGGATGAAGAAGTATGCGGCCGAGAATAAGCTCACTTATCTCGACTACTACTCAGCGATGATCGACGATAAAGGGTTTTTGAGAGATGAACTGAGCAACGACGGTCTTCATCCGAACCTGGAAGGCTATCTGGTCATGAACCCGCTTGTCGAAAAGGCAATCGCCGCAGCGTTGAAAAGGAAGAGGTAGAGTGAATTTTACGAGAGGCGGGGGAAGAGTATTTAGACAGGATTAACAGAATTAACAAGATAGCCAGAGGAAAGAACGGTTCTTGTGAATCATGTAAATCCTGTCCAACCTTTCATCCTTCTGCTGGTTTCTTAACCAGGTAAAGATCTCGACCCGCGTTTTCCACCACGAAGGTGTTTGGGTCACTTTCGTAATCCTCCCGCCTGAACTTGCGATGATCAAGAAAGCCAAGATTGACGCGTCGGCAAACTTCTTCTGACACGGCTGAGGCGAGCGTGATCCGATAACGCGGAATGATGTGGCCCTCAGCATTACGTGAGCTGCCATAGGTGACGTGGGCGAGATGAGCCGCGATACACAAGTTCGCGCGCAGCTCGTCAGAATAAGCCACCATCTCGCGAACTGTTTCCAGTGGCGCGTAACCATACTTCTCAATCAGCCGCCCGTGGGTTGTTGAGATCGCGTTCATATGTGGCGCATAGATGATCAACTCGCCACCCTCTTCGATAATACTTCCGAGTTTGTAGCTGGCCTTGCCGCCTACCCAAAGCTCATCGTAATGCGCGTCGAGAAGCGCGACAACCCTAGCGTATTTTCGGCCGGTGTATTTGATATGGACGTGTTCGCTTACCGCGGCAGCGCTTCGCAGCGTTCCGTTGATGTCTCCGGCAAAAAGCGCATGCGTTCGCAGGCGATCGCCATTGCGTGTCGCCACGGATGTGAATGAGATGACCTCGGCGGGAACCAACGCGGCTGCTGCTTCGATCATGCGGCGCGTAGGCGTCTCAACGCGCCCGATAACCTGCTCGATTGTCGCCAACGCGCCGAGCCAGTGGGTCATATGCGTTAGCTCCGGTCCAGCCACTCCTGGAAAAAAGTATTTCGCGCCACCGGCAAAGCCCGCAACTTCGTGCGGCATCGTGGCGCCAAAAACCAGCACCGTATCGTAGATGCCGGGACCCAGCAGGGCATTAAGCCGTACATCGACAGCTTCCTCAATCAGCCCGCCGGTTAACTCCCTGACCTGATCGGCACTCAACTCGCCCAAGGTCACTAGTTGATCGGATCGATCCCACTGATGATCAAAGATTCGATCAAGCCCGGGAATTCCGGCGTTGGCGGCCCCAATCTTGGCGCGCTTCTGCGCGTCGGTCATCGGCGGATGAGTGCCCTGGGCCACGAGCGCATCAAATTGTACGACGTTTTTTCGCGCCAGGATTTCCGCGGCGACGGGAAAGAGAATGTCGGTGTTATCGTCACGAGTCTTGTCAGGAATGATCGCGAGCACGCGCGCGCCCGGTTGAATGCTTTGGAGAGCCGGCTCCATGATGGCACGCAGTTCGGCGTTGGACAGATCGAGATTGGGCGAACCCTGGCCCACGACTGTCGGTGTGTAAATCTCGGTGGCCATTTAGATTGATTTCATACCGCGCAGAAAGTTAACCGGATACAACGGGCTCTTGCGGCTTTGCCGCCGCACAGTGCGGTAAGGCTCTGCCTTACCGTTCAGTCTCTCTGAAGTTATTTGGAGGCTCCGCCTCCGATTCATGAGGCTCAAAGAAATTAAGGAGACAGCGTCCGAAAGGCGCAGCCTTTTCGCACGGTGCGGCGGCAAAGCCGCAAGAACACTTTGAGCAAATGCACTGCACAGAATGGGGCATTTACGCTTCGAGCTTTGCGTCCATTGTTATCTCAGCCTTCAACAGCCGCGATATTGGACAGCCGGCTTTCGCATTATTTGCCGCCGTCTCAAAAGCCTGGCTGTCCGCCCCAGGGATTTTCGCCGTCACATCGAGGTGTACTTTTGTGATGGTGAATCCCGCCTCGGTCTTCTCGAGCGTGACAGAGGCGGTGGTGTTGATGCTCTCTGCCGTCATCCCAGCGTTCCCTAGTTGGCCGGATAGAGCCATAGAAAAACATCCCGCATGGGCCGCGGCGATTAGTTCTTCAGGGTTTGTGCCCTGTCCTTCTTCAAATCGGGTGCTGAATGAGTATTGAGTGTTCTGGAGAACTCCACTGTCGGTTGAAATGGTTCCTTTGCCGTCTTTGAGTCCACCCTGCCAAACTGCTGAAGCTTTGCGTTTCATGTTTCCCTCCTGAATGATGTTGATATAAATAACAGATATTTTGTCGTCCAACTCAAGCAGTCCAGAGTACAACCTTTAGGTTGCTCTTGTCGTAACCAGGCAAGCTAAAGCTTGTACTCTAAACTACTAGTGCGTCGCGGGCTTCGCGCACGGCGGCAACGTAGCTGCGCGCGGCAGCCACGACGGATTCACCGTCGCCCGACCTGATCGCCTTTGTATTTACCAGGTCCGCACCGACCCCAATGGCCCAGGCGCCGGCGGCGATAAAATCCTTCGCCGTTATAAGCGACACACCGCCGGTAGGGACCAGCTTCACTTCGGGCAGTGGCGCTTTGAGTGAGCGCAGGTAACTGGCGCCTCCCATAGCACTGCAAGGGAAAACCTTAACTGCGTCAGCACCGGCGTCCCAGGCGGTCACGACTTCGGTTGGCGTCAAGGCGCCGGGGAAGACTGCGATTCTTTGCAACTTACACAATTCGATGGTCTGAATGTTCAGGGCCGGACTCACGATGAACTGCGCGCCCGCCGCAATGCACGAGCGGGCCGTTTCCGGATCGAGCACGGTGCCGGCGCCAACGAGAACTTCGTCTCCATAGCGTTTGCTGAGTTCAGCGATGACTGCGATAGCGCCCGGCACGGTCATCGTGATCTCCAGGATGGGTATGCCGCCTTCACGGATGACGTCGGCAACAGCGACTGCTTCCTCGCTGGACGAGGCGCGCACCACTGGAACGATCCCCACCTCTTCAATTCGTTTAAGGACCCAAACTTTTTCCATGCGTATCTAGCGCGCCACCCGCGCCGTGCCTCCCTTCATCACACGCTCGACTTCCGGGAGCGTGACCATAGTGGTGTCGCCCGGGGTAGTCATCGCCAGTGCGCCGTGCGCAGCGCCGCATTCTACTGCCCACTGTGGTCCTTTCTCGTTTAGAAAACCGTAAATCAGTCCCGAAGCAAACGAATCGCCACCCCCGACGCGATCGTAGATTTCCAAATCTTCGCGGGGCGAGGCCTGATAGAGCCGGCCCTCCGCGTAGCAGACGGCGCCCCAGTCGTTACGGGTTGCGGTCCTGGCGTGACGCAGCGTGGTAGCTACCACCTGTAAGTTTGGAAATTCATCAACAGCGCGTTCGATCATGCGTTGAAAGTTTTGCACGTCGAGCTTCGAATGGTGTTCATCCATACCTTCGACTTCGAAACCGAGCGCGGCAGTGAAGTCTTCCTCGTTGCCGATCATCACGTCCACCAAAGGCGCCAGCTCGCGGTTGACTTCTCGAGCGCGCGCCTGTCCGCCGATGGCTTGCCAAAGCGAAGAACGGTAGTTCAAATCGTAGGAGATGATTGTTCCAGCCTCCCTGGCCGCTTGCATCGATTCCTTCGCTACCAGAGGAGTGGTTTCGGAAAGCGCCGCGAAGATGCCGCCGGTGTGAAACCAGCGCGAGCCTGCCACGCCAAAGATCTTTTTCCAATCGACGTCGCCGGACCGTAGTTGTGATACGGCTGTATGACCGCGATCGGAACAACCGAGTGCTGCACGAACGCCGAAGCCGCGTTCCGTAAAGTTTAATCCATTGCGGACTGTGCGCCCGACGCCGTCGTACTTCACCCATTTCACGTGGGACTGATCCACGCCGCCTTGATAGATCAAATCCTGTACTAAACGCCCGACAGGATTATCGGCCAGAGCGGTAACAATGGCAGTGTCCAAACCGAAGCAACGCTTTAGGCCGCGCGCGACATTGTATTCTCCGCCGCCTTCCAAAACCTTGAATGAACGCGTGGTGTGAATACGCTCATCACCCGGATCGAGACGCAGCATTACCTCGCCGAGGGAAACGCAATCCCACCGGCACTCCGGCTTCAATTTGATCTTCAACTGGGTCATGTGGTTTGTAAATAGGACCTATAGGACTTATTAGATCTATAGCCCACTGCTTACTGTCTCCTGCCTACTCTTCTATCGTCCCATCCAACCGCCGTCAACTACCAGAACATGACCGTGCAAGTAGTCGCTGGCAGCCGATGAAAGAAACACGGTGGGGCCCGCCAGGTCTTGCGGCTCGCCCCAGCGGCCAGCAGGGATGCGTTCCAGTATCTGACGATTGCGTATTTCATCAGCCTGCAGGGCAGCAGTGTTGTCAGTCTTCATGTAACCGGGAGCGATCGCGTTCACATTGATACCATGTTTCGCCCACTCGTTGGCAAGCGCTTTGGTCAACTGCGCGACAGCGCCTTTCGAGGCCGCGTATGCGGGCACGTTGACACCGCCCTGAAATGAGAGCAGTGAGGCGATATTCACGATCTTGCCGCTACCGCGCTCTATCATGTGCCTGCCGGCGAGCTGGGACAGGCGAAAGACACTTGAGAGGTTGACTTCGATTACCGTGGTCCAATCTTCCTCCGAGTAATCAACGGCCGGCGTGCGGCGAATCGTGCCCGCATTGTTAATGAGAATGTCCAACCGTCCAAAGTGACTGAGCGTTTGCGAGACGAGTTGATTGGGAACGGTTTTATCGGCCAGATTGCCGAGGACTGGCAAGGTTCGCCGGCCGGTGCGCCCGATTAATTCGCAGGTTGCGTCAGGCACGCGCGAGTTTCCGTGCACCGCCACATCAGCCCCGGCTTCCGCGAGAGCGACTGCCATAGCTGCGCCCAGTCCGGCTGATGCGCCCGTCACTAATGCGACTTTGCCGTCCAGCTTGAATGAATCGAGAATCACTTTGTCATCTGAAAAAGTCTTCACCGAAGAGAAGTAAACGATCCACTAAAGCACACAAAACAACACTAACTCCTTCTTCGTGAAATTTCGTGTAACTTCGTGGATCGTTTCTTTTACCAACTGACGAGCGAAAGCGCTAGATCGGTACTCGACAGAAATCGACAAACTAAAGTGTGTCGGACGATGTGTATCGGACGAAAATCTAGTTTTTGAGAAAGTCTTCGCGTACCGGTGTGAAGATGTCGATCAGCACGGCCTCCTCGTCCATCATTGTGGCGCCATGCCAGCAGTTAGGTGGGAAGTGGAGCACGTCGCCCGGAGAAGCTATTCGCTCAATGCCTTCAACGAAGAAACGCACCCGCCCGCTCACCACAATCGACATCTGCTCATGCGGGTGGTCATGTTCAGGGGTGACGAGAAAAGGTGCGAAGCGGAAGCAACAGATCATCAGGTTGTCGCCTACCACCATCTGGCGCTCTATCCCTTCGGCTATTCGCTCTACCGGCACGCTGGACCAGTTGACATGTTGGGCGCGGCCAAGGAGTGGCGCCGGCGCGGTTGTCTGGGGTTCGTCTTGGGAAATTGTGGACACTTATTTATTTTCCTCGCGCGCCTTCGAGGCCCGTTACGCCTGTGTCAAACTCAGGTTGCACATTGACAACACCATATTGTCGATCTTCGCCTTCACGCATGGCCGCCATCATCCACAAAAAATTTATCTGCCCGCCGGGCGCCGCAACATTTGGATGATAGCCCTTCGGCATCACGACACAGTCACCCTCGCGGACGACTTGCACTAACTCCGGCTTTTCCGGATTGGTGTAAACAAACTGCACGCCGAAAGCCGGCGCCGGCATATCGATGTAGAGATAAGCTTCTTCAAGCATGCGGCCATGCTCGTGGGGAGGCCACGACGTCCAGTTGCCCGGTGAAGAAAAAGTGACGCCCGCCAGGATTCGCCCGGCCTCGATATTGGCGCCCAGCAGCACATTCAAATCACGTTCGGCGGGTGGCTTGCCCGCTGTCAGGTGCAGTTTGGGATTCTGACGAATGTCTGCAAAGGCAACGAACTTGAGCGGATAACGATTGGCCACCGGCGCCGAGATCTCGGCGAGATCGCAACCATCCGCGCCATTGGCCTCAACTTCTACACTCGAGTCAAAATTTTCACCCATGGGCGAAGCATTCAACGCACGAAAGGGGAAATGGATCGGCGCGAGGATTGGAATCTTCGCCGTCGGAACCGGCAAAACCCGGGAGATGGGCTATGCGGATTTCGACTGGTTCAGAGTCGAGTGATTGCCGCTTTGTTTAGAGCGATGGTGTTTATGAGCTTGTCCTATTGGCCCCCAGCCTGAGCTTTTGAATTCTGGTGAGTCAGGTATAGGCCGCCAAGTCGCTCGGCCGTTTCCTGCCCTCGCCGACGCGTCTCTTTCTCGATTACATCCTCCACAGCAAAAGTAAACTGCAAGATATGGCTGAGGGGAATATTGCCGAAGAAGTAAGAGAACAGTTTGCGGCGAAGTCGAACTAGTTAGCTTCACGTGCTCGATTCCCTGGTGGAGACACAAACGGCAGACGCAGCTGTCCAAGCCAACGATAACCTTCATCGTGTTGCCTCCCGGGAGAAACGGGAACCCGCGGGCTAATCGGCGTTTCCTCAATGTTCCAAGGTAGAAATCAGGAGAGAACGCGCAGTCCTCGATGCGGCTGCGCCAAGGAGTCGTGTGTCCAACAGCCCCCGTGCAGATCGCAGCCTCTGGCAATTAGGCCCGCTGGTCGTTCTCTTCCTTTTCGCTCTAGCACCCCTGGTTGCGGCTCAGACAGACTTGCCGGAAAATTTGGCCGAGAGAATTACCCTGTTCAAACGGGCGGTGGTGATTGTTACGACCTTAGACAGGGAAGGGAAGCCACTACTTCAGGGCAGCGGATTTTTCATAGCGGCTGATCGTGTTGTGACCAACATGCATGTCATCAAAGACGCCGGTCTTGTTCGCATCCGGACGTTTGACGGCAGGACCATCACCGCACTCAACGTGGTCGCCGTCAATGTGCGAGAGGATCTCGCTCTGCTGCAAATGGAAGAGCCCATCGCGGACGCTACCATCCTGCCGCTTGCAGACTCCGCGCCGGCAGAAGGCGAGCCGATCCTTGTGATGGGTAACCCGCGCGGCTCTCATTGGAAACTTACCCGGGGCCAGGTGGGCCCGGTTTGGCAATTCAAAGGCACCGGCAACCGCATCCAGATCACCGCGTCGATTTTGCCAGGCAGCAGCGGCAGTCCGATTGTTAATAGGGATGGTCATGTCGTTGGCATCGCTGCAATGCATATGGAAAGCACCACCTATGACCTGAACTTCGCGGTGTCCGCCGAGAGCTTGAAATCCCTTCAAGCCTCGACGATCATAGGCAATGTACGATCGCTCCTATGAACTGAGTTCCACATCCCCGGCCGCGCCCTTGCAAAACTCATACATAAAATCTTTGACTTTTCCTGCGACGGGCGTGCCGATGAAAAGCAAGACCTTCTGCAACGGTCAATTGCTCGGCGCGCACGAAGGTATGTCAGCCGTTTCGAAACTGCCAGTCGTGCCGACGCATGAGAGAGTTTGGCCGGAGGTAAGCGAATTAGGTACTAGTTGGGTGTCAATAATACTTCCAGGATTTGCGGAGTTGGGCTATTTCGCGCCAGCAATCGGAAGCACTCTCATTCACACCGTGGCTTCAGCCCGGTGAATCATACTGACTAGGGATATCTACTAACCGTTATTAACGGTTTCCCTCATCGTGCCACTCTAAGCCATAACGCTTCATAAATAGTGTGTATTCTTCGGCGAAGCTTCTTTTGAGATGATGTTCGCGCTGGTTGGCGATATACCGAGCCACACGTCCCACATCTGAGTGTGAAACAGAAAAGGCCCCGTAACCTCTGCCCCATGCAAATCTGCCCTTGACTAAGTTTTGTTCGTTAATCCAATGTGACGAACTTCCTTTGAAAAGCTTTACCGCATCCTCGATACTGAGACTTGTTGGAAGATCAATAAGGGTATGAGTGTGGTCCGCATTTGTCTTCATCCTGGAATGGGTTCGGCGAAAACGCATGGGTTTGCTCTTTCTGAGGAAAATGCCTGACAGGCATGAAGTTGCTAGCCGGGCTGAAG
This sequence comes from Pyrinomonadaceae bacterium, assembly GCA_051004635.1. Taxonomy (GTDB): domain Bacteria; phylum Acidobacteriota; class Blastocatellia; order Pyrinomonadales; family Pyrinomonadaceae; genus PSRF01. The sequence goes on from JBPCKD010000193.1 coordinate 11,922, forward strand.
CACAGCAAAAAGGAGGTCTTGTTTCAATGGTATCAATCCGAAAAGCGGCGCAGCTACTCGTCAGCATTATTATTCTCTCAATCGTGGCGGTCGCCGCACCTTCTGAGAAATGGTCAGCCAAGCATGCGAAAGACTGGTATGGGAAACAGCCCTGGCTGGTTGGCAGCAACTACAACCCAGCAACTGCGATCAACGAACTAGAGATGTGGCAGGCCGACTCGTTCGATCCCAAAAGGATTGATCTTGAATTAGGCTGGGCAGAAAGTTTAGGCATGAATACAATGCGGGTTTACCTGCACGATTTACTGTGGCAACAAGATGAAGAAGGATTCAAGCGACGCCTCGACACGTTCCTAACCATCGCCGCGAAGCACAAGATCAGACCGATCTTTGTCTTGTTTGATTCGGTCTGGGATCCTGATCCTCAACTCGGCAAGCAACGCGCTCCGCGCCCCGGAGTGCACAACTCGGGTTGGGTGCAAAGCCCCAGCCGGAAAGCACTACAGGACCCAGCTGAGCATCCGAGGTTGGAAGCCTATGTGAAAGGCGTCGTCGGAGCATTCGCTCGTGATGGGCGTGTCCTCGCTTGGGATATCTGGAACGAACCGGACAACACAAACCAGGGTAGTTATGGACATCTCGAGCCGAAGAACAAAGTTAAGCTTGTGCTGACGCTCCTACCGAAGGCGTTCGCATGGGCGCGCGAGGCGGGGGCACAACAACCCTTAACCTCCGGCGTCTGGAAGGGCGACTGGTCGAGTCCCGAGAAAATGACCGCGATGGACCGTTTGCAGATCGAACTGTCCGACGTCATCACGTTTCACAATTACGACTCGCCGACGGAGCTGGAAAAGCGGATCAACTGGCTCAAGCGATACAACCGCCCATTCATCTGCACAGAGTACATGGCGCGCGGCAACGGCAGTTTCTTCATGGGGTCCTTACTTGTAGGCAAGTTGCATAACGTCGGAATGATCAATTGGGGACTAGTGCAGGGTAAGACCCAAACCCATCTGCCCTGGGACTCATGGAAGCGCCCCTACGTAGACCGCGAGCCGTCCGTCTGGTTTCACGAGGTCTTCCGCACGGACGGAAGGCCTTACATCCCGGAAGAAGTGGATTTCATCAAGCGCATGACCGGTAAGGTTAAGTCCGACTAGGAACGCTCTGAAGGTTTTTGTTCAAAGCCCCACGGGCTTTTGTTTTTTGAAATCGAATAATACCTTGGGAGAATTGTTATGAAAAAGATCGCTCTGTTTATTTTGTTGGCTGCTGCGTCGACGTTTTTCGCGGCATGCGGAGCCCCGGCTGCTAACAACGGAGCAAATAATGCAAACACAAATACGACGAAACCGGTGGCGGCCGCACCGACCGCCGACGCGTTGATGGCCCTCGATAAACAGGCCAATGAGGCTCATGTCAAGGGCGATTCAAAATTCTTTCAGGGAATGCTGAGCGACAAGTTCGTCATTCTCACCGGCGGCGGCCAGCGGATGGACAAGGCCGCAACCGTCAAGATGATCGCCGGCGTCAAGTGCGACATCAAGTCAATGGACCTGACCGAGCCCGCGATGTCGATGATCGACGCGGACACGTATGCCCTCAGCTATAAGGCCACTTGGGACGGCACGTGCAACGGCCCCGACGGCAAGCCGATGAAGGTGCCGAGCCCGGTCCGTTCGGCCAGTATCTGGGTCCGCAGCGGCGACAAATGGCAGGCGGTCTTCCACGGCGAGAATTTGATCGTCGATCCGAAGAATCCGGTCGCACCCGCAGCTCCGCCCAAAAAGCCCGCGGCTCCGCCCAAAAACCAAAGGCCGAAGAAGGATGACCACACTGCGGCTAATTCAAATACGGCTTCTAACACCGCTGCTCCGGCCAAGGCCACGCCCGATGCCAACACCGACGCTCTCGTCAAGGTCGAACTCGCGCTATGGGAAGCATGGAAGGCACACGACGCCAAAAAGCTCGACGATTTGATGGCCAAGGACGTTTCATTTGTGAATATATTCGGCACCTACCTCGCAACCAGGGCCGATGCACTGAAGGACTGGACCGGGGCCAATTGCGAGATCAAAAGCGTCAGCGTCACCGATGGCTTCGCCTCGGCTCTTTCGCCGACGGTCGAGATGCTCACCCGCAAGGGCACCGCCGATGGCACTTGCGGCGGCCAGGAGGTCGGAGGAACTGTTATCTGGGGCGTGTCAATTTATGTTAAGGACGGCGATGCGTGGAAGTTCGCCTTTGGCATGAATTCGCCCGCTATGTAAGGTTAATTCCGTAATTGGTAGTGCCGTGGTTTGGAGTGCGCCGCCTCGTCGGCGCTTTGGTCGGTCGCGGCCCGGCGCGACCGCGATTCGCTAAAGGCTTTCATCGATGCACTTTGAATTCTCCAGCGATCGCGGCGCCAGGGCGCCGCTGGCCAAAGCGCTGACAGGTCAGCGCACTCCAAATTAGGGCGTGCGATGGACCTTCCATTGTTCGCGTTGTTGGACTCTTGTTGGACTAGCCGGGCCGGCGCCATGGCAGGCTCCACAGTCCGCGCGCCGAGAGGATGGCGGAAAAGAGCCCGGTCACGCCGAGCGCGATCAGCATCCAGACAAAGCGGAAGCCCCCGCTGGACTTGGCGATCCCGCTGGCGACGCCGACACCCTTCCCCTTCATGTGGAGGACGGGGACGGCAAACGCAAGGAGCGACCCGAGGAGCATGATTACGTACCCCGATCGCCGTTCGGCGAGCACCAGCGCTCCATACAGCCAGACGACCATAATGAGACTCCCCCCAACCAAGTTGTTGAGCCCTCCCGGTTCGATCACGGCTATCGGCGGGTTGTTTTATATCTATTCCCGCAAAAGCAAATGGACTTGTAGGGGCGGCACTCCGTGGCCGCCCCGACGGTGCGGAGATTTCAACCGCCTCTAATTCACAACGACGGAATGGCCACTGAGTGCCACCCCTACGAATGTGGACCGCGGCGGATGGTCGAGGCTCACGGCGTCGCCCGGCCCAATCAGTAAGACCCAGCTTCTGACCCCGCTTGTTTGATCCATTTGTCTTCATTCACACCAAACACAGTTAGAAGATCGTTGCGGCCGAGCCTAACAGACCGAAGAGTGCGGCGATGGGAAACGCACGGTATCCAAGCGGCGGGTAGAGGAAGGTCAGCCAGCCTAAGCCTGCAACGAACGACAAAACCCCCAGCCAGCGCGGCAGAAACGTTGAGCGCAGTCAGCGCCAGGTGGCGGGACATCGTTTACGTTGCATCTGCCGGTTTCGTGAGTGGGTAGTGTCCTAAATCTCGGCTTTGCCGCCCGAGTTGACTCCGCCGGCGGTGGCTATGCCCCGCCGTAAAGGTGCCTTTTACATTCTGGGCTACGCCCATGATGCGCCTTTGGCCCAACAAATCTGGGGGGTTAAGCCCCAATCGGGGCAGAGCCCCAAAATTATCCCGCTGCTTTCGGTGGGGTGTAGCCACCGCCGCACATCAGGCGGCAAAGCCGAACCTCACGTAGTCCATGACACTTA
>JBPCKD010000194.1:0-28324 GCA_051004635.1 Pyrinomonadaceae bacterium
CAGACCGGGGTCCCCGCGCGGGCAGCCCGCGTGGTGTGGTGGTAGCGACTGGGGCAACCTCACGACCGAGGCTATGATGAGTGAGACCCGGTCGCTACGGCGCCCGGTCCTGATAAGTCAGCGGAAGATGACATATGGAAAATCTTCTCCCAGCACATTGTAGGAATGTCTGAACCTAAGCCCCACAAAATCAGCCGCATCGTCGTTCGCGGAACAAACTGGGTCGGCGATGCGGTGATGACCGTCCCAGCGTTGCGTCAACTTCGACGCCTGTTTCCCCATGCTCATATCACGCTGGCAACTCGTTCCTGGGCCAAGGGTCTTTTCGATGACGCCGAGTTTCTTGATGACTTGATGGTCCACGAGGGTAGTGGGCTTAGGTTAGTTGTTCACCAGGTCCGCGAGTGGCGAAGGCGCAACTTCGATCTGGCTGTCCTTCTGCCGAATTCTCTTGAAACAGCGCTAGTGGCCTCTCTGGCCCGCGTTCCGTTAAGAATTGGTTACGCAACAGACGGCCGACACAGGCTCCTGACGCATCCGCTGGCTTTGCCTGATTCGCGCGATTCACAACACGAAGTTTTCTATTATTTGAATATCATCGCACGCCTGGAATGGCTGGTTAATCGCGAGCAGAGTTTCTTGAATACACTACCCGATGCTTCGCTCGAGGTCGGTGAACATCGTAAGGTTGCAGCGCGTGCTCTACTGTGCGCGAACGGAATAACGAATGGCCACCCCCTGATTGCCCTTTGTCCAGGCTCTATAAACAGCCGGGCCAAGCGGTGGCCGGCTGAGCGTTACGCAGCACTTGCGGATCGCTTTATCGACGAATGTGGCGCAGATGTTCTCCTGATTGGCTCGGCCGCTGAGATGGACGTTTCGCTTGAGGTAAGCGCGCGCATGCACAATAACCCCCACCTGCTCACTGGCAAGACCGATCTCGCGGAACTCGTCGCTGTTTTAAGTCTTGTCGACCTGCTCGTGACCAACGACACCGGGCCCGCGCATATATCTGCCGCTCTTGGAAGGCCTACCCTCGTGATCTTCGGACCAACTAATCCCCTGACTACGCGGCCCTTCTCGCCCCACGGCGAGATCGTGCGACAACCACCCGATTGTGCGCCATGTATGCTCCGCGACTGTCCTATCGATCATCGGTGCATGACCGCGATAACGCCGGATGAAGTCTTCAGACGCGCGCTCGCTTCCTTGCCATCTGTACGAGATCATGCGGCGCATTCAGATCACCCATGCTCGGCTCAAGGGTGAAAGATCCCGCCCCTCCACCGCACGAGATCACTCAGTTGCTCGCTGAATGGAGCAACTGAAACCAAACTGCGCTCGACGTTGTACCCGCTGGTCTATGACGACTTCATAGAATGGCCAGGCGATATATGAACCGGGAGCGAAAGGGGCACACGCTACAGACCACGGCCCTGATTAATCAAGCTTACGTTCGCCTGGTAGACCAAAAAAATGTTCATTAGGCAATCAGGGAATTCTTAAAAGCATACTCTGGTGCGAAGGCTCCTCAAGCGATCTACTACCAACCAAACACTCGACCGAGCGAGTCGATTTTGGTAAAAGTGCGGCTTCGTTACGCCTATTTCACCAAGCGCTAAATCCTCGGGTTTCAAATTCTCTATCTGTTTTATCCCCTCAGATCCACTAAACTAGCCGAACTGAATGCGAGATGTGCTTTAGTAGCCTCGGTGTTAAGTCGTGTATCGTTTGCTCTTTAGTGAAAAAGTGACACTGGAGGAGTTAGGTCTCACAGACTTTCATGTCTGTCGGGGCAAATGAAAAATGAAGCGAGCAGTTTTCATTGACCGCGACGGCACGATTTCAGAAGAGGTAGGCTATATCAATCATCCCTCGCGTTTTCGCCTCTTTCCTTACGCGGCTTCCGCCATCAAGCATCTAAACGAAAATGATTGGCTCGCCATCCTCGTTACAAACCAGGCAGGCGTTGCCCGTGGGTACTTTTCCGAGGACATGATTCAAATTGTTCACGCTGGGATGACCACAGACCTCGAAACCGAGGGAGCAAAACTGAATGCGATTTACTACTGCGCACATCATCCGTCGGTGGGCGAGCCGCCCTACCGTTTCGATTGCGATTGCCGCAAGCCAAAACCGGGGTTGATCTCGCGCGCGGCTCAGGATCTTGATATCGACCTAATCAAAAGTTGGATGGTGGGAGACAGATACAGCGACATAGAACTCGCTCGAAATGCAGGTTTGAAATCCGCCTTTGTTTTGAGCGGCTACGGGCGTGGGGAGTGGGAACATCAACGCACGAGCTGGACTTATGAACCGGATTTTGTGGCGGAAAACTTGTTGGAAGCAGTGCGTCTAATCGTCAAGCAAGACTTGGATACATTCGGCCGGCAAGGTGCAGCCACGACGAACCCTGGAGGAAACATTTGACCGTTGAGCGAACACTGCTGCAGGAGCGGCTGATCAGCATTGTGAAACGTTTTCCGCAGCGACAGATTCTGGTGGTTGGTGATTCGGTTGCCGATCAATTCATTTATGGAGCAATCAGCCGTGTTTCGCGTGAAGCCCCGGTCTTCATCCTTGCTCATGAGCACACGGAGACGGTGCCTGGTGGTGCGGCAAACTGTGCTGTTAATCTCGCCTCGCTTGGCGCCACTGTCTCGCTAATTAGTGTTGCCGGGGAAGACGAAGCCGGCCGCACTCTGGTTGAAAAGTTGAAAGCGGCAGACGTAGATTGTAGCGGCCTGTTAACCTCTAAGGCGTTGAGAACGACCACGAAGGTGCGGATACTCGCCGGCCAATTACACTCCACCAGACAGCAAGTAATCAGAATTGACTATGAAGGCGAACACCTGAACGATGCCGAACTTCGCGCGCGATTGCGAGAACGGGTCCTGGAACAAACGCAAACCGCGGACGCAGTAATCATATCCGACTATAACTATGGTGTTGCCGATGCCGAGATGTCTACGTTTACCCGCGACGCGGCCAAGGCTCGGAAGATCCCGATCTTCGCCGACTCTCGCTTCAGTTTGTCAAACTTCACTGGATTTACTTCGGCCACCCCGAATCAGGATGAGGTTGAGCAACTACTTGGCAAGCAGTTTGCGGACGACGGCGAACTGGAATTAGCTGCTGAAGACTTACGTGAGCAGTTGCATTATCGAGCCTTGCTTGTGACCCGAGGCAGCCAGGGAATGATGCTATTAGAAGATGGAGTGCCGCCGGTTCATATCGAAGCCGTCGGCGGACGGGAGGCGGTGGACGTTACAGGCGCGGGCGATACGGTGATGGCAACGTACACGCTTGCGCTTGCCTCCGATTCCTCTTTTCCAGATGCGGCGCGACTCGCGAATTACGCAGGCGGCCTCGTCGTTATGAAACGAGGCACCGCGTCAATCGAGCGTGAAGAACTTATTTCTTCTGTCTTGCACTCCGACGAAGGGTACTTATACTCTGACGAGATTTAAAGGATTACTCTTCAGGGCCTTTGACATGCAGAAAATACCCATTCTTGTTGCTATTGATAGTGAGCCGAATCGGCGCTTGGTGCACCCTAATATTCGCAAGGACTGGACAGGCTTTGAGAAATCCGATGAGTTTTTCACAGAACTCAGACCTCAATTGCAGGCGGCAACTCGTGCCCCTGTGCATTTTTCCTGGTTCCTCCGGATGGACCCGCAAATCGTCCACGTTTACGGCTCGGCAGACTGGGTGGCGAAGCGATACTCCAAAGTAATTGAGCAGCTCGAGCTGACCGGCGACGACATCGGCTTGCATGCCCATCCTTGGAGATGGGACGAGTTGTCAAATAATTGGATCGCCGACTTCGGTAGTCAGGAATGGATTAACCACTGCGTAGAACTGAGCTTCCAAACGTTTCAAGACACGTTCGGCAGACAATGCCAGACCTTTAGCTTCGGTGACCATTGGATGAATGAAACAACATCGAATCTGTTGGAAACGCTTGGAGCCCGTTTTGATATCACCCCGCAACCCGGACTAAACAGGGTCCATCTTGACGATCCACACACCGGATGTTTTCCGGATTACACATACGTGCCGCGATACGCTTACCAGCCATCAAAAACCAACTTCACGACCGCTGTCACTAAGGAACCCCGCGACCTGTGGGTAATCCCGCTGAGTACCGGGAGTACAGACTGGGCGTTTACCTCGTTGGATCCCGATGTTGACGAATGTTTGAGGGACGGGCTCGGTCCTTCACCGGTTTACGAGGGCTATCACGATACCACCGATTGTAAATGGGTGGTGGGTTGGGTCTGGGATATGAACAGGCCTGAGACGCCGCTTAATGTAGAGATATGTGATGGCGAGACAGTCATCGAAACTGTTACCGCCAATTCGTTTCGACTTGATTTGCTCAGGGCGGGCAAGGGTAACGGTAAACACGCATTCAGATTTCTCCTCCCGGACAGATTGAGAGATGGGGAAAAGCACGCGATTCGAGTGAAGGTTGCGAAGAGCACCTTCAGTCTGTATTCGACTCCGCAGGAAATAGAATGTTGTGAGAAGGCAGGTCATGGCGTGATCGACATGGCGATGTTTTTGAATCACGAACCCTTCCTTTTCTCCAAAGTTATGGACAAGTTGCTAACTGAGTCGGAGCGTCCTTACCTGGCGCTAGTCGCCCGTAGCGACAGTGGGATTAATCCAGACGAGAAGTTCTATGTGGCCAAGAATTTCGAGTACATTTTGAATCATCCTTTAGTCGATAGGTTCGTTTTTGAAACCTCGCCGGAGTTTATTCAGCGGATTGCTAGACCGTAGCATTACGGCTGGATCCCCGATTTGACTGCTAATGGCATCTTTATTCGACCAACCGGAAGGTACGCCTGGCGGATCGCGCGTTCAGGAACGCGAAGGCCTCGTCGCAAGAGTGGCGCTGGCAAGGAAACACGGAGCGCGAATCGTACTTGCCAATGGCTGCTTTGACGTTTTGCACGCCGGGCACGTGCGCTATCTCGAAGGCGCGCGTGCTCTGGGCGATATTCTGGTCGTGGGAATCAATTCTGACATTCAAGTAGCCAGGCTGAAGGGCCACGGTCGCCCGATACTCTCCGAACTTGACCGAGCTGAGATTATCGCTTCGCTCGAGGCGGTTGACCTGGTAACCATATTCGACGAACCTACCGTCGCGGAATTACTCCTCGCGATAAGGCCTGACATACATGCGAAGGGTACCGATTACACTGAAGAAACGGTGCCAGAGCGCGATGTGGTTCGGTCTTTTGGTGGGTGCGTGAGGATTGTCGGAGATCCAAAAGATCATTCAACTTCCGAACTGATCCGTCGGTTTCAGTAGGACAGGCACAATGTCTGTCCCACTAGTGCGAATTGATATCGTAAAGTCTGGCAGCATGGCGAACATTGTACCGACGCTACCCACGTTCACAGTAACTCGCAAGGCCATGCCTCGGAGGGACATCTCCTGGGTCATGGAACCTGGATTAGTAAAAATTTTTAGAGACAACCCACTTCTGGATCGCCTCATCGAAGTCGTCACGAAGGCCTTGGGGCGCGGGTTGGTGTCTGGGGAGACGCTGCGGGCACCGCGCCAGCAGTTACGTCAGCTTCGCGCCTCAGCCTTCGATTTTAGATTAGATTTCCCGTTACTACTCAAATCCCCTTCAATTGCGCGCCCATCCGGCGCGCTTCGTATTTTTGGCTTCCTGGGCGATTCTCTTCGAGAGCGGATCAAGCGCCTTTTGCTGCCCCAGTCATTTCGGGTATCCATAAATCCGTATACTATCCGGAAAACCCTGAGCCGCGCCCTGACGCTCTGGGATTTACGGTTCTACAGCATACGCATTACATTGAGTTTCCATCGACACCCGGCCCATCCATAAGTCGGCGGAGGAGAACGGTAGGACGGCATTCTAGAGGGGCACAGCCGGCAATCAATCTAAGGTGGTCGGGCCTATCATTGCCTGATAAAGAGGACAGACAGGGCAGTCGGTCCTACTGAGGAGTTGATCGAATTTGCGTAGAGGTGGAACCTGGCTTCAACGCTGGCGCGTGCCGCTGAGTTTTCTGTGCGCGGCACTTTTTCTTTTTTTCGCGCGGCCGAGTCCTGTCACGCTGATGGCCGGAGTTGGTGTCTCAGTTTTCGGTCTCCTGCTTCGAGCTTGGGCCGCCGGGCACATTCGAAAAAATTCGGCCCTCGCGACTTCAGGCCCATATGCCTTTACCCGTAATCCTCTATATCTCGGCAGCTTTCTCCTGGGCCTCGGATTTACAGTCGGTTCCGGTTGGTGGCCGTTGGGGATCCTGTTCGCGGCGCTCTTTCTTGGCATCTATTTGCCGGTGATGCGCGTCGAATCCGAGACGCTCGCTAAGCTTTTTGGAGAAAGTTATCAAAGGTACGCTCGGGGAGTCCCGCTTTTTTTACCCCGCCTGACGTCTTATCGAAGCGGAGAGGGCAAAACGGAATTCGACAGCAGCCTTTACATGCGATATCGAGAGTATAGAGCTGCTCTGGGTCTCTTAGTCGCTTGGGGGTTGTTGATTTTTAAGGCCTATTACCTGAAATGAAGTGGCAAACTCGAAATCGTCTGGTTGGCACAGTTGTCCTGATCCTCGCCACCATGTTCACGCCCATTTGCCCGAAGGGCGGTCTCGTTCTCGCGCAAAAAGCTTCGGCACCTTCTACTGGTACTGCTTCGGCCGTTTATCCGAGCGCCGTTGGCGCTTATCCGTTTGAGCCAAGCGAAGAACTTATTTACGTCGCTGAGTTTTCGCGAGCCCTTCTGAAAAAAATAGACATTGCCGACTTCCGGTTCACTGCGCGTAGAGAACCGTCGCTGCATAAGGTCAAAGATCAAAAAATCAGCCAGGATCAAGGTGGCGCCGCCTATTTGCTGAAACTCACCGGTGACGTTTCAAGCAGGGGGTTCTTCAGTAAACTTTTTAATCTGCGTTTTCGAGAACAGATCGAATCGATTGTCGAACCCGCGCCATTCAGAGTGAAAAAGACAAAAAAGATAGATCAGCAGGGAAAACGCGCGCGTATCAGTGAGAGTATTTATGACAACGGCAGGGTTTTCTGGACTGAACACGATCCAAACAATCCAGCGGATACCGGTCGAGAGACTACTGCTAATTTTGAGGGTCAAGTCCAGGATCTGTTGTCTGCAATCTACTACTTGAGAATACAGCCCCTCGCAATAGGGAAATCCCTGCAACTCACCATTAGCGACTCCGGGCGCGTTTACCGGGTGCCAGTCCGCGTGGTCGAAAAGAAGCGCATGAAGACAGTGCTGGGCCGTGTCGAAGCCTTGCGAGTTGATGCGGAAATCTATGGGCGTAACAGAATGATTGATGCGGATGGGCAATTTTCGATTTGGCTCACTAACGACAGTAGAAGGATTCCCGTGAGTGCTCGCGTCAAGACCGAATATGGCACCTTTGATATCACACTGCGTAAAGTGACTCAGAATTTCACCCCCCGACAATCTCTCGCCAGTACGAATAGTAATTAAGTAGGAATGCTGTCGGTTCTCATTTGCCATTTACTCCACCGGAAGTGAAACACGTTGCACCCTCCCAGGATTCCGGAAGCGGAATGACAAATGGTAATGCGTACGGATGAATGGAAAATCAGAGCACTCTCCTTTTGTCATAACGGACCATGAAGGGAAATCCGCTGATCCTGGGCCACCGTGGGGCTTCCATTGTCGCTCCTGAAAACACGCTCGCTGCATTTTCGCGCGCAATTTTGGATGGCGCCGAGGGCATCGAGCTTGACGTTCGGCTTTCGCAGGACGGGGTGCCCATGGTTATTCATGACGCCAGCCTCAGGCGAACGGCATTAATTGATGGACTCGTCTGTGACTTAACCTGCGAACAGTTGCAGAAGATCGACGTTGGAAGTTCGTTTACCGGACCGTCGTTGAAAGCACCCACGGCTCCCCAGGAGCCATTCTATTCAGGCGAGAAACTCCCGACCCTGGCGCAAGTTCTACAACTCTTCAGTGCAATTGCCGGCTTGCTCTACATCGAAATGAAGTCTGACGCCGCCGAAGGGGCAAAACTCGCAGCCAGCGTTGTCAACTGTATTCATGAATTTGATATTGCGAACCGGGTCGTAGTTGAAAGTTTTGATTTTGCGGCCATTGCCGAGATAAAGAGGATTGATTCGGGAATTCGTACTGCTGCACTAATCGAGCCGAAACTATCGCGAACAATTTCAACAATTCGCAAGCTAAATATGCTCAATCTGGCTCGGCGCGTGGGTGCGGACGAGATCGCCCTTCACTACACACTCGCAAACCCTCGCGTCGTCGAGAAAGCCCGAGAATACGGACTGGAGACGGTGGTCTGGACCGTTGATAATCCTCAGTGGATCGGGCGCGCTCGCTCTTTGGGCATCAAAGCGCTCATCTCAAACGACCCAGCTACAATGGTGCAGCATCGTAATGCTGCGGCACATGTAATCCCTTGCTAGCACTATTTACGTGGTACCCACCCACACCTGAAACCAGGCAAACAGCGATCTCTCCTGGAGTCCACCGCAACAGATCTTTCCTGACAATAACCTCCAGATGACAGCAGGGACCCGCATCTGTATCATTCGCAGCACAACTCGTTGGATAGGAGACCAAGTTAAATGCCAGTTAGAAAAGACGCTGAGATTATTGAGCCAAAAGGCAGACTGGGAGTGCTGCTGGTTGGCCTCGGCGCGGTTAGCACAACTTTCATCGCGGGCGTGGAAGCTGTAAAGAAGGGGATCGGTCAGCCCGTGGGAAGCTTGACCCAGATGGGCACGATACGCCTCGGCAAAAGAACTGACAATCGCGTTCCGTTGATCAAGGATTTCGTTCCGCTGGCCAAACTTGAAGATCTTGTATTTGGCGCCTGGGACATCTTTGAAGACTCAGCTTACGAAGCCGCGATGCACGCTGGTGTTCTGGAGAAAGATTTATTGAGGCAACTGAGATCCCCACTCCAGAAGATCAAGCCGATGAAGGCTGTCTTCGATCAGGCTTATGTAAAACGTCTTAGCGGGACTAACGTCAAGACCGGTGCGAACAAGTTTAAGCTCGCCCAACAGCTCATTGAGGAGATTGCCGAATGGAAGCGAAAGAATCGATGCTCACGAGTGGTTATGATTTGGGCGGCTTCTACTGAGATCTTTCTCAAGCAACATCCCGTTCACAAGACACTCGAATCGTTTGAAAAGGCTATGCGCGAGAACCATAAGTCGATTGCGCCCTCAATGATTTATGCCTACGCAGCCTTGAAGTCGGGTATTCCCTTTGCCAACGGCGCTCCCAACCTAACCGTCGATATTCCGGCTCTGAGGACGCTCGCTGAGGAAAACAATCTGGCCATTTGCGGTAAGGATTTCAAGACAGGCCAGACCTTGATGAAGACAATCATCGCCCCCGGCTTAAAAGCGAGGATGCTGGGTTTAGCCGGCTGGTATTCAACCAACATTCTTGGCAATCGTGATGGTGAGGTGTTGGATGATCCGGAGTCGTTCAAGACGAAGGAAGAATCGAAACTGTCCGTTCTGGAATACATTCTTCAGCCCGAAGTCTATCCTCAACTGTACAAAGACTTCTCCCACGTAGTGCGCATCAACTACTATCCGCCGCGGGGCGACAATAAAGAGGGCTGGGACAACATTGATATCTTCGGTTGGCTTGGATACCCGATGCAGATCAAGATCGATTTTCTCTGCCGCGATTCCATTCTTGCCGCGCCAATCGTGCTCGACCTCGCTTTGTTTCTCGATTTAGCCCAGCGCGCTGGGATGAGGGGAATTCAAGAGTGGCTCTCATTCTATTTCAAATCGCCTCAAACCGCTCCAGGCCTTTATCCGGAGCACGACGTTTTCATCCAATTGATGAAGCTCAAAAACACTTTGCGTTACCTTCGCGGCGAGGATTTGATAACTCACCTGGGTCTGGAATACTACGACTGAGAACGGGCGGTTTAGTAGAACTCCGCTACGCCGGAAAGTAAAATTAAGTTTCGACTGTTCGTAAGACCTTTTCGTGGGACCTCGCGCTAAACCGTGCAGCCTAAGTGTCCGTGGTCCTTTTATTTAGCCTCCCACCAACACTTATTGGCAGAGGCTGCCTAACATGTATTGTCACCGCTGAATGTACTGATCGCTCGAATGCAAATTAAATATTAGCGTTTACCCAATATTTTGTGATGACTTTTGGGCTCGTGTCGTATATATAGCATCCGCTCTTATTGGTAGGACTGGCTGGAGTTAATCAGGAGGGCAAACGCGGATTTCAACCAGCGCATCCATATTTTAACGGATCGTTCCTTGCATTAGCGGAGGCGGGCCAATAACGGTCCTGCTACAGAGAGGGCGCCATAAGTTAAGAAGCGCTCGCCGATGCGAGGAGGACGACATGATTTCAGAAATGGAGATACAGAAATTAAATAACACTATGAGCACCGTCTTCCTGGATCCTGATCAGAAGAGTCCCCGCGCACAAGACTTCGAGCAGCGACTGTCCGACCGCATTGTAGGACAGGAGCGCGCAGTGCGGCGCATGAGCGGGCTTTACCAGATTTTTCTGGCCGGCATGAACCAGCCTAACCGGCCTATCGGCACGATGATGTTCCTGGGCCCCACGGGCTCAGGAAAAACTCGCGTCATTGAGGCGGCGGCGGAAGTTTTGTATGGCGATCCTAACGCAATCGTGAAGATCGATTGTGCAGAGTTTCAGCATTCGCATGAAATTGCGAAGTTGATCGGCTCGCCGCCGGGGTATCTGGGACACCGCGAGACTTCTCCCATGCTCACGCAGGAAAATCTCGACCGCATGCATACAGACGATTTGAAGCTCTCGTTAATACTTTTTGACGAGATTGAAAAAGCGTCAGATAGCTTGTGGCAGTTGCTGTTGGGCATCCTCGATAAAGCCACCTTGACGCTTGGTGACAACCGGCGCGTCGATTTCTCGCGCTGCATGGTGGTCTTAACGTCAAACCTTGGCGCCCGAGAAATGTCAGAATTAATCTCTGGTGGTATCGGGTTTGCGCCTGGAAAAGGCGCGAAGAATCCCAACGACACCGAAGTTGATCAGAAAATCTACCGAACCGCCGTCGAATCTGCGCGAAGGAAGTTTTCACCTGAGTTCATGAACCGCATTGACAAGGTAGTAGTGTTCCGCTCATTGAAGGAACATCACCTGCGGCTGATTCTCGATCTGGAGCTTCAGGCTGTGCAGGAGAGAATCATGCATTCGGCGGGAACAAAGTTTGTTTTCCAATGCTCGGAGAATGCGAAAAACACTCTTTTGAAGGAAGGGTTAGACTTTAAGTATGGCGCGCGCCATCTGAAACGATCGGTTGAGCGTTTCCTGGTCTATCCTCTTTCCAATCTTGTGGCGACTGGACAGATTGGGCTGGGAGATCTCGTCTATATCGACCTTGACGAGTATACCCACAAACTCATCTTCTCGAAGAGTTCCGGCGGTGCGCTAATCCATGATATGCCTGCGCCGAAGGAAGAGCCAGAGATGTTGGAAACGCTGTCAGGCGGCGTCGGCTTGCCCATTCCTCAAGCGACAAAGGCGGCGAAGAAGGGCCAGAGTCGGGGTGAGAAAACAGAAATCTAGAACTCTCTTAAGCCGAGATCACGAAAGCGCCGTCACGAAGAGTGTTCGGCGCTTTTGGTTTTTGAGGCTGGCTTGCAATGTTACTTTGAGCTGGAGCTGATAATCTTGCGTATGGCTTCCTCAGCCGCCTGGGAAAGATATGGATCAAGCGCGGTCAGTGCTTCGCGGAGAGCCGGAAGTGCTGAGGAATCACCAACAGCACCAAGTGCGACTGCTGACTCCCTTCGAACATCGGCCTCGCCTTGTTCATCCTGTAGCGCGTGAATGAGTGCCGGTAATCCTCCCCGGCTTCGAATTTGCCCGAGGGAGCGTGCCGCAGCTCTCAACACAAATGGATTTTCTGGTATCTTTTTCTTGCTTCGTTTCGTTGGGACTAAACCAAATTGCGGATGCAAAACAAACGCGAGCGAAGAGACCGCGGTTTCGTCTCCGATTTGACCCAGCGCTACGGCTGCCGCCCCCCGTACCGCATCGATCTTGTCATTAAGAAGTCGCTCAACAAGAGCCGCCACTGCTGTGCGGCTGCGTGTTTTGCCCAGGGCGTAGGCCGTTTCGCGGCGGACAAACTCATCCTTATCACTTAACAACGGGATTAGACTACGAGCGCTTTCGTCGGCAGGCAGTGACAGGATCGCCTCGGCTGCCGCGACCTTTACGATCGCGACTGCGTCTCTCAGGCCTGTAAGCGCCACGCGAGAAGCATCCGGGTTATGCATTGAGCCCAACCGGGCCAGCGCATCGCGTCGCTCCTCAACTTCCGCGGAACTCAATCGCATCCGTTGCTTTTCGATTTCTAACTGGAGGGGCGTTAACGATGTTGCAGATGCTGGCTCCTGGTTTAAGCCAGGTCTGGCAAAAACGGTTGTCGTTCCGTAACAGTGAACGCCTCCCCCAACGATGGTCGCCAACCAAACCACTTGCCAATGATTTCTCTTAGTTCGCATTTTTCGCATTACACCTGACTGATGAAGCCCCGGGGCATCAATCGATTCGCGAAGTAACAGCGTGCATCGTATCTACAATCAACACGGCTATGGGAGGGTAGACTACGAGGTCAGGAATCAGCAGGGCGGCTGACGAAACAAAAAGCATGCTTGATTGAACGCCCTCTACATGACGGAAAAAAACCGACATGCCATTTAAGAACTCCTGCGCGTGCCAGCCGATAAAAAGTCCAAACCCAACGCTAAGCGCATATCCCACAAGCAGAAATGTGTAGGCGGAAAGCCGAGTGTATGGCTGCTCAGGTTTCTCATCGTCTCTCATGATGGAATCCTGGATGGGTTTTGGACTGTAGGTGTAGTGATTGAAGTATTCACGCAGTCGCGTCGCGAGATGCCAGACCCCTATCACAAAAAGCGTAAGCACGATGGCCCCTCCGACGAAACCCAATGTCCCCCACAATTGCGGCCTAATCATCGCTACAAAAAACGTGGAAAGAAAGAGGGAGACGGTGGTAAACACGGCGCGTTGCCGCTCTCGGTTTTCCTGCCGGTCTCGTTCGAGGACCTCGTCGACCACTCGATCCCACCTCGCCTGTACTGTCAGGTTCCGGGCCCTGCGGGCATGAGGGTTATTCGAATTCAGGATGGAGTATCCGCTGTTTACTATGGCCGTCAGTTTTTCGTCGTAGTAGGCTCGTTCCTGAGGATCGATGAGCACGCGATAAGCCTTTGTCAGAAGCGCAAATTCACTTGCGGCACTCTCCGAATCGCGGTTGACATCAGGATGGCGCAACCTCGCAAGCTTCCGGTAAGCCGATTTGACTTCCGACTTCGAGGCTGTTCGCCTAACTCCGAGAACTTTGTAGTAATCAGTCACCGCCGTTTGCTACTCCCTTACAGCAAGCATGATGGGGATTGCGGTACTTTACCAGCAGATCGCGCAAATTATAGCATCTTCTGACTAGTCTACCCGGCAGTTCTAAACTACGAAGAAAGGTTTTAGGGAAGTGATTCGAAGATTTGGGGGCCAAAGGGGCGTCATAAATTCCTCGATGCGGCCGTCGAGGGGGGCGAGGACAATTTTTTGTGAGTGGAGTCCGCCCCTTTGGCTGTTGCCAGGCAGTTATCAACTGTGGTGCCACGGTGAGCGACGTGAAATTCCTCAACAAAAGCAGTTCCCTTGCTATCAACGGCCAAAAAAGTGTTTACGAATGAAGACATGCAGCGTCCACTACTGGTCACACTTCATTGATTATTACCGCTCTCGCGCTTGATCGAAGCGCGACTAACGATCTTGAGCAGAGTCCGCACAGCGATGCCGGTGGGTCCTTTCGATCGATAAGGCTTTGCTTCATCTCCCCAGGCGGTACCCGCAATATCCAGGTGTGCCCATGAAACTCCGTCTGCAAACTCTTTGAGAAACGCCGCCGCTGTAATCGTCCCGGCCTTGCGCCCGCCCACGTTCTTAATGTCGGCAATATCCGACTTAATCTGCCTGGAGTATTCCTTATCGAGCGGCAGCTGCCAAAACTTCTCGCCAGCCTCTTTTCCCGCCACGATGATCTCTTCAATCAGTTCCTGATCAGTCCCAAGCACGGCTACATGAACATCGCCGAGAGCAATAGATACTGCACCAGTCAGAGTCGCCATATCGACGATTCTGGTGGCGCCCAATTTTTTTGCGTAAGCGATAGCGTCAGCGAGAACGAGTCGGCCTTCCGCGTCGGTGTTGATTACCTCGATCGTCTTCCCCGTCATCGCGCGCACCACGTCTCCGGGTTTTGTAGCTTTGCCAGATGGGAGGTTTTCCGCGCAGGGAATAACGCCAAGCACTGGAATAGGAGGTTTCAACTGTCCAATCGCTCGCATCGCTCCCATAACGGTCGCACCGCCGCTCATATCGTATTTCATCAGCTCCATGTTCTCGCCAGGCTTAATCGAGATGCCACCCGAATCAAATGTTATCCCCTTCCCTACAAACGCGAGCAGGCCCTCGCTCTCCTCTATTACATTTGGCGGCGTGTACTTCAGCACTATCAGTTTCCCTGGCTCATCCGATCCACGCGCAACGCTCAACAACGATCCCATTCCCTCCTGTTCCATGCGCGCTTCGTCGAGCACGTCGACACTTAATCCAAACTCATTCGCCACCTCGCGAGCGCGCTCGGCCATAATCGTCGGCGTCATGTAGGCGCCGGGCTCGTTTGCCAGATCGCGCGTAAAATTCACTGACTCTCCTATGATTCGTCCGCGTTCGATCCCACGCTTGAGATCAGTCTCGACGCCATCCACCACGACGACCAGCCGTGTGATTTCCCTTTCTTCCTTATCCGAGGTTCGGTATTTATCCTGATCAAAGAGCGCGATAAAGGAACCCTCGACAACAACTGAGGCGACTTCTTCGGCATTTCCATCCAGCCGTGGAACTACCGCAATAGACTTGGCATTCTTCCCTCGCAGAGCGCGCACCGCGGTCCCGGCCATTTGGGATACTTGAGTCGTGGTGTACTCGTCGCGCTCGCCGACCCCAACCAGCAACAATCGTTGCGCCTTAATTTCGCTATTACCAACCAGGTGAAGGTAAACAGTCTCGCCCTCTTTGCCCTTCAATTCTTCCGACTCAATCACTGAGCTAATCACGCCGCCAGTAATCTCATCGAGATCCTTAAGAAAGCCGGCGTCAGCCTTCTCGTCTTTAAAAACGGCGATAGCCAGAGTCTGAACATCAATCTCTTGATACGGTCCACCATTACTTTCAATTTGCATGTGTGCTGCTTATTCCCCTTCGACTAAAATACTCATCTGTTGCGTTCTTTAAGTTGCGCGCGCGTTTCTCTTTCAACTGTGCGTTTCAGCTCCGTCTCGCGCTTGTCGTACATCTTTTTTCCCCGCGCCACCGCGACTTCAACCTTGATCCGGCGGTTCTTCAGATAGATGCGCGTTGCAACTAGCGTCATTCCCTGCTTGACGGCAGCCTGGTCCAACTGCTCAATCTCCCGCTTGTGCAATAGCAACTTGCGCGTCCGAAGCGGTTCGTGATTTTCGCGGTTCCCATGAGAATAAGGCGAAATGTGTGCATTAAACAACCACGCCTCGCCGTCGCGGATAGCAACATATCCTTCCTTCAGTTGCACGCGACCTCCCAACACGCTTTTTACCTCGGTTCCAGTCAAGGCAATCCCCGCCTCGTATTTATCGAGAATGTGATACTCATGAAAGGCGGCGCGATTTGAAGCAAGCGGTTTTTCTTCTTTGGCGGCAGGCATTTTGGTTTTGTCCGATAAACTTCAGTTTGTCGCTCGGATCGGGTAAACGGGCACTTTGCCAGGTCACGACAAACTAAAGTTCGTCGCACATTGGCTCAAACCGGCATCATCTCCGATTGGCTTCTTCCTTCAAAGGCCGACTCATTAGTTCGTGCGCCGCATCGCGTACCGATTTCTCTTCATAGAGTACGGCATGGACTTCACTCGTGATGGGCATCTCAACCCCGAGACGGTCCGCCAGTCGCTTTACGGCAAGAGTTGTTTTCACACCTTCGGCAATCTCATTCATACCCGCTGAAATCACCTCCAGGCTTCGCCCCCTTCCCAGTTCGTAACCGACAAAGCGGTTTCGCGACAGTGAGCCCGTGCAGGTCAAGACGAGATCTCCAAGGCCCGCCAAACCCATCAGCGTCTCGATCTTTGCGCCTTCGCTGAGCCCGAGCCGCGTAATCTCTGACAGTCCTCGAGTAATCAGGGCAGCGATGCTGTTTGAGCCAAAGCCAAGGCCAGCCACCATTCCCGCCGCTATTGCCATTACATTTTTGACTGAGCCGCCGAGTTCGGTTCCAACTACATCGTTGTTTGTATAGACGCGCAGATTTTCAAAACTCAATTCAGACTGAATCGTGCGGGCTGTTTCGCTGTCCAGGCTAGCAGCCACGACCGCGGTAGGATGTCCTTCAACCACCTCTTTGGCAAACGAAGGCCCTGACAAACAAACAAATCGTGGTCGCGCAGCTTGAGGAAAAACCTCATCAACTATCTGCGAAATGCGTTTTCCAGTATCAATCTCAATCCCTTTTGTCGCACTGACCACCATGGTTTCTGAGCGCACACTCGGTACCATGTCAGCCAACAGTCGGCGTGTCGCGTGCGACGGCGCTGCAAGGATAACCAACTCTGCGCCATCCATAGCTGCCGTGATATCGGCAGTGGCCCAAACATTCGGCGGCACAGGTGTGCCGCTAAGGTAAACCGGATTCACGTGATCCCGATTGATGGAGTCAACAACGTCTGCGTTGCGCGCCCAGAGTTGCACCTCATGGCCGGCTCGAGCTGCGACAACAGCGAGAGCGGTTCCCCAACTGCCCGCGCCAACAATGGCGATCCGTTTCATTACCTGAACTTGCTCTCATTTCCCTGCATCAATCGTCCGATGTTGGCGCGATGGGCGAATATAATCAGCAGCGCGCCTACGGTAGCAGCCGTTACCACCGGCGCGAACTGTAGACTCGGAAAAATAAGATTCTGCAACGCTATGAATAACGGTATGGTCGCTGCCGCTATGATTGACCCGAGCGAAACGTAGCGCGTCACACAAACAATCAATATAAAGATTAGACCCGCAAACGCAACCGCGCCTGGGGCCAGTACTAAAAACACACCAACGCCTGTTGCCACGCCTTTGCCGCCACGGAAGCCTAACCACACCGGAAACATGTGGCCCAAGATGGCACCAATTGCGGCCCCGGTGATGCACCAGTAGGCTTGTTGAAATGACAGACCGCCATTTGCAAAAGTCTCTACATGTGGAGCGATGTACGACTGCCAAAGTGGAACGTCAAACGCCCAACTAGCAAGTACAACCGCAGCCGCACCCTTCAACGCGTCGAGGACCAATGTAACAACACCAGCCACTCTTCCCGCGCGTCGCGAAACGTTGGTTGCCCCCGTTCCACCCGAACCCGTTTCTCTAACATCGGCGCCCTTGCTCGCGCGTACGATCAAATACCCAAATGGTATCGACCCAAGCAAGTAGGCTACTACGATCACGGCCGCAGTTTTCAAGCTGGCACTACTCCATCAGGCAGAGTTTCGAAATGAAAGGAACTTGGCACTATAGCAACCGACCTTCGGAGCGACAAGGTATGGTAGAAGTAGCCCGGCGCGACTATAATTATCGGCACTTCGGCAGATGTGCCATGTTTCTAGAAGGATAAGTCGCATGACAAATGAAGAGTTTGAAGCGAAAAGGGATTTTATCCTCGAGCAGCAAGCGCAATTTTCTGTCGACATTCAACAGTTGCGCGAAGCGCAAACACAAACCGAACAGGTCATCGCCCAAACTGGAGAAATTGTGAATCGCCTTGCAAACGTGACGCTTGTGGGTTTCAAGGAAGTGAATGCCAAGATCAATGCTCTGGTTGATTCCCAGATCCGAACCGACGAAAAGTTTCAGGCGCTTGCGGAGTCTCAGATGCGAACGGATGAGAAGATCAGTACGCTGGTGGATTCTCAAATGCGATCGGACAAGAGGATTAACGCTCTGGAGGACTCTCAGATGCGAACAGATGATGATCTGAGAAACTGATTCCCGGACGAAAGACACACAGCGATGAAATTACACAGGCCTGGCAAGCCCAATTTAGGAGCTGAGGTTACACAGATTGACATGCAGGGCATTTGGTTACTGATCGGCGAGAAGGAGTCCTTAGTGACTCGTAAATTAGATCAGTCGTCGCTGCAGCCGGTCGAACAGAAGAATCGCCTACATTGTTCCGTGAGAGTTTGGGGCGGCGCAATCAACGTGAGCAATTAAGAATTTGAAAAAGGTGAGGGACTTAATTCTCGAACGGCATGCACAGTTTGCCTCTGGAATGCAGCAGCTCCGCGAAGCCCAGAGACATACTGAACAGGCGGTAAATCACGCCGGAGAAATTGTGGCCCAGGCTGGAGGAATCATAGCTCGGCTTGCAAAAGGGAATCTTGAAGGGTTGTAGAAAGTAAAATGCCAAGATTAGCGCGCTCGTAGATTCCCAGTCCCGTGTCTCCTAAAACTCCTGTACAACTGAAGGCCGATTTTGCTCGTTCATGAACAAAAGAAAACTAACGAAGGCACCCTTTGTGTTTCGTGATTTTTCGTGTCATTTCGTGGATCGCACCCCCGGGATAAACTCGATCCACGAAATCACACGAAACCGCACGAAAAGAAACTTCATTAAAGTCCCCTTGAGAAAGTCCTAGATCAACCGTCTCCTGAGCAAATCCAACGCGGCTTGTGAGGCGCGCCAACGAATGAGTTGGCGGTCGCCGGGAATCATCAGCTTGCGGTGTTTGGTCTGAACCTCGTCGGCGAGTGCGATGTAAACAAGTCCAACCGGTTTCTCTTCACTACCGCCGCCGGGTCCGGCAACTCCAGTTACCGATAAACCAAAATCAGTGCGCGCGCGTGTGCGTATCCCTTCAGCCATTGCTTCAGCCACCGGCGCGCTCACTGCGCCATGCTCCAGTAGCAAAACAGGCTCGACGCCCAGTGTCCTGGTTTTTGCATCGTTCGAATAAGTGACTGCGCCTTCTATGAAGTATTTAGACGAGCCCGGAACCTCCGTCAGTCGTTGAGCGATCAAACCGCCCGTGCAACTTTCGGCCACCGCCACCGTGTAGCCTCCTAACGTTAGTTTCAGTCCGACAACTTCTTCCATCTTCTCGCCGGCAAAGGAAAAGACCGCATCACCCAAACGTTCCTCCAGCTG
The DNA here is from genome assembly GCA_051004635.1 of Pyrinomonadaceae bacterium. Classification (GTDB taxonomy): domain Bacteria; phylum Acidobacteriota; class Blastocatellia; order Pyrinomonadales; family Pyrinomonadaceae; genus PSRF01. The sequence goes on from JBPCKD010000194.1 coordinate 19,293, forward strand.
TTCGGATAGACGGTCAAGCAAGGCTTCCGCTTCCGCCTCAGTTCTGCCGCGGGCAGTAAGGTGAATCTCGATCTCGCTCTGGTTGAAAAGTATTGTGGTGTGCGGGTTGTCGTATTGCGTGTAAATAGGTGCGATCTTTTCGTCGACTGCCGACTCACCTAAGCCGGCTACACGCAGCATCCGCCGGACAATTCTGACAGAACCCGTTCTGCCGACAAGCTTTGGCAGCACGTGGTTTTCAAACATCGGACGCATCTCGCGCGGCGGCCCAGGTAGCAACACGATTGCGACGCCTTCGTGCTCGATAAACATGCCGGGTGCACTACCGTTAGGATTAGGAAGCACTTCAGCTCTTTCGATCACCATGGCCTGGCGCGAGTTTCGCTCAGGCATCACATATCCATAGCTCAAGAAGCGCCGACGCAGATCTTCAAGAATCGTTTCGTCGAGCAACAGCCGCCGACCGAGAGCACGCGCGGCAACTTTGCGGGTAACATCGTCCTCGGTTGGTCCAAGTCCTCCGGTCGTGATCACCACCTTCGATCGCCTGGTTGCGTCCTTGATAGCCTCTTCAAGCCGGGCATCGTCATCCCCAACGATCGTTTTCAGTTTTACTTCGATGCCAATGCTGTTCAGCTTTTCGGTGAGCCAGAGACTGTTGGTATCAGTACGGTCGGGAGCGAGGAGCTCCGAACCTATAGCGATAATTTCTGCGGTGAGTGTTTCGAGCAAAAGGTTGGACACGCGGCTTTGGAAATTGTAACGCAAACTGTTAGTTTGCGGAACGGCGCGGAGGCTGCCAGCTTGAGTGACAATGAGTCGTTCGCAAACTAACAGTTTGCGTTACCTATTCAGGAAGTCTTTCGGTCTTCTTGATAGACGTCGTTTAGTACTTCGGAGATTGGGCGTGGCGACTTAATGGAACGAAGCGGCCGGTCCCGGGAAATTCTGTCGCCCGTGGGAGCCGGGACTGCCTGTTGGGATTTTCCCACTTCGTATGCCTCCACCATTCTCTTTAATTGGACCTGGTTTTGGGCCAGTAAGTGCGCTCCTCGTTCCCGATGCATCCGTTCCAGGCTCCTGATCGCAGCGTTTACTTTGGGCCAGCGCTCTGGCCGGCGTTCAATCTGCCGCAGCCTCCGCACGTAGCGTCGCAGATGTCGCGAAGGTGCAACGTGAGGGCTTTCTTTCAGGACCTCTTCTTCAGCGGCGAGCGCCAGATGTTGGACCGCGCCGTTTTGATCGCCGATCGAATGATACAGAGCGCCCAACGCGAAAGAGCTCAATGGAGGTGGATCAGGCATAGAGTTAATAACTCTTTCTCCTGTCCCGATGGCTTCAGCTATTTCAAAACGGTAACGTCGCCTTTCTTCATCATCGAGTATTTCATTCGCGGCGACATAGAAACCGAGGATCACTTCCGTCTTCCGCCGCTGCCTGCCTTTGATTGCCACAAACACCAGCAACCCGGCGCCCAACGCGCATACCAGAACCACCGGCAAGAAACCGACAAACTTCAATCCGACCACCGTTAATATCGCCACCACTGCGATCAAGGCAACTGCCCTTTGGGCCAACTTTCGTTTGTCAATGCTCATTCCGTAAGTCATCCGTTTAGCGAAGGCACTTGTGCCCCCCGCGCGATGGCGGACAATTTGTCAGAACCACCTGCGTGAGCGGGTGGACCTTCAGGACCTTGCCAAGATTCCAATGGCCAGTTTCATTTCATAGCGTCCGAAGACGTCCTCGTTTGACGAGGCCCAAGTAAAGCATGTCGAACAAAGAGTTCAGTGATCAACCCACCCGCTCACGCAGGTGGTTCTGACACCCGTATTCTGTTACAAATAGCGGTGCCTGCTTGTTCGGTAGAAAGATTCCCACCCAGGTCGCGAGTCGTCTCATCATGAGAGATAGCTTCGCTAACCGCTTTCTCTATAGCTTCGCTTGCTTCTTTGTGACCGAGATATTCTAGCATCATCGCTGAGGTGAGAATAGCGCCTATCGGATTCGCTTTCCCCTGGCCGGTCAGCGCAGGTGCACTTCCGTGGACCGGTTCAAAGAGCGATACGCGGCCGGGATGGATATTGGCCGAAGCAGCGAGACCCAGCCCTCCCTGAATCGCAGCTCCAAGGTCCGTAAGAATGTCGCCAAAGAGATTGTTGCTGACAATCACATCGTATTGCGCCGGGTCGAGCACCATGAACATGGCCATCGCATCAACATATTGATGGTTCGCTTCTATCTCGGAGTAATCCGCGGCGACTTCCTTGAAAACACGCTGCCATAAATCACCGCCGAAACGCTGGACATTCGACTTGTCCGCCATCGTGACGCGCTTTCGTCCATTCGCACGTGCATACTCAAAAGCCGCAACGATAATTCTCTCTACGCCGCGACGCGTGTTGAGTTCCTCCTGCGTGGCGATTTCGTCGATCGTTCCCTTCTTGAGAAAACCGCCCGCGCCACAATATGCGCCTTCGGTGTTTTCACGGAAGACAACGAAGTCGATATCTTCAACTCGGGCGTTGCGCAGTGGAGATAAACGCGGAGCCAGGAGGCGAACTGGCCGCAGATTGATGTAGAGATCAAGTCCCCGTCGCATTCCGAGCAAAATATCTTCGGCATGCTGGTTTGAAGGAACGCGCGGGTCGCCAAAAGCGCCCGCCAGGATGGCGTCGAATTCGCCGGCGAGCATCTCCAAGGCTCCGGCAGGCAGCGAAACTCCCTCGCCCAGAAACTTGTCTGCGCCCCAATCGAAGTGGACCAGATCCAGTTTCACGCCATGAGATTCCTGGACGCGGCCGAGCACACGAATCGCCTGCGCTATGACCTCAGGGCCTATCCCGTCTCCGGGGACCACTGCGATACGCTTATTGTCAGAGGGCATAGTTGGAATCGGATTTGTAAGCCGGCACCCAAACTGGTTCGAGTTTAAGAACACCCGCTCTTACGGGCGTTTGTTCTGAAGGTATTGTTCAATACGAGGCAGGCTTGCCAGCACAACGTCGCCAACAATCTTCATGCTCTGCGGAGAGACCTGGTCCAGCGTGTCGTCAGCTTTATGCCAATAGGGATAGCCATTGAGTTGGATCATATCTACGGAATCAACACCGGCCCTCAGAAAAGGTTCGTGGTCATCGCCGCCTACGCCTTCAGGACGATCTACAAAAACCTTGCCATGTCCGAGTTCGCGTCCCGTCCGCCAGATAATATCCTGCAACCATCTCGTGCTCATCGTGTCACGGCCCAGCTCGAGATTCTTGTATCCCATCAAGTCCAGAAGTATCAACGACCGCACGCGGCCGAGTTCATTGTTCGAGCGAAGTTGGGAAACATAATGACGGCTGCCATACGTATTGTCGGGAGCATCGGGCTTCGAGCAATCATCCCAACCCTCGCAAAAAGATTCCTCACCATCAAAAAATACCAGCCAATAGGTCAGCTTTGGTTTCTGCTGGCTTGCGCTCAAAACCCTTCCCAACTCGAGTAACGTGCCGACCGACGATCCAGGATCGTTTGCACCCACAAAACGCATGTCCTTGTAGTACTTCGTGTCATAGTGGCTGGCAATGATGATCACGTCCTTCGAATCGCCAGGCGCCTCGGCAGTGATGTTGGCCATCTTTTTTGGGCCGAGCGGTGTTGAGGCCGAAAACTCATCAGTAGTGACTGCGAGGCCGTAACTTTTCAGTGTGTTAACAATGTATTCTCTCGTTTTTTCTAACTCCGGAGATCCTGGCGGGCGCGGGCCAATCTCCACCTGCTTGCGCACGTGGTCCATAGCCCGTTCGCCATTGAACGCAACAGCGCCAGGCACTATTGCAGGATTTGGCGATTCCGTCGCGCGTTGTGAAACACCTATGCGACTGTCAGGCCTGCCGTCGTTCTTCGGGCAACCCGTTAACATTGCCGGCAAACTGAGCAGGCAAAGGCTGAGCGTCAGATTAACCAGGTACCTGGGTGACGCCGAATCTTTTTTTTCTATCTGAATCATCGGTTGTTCTGAATCAAGGCTCTTATTTTTTGTTACGCTCACGCCCTGAAAGCTTGTCCATGACGTTCTCGCCGGCCGCAATCGACTTGTCAATAATTGTATTCATCGCTTCCGACATCGTAGCCGCCTCGAGCTGTATCAGCGTTGCCACCTTTTTGTTGAGAGGCAACTCACCAAACTTCTTCTTAAAGTCCGCATCGCCTTCAGGCACCCTGTCCGATGACCCTGATGATTTTCCGGTTTTGTTCATCACCGACACCCCCAACTTTTGAATCCTTGTTGAATCGATGAACGTTACACCCTATTCCAGGCAAAAGGCAAAAATACAAAGAGCTGGTCGTGCCTATTTTAGTTTCCAGCGCATGCTGGTTCATCACTTCGAGGACGATCCACTGAATCACACGAAACAGCACTAAAGTTCCGTGTTTTAGTGTCATTTCGTGGATCGTCTGCTTGCCCTCGCCAGGGATCCGTTCTCTGTTCGAGTGATGTTGTCGTGGGCTCAGGCTCGCGTGCCTGATAGGTGCTCTCGGATTAGGCGGGCTTTTTTCCGGCCTCTTTCATCGCCCGGCGACACTCGGCGCAAACACCAATAATGCGTAATAGATGTTGTGTCACTTGAAAGCGATGCTTTGCCGCCATCGCGTCCTGGATCGCTTCGAGCTCGGCTGAAAAAAACTCAATGATGCGGCCACATTCAGAGCAGATCATGTGGTCGTGGTGTTGATGCTTATAGTTATGTTCGTAGTGTGTGCGTCCATCGCCAAAGCGAACTTCACGCGCCAGGCCGGCTTCCGTCAAGAGCTTCAGCGTGCGATAGACAGTCGTTTGCCCAATGCTTGGATCATCTTTCTTTACTAAACGGTAGAGGTCTTCGCTGGAAAGATGGTCCTCGATGCGCAGAAAAGTATCGAGAATCAAATCTCGTTGAGACGTGCGTTTGAGCCCCTTCTTCTGGATGTGGCTAAGAAATACTTCCTGCTCTTCGGTCATAGTATTTACACGGACATTCTTGGCGAGGATATTATCATTCGCAATGGTGGTAGTGAAGACTCAGGAGTGAGCGTTGGTTTTCCACCGCCTTTAGAAATGTTCTCTGCCATTGACGAATCGTCCACTCAAGGCTAAGTTATTCTCTGATCGTCGCACAAAACGGGTTGGCATCACTAGCTTTGCGTTCTCACGCTGCGCCGGCTCACACTTTTCAATCTACATTAAGATTTAACTGTCAGTTGTATTTCATAGGGTCGAACTCTCGTCGGGGCCCCAATCTCCAGTCTCTCTGCAGGAGAAAGTCATGTCCGAAACTCCAGAAGGTTCCTTACCGTCAACTCCAGAATCGGTGAAGGCTGTCGCGCAGAGTGACGAAGCGACAACGCCCGATCTTAAAGATTCTGGAAAGTCAGTCTTATGTGCAGGCAACGGAAAACTCTTCGTCATTGGCGAGAGCGTGAAACGTGCCGGCGAAGCACGCCCGCAGGAACGAAGTAGTAACCAGCCGATCTACAGGCCGTTGAAGATCTTTGCTCTCGACCCGTCGGTGTCTCGTCTGGAAGGGGCGACCGCCGTGGTCAAGGTGCCCTACGAGCACTTAGACGACGGGCCGTCCGGTTATTTTTTTAAGGTGGACCACGTGACTCAAGGAGAAGAGCCGAGGCGTCCACCTCTCAAGCTGGACGACCCTAATGTTTTGATCAATAGCGGCATAAATCCATCAACCTCTGATCAGCGTTTTCATGATCAGATGGTTTATGCGGTTTGCAGCGTCGTTCACACCGCTTTTCGCACCGCGCTTGGACGCCTTCCCGTTTGGGGCTTCAAGAACCCATCAGGCAGAACTCAACTCCTCATAAAACCGCGCGCCTTTCAAAAGAACAACTCACACTATGATCGAGAGACCGGCGAGCTGTGTTTTGGCTTTTACAAAAGCCAGGCTCAGGATAGTTATCCGGGCACGGTTTACGCTTGCCTTTCACATGACACCGTCGCTCACGAGGTAACTCACGCACTGTTGGACGGCTTGCGCGCGCATTTCTCGCTTCCTATGTCGGCGGATGTTCTGGCTTTCCACGAAGGATTCGCCGACCTGGTGGCAGTGTTTCAACACTTCAGCTATGAACAGGTAGTGCGTACCGCAATCCGGAAGTCACGTGGAGATCTCTCTCGGGCGGATCTCCTTACGGACATCGCGAAGCAACTGGGTCAAAGCCGTAAAGAGTCGAGTTCGGCGTTGCGCAGCGCCATTGACTACGCGGCCGAGCAGTCCGCAACGGGCGAAAAGAGAGTGCTCAGAGTGTATGACCCAACTTTGAACTCGCATGATCTCGGATCTGTGCTCGTCTTCGCCGTCTTTGAAGCATTCATCAATGTCTACAGGCGAAAGACTGAGCGGCTGATGCGACTAGCAACCGGAGGGACGGGCCTGCTGCGGGCCGGCGAGATTTCGGAGGATCTACAAGCGGCCCTGGCGGAGAAAGCAAGTAAGCTCGCGAGCCAATTTCTAACCATGTGTATTCGCGCCATCGATTACTGTCCACCCGTCGATATGACTTTTGGCCAATACCTGCGCGCCGTTATCACGGCTGATAAAGATCTCGTTCCTGACGATCAGTGGGCCTATCGTGAAGCGTGGGTCGACGCCTTCCGGCGGTACAAGATTTTTCCCAATTCAGTTCCGGATCTCTCTGAGGACTCTCTTCTTTGGCGCAGTCCTCAGCAATTCAACGTCGAGATTCCGCGAATTGACGGGCTCGCGTTTGCTGAGCTGAGGTTCGATGGCGATCCCGCCCTACCTGCCAGCGCCGAGGAACTCGAGCGGCAGGCATGTGAACTCGGCACAATTGTTACCCAAATAGAGTTTATGCCTCTGTTTGGCCTCGCAGAGAAAGGTGATCCAAGACTAAAGCGCGACGCAAACCTGGAACCCGACGAAGTGGACTTGCCGAAGATTCAATCAGTTCGCTCATCACGCCGGATTGGCCCCAACGGACAAGTTGTTTTCGATATTGTTGCCGAAGTAACGCAACGAAGAAGCGCGCAGGTTCCGGGGTCGCCAGACACCTGCAATTTTTATGGCGGTTCCACCGTTATCATCGATCCGAACGGTGCAATTCGGTACATCATCGCTAAAAGAGTGTCAGACAATCCGCGCCTGCAACAGCAGATTGATTTTTTGAATGGGCCGCAGGGCGCGAAGTACAAGGACAATTTTTATGGCCAGACTTCAACGAAACCCAATTTTTTCATGATGCTTCATGAGTCGAATCATTCAGCCGCCAACTCGGAGGGCCAGGCACTCGACTGAACAATGACCGCTTTTGAACGTCCGCTTGCTCTCGTATAGCTTCAGAAAAAATAAAGGAGACGAAAATGAGCTTAGATAAGATCGACCATATCGTTGTGCTAATGCTGGAGAACCGATCCTTCGATCATATGTTGGGTTACCTAAGCCTGCCTCCTGCACAAGGAGGCAAAGGACGGACAGACGTGGATGGTCTCACCGGCAATGAGACCAACGATGATGAAAACGGGGTGTCCTTTCCTGTTCAGAGGATGGCTTCCCCCATCATGAACGGCGATCCCTGCCATGAGTGGGATTGCATTGAGGAACAGTTGAACAACAACAATGGGGGGTTCCTCACGAACTACGGCAGGACGGTCGTAAGTAACCCGGAATTCATCCTGCATTATTTTACCGGCGCGGACGTGCCAGTGTATGACCATCTCGCCAGAGACTTCTGCATTTGCGACCGGTGGTTCTGCTCACTTCCTGGCCCGACTCAACCAAACCGTGCCTATTCGCTCGCGGGCACCTCCGACAGCAATCAGCACAACTTCACGCCCAAGCAGTTGATATCGGGAGAAGGTTTCAAGGGCAAGACAATCTTTGAGGTGCTTAAAGAGTGTAACGTGTCGTGGAGGTGCTATTCCCATGACATCTCCACTCTCCGTTTCTTTAAGAAGTTTAGCAGGGAGGTGGTGCCGGAGATTGATAAGATCGATAAGTTTTTTGCAAAGGCGAAAGCCGGCACGCTTGCGAGTGTTTCCTGGATCGATCCCGACTTCGGCATGGTGGTTTATCCAGGCCCACCCAACGACGATCATCCGGCCCACGACACACGTCACTGTCAGAACCTGGTGAGCAATGTCTATAACGCATTATTGGAGAGCCCTAATTGGTCAAAGACATTGCTAATAGTCACCTACGATGAGCACGGCGGGTTCTACGATCACGTATCCCCCCGAGACTTCACTCCAGCTGATGACGATGCGAACTTTGCGAAGTATGGAGTGAGGGTGCCCGCGTTCTTGATTTCACCGTGGGTGGGTAAGGGGGCGGTGTACGGCAAACAGACCAACGGATTGGAAGCGGAGAGTGTGATCTTTGACCACACGTCGATCCTGAAAACGATACTTAATCGTTTCTGCTGGAACGGTGAAGCTTTGCCAACTATGACGGCGCGGATCGATAACGCAAAGGATCTAGGCCCGTTGCTGACTGAACAACAGGCGCGCACCGACTGCACACGTGCGCCTTCGATTCCCGACGTGCCGGTATCGTTCAAAGATAAGTTCATGATGGAAGGGGAACGGACAGAACTGCAGAAAGAACTGGACGCGATGGTCATGCGGGCGTCTGTTAACGGCGTGCCGCCCGATAAGCTCTAGCCGCTTCGCCCCCATTCACGCAACCCTCACCCAAATGTAGGTAGTGCCCTGGTGAATGTGCCTTAGGGCACTACCGAAATGTAGGTACTGATGCACTACCGAAATGTAAGTCACATTGTTCGCGTCTGTGCGGGCGTGGTATTTTGACTGCCGTGCCGGGGTGGCGGAATGGCAGACGCTACGGACTTAAAATCCGTTGACCGTAAGGTCGTGTGGGTTCGACTCCCACCCTCGGCACCAATCCTAATCTCACTGTTACAACGACTTCCATCAACTTAGCCCTCAACCTCACCTAAGCCCCGTAAATCGAGATGGGGCTAAGATGGTGACACTTTCAACCGGCCTTCCGCTTGAACCTGATAACTGAACC
>JBPCKD010000195.1:0-11766 GCA_051004635.1 Pyrinomonadaceae bacterium
AACTCGAAACTCGAAACTGCCTCGAAAACTCTATCCGTGCAATCAACAGGTCAACAATCCGAGCGGTCGCAAGACTACGCGATTCCCCGCGAACGAATGGTCGCTCGGCTACTCGAGCACTACGGCATTCGCGACTCGGCGGTCCTGGAGGCGATGCGCGCGGTACCTCGTCACGCGTTCGTGCCAGAAGCTCTCCAAAGCCGCGCTTACGGCGATCACGCACTACCCATCAGCGGTAATCAAACCATTTCTCAACCCTACATCGTGGCCCGCATGACGGAACTGCTCCGCATTGACAAGGAGAGCCGCGTGTTGGAAGTTGGCGCAGGTTCGGGTTATCAAACCGCTGTACTGGCAAAAGTCGCAGGTCAGGTTTATGCGATGGAGCGAATCGGGGATCTTGCTCGTGAAGCGCAAACGCGAATCCGAGCGTTGGGTATTTATAACGCCACCGTTAAATGTTTCGACGGTACGTTGGGTTGGGCGGCTAATGCACCCTATGATGCGATTCTCGTCGCCGCGGGGGGGCCAAACATACCAGAACCTTTGGTGGCCCAACTGAAAATCGGTGGCCGCTTAGTGCTTCCAATTGGCGCGACGCGGGATTCTCAGACTCTGGTGCGCGTAAACAAAACGGAGAAGGGGATTGAGCGAGAGGATCATGGCGCCTGCGCTTTTGTACCGCTCATAGGTCATCACGGTTGGTCAGCTCAGCAAGGAAAACCATCTGAGAGGGAGTGATCTGGCGGCGCGCGGCGTCGCCGCTCAATACAGAAAGTTTTGCGGTAGCCAATGGATGCTGGCATTCACCTATTCAGTTCCAGACTGCGCACTATTGGCTTTTGAAACAATATCGGCCGAAGAGTTTTCGCTAGTGCTTGTCATCCATTGTCTGGTCGACACCAAGGTTGAAATGCCGGCATCCATTGGCTACCGCAAACGGTTCTGTCTGAATCTCGACCTGCAACACTGAAAAACATGGATACGCTTTTAGAACTATTTCATCAACTCAGGGAGTTTCTCAATCCAAAGATCATTATCGAGACACTCCTAGCGAAGGGCGGCATCTTTGTCTATCTTGGACTAATTTTTATCGTCTTTGCTGAAACGGGATTGGCCGTCGGCTTCTTTCTGCCTGGCGATTCGCTGCTGGTGGTGGCTGGTCTTTTCGCCGCAACGGGTAAGCTAAACCTTGCAATACTGCTGGGCACTTTGTTCGTGGCGGCGGTGGTGGGTGATGCCGTGGGCTACTTCACCGGAGCCAGAATGGGGCCGCGCCTCTTCAAAAGACAGAAGTCACTTTTGTTTCGACCCAGTCATCTTCAGAAAGCCCATGCGTTTTATGAGAAGTATGGAGGTAAGACGATTGTTATCGCGCGATTCGTACCAATCGTTCGCACGTTCGCGCCGTTAGTCGCCGGGGCAGCGCAGATGCCTTATCGTCGTTTCGTGGTATTCAACGTGGCCGGCGGCTTCCTCTGGGTTTTTAGTATGCTGCTTGGCGGCTATTTTTTGGGAAGCATCCTCAAGTCTAGATTCGGTATCGATCTCGACGAGCATATCGAGTGGGTCGTCATTATCGTCGTTCTGCTATCTCTCATGCCGCCATTCATCGAGTTCATCAAATCAAGACGTGAGAAAGCGCGCGCGACGCGAGCGACCAACGCGGAAATTTGATCTCAACTCTACCGGTGATTTGGATCAGCGCGTTATTTGGCTTCACGCAACTCGGTAGAATCACAGTTGAGAGGGCGCTCGGCAAAAAACGATCCACGAAATTACACGAATGAACACAAAAGTCGTTTCTTGCCATTTGGTGTGATTTCGTGGATCGTTCTTGTATGACTCCTTCTGTTGCAGGACGTCAGAACTGAGACAATGACACTAACCGCAACGTGGTATATTTGACTTAACTCTGCCCTTAACCTAGTATCCAGATGCTTTGAGTTTTCTGTCGGGGCGTGGCTCAGCCTGGTAGAGCGCACGGTTCGGGACCGTGAGGTCGGAGGTTCGAATCCTCTCGCCCCGACCAATAACATTAAGAAGAAAGGCCACTCGTGTTGAGTGGCCTTCGTGTTTGTGACGTGGATTGTGACGTAACTAGTCTTAGTTGACCATCTCTACTGCGCTCGGGGTAGTGGGGAATTGGGGTTGCAGCGCTGCCGCTGCCTGATTCAGCGCTTGACGCCGGATGTGTGAGTAGTGCTTCACCATTGCCGGGTCTACGTGGCCAACCTGGGCCATTATCACGTGATCCGGCAAGCCTGCTTCGGCCATCGTTGTGACGGCTGTGTGTCGCAGGTCGTGAAACCTCGCCTTGATGCCCGCTTCACGCAGAATCGTGCGCCATGCTGTGCGCCAGCCGGCCATCGGGCGAGTTGGATCTATTGCTCCTACGCCGCCTTGCCACGGAAACACGTAGTGCTCGGGGCCAGAGGCGTCGATTAGCCTGGCGGTGTCATACAGGCCCGCCAGAGCCTCCGAGCATACCGAGTTGAGTGTAGGAGTGCGCCAGCCTCCCGGCGTCTTAGAGCGCCTTATTTCAAGCAAACCGTCGCCGAAGTCTACATCCTTCCACTGCAAGCCTTTGATCTCACAAGCCCGCAGACCGCAGTAGGCGGCGAGTGTAGCGGCGGCGTGGGCATACTGCCAGTCAGCTCTGAGTTTGTAGGTCTTGCCGTCTTTCCCGACTTTAACCAGCGCTGCAGTCTCTGATTTCCAGAGTGCTGCAGTCTCGAATAAGCGCTTTTGCTCTTCCAGGCTGAGAGCCCGGCCAACGGGCCGCTTGTTGTTGCGCATCGGTTTGTAGTCCTCAGCGATGCGATTCCACAGGCGAGCATGTTTCAGGAGTTGGCGAAGTACGCTGACTGTGCCGTTAATGGTCTTAGGTGCTTTTCCGGCATCCGACCGAGCGCGTTGAAAGTCAGCGATGTGTGCTGCTGTGACGCGGCGGAGTTTGAGCGTTTTGAAGTGAGCCGTTAGTGAGCGCTCCTGCTCTTGCCAGTAGGCAGCCATTCGTAGTGATACCTGGCCGCGACGTTCGGCGATGTAAGCTTTCATGGCCGCTTCGATGGTCATTGAGCCATAGGACTTGCCGCGTTTCTGCAAATCCGGTGTTTTCTTTTCAAGTAGTTTGACACGTTCCCGTTCAAGGGTCCGCGCTTCTCGCCAGTCAGTTGTGCCTAACGGCTCACGATAGCGGCAACCGTTGACCGTGACGTCTGCCCAATACCATCCGGCTCGTTTATAGAGGCTCATTGCGCACCTCCGATCACGTCCGGCCATTCGTCCTCGGCGGCAAGTTCAACCGCTAAGGCCTTGAGTTCATCGTCCGTCAGCCACTTTTTTACTTTGAGGACAGGGATCGTTCTTCCGAAGAAGTTCATAGTCTCGCCGTCCCATGCTATGTTGTCGCTCTCAATCGGCTCGTCTCCCGCCCTAACAACTTCAGCCCATTCTTCATCGTCCTTCATGTCGCGTCTTATTGAGGTTGTAGCCTGTTCTCGCCCGTCGAGAGGTCGGAAAGTGAGCAAGGACTCAACCGTCTGTCGTTTCCGCTCAATCGCAACGACGCGGCCGTATGGCTCAGCATGATGGTGACCGTGACATTTCTCGATGCCTCTCTCACGCAGGCAGACACTATCTACCTCTTTCGGACGGTCAAAGTATCCATCGAAGCAAGTGGAATCCGGCTCGCAGACAAAGGCAAATTGGTTATAGTTCTGCTGCGAGTGGTAAATACTAAAGTAGCCTAATTCCCCTACTTGCACGTCACCGGTCATGGCAATAATGGCCGTATCTCCGCGCTGGATGCCGAAAGGTTCGAGCCACTTAATACTGACGCGGACTCGCCGCGTAACTTTATTTTGCCGGGCCATTAGTTTGCCTCCCTGCGTTCCCGCTCTTCCCGTTCCGCAATCCGTCGAGACATAGGATCGTCAACCGCTTTGATTAGATCGAGAAGGAATGGCTGACGGTACTGCACCACGTGCTCAGTATCATTCATAGCCGCGCAAACGAATTCTCCCAAAGCCTCGTGAAGTTGCGTTGGGGTTTGCGGATTATGGTACAGCTCATGGAGCGCTCGCGCGACGCGGATCTGATCATCTCGAAGCCTTAGCATTTTGGTTTGGGAGAACAACTTGATTAGCAACTTGCGGCGCTCTGTTTGGCTTTCTTCATCTCCATAGGTAGGGGTTGGGAGTCCTAAAAGATCGCCTGCCTCGTCGATTGCATCAATAACCGCGTCCGTTACGAAGTCGGGAGTGCTCGCATTGTCGCAATCGCCCAACGTAAGAAACATCGCCACGGCATCGGCTTGCTGCTCGCATCTTTCCTGTTCTGTCGTGCTATTCTTTTTCATTAGATCTTCATCCTTTCAATGGAAGGTTGAGGGTTTAGGGCTGGCGGGATCTCTAATCAGATCGCTCCGGCCCGCTTAGTTTTCGGTTTCTCTTGTATTCCTTGCTCATCAAAGAATCGGTTGGCTCAAGGTATTCGAGAACGCGTTCGCATTCCTTTACCGTGGCGTCGGCCCAGTCGGCCAGCAGTTCTACGTTTTTCGTGCTGCGCTCAAATTCCTTCCAGCGCTTCGCCTTGCAAAGTTTTTTAAGTGCCTCTTGCACTATTGCGGTTTTAGCCGGCGGTCTCGGTGGCCCTCGCCGTCCTCTGACTTCTCTGCCGCATTTGGGACTGCAGTAAGGCTCCAACTCTTTTCCTTGATAGAACAGTCGCCCAGCAAAATATATGCGGTCGCAGATAGTGCACTCTCGGATATATCGAAGGTCCACTTCGTCAAGTGCCTTCCCGAAACGGTCGCTTGAATAGTCCAGGTAGAGGGCTCCACTGGAATGCTGCTTGGCTACAGCGGTGACACTAGTTCGAATTAAATATTCCCTTCTTGCAATTTTCCGCAGACTCTCTCGCCACTCTCGGATTTCCAGATACCTATTTACGAGGTTGATAGCCTTGGCCAAAGGGGCTGCCGTGTCCGGTGGAGGTATTGGCGACTCTCGAAGGTGTAACTTCAGCTCGTCCGAAAGGCCCTTACCCTCGCGCATCTGCCGCCCTAGTTCATCGGCCGCCCAAGCCTGCCCGTCCAGGTATTCCTTGAGATAGCGCCGAAGACCGAGAGGAAGCAGATCCAGCGATGCGTATACCAGTCTCTCTAGGACTTCCCCGTTACCGTGATCTGCATGCTGAACCGGAAGACTCTCCGGTAACCGATCGCTAGGGGGCACCAGGTTTATTAGGAAAATAATCTTCGCAAGCTCGGGCGGGGGGCGCTTGACCCCACCTAAAGCCCTCGCAAGTGTCGGTGTCGGCACCTGCTTAGCTGGTGACTTTGCCTTTCTGCCCTTTGCTTTTTTGACAGGTGCGGCCATTCACAGCAATATACCACGGAACGGCAGGGAGCACCAAATAATATCTTTTGATGGAGGGTTAGAGATGATGAACGCGGGCGAGCAGGGCAAGCCGGACAAGATGGCTTACAGCATCCCGGATGCAGCTTGGGTTCTGGGAGACGTGAGTCCAAACCACGTCCGGAATCTTATCAAGGATAAGGCCCTCGACAAGATCCGAATCGGTCGGCGTGTGCTGGTTACCGCCGCGTCAATAAAGCGCCTCTTGGAAGCGGGCGGCACTCCCTCAGAACGGGAAGCGGCCTAAAGACAGAGCAAGGCCCCTGGTCGGGCTTCGCTCTCTAAATTGTTTCGGGATCGGGAAAAAAGAAGATGTGACTCCGGGCTTGCTCTTCAGGCCGGGAGGTAAAACGAAGGACAGGGACAACGAACGTGCACACCATAAACCACGACCCGCCATCCAGTCAAGATGAAAGCATCCGGCTATCGGACTCGCACCTGAAAATGTTGCGCGAGGGCAGTGGCATCAGCACTGAAGTTATTCGAGCGCGCGGCTATCGCAGCGTCGCGAACGAGAAAGACTTGATCGCGCTTGGCTTCTCACCTGCGCAACGCCGTGTGCCTGGTTTGTTAATACCCGGCTTCGCCACGGACGGCAGCAACGGCTTCTGTGTCTTCCGTCCCGACTTCCCTCGTCAACGGCGCAGCAACGGCAAACTGAAAGACGGCTACATTAAGTATGAAGCGCCGAAGGGTTCAGGACTGCGGATTGACTGTCCACCTGTTTGTCGCGAACGGCTTAAGGATCCTTCTATCTCGCTTTGGATAAATGAAGGCGCGAAAAAAGCAGATGCGCTTGCAAGTCGTAGCTTGTGCGCGATCTCTTTGAATGGTGTCTACGGTTACAAAGGCAAAAACGAGTTCGACGCTGTCACACTTTTGGCCGACTGGGATTCAATTGCACTCAAGGGCCGTGACGTCCGGATCGTTTTCGATAGCGACGTTATGACTAAGCAGCCGGTGCAACGGGCGCTTGAACTACTTACTGAACACCTGAAGAGAAAAGGCGCCAACGTCTTACATGTTTACCTGCCTGGCGGTCGCGACAATAAAGTAGGTGTTGACGACTATCTGTTAACTCACACCGTTGCAGAACTCGAAGCTTTGGTTGACGCGCCGAGACCGCAGCCAAAGCCGGCGCCAGTATCAATTGAACTATTGGATGAGGCGCCGCCTGCGATGCGCCGGCCGATTAGTATTATCAGCGGTCATGCCTACGCCGCTATCTGGCCTTTCACTCGAACCACGGTTACAGAAACAGTCGATAAGAACGGCAAGATAAAGAGACACGATCCGCCTTTGGTAGAACAGCAGCGCCGGCTGTGCATTGTGCGTGACGATGGGGCGATATTCGGTGACGGCGCCCGCGATCTCTCAGAGCTGCCTTTCGAGGTATTTCTGTCCGAGATACCGCCGGATGACAGATTATGGTGCACGCCTGGTGTTAAGCGCTTCGTTACGGGTGAAAGGCCGAGTCCGGCCGAAGTCTTTGAACAAGTGGTTAGCGTTGTAGATCACTTTATTGACTTCGACAGAAGTACCTCTACTCAGCGCGATATGTGTGAGTTCGTTGCTTGCTACATTATCGCGTCCTGGTTTCTTGATGCCTTTAACGTTGCCGGCTTTCTCTGGCCAAACGGCATGCGGGGCAGTGGCAAGACGCAACTGCTAATACTCATCGCGGCGCTTGGTTATCTGGGTCAGGTTATTCTTGCCGGCGGCAGCTATGCGTCGTTGCGGGACCTCGCGGACTACGGCGCGATGCTGTGCTTTGACGACGCCGAGAACCTTTCCGATCCAAAGAAGACGGATCCGGACAAGCGCGCTCTGTTGTTAGCGGGCGCCAGGCGCGGTAATACTGTCACAATCAAGGAGCCAGCCAGTGATCGTACTTGGCGAACCCGGCATATCAGCACTTTTTGCCCTCGTTCTTTCAGCGCTATCCGGCTGCCGGATGATGTACTGGCCTCACGCTCGGTAATCATTCCGTTAATACGAACAACAGACAGAACAAAGGCGAATTTAGATCCTTCAAATGAGAGATCGTGGCCGTGTTCACAGCGGCGGATGATAGACGATCTCTGGAGTCTAGCGCTTGCCAACCTGACGCACCTCGCGGCCTACGATGATCGAGTCGCTACGGAGGCGGCGCTGTCCGGCCGTACCCTTGAACCATGGCGCGCCACACTCGCGGTAGCCATGTGGCTTGACGACAACGGTGTCACAGGACTCTGGCGACGCCTGGATAAGCTTTCCCAAAAGTACCAGCTCGAACGTGAAGATTTCGATAGCGGTGACCTTACCTCGCTGACTGTCCGCGCACTGTGCAAGTGCGTGGGTGTGGACGTTTTGGACGTTTTGGACGTTTTGCCGGGAGATATAGACAGGTTCGTTACAACGAAGGAAATAACGGACGCAGTCCGGGAAGTCGCCGAAGAGACTGAAGCCGACACTAACCTGGAGAAACTTAACACCCGGCGTATAGGCTGGGTATTAAAGAAGTTACGGCTACGGCCGGAACGCGGTTCAAGGAACACGAAGCGCGGCTGGTTAATTACCGGCACGGACTTGAAAACACTGATCACTCGCTACGGCTTATATACCCCGGAAAAAACGTCCACAACGTCCGCAACGTCCACCGAGGATATTGAGGCGGCCGCGGAAGGGAAAGGACTCACGGGTTTTGAGTCAGCCGGGCTAGGTACGGTCCGAGAGAAGTTTGTCATATGAATGTTATCGATCTGAGGTTTAAAGGCATTTGGGTATCGCTGTCCGGGACGGATGACCTGGAGGTCCGCTGTTCGCGCCCACTCACGGCAGAAGAGAAGGCGTTGATCGTTGAGCATAAAACAGCCTTGCTGGCCGAACTGGGGCCGGCGACAGGGGAAGTTGTCGCGCAACTGGTAGCGCGAGGCTTTCGCCAGGATACCGCTGCGTCCATGTCGCTACTTGAAGCAACGACTTGGCTGGCGAGAGATGGGGGATCGTCGTGGCTGAATTGATGTTCCGTGAACGGTGGCGGCAAGAGGCTTGGGATAGCTGGCAGCCGTCACAACAGTCGACGCCGGCGCTGGTAGCGAGTGAGATCTACATACCGCCAGGCGCCACTGACGACGAAGTGATCGAAATTCTGGAACGACACGCTATCGAAGAGATCGACAGCGAGCTGACGACAGTTTGAGTTTGAGAAGCGCCAAAGCCGAAGACAGCGCATGCGTGCATAGTCATGGCGAGGCAAACATTAAACGGCAACGAACACGACAGGAGACGAACCATGATACTAAGCGAAACATACTTCCCTGCAAAATTCTTTTCAGCGGCCGCCTGGCCGAATGGAGAAGAATTGCACATGGTTATTAACTATGTTGAAGAACAAAGTTTCAAAGGTGGCGAGAAAAAACCGGCTTTGTTTTTCGGGAACGAGGACAAGGGTTTGGTTTTGAACAAAACAAACGTGGCTACGCTTGAACGGGTGTTTGGCCGGGACGCTAACGGCTGGGCCGGAAAAGAAGTCGTTCTATATTGTGGCCCGAACTCGTTCAACGGCACAGACTCGCTTTTGCTGCGCGAGTACATAAAGCCGAAGCTGCGACGTCCGGCTCCGGTCCAAACCGAAGAACTCGAACTCGAAGAGGCGCCGTTTTAGGTTTGGCCCGAGATGACGCGCCTTCCCATAGAGCGCGGGACCGACGGGCCGGGCTGTCAGGACTACGCGAGGCGGCATCACCTCGCGTTTGGTCTCCCTGGCAGCCCTGGCTCAATTTGAAAGGGGGGAGATTATGACAGGTGATGACGGTCTGCTGTACGCAGAGGTAGGCGAACGTGAGGCGCTGATGGCGGTGGCACGAGGTTATGGAGCTTGAAGAGTTTGGCTCGGCCAACTCCGCGCTTGTTTCTGCTTTTCCCAAGCGTTTAACCCGAGCCGAAACCCTGGAGGTTAGGGAACGTTCCGTCCTTAGCCTTCAGGGGAACTAAAAGTTAGTAACTTAAGAAGGAGACAGAAAAATGAAATTCAACATAGTTCTACCTGAAGGCGTGGCGCCCGCGATGGCGGGGGTATACGTCCAAGAAGCACACCGGCAGGCAACAGCCAGGCAAGAGGCAGAGCAAGCGAAGCGAGAAGCGGACAGAGAAAGAAGAGAGCAGATCGCGGCGACCCTTGAGCAGTTCAAGCAGGATGTTATTAAGCGCGAGGCAGACGAAGCCAAGGCACGCGGCGAACGTGAGCGCGAGCGCTTTGAGAATCAACTGCATGAGGCTTTTATCGCCTCGAACCCTGGCGCTACCGAAAGCGACTGGTCCAGAAACCGTCAAACGATCATTGATGAAACCCTGCGCGAACGAGCTATGGGGCGCGGGCCGGCCGATTTTGAGAAACAAAGACTCTTGGCTTCCGGACGTTACCAAGGGCTCTAAATGCCGTTTCTTCCTAAACAAGTTGACTGGAAACGGATGCCGGTAGAGATCCGCGAATCCTTCCTGGCTGCGTTGCGGCTTCGTGCAACCGCGATCGCAGAAGAACATCTCTCGCCGGTGGAGTTGGCCCAGGCTTGCGGCATCGTGCCTGATGACTGGCAGCGTGACTTGCTGAACAGCACAGAGCGGCAAGTGATTCTTAACTGTTCGCGGCAATCAGGGAAGACAACCATAGCCGCGCTCATTGCGCTTCACAGGGCGCTGTACGTGCCGAACTCACTTGTCTTGGTCTTAAGCCCTAGCCAACGTCAAAGCCAGGAGTCCTACCGCAAAATCCGCGACAACTACAACTCTTTGATCGGTGTTCCCGAAGTGACCCAGGAATCGTCACTGAAGTTGGAGCTAGCAAACAATTCGCGCGTGCAAGTTCTGCCGGGAAAAGAGGCGACGGTGCGCGGCTTCTCTGGGGTGTCTCTGCTCGTAGTCGATGAGGCTGCGCGAGTTGAGGACGGGCTATATCAGAGCATCAGACCGATGCTAGCCGTCAGCCAGGGCAGAATCATTTTGCTTTCAACGCCTTTTGGTTCTCGCGGTTTCTTCTGGCAGGAGTGGGTTGAAGGCGGGGGCGACTGGAAGCGCGTGAGAATTACGGCGGACATGTGCCCGCGCATCGCGCCTGAATGGCTAGCGAAGGAACGTGAGCGGATTGGTGACTGGTGGTTCAGCCAGGAATATAACTGCACGTTCGTTGACAGTCTTGAGGCTTGTTTCAGCAGCGCTGATATTGAGGCGGCATTTACAAACGAGGTGCAACCATTATGGGCGCTCTAGATTTCCTGTGGGGTGAGAAGCAGGAGCAACCTACAAGGCCCGAGTACATCGTTGGACTGGATCTTGGCAAGTCCCAGGATTACACAGCGATTGCGCTTCTCGAAACGCGGGTGGTGGCCCCTGATTTCATCGCTGGGCCGGAGGCTGTCTATCACTGCAAGTGGCTGCAAAGGTTCAAACTCGGAACCAGTTACCCGCATATCGTCGCTTCAGTTCGTGAGATGTGCCGGCGCGAACCGCTGCTCACCTTTACGCCACGGCTCGGGATAGACCAAACCGGAGTTGGAGCCGCAGTAGCGGATATGTTCAAGCAGGCAGAGATCAACGCGGACCTGCAGCCGATTCTAATTCATGGCGGAGATCGGGCCACGAATGAGGATGGCGTATGGCGAGTGCCGAAACGTGAGTTAGTAGGCGTTACTCAGGTTGCACTGCAAACCGGACGTCTAAAGATTCCACCCATCTTGCCGGAAGCAGGAGTGCTAAAGCGTGAGCTGCAAAACTTTCAAGTCTCAATCAGCGACGCCGGGCACGATAGTTATGAGGCACGAGTCGGGAAGCATGATGATCTGGTTCTAGCGCTGGCAATGGCGCTATGGTTAGCAGCAAGACCTGAAGGCCGACTTGAGCCGTTAGATCCTGAATTAGTGGAGGCGCTTACGAGCTACACCGGAAAGTGAAGGGGACATTATGAAACGACATTGGCAGAAAGCTTTTCTCGCGGCACTCGAAAACACAGGCTCTGTTACCGCAGCCGCAGAGGCGGCAGGCGTACACCGAACGGCGGCATATAAGATCCGGCAGACTCACAAGGAGTTTTCGCAGCAGTGGGACGAAGCTATAGATCAGGCGGCTGACACACTTGAGGATGAAGCACGCAAGCGGGCTTTTGCAGGCTCGGATCTTCTGCTTATGTTTTTGTTGAAAGGTATCAGGCCGCAGAAGTGGCGCGAGTCACGCGCGACTCTTCCACCGGCTGAACTCAACAAGATGATCGAGGTGGAATTGAAGCGCCTGGCGGCTGCAAAGAATGAGGAACTAAGTGAGGCGGTGAACTAATTGACCCGGACAACAACTAGTCAACGTCGAGGATGCC
>JBPCKD010000196.1:0-13894 GCA_051004635.1 Pyrinomonadaceae bacterium
AGCGTTAGTCACAATGAAAGCAGTCATCTTTAATCAACACGGCGGACCAGAAGTGTTGGAATACGTCGACGCTGCCGAGCCAAGGATCCAGCCTAATGAAGTCGCAGTGGAGGTAAAGGCCTGCGCCGTGAACCACCTTGATATCTGGGTGCGCTCAGGCTTGCCGGGCGTTGCGATTCCTCTGCCGCACATACTCGGCAATGACATTGCCGGTGTAGTGCGCGAAGTGGGCGAGTTGGTTTCCTGGGTGCAAGCGGGAGACGAGGTCATGCTTCAGCCCGGTGTGTCTTGCGGCCACTGCTTCGAATGCCTTTCAGGGCGCGACAATCTCTGCCGCGATTACGACATTCTGGGCTATCGCCGTGATGGCGGTTATGCCCAACTGGTCGCTGCTCCTGCGGTAAACGTCATTCCCAAACCAAAGAACCTGAGCTGGGAAGAAGCTGCCGCGTTGCCGCTGGTCACCGTTACGGCCTGGCATATGCTCGTGACCCGAGCATCTGTTCAGCCGGGCGAAGATGTCCTGGTTCATGCGGCGGGAAGCGGCGTTGGCTCGATCGGAATTCAAGTGGCCAAGCTGCGCGGCGCGCGCGTGATCGCAACGGCGAGCACAGAAGAAAAGCTCAGGAAGGCCAGGGAACTGGGTGCGGACGAAGTTGTTAACTACACGGGCGATGATTGGCCGAAAGAAGTTAAGCGGCTGACTAATAAAAGGGGTGTCGACGTTGTTTTTGAGCACACCGGCGCAGCCACCTGGCCCGGCTCGATAGCCTCGCTAAAAACGAATGGCCGGTTGGTAACTTGTGGCGCCACCAGCGGCTTCGCGGCCCAGACAGATCTTCGCCAGGTTTTCTATCGGCACTTAACAATTCTCGGATCGTTTATGGGCTCGAAGGCCGAGCTGCTCGAGGCGATGAAATTCGTTGAGAATGGGAAAATTCGCGCGGTAGTGGACCAGACCTTGCCGCTCAATGAAGCACGCCGGGCGCATGGGTTGATGGAAGAGCGAGCGCAGTTTGGAAAGCTGGTTTTAATACCGTGAATGGTAAATGGTAAATGATAAATGGTAAGTACATGGAGTAGGTTAGCCCACTCTATCACTGTAGCATCCATTTACCATTTACTATTTACTTTTTTACTGTTCGGCAATAACCTCGCGCCAGGCAGTCGCACATTCTATTAACCATCAAACCAGGAAAGTTTTGGAGGTAGTTATGAAATCACGTCTACATGCTTCCCGCGCGTTGTTTGCACTAGCTCTAATCATCAGCCTGTTAGGCTCGCCTTTTGGCGTTTTCGCTCAGACGACCGCCACGGCGTTGCCGAAGGGTATGGAACTGGTAACTTCCGTCGAGGGCATCACCGAGTACCGGCTGGCAAACGGCCTTCGCGTGCTGATGTTCCCTGATCAGACTAAGCAAACCATAACCGTAAACATTACTTACCTCGTTGGTTCGGCCACCGAAAATTATGGTGAGACCGGGATGGCGCATCTCCTGGAACACTTGGTCTTCAAAGGCACCCCGAAGCATCCAAACATACCGCAAGAGCTGACTGCACACGGGGCGCGCCCCAACGGCACTACCTGGACCGACCGTACCAACTATTTCGAGACCTTTGCCGCCACCGACGAGAACCTCAACTGGGCCCTCGATCTTGAATCTGACCGGATGGTCAACTCGCACATTGCCAGGAAAGATCTCGATAGCGAGATGACGGTGGTGCGCAACGAGTTTGAGTTAGGCGAGAACAGCCCGTTCGGGGTCCTGCTCAGTCGCACGATGGCCGCGTCTTACATCTGGCATAACTACGGCAAGACAACCATAGGCGCCCGTTCCGACATAGAGAATGTACCGATTGATCGCCTTCAGGCCTTCTACCGAAACTACTACCAGCCCGATAACGCAGTGCTGCTGATTGCGGGCAAGTTTGACGAACCGAAAACGCTGGCGCTGGTGGACAAATACTTTTCCCCCATTCCACGCCCCAAGCGGGCGCTGCAAAAAATCTACACGTCCGAGCCGACCCAGGACGGCGAGCGCACGGTCACGCTCCGGCGCGTAGGCGACACGCAGTTGGTGCAAGCTGTCTATCATGTGCCTGCCGGTTCACATCCCGACTATGCCGGCGTTGACCTGATCGTGCAGATCCTGGGCGACACTCCTTCCGGTCGACTGCATAAGACACTGGTCGAATCAAAAAAGGCGAGTTCTATTTTCGGCTTTGATTTTCAGTGGCGTGATCCTTCGCTGACCATCTTCGGAGCCGAAGTCAGGCAGGGCGGCTCGCTTGAAGCGGCTCGCGACACGCTCACTCAGACCATCGAAGGCATTGGAACAAACGCGCCCACTAAAGAAGAAGTCGACCGGGCCCGCGCTCAACTTTTGAAAAACATCGATCTGGCGCTGAACAACTCGGATCAAGTCGGCCTGACACTAAGCGAATCTATCGCGGCCGGCGACTGGCGTTTGTTTTTCCTGCACCGCGACCGTCTGCGCAAGATTACACCTGAAGAAGTTATCCAGGTGGCATCGCGGTATTTCAAACCTGCGAATCGGACGGTTGGGCTGTTCATCCCAACGCCTAAACCCGATCGGGCGGAAATTCCGGCAACGCCGGACTTGAGCGCGGCGCTAAAAGATTACAAGGGCGACGCAAGCGTTGCGGCCGGCGAGGCGTTTGATCCCTCACCCGCAAACATCGAATCGCGCACCATACGAAACGACGCGGGCGGAATCAAGCTGGCGCTGCTGCCAAAGAAGACGCGTGGCGGCAAAGTGGTGGCGCAGATGGCCTTGCGCTACGGTGACGAGAAGAGTCTGATGAATCGCGCAACCGCTGCTCGCATGGCCGGCGGAATGCTAATGCGCGGCACCGCGAAGCACACCCGTCAGCAGATTCGGGACGAGCTTGATCGGCTAAAGGCGCGTGCCTTCGTTTTTGGCGGGACGACGCAGGCCGGAGTGAGCATCGAAACCACTCGCGAGAACTTGCCCGCCGTTATGCGGCTCGTGGCAGAGGTCCTGCGGGAGCCGGCATTCCCGGCCCACGAGTTTGACTTGCTCAAGCAGGAGAATCTTGCCGCAATCGAGCAACAAAAGAGCGAACCAACGCAGATCGCCTTCACAGCGTTTAATCGCCACCTCAGCCCGTTCCCAAAGGGCGACGTGCGTTACGTCACTACAACTGAAGAAGATGTCGCCGACATGAATGCCGCCACTCTCGATGAGGCGAAGCAGTTCTACCGAGACTTCTACGGCGCTTCCGACGCGCAGTTGACCGTCGTGGGAGACTTCGACGACAAAGAGATCAGCAAACTCGCGGGCGACCTATTTGGCAATTGGAAGAGTCCGAAGAAGTTTGCGCGCGTTCCGAGTGTGTACAAGGACATTGCGGCGACAAACCAATCGTTTCCAGCGCCCGACAAGGCCAACGCATTTTTCGTCGCCGGTTTCAATTTGAGGATTCGCGACGATAACCCTGACTATGAGGCGCTGCTGCTCGGCAATTACATGCTCGGCGGTGGCTTCCTTAACTCGCGCCTTGCTGCGCGCATTCGCGGCAAGGATGGGTTGAGTTACGGTGTGGGCTCCGGCATCAATATCAGCGCGATGGATGAATACGGGCGCTTCACCGCGAATGCGATCTATGCACCGCAGAACGTCGAAAAGCTGGAAGCCGCGTTCAAGGAAGAGATCGCTCGCATGCTCAAGGATGGCTTCACGGCTGAGGAAGTTGAAGCCGCCAAGTCCGGTTACCTGCAATCACGCCAGGTGAGCCGCGCGCAAGACAATGAGCTGGCGGGTCGCTTGAACCAGTATCTGTTTCTCAAGCGCACTTTGCAGTGGGACGGCGACCTCGACGCGAAACTCAAGGCGCTCACTCCCGAGGAGATCAACGCCGCGATGCGCCGGCACATGGATTCGTCGAAGATAACGATCGTCAAGTCAGGAGACTTTGCCAAGCATCCGCCAGTGAAGTAATGGAAGTCAGGGGCAGGAGGCAGGGGGCAGGAGGCAGGAGGCAGGGGGCAGGAGGCAGGGGGCAGGAGGCAGGAGGCAGGAGGCAGGAGGCAGAAAGCAGAATACTAGTTCGCTGCTTTCTGCCTTTTGCTCCTGCCTATTGCTTTCCTAGCGCTACTTGCCGGTGTAGTCTTCAGCAACGAACCGTTTCTTCAGGAGCTCCAGGTTTCCCTGTGCCAGGTCGAAGTTAGTTCCTGCGATCACCTTCCTGCCTTCGTCAGTGGTTACCCAATCCACAACCTGGGGCGCATTCTTTCTCAAATAAGCGGCGTCGTCCTTATCAAGAGGCTTGCCGTCGTTCCGGGAAAAAACCCAAATATAAGTGTACTGACCTTTGCGCACGTAATCGAGGTCTGCCTCAAAACCAGTCTTGGGTGGTGGCGCAGGAGATGAAGGCGCAGTGGCTGACTCGTTGGACTGGCTTCCGCTGCTGCATGAAGTCAGTGAAATTCCGGCGCACAACATGACCAGAATCATCAGGCTTGATCTTAAAATTTTGCGTGGCATTGGATTCAGATATTAATCTAAAAAGCGCCGCTTAGAAACCACCTACTGCCTTAACAAGGGAAACTGTTCAGAGTTTGAAGCGTCGCGGCATGGAGATGCGGCTCTGCCGTCTTCCGTGCGGAAAGGCTTAGCCTTTCCGAAGAAAAGGTTTCTTCCCGCGAGGCTGCGCCTCGAAAGTCGCGGAGGCATAGCCTCAAGCAAGAGAGAGTACCCTCGGTGAGGCCAAGCCTCACCGCACGGACGGCGGCAAAGCCGCTTCGATTTTTTTTGAGAGAGATTTACGGACTCTTGACTTGCTGAGGTTCTTCGTCACCGACCTCGCCCTGACCTGATTCCTCGGATTGGGGCTCCTCTTTCTGATCCCGTATCCAGAAAACTGTACAATCACGGTCTTCATACACTACCTGAAACCAGCCACTTGCCTGGGCGTTGTCAAAGAAGTCCTCATGGGAATTGTCGGTGAACACATAGCGCGCGCCAAAGCGATCCCGAATCAAGGGCCCGGGATCCTCTTCCTTGCCGAGAGTAATCCGATCATAAAGTTGAGACAGCGCCGGATTCTTGTCAAATAGATAGGTTGGATCGAGTCCGGTTATATAGCTATGGCTCGGGTCGTAATAGAACAGCCGAGGAAAGTCGTCCCAGTCAGTATTGAAGACCAGTTGCCCGGCGGGCACATTGGCGCGCATCCATTCAGCTCCCGCCTTGTAGAACGAATGCGGTTCACTGGCGCTAATGTCTCTGATCGTAGCTCTAAGGTTAAAAAAGAGAACCACCGCCAGCAAGATTGCGACAACCGCTGCAACCAGCGTTCGAAAAAGCTCCTTCGCATCAGTTTCCCTGGTGGGGGGAGCGGCTTCGGCGAGATCAAGGAACGGTTGCAGCTCCTCGAGCATTTCTGTCGGCAGGCGGGTGAAGGTCGAACGCGCGCCTTCCAGCCAGTGGTGAAGCGCAAACGCGGCAAACATCACGGCGAATGGCGGCCAATATTCCACAATTCGCTTCCAACGCGCCGTCAGGATCATCAGCATCGTTGCGAAAACCAGAAAGAATAATGAATGGTGAGCCCGTTTTCGATCTGTGGGATCAAAACTCACATAGCCGACAACCATCGCCACGCAAGCCACCAGAGAGTTGCCGAGAAATTCCCAGGAGTCGTAGGGATACCACTCTTTCCCAACGCTGGTGGAAAAACCTGAAGGCGTTATCTTCGTTCTCATGTGCTGGTAGAGAAGCTGGAAGTTGGCAGGGAAGTAGGGATTGATAACTAGTCCGGCGGCGGTTCCTGCCAGTACCCAGGCAATCGGACGCCATTCAATACGATGCTCAGTCCACCCAATAACGGCAGTCCAGATGAAGGCTGCCAGGATCAGCAATACAAACATGTCGTAGGTCAAAGCAAAGATGAAAGCGAGCGGAACCAGCGGCCAATATTTTTTTGTAAACAGCAGGTAAATTCCAATCACCAGGTAGATGATCGCGAAGGGCGGCGCCTTGGCCATGTTTAGCCGGTAAAGGAAGGGCGCTGAACAGGCGAGCAGCGCCAGCAACCAAACGAGCGGATATCTTACCCGGTAGCGAATCAGAAGCCAGTAACAGGAAAGGACCGCCAAGCTGCCGAAAATAGTCGCGGAGATCTTTGCGCCGAGTCGAAGGTCACCAAACCAGGTGAAGGGCATCTGGAAACCGTGGAAGAGCAGGTGGTGGTCCACGAAGTGTTTTGGGTCAAGAGTAGTAAGGGGCAGCCAGGTAAACGGCGGAGGGAAATTCCCCTGGCGCAGTGATTCCCAAAGCATGTGGCTCCACTTGATATGATAATAACCATCAAAGTCGCCGCAACAGATCGCATCGGTTGAAAACTGCAGTTGCCAGAAGATCAGTCCGATCGCAATGGCGCCAGTAGAGAGCAGTACAGCCCGCAATGCAGATTCAGACTTAAGAATTGAACGAAGTTGTGATGAGGTTTTCATTTACCGGCCAACTGTTCTCGCAAACGTAATCTCACAGTTGTTCGATAAGATTGAGGAAGGCGCGCGGATCGATTGGCTTAGTCACGTGCTCATTGAAGCCGGCATTGAGCGAGCGATTGCGGTCATCAAACATGGAAAAGCCGGTGACGGCTACCATGGGAACTGTCTCGTAACCCGGCAGCGATCTTAATGCCTCGGCCATTTCGTAGCCATTCATTTCGGGCATGCCGATATCGGAAATGATCACGTCGAAATGGTGCTCCCGTGCTAAGGCGATTGCGTCCCTGGCAGAAGCAGCTGTGGAGACCTCATACCCTGCATGCGTCAGCAGTACCGACAACATTTCCGTTACGTCCGAGACGTCGTCCACCACCAAAGCCCAACGGCGATTCTTGGAACCGCTAATTGATGTTTTCTCATGTGATGATTGTGCCGGAGATTGCCGCCCTCGAGATGGCAGAAATTGACTTGAGAATTGTACGGAACCCCAATAATTAGAAGAGGCCACCCGGGTAAAGCTTGACTCTATCATCGAGACCTTTCGCGCGGAGGAAACTCAAACACTTTCGACAGCGAACTGGGGGGAACTTAATTTAGCCGAAAGGGAGCATTCCTGTCTAGGAATTCTGCTTGCACTTGGCGGCTTTGCCGCAGCACAGTGCGGAAAGGCTCAGCCTTTCCGGAGAAAACTTCAGACTGCTAAATGACATGCCCCAAAGGGGCTTCGCCCTTCAGCCCAAGGTTGCGCCTCGGGCGCTACCTTGGGTATAAGGCAGCAATCGGGATCAACCCGGAACGGGTTGCGGCTCCGATGCGTCTCGGGAGGAACTATCGCGTAAATGGTGGCCGTGAGGCGCAACCGCCTTGCGGTTGGTGGTCCAATTGCCCCTCCTACCCAAGGTAGCGCCAAGCCGCAACCTTGGGCTGAAGGACCCAGCCCCTTTGGGGCAAGACAACGAAATCTGAGTTTTAAGACAAACTCCATACGCTTTCCGCACAGTGCCGCGGGCAGAGCCGCGCATGCCGATCGCTATTTACCACCCCCCGCTGGCTGCCCGACTGGGGTTCCGGTCTACTTCCGGTTCTGAAAAGAATTCAGGAGTTTCTCAACGGCCGCTGAAAGTTCGTCCGGCTCGATTGGTTTTGTAAGATGCAGATTGAATCCCGCGGCAATTGCATTATCGACATCGTTTTGCGCTGCATATCCAGTCAGCGCAATAGCAGGAACGGTTTCGAGGTCCTTTCTCAGCCGCAGATCCCTGATTAATTGCAGACCATCCCTGGCCGGCATCGCAATATCAGAAATCAGGATGTCGAAATGCTCACGACCGGCAATTTCGAGAGCTTCTTCCGCAGAGTGACAAAGAAGCGTTTCGTAGCCTCGAGATTGAAAACTCGCCCCTAGCATCTCGAGAGTATCCGCCTGATCGCCGACAATCAAAATACGGGTCCGGGTTTGTGGTCTTCCAGATCGGCTTTCTGTTCTGTCTTGCCGGTTTCGTTAGCTGGTGTGCCTTTGCGCGGCAATTTGATAACGAAAACGCTTCCGCGACCTTGACCCTCGCTGGCCGCTTCGACGGTTCCCGCGTGGGCTTCCACGAAACTCTTTACCAGCGCGAGGCCCAGGCCCAACCCACCATAGGCACGAGTGCGAGATCCATCTGCCTGCCGAAAACGCTCAAAGATATGAGGTTGAAAATCAAGTGGTATTCCTTCACCTTGATCCTGGATGCGGATGATTGCTTCGGAGTCATTGGTTTCGCAGGTGACTTGCACGGCTCCACCCGCGGGCGAGAATTTAATGGCGTTATGGAGAATGTTACAAAAGGCTTGATTGAGACGACTGCGATCGCCTTTGACCATAAGAGACGCCGCTTCAGTAGCAATCTTCAGCCTCACTTCAACCTTTGATTCGTTTGCATAAGAGCGCATCGTCTCTACGGATTCCTCCAAAACCCCGGGGAGTGAGACATCCGTTTCTTCAATCTGCATCTTGCCACTCAAAATTGCCGACATATCAAGTAAGTCATTTATCAGGCGCTTGAGGCTATAGGCGTTTCTGTTTATGACCGACAGGGCCTTGTTGAATTCGGCAACCGGCAATATGCCGTTCTCCATTATGTGGACCCAGCCGATGATTGGGGTCAGTGGGGTGCGAAGTTCGTGTGAAAGAATAGTCAGAAACTCATCCTTGGCGCGATTTGCATCTTTCGCTTGAGCGCGCGCGGTTTTTTCCACCGCGTAGAGACGCGCATTCTCAATGGCGAGGGCTATTCGATCGGCGACCAACTGCAAAAGCCGCACGTCATCCTCGGTGAAGTGTGCAAACTCCAGTTTGCCGACATGAAGTACACCGGTGGGACGGCCTTCAACGAACAAGGGAACACCGAGCAGAGACTTAATGCCTTTCTCGCGCAGCAACGGATTGAAAACATCTGCCTGGCTCACATCGTCGATGATGATGGGTTGGCCGTGCGCAATTATGTTGCCCGCAAAACCTTTTCCTACCGGAATGCGGAGACCGAGCTCAACTTCTTCTTCCAACCCGCGAGCGGCCCAGGCGACGAGCTCGTCTCCTTCAGTGCGCAGCAGCAGGATGGCGACCGTATCGACATTCAAAACTTCGCGGATCCGATTTAGCATCTCTGGAAGTAATTCATCGAGCGACAAGTGGGCCAACGCCGAGTCAGTGACTTTTTGCAGGGCTGCCAGGCGGTTCTCGATTAGTTTCCGCCTGGTAATATCGCGCGCGATGCCGGTGAAGAAGCGCTGGTCATCTTTTTGGAACTCTCCGAAAGAAAGTTCCAGCGAAATCTCTTCCCCGCTCTTGTGAAGTCCGGGCAGTTCTACCGCTACCCAGGGAATATGCTTCTGGCCGGTCTCCAAATAGTTCTTCAGTCCCGCCCGGTGAAGGTGACGAAGATATTCTGGCATCAACATGGTGAGTTGGGCCCCGAGCATCTCTTCCTGGCTGTAGCCGAAAATATTCACGGCAGCCCGATTAACAAACAGGATTTTGCTGTCTTCGTTAATGGTGATGATTGCGTCGGAGGCGGTTTCGGCAATTATGCGGGAGCTTTCGACAATGTCCTGGAGGGGAATACTTGAATGGTCAGGTGGCCCGGTCAGTAAACTGTCATCTGCCATTTGCTGCCACCCTCCTGGTGGGTCTTCCCAATTCAACGTCTGAGACATTGGACTGAGGAGGCTGCCGTGCTCAAGGTTAATGAAAACTAATCTTTCATGCTTTCGAAGTCAAACTTCTGCTAGATTGGTTAGTGTATCAAGGGTCACCGGTTTCGTTTGTAGGTCTGGTAAAACGGTCCACGAAGGTACACGAAATTTCACGAAGAAAGTTTAGGGTTGCTTAGTGTGTTTAGTGGATCGTCTACCGATCCTCTAAATTAGGAGACGACCTTAGATTGTCGAATCGTTCCGCAAACTAACCGGGGTCCCCACGCGGCAGACCGCGTGGGGTCGTAGCAGTTTGCTTTACATGTATGTATCCAGCGGGCAATCTTTTCATTCCGGTAGAACACGGGCGACTTGAGGCAATTCTAAAAGAGCCGCGCGGAACTTCGGTCGCCGGAGTGGCGCTCGTGCTTCATCCGCATCCGCTGGGCGGCGGCACCATGCACAACAAGGTCGTGTTTCGCGCGGCCAGCGCCCTTAACGATGCCGGATTGATTACGGTAAGAATAAACTTTCGCGGGGTGGGCCAGAGCACCGGAGAGCATGACGAAGGACAAGGTGAACTCGAGGATGTACGCGCCGGCTTGCGCTATCTCCCGGAAAGTTTTCCGGAACAGCCCATCACGCTTTGTGGTTTCTCTTTTGGCGCCCGAGTGGGATTGGAAGTGGGGATTTCAGACGAGCGCGTCAAACATCTGATCAGCATCGGCACACCGGTGGATAAATACGACTTTGGGTTCCTGGGGGATTGCCGCAAGCCCTTATTGCTTGTCCATGGAGACCGGGATGAGTTTGGCAGGCTGCCGCGGCTTCTGGATTTGGTGGATCAGATCAAACAACACAATGCGAGTGTTGAAGTGCACGTGATCAAAGACTGTGGCCATTTCTTTGAAGGCCATCTCGACGAGTTGAAGCAGGCAATAACTGACTGGACAAGGCGGCAGTTGAAGAATTCCCTGAGCAAACAATCGCGGCCGAACGAGTGAAATCAGGGGTCCCCCAAGCGGCCAGCCCGCTTCGAGTCGTAGCAACTATTTGCGACTGACTTTCGACGACTCATCCGTTCGCTGGAAAGAAGTGATGGAAATAAACTCCGCCGGCGGCCTCTTGTCGCGCCACCGCAGCTTGATAAATGTATAGGCGACGGCCACCACAACGGCGAGAGCGAAACCTCCCAGCAGGTACTTGCCAAGGTCATTGAAATCAGGGGAAGGATCGTCTTGCAGGAGGGTGATCGATAGCAACTCGAGATGATAGAGCGCAAGTGTGGTAGGCATAACTTTGCAGACCTTTCATATACAACGTTTGATTCCCCCAGCCGCGAACTTAGACACTCGCGCCGCGAGTATGTTCCGAAACACTTAACCATCCCGGAAAACGCAAATGAGCTCCTACCACGATCCAGCAATACGAATAACCCTTCTGCCGCGCGATACAAATTCGGCGGGCACTATCTTCGGCGGCGTCATACTCAGCTACATCGACATGGCGGGCGCAATTGAAGCGCACCGCCATACGCGCATGGAGCGATTCGTTACTGTCGCGATGCGCGAAGTTATCTTTCACAAGCCGGTGTTTGTCGGCGACCTGGTGAGCTTCTATGCTGAAACACTGCGAATAGGAACCACGTCGATCACGGTTCGCGTGATTGTCGAGGCGGAAAGAATGGGCTTGAGTACGGAGCGTGTGCGCGTCACTGAGGCTGAAGTAATCTACGTAGCCGTAGACGCACACCGGCAAAAAATAAAGATTACCGAACCTTAGGGCTCCCAGCCTGAAGGGCTATCAGACAGTAGCCGGTGGTCGTAGCGTAGCGGAGACCACCGGAAAGCAGCGAGCAGTTTATCCGCACCCCCGGAGGGGTGCCAGGATTTTCTGACACCCTTTCAGGGTGTGGAATCATTTCCGTTTCGCCGGGTGGTCTTCGTTACGCTCTGGACCACCGGCTACTATCTGACAGCCTTCCAGGCTGGGACCGTCGCTGACTTTTTCATACACTCTCTACCGCGTTAGGTGCTGTAAAAGCGCAGCTGCCCCCAGCAACTCCAACCTGAATGAGTATTAGGGTGCCGCGTTCGAAAATACCGGCCAGGGTTTACCTTTCACCGGCACTCTGGCGGCCATCGCTTTACCTTCCGCCGACGTTCATTTCTGGCCATAAAAAAAGCCTTCGGTCACCGAAACAGGTGCGAGTCGTTTGTCCAGGGGACTGCCGCCTGCGGGGATCTGCATGTCGATCAGATATGAGTTGAAGTAAAGATTGACGTTGCCTTTTTGTTCCGCGTGAACTTTGGGCCTTCCATCACTGCCGATTTTCCAACGCCACGTTCGCCAAACTTCGCCGTTGTTCATCAAGCTGCATTCCCAGTTGCCGGGATAATCTTCAAGTGCGAGCCGGTTGGTCTCGCGCACACTTCCCCACGTCAGCGGGGCTTTCAAACGCACCATGCGAAAGCTGATATCTTCACGGTATTCCGTTCCGCGTTTGTACTGAGGGGCTGCCCTGTCCGTATGAATCACCATGAAGTCTCTCGCTACATGACTGAGTGCTGGTCGGCATACGGCATTGGGCCGGGCATCGAAGCTCGCTTTCCGTCCACCGAACAACGCATATAGCCGTGCGGCAAATCCCTGCCGATCACGCTCGGCGAGAGGTTGAAGTAAAGTTCCACATAATTTGCGCCCGACCGTTCGGGACGGCTTCCATACTCGAAATAATCGGTATAGCCGCTCGGACGCAGGAAAATAAAACTGACCGGTGCTTCGGCGTGGCGCGGAATGTAATACTGAGGCGGATCTTCGCCGGGCTGCTGGCCTTGCCTCTGAAGCCGTTGAGTAATGAAGAGTCTGACAGAACTCTTTCGCTCGGATTGACTGACACGCTCGTAACCAGGCTCGGGAGTTTGCATTCAATCGTAGTCCGCCCCGTGTCAAATGCCGGCGCTGAACCCGACTCGATTGAGATCGGCCGCAAGCTAAAGGTTGACGAGGTGTTGGAGGCGACAATCCAGCGCACAAACAGTCGCCTCCGCATCAACGCGCGTTTACTCCGGGTCGGCGATGGCGCGCTGATCTGGTCGGGGAGCTTTGATGAAAACGAAACGGATCTCTTCAAACTGCAGGATGCGCTTTCGCTTCAGGTCACGCAGTCGCTTGGTGCAAAACTGAACCCAAAAGAAATGGAGATCCTCACCCGGCGTGACACTCACGACCGCGAAGCCTTTGATGCTTATTGGCGCGGGCGTTTCTATCTGGAGAAACAATGCACATCAGTTCTACTCACGTCTGCTGACAACTTTGGGGCGTTACGACGAAGGACTCACCGAAATCTATAAAGCGCAGGAGCTCGACCCGCGCTCGGCGGATTTGGGAGTTCCGCTTTCCGGGATACTGGAAAAGCGCGGTGAATTTGACGAGGCCATAAGAGTGCTGCAATCAACTCTGGAAATGGACAAAGATTCAAAATTTGCGCGTCGAGGCATCGCGAACGCTTATTTGCTCAAAGGCGATTTCGCCCAGGTCGTTGAATTAGGCAACCAGGAGTTTCCGAACCCAAAGGACACCGATTTTGCCTGGGCTTCCATGCTGGCAACCGCATATCACAAAACCGGACAACTGGGTAAAGCGACGGAAATGCGGAATCGCTTGAAGAAGTTGGCTGAAAAAGATCCGAAGTCACTCTATTTCCTGGCGTTGCACGACAGTGAAGTCGGACGCACGGATGAAGCTGTTGCCGCGTTGCGGAAATGCATCGATCTCCGCGAAGAGCGAGTTGTGACAACCAAAGATGAACCGCGATTCTCCGCTATCAAAGACGACCCGCGCTTCCAGGGAATTCTTCAACAACTATATCTCGCAAGCTGAAGTGACAGCAGACGGCAGACAGCAGACGGCAGACGGCAGACGGCAGACGGCAGACGGCAGACGGCAGACGGCAGACGGCAGGAGATTAAGTTCACCTTGCAACGGGCCTCTCTTTGGAGTGCGGTGACCTGTCACCGCTTTGGTCGGTCGCGACCTGTCGCGGCCACGATTCGCTGGAATCCACTCACAGAATTCGGCGCCAGGCCGCCTCAGGCCAAAGCGGTGACAGGTCACCGCACTGCTATGTGAATGTCAAGCCCTTCGCAAGAGAAAAAGTTTTTTCTTTTGCTTTTTGTCTTTGAAAATATGGAGCCAGCAGCAGTGGTTGTGGGAATGTGG
>JBPCKD010000197.1:0-32396 GCA_051004635.1 Pyrinomonadaceae bacterium
ACGGCAACTTCGCTGCGGCAGCAGGCGCTGCCGTTTTGGACGGCCTCGGAATCGCCGGAGATGGTGCGCACGCAACTCACGAACATATTATCCTTGATGATATCCCTCGCCGCGGCGCCTTGCTGGCCGGGCTGATTATCACGCTCTGACGCAAGCCTATAGCTTATCAAATGAAGATCGCCACCTGGAACGTCAACTCTATTATCGCCCGCCTGCCCCACGTAATTCGTTGGCTCGAGGCCGTCCAGCCGGATGTGCTCTGCATGCAGGAGACCAAGTGCACCGACGACAAGTTTCCGTTTGAAGAGTTTTCGCGAATCGGTTACTGCGCCAGCGTGTTTGGCCAGCCGACCTATAACGGCGTTGCGCTGATTACGCGCCAGGAATGCGCGGAGGTGCAACGAGGTAACTACGAGGATCAGGAAGGTGCTCACGCGCGACTCTTAGCTGCAACAATCGATGGGGTGCGAATTGTCAACGTCTACATTCCCAACGGCCAGGCGGTAGGCTCGGAAAAGTTTGAGTTTAAGCTGGACTGGATGAGGCGGCTACGCAGTTTCTTCGACAACCATTACCAGCCGGACTCTCCAGTTATCCTTTGCGGCGATTTCAATGTTGCCCCTGAGGATCGCGACATCCATAACCCAACTCTTTGGCAGGAGCGGATCATGTGTAGCACGGCTGAACGCTTAGCGCTCGACGAGATCAAGCGTTGGGGTTTTACGGATTCATTCCGTCTTCATCACGAAGAAGGCGGGCAGTTTTCCTGGTGGGATTATCGTGCCGGCGCGTTTCGCCGAAACATGGGATTGCGCATCGATCACATCTGGGTGAGCAAGCCGTTGGTGACCCCGAACAAGAATGCCTGGATTGATATCGAGCCACGCACCTGGGAGCGACCGTCGGATCACGCGCCGGTGGTCGCGGAGTTTGATTGAAAACGCCCAACCAGCCGGTTTCAATCGAGACCTTCAGAAAAACCATAAGGCGGCTGAGTTTTGCTAACTCTCAGCCACCCCCGGCCATAGACATCACTTGATTAACTGCGAAAAGCTTACACCGTAGGAGGCGTTCCGATCGAGTAACTGAACCCGCCGCCCATCACGGTTAGGATGATGCAGCCGATGTACAGTATCGTCCAGATCATCATGATGTTTTTTATGTTGAGCTTCCCGGCATTCATCCAACCCCAGATCAGAGTCCATATGCCGCAGGTGATGATTCCGATAATTCCATGCACCACGCCGCCGCTCTGAAACTGCTTGATCAAGACTATGATGAAGCAAATAATGCTACCTAAGCCTGCAATCATCCCTAAAATACCCAGCATTTGTTTTCTCTCCTCCGAACTCTGAAGTTGAAGATAAAGCCGTCACGGCATCAAAGGTAATAGGAAAGCGCCCGCACGATAGCGGGCGCAATCGCGGATGTCAACCTTGTTACACACTGGGTGATTATTATCAGTTCGAAGTCAGTTCAGTGGTCTTCTCGGTGATATCCTTCTGGGCCCATTCATTGTCGCGGCTGGCTTCGCCCGCCTTCGCGCGCTTGGCAGCTTTCATCTTTTGGACTAAGTCCATATGAGTGGAGAAATAGCCGAGGCTCTTGCCGACGATCTCCTGGACAGAATTGAAGCCCTTGTCGACCATGAACTTTTCGAGCCCTTCGTTTAGTTCATCGATCATCTTCACGCCGTGGAGCATAACCCCGGTGCAGAGCTGAACGGTGGAAGAGCCCAGCAACATAAATTCGAGTGCATCGTGTGAATTCTCAATCCCGCCGATACCACTGATGGAAACGTCCTGCGGCATTCCGAGCGCGAGTTGACTAACCATACGAAGAGCAATCGGGCGGACAGCCTGGGAAGAATAGCCGCCAGGCACGGTGTGTCCTTCCACGGTCGGCATCGGCCGTAGCGTATTGAGATCCACCCCAATTACGGAAAGAATTGTATTGATGGCCGAAATGCCCACAGCACCACCGCGCACGGCAGCCAGCGACGGTTCCTTGATGTTGGTGATGTTGGGAGTCATCTTGGCCCAGACAGGAATGTTGGAAACTTCAGTAACCCAACTCGTAACCTCCTCACACAGATCGGGATGCTCACCCATCTCCGAGCCCATGCGGCGTTCGGTCATGCCGTGGGGACATGAAAAGTTTAGCTCGAACGCATCTACACCAGTGTCCTGGACCATGCGCGTGAGTTCCTGCCAGCGACTCTTCTCATACTCCTCCATGATCGAGGCGATCAAAATATTCTTGGGATACTCTTTTTTGACCTGGCGAAACTCATCCAGCCAAACATCGATCGGACGGTCGGAGATCAACTCGATGTTCTCGAATCCAATGACTTCGCCAGACGTCTTTGACCGCAGCTTACCGTAACGCGGAACGACGTTTACGACCTTAGCGGATTCGAGGCTAACCGTCTTCGCTACAGCGCCGCCCCAGCCGGCATCGTACGACTTGGCTATCACACGCGCATTTGTTCCCGGTGGGCCAGAGCCGAGCAGAAACGGATTAGGAAAGGTGATGCCGTTGACTATGATCGATAGATCCATTTGATTAACTCCGTTAAGGTCTCAAGTCTCAAGTCTCAAGTCTCAAGTCTCAAGTCCCAAGTCTCAAGTCTCAAGTCCCAAGTCTCAAGTCTCAAGTCTCAAGTCTCAAGTCCCAAGTCCCAAGTCTCAAGTCTCAAGTAGTCTTAAATCTAGTACTCCCAAGCGTACCCATCAAGGCATTACTTTGTATTTTCTGCCAGCAAGTTGGGAGTGCTTGAGATAATTTATAAGGCCGGAAATAATGCGACTAACTTCAATGGCTTTAGCAGCTGCTAGCGAAAACTGGTCCTCTGTAATATAGGCACAATCCATTGCCAGGTAAAGTTGGGCCCGAACTTCACCACAGGAACCTTTAGCTATGAACAGAAACTGAGCGAATTCCTTATCTCCGTCGCGTTCAAAGCCTTCGGCTATGTTTGAAACGATTGAAATTGACGCTCGGCGTATTTGATCTCTCAAAGCGAAGTCACGGCCGAAGGCACCTTCTCCACTGACACTGTAGATTATCGCATTAAGTGTGCGTGCTAACTTCCAGGCTTCTAAATCTTCAAACCTTTCGATTCTACTCATAACCTAACCTGAGAGTGGACTTGAGACTTGAGACTTGAGACTTGGGACCTGGGACCTGGGACTTGAGACTCAGTCTGCCACCAGCGCGCCGTAAGTATCCGGCCGGCGATCGCGGAAGAACTGCCACGTATTGCGCACTTCCCGAATCATGTCCAGGTCGAGATCGGCAACAACCAATGCATCCTGATCTCGTGGCGCCTCAGCAATGAACCGCCCGCGCGGATCACAGAAATAACTCTGGCCGTAAAACTCGCCGATGTCCCACGGCTGTTCGTGTCCGACGCGATTAATTGCACCGATGAAGTATCCGTTTGCAACCGCATGTGCCGGTTGTTCTATTCGCCACAGATATTCAGAAAGCCCTGCGACAGTCGCGGATGGATTGAAGACTATCTCCGCGCCATTTAGGCCGAGCGCGCGGGCACCTTCGGGAAAGTGGCGGTCGTAGCAGATATAGACGCCGATACGGGCAAACGCCGTATCAAAAGCGGGGTATCCGAGATTGCCGGGCCGGAAGTAAAACTTCTCCCAAAACCCCGGATTAACGTGTGGAATATGGTTCTTCCTGTATTTTCCCAGATACTTACCATCCGCATCGATGACGGCGGCCGTGTTGTAATAAACACCGGTAATCTCTTCTTCATAGATTGGCACAACAATGACCATGCCGTGTGCCTTTGCAACTTCCTGCATCAGCCGCACAGTTGGACCATCGGGAATCTTTTCGACAGCGTCGTACCAGCGCGTTTGCTGCTCGGCGCAAAAGTATGGAGTGGTAAACACTTCCTGCATACAGACAATCTGCACCCCCTGCTCGGCGGCCTGCTCGATAAGACCTAAATGCTTTTCGATGTTAAGCCGCTTGATGTCGTCAATGGGCAAGTCGGTTGGCGCTGCATTCGTACATTGAATGAGTCCGCATTTAACTGTGCGTGGCATATTTATGATTCCCTGTCAGTTGCTCTGTTTGCTGTTGCTACCACCAGATGGCTTTAGCGTTGTTCGCGAAGGTGACTTTTTGTTGAGCCCTTGAACGGCATGTTTATAGCATTGAAGTGTCCGTTTTTCTAAGCCCAGCGGGCTGGTTAAAACTAAGTATCCTTCGCTTCAGACACGGCGACAGACGAGGGTGGAAAGGCCTTCATCAAGAGCAAGTGGGTAATTGCGGCTCCGCCAAAACCGACGAACCATGCGTAGGGATAGAGGTCCAATAGCCAGTCAACCGTTATTCCGCGCCAGGCGAGAATCTTTCCACCCCAGGCCAGCGCACAGCCAAGCAGCGTGGCGATGACCGCTCGCCAATTCCAACCGCTGCTGTAGGTATAGATGCCTTTCG
Organism: Pyrinomonadaceae bacterium; assembly: GCA_051004635.1. GTDB lineage: Bacteria > Acidobacteriota > Blastocatellia > Pyrinomonadales > Pyrinomonadaceae > PSRF01. The sequence continues at coordinate 4,468 of JBPCKD010000197.1, forward strand.
TACGATACAGATCGGGAAGCGCGAGCCGCTTCTTCCTCACCAGCCAGTAGTCGGCTATCAGGACTCCGGCGATTGAACCCAGACCTCCCGAGTAACCAACCAGCCAGGCAAAGATGTAGCCCGAAGGATCCGCCAGCAGCCGCCAGGGACGCATTAATATGCCGATAAATCCCGTTATCAATCCACCGGTGCGAAACGAAATCCATTTGGGAAATGCATTGGCAAAATCGTTGGCGGGCGAGACTACGTTGGCCGCGATATTTACCGCCAGCGTGGCGACAACAACTGTGAACATCGAGATTGCGATGACCACGACATTGTGAAACTGGCCGACCAGCTTGATCGGATCCCACAACTCATCCATCTTCATGTGTGGATAGATCACTAACGCCGCTGAGGTGATCACCACACTCATGGCGGCAAAAATGGTCATTGTGGTTGGAAGGGCAACAACCTGACCAATAGCTTGCTCACGTTGGCTGCGTCCGAATCGTGTGAAGTCGGGCATGTTGAGCGAGAGGGTGGCCCAAAATCCGATCATGCCAGTTAGGGACAGAATGAAAACTGGCCAAAAATCACTAAAGCTTTGAAATTTACTTTGCTGTGTCAACAGGTAACCAAGACCATTTGCCTTCCAAATTGCCCAGCCCAGCAGCAACGCAGTCATTATAAGTACGAAAGGCGCAGCCCAATTCTCAACTTTCCGCAGCAGATCCATCCCGCGATAAATGATGTAAATGTTTAAGCCCCAGAAAAGCAGAAACGACAGCCATTCGGTACCCATATGTCCGTCAAAGGGACCGCCGAGTAGAGTTTTCCACCCAGGAATGATTGCGGCAAAAAAAATGTTGAGTGCCTCGCCGCCAATCCATGCCTGAATGCCAAACCAGCCACAGGCCACAATCGCGCGCATGAGCGCCGGCAGGTTTGAGCCGTAGGTTCCATAAGCCGCGCGCGCGAAAACCGGGAAGGGAATTCCGTATTTTGTACCAGGATGGGAATTGAGCAGGATTGGAATCAGGACAATGACGTTGCCAAGCAGGATCGTGATTAGTGCTTGCCACCAGTTCATTCCCGTGCTGATTAGGCCAGAGGAAAGCATGTACGTCGGAATGCAATGGGCCATGCTGATCCACAGCGCCGCGTAGTTGTACGTCGTCCAGTTACGCTTTTCTACTGGAACCGGGGCAAGGTCCTCATTGTAAAGCGGACTCGACTTAATCTGGGTGGCAACGTCGGGACGGAGTTCCACGCGACCGTCCGGATGTTGAATCGTTTCGCCTGAGTTGTTATTGACCACTAGATTCAATGTTCTCTTGTAGCTTGGTTAATGAAGACTGAAGCGCCCTCGGGTAAAGGAAAGATACCATCATTCGTGGTTTGACTCCGCGGAGCCGCTCGGAGTGGTTTCAAACAGGGCGCATAGTAAGACAGCCCGGAATCAGGCTACAAGTATTTTGGAGTCCGCCGCCAAGCTTGAAATTGACAGGCCTCTTTACTGCAATGCGAAAGTAACGCTGACACTGGCCGTCACGGTGATTTGACCCAGTGCAATAGTGCCGTCAGCATCAGCCGCATTGCCAGACTGACTGGATACCTGGGCCATCGCGTTGCTGCCGTAAGATGATGAGCCCTGGCCCCACCAACCGTAATGTGAATACGAGCCACCGCCGTATTCGCTGATTTGCACGGCCGGTCCGACCTGGCGTCCTAGTTTCCCTGCGAGCAGGGTCGCTTTTTCTTTAGCTGCCTGAAGCGCCATTCCTCGAGCGTGGTCGCGGTGCTTCCGCAGTTCCGTCGTACGAAACTGAATACCGTGGACATGATTGACTCCGGCTTCCAAAGCTCGAGACAGCAACTCTTCAAACCTGGGCACATCCTTGAGCGTAACCGCAATGTTTTTCCGTACCCGGTATTCGACCCGCACAGTTCGTTTTTCATCATTCAATTGGTGGTCCCAGGGTTCGATGCTGATGAAATCCGTTTGCACATACTTGGGATCAATGCTCATTTCCTTCGTCAGGGCCAGCAACCTTTTCACACGCTCGTCGTTCTGCGTTTTGGAAGCAGTCAGGTTCGGGTCAGAAGTCTCCACGCCAAGAGCTATGAACACTTCGTCAGGCACTACCCTCACGTCGGCTGATCCTTGGACGCTGATGCTAGGTTGCCTCTCTCCTTGAGCAGCCGCGCTCAGGGCTGTGAGGCAGAGCAATAAGATGAATGCAAATGTTTTCGACCAGAAGCAATTCTTCATGGATACCTTCTCCCCTCCCATTTTCACATGGCGACGCACTCGCCGCGTTCAAAACTGGCCTATCGTATGGGATTTGGCTCTTAACAAAACCTAAGACTATTGAAAACAGTCTGACTGCCCGTCGGTACCACATTTGAAAAGCTCCGGAACACGATTCATAGTCAATCGCCTCGTGTTATTCCAAGCTTCCGACACGGAACCGTATTTCTCAGCAGTCCAACCTAGTTGCTGCTTATCGCGCCAAACTTTTTCGAGAGCTGAATCTTCACCTGAGCCGAAAAGGTGACAGGCTTCGTGAAGCAATATTGCCGCTCTTTCGTTGTCGTCGACCGTCTTCTCAAAAAATTCGGCGTACAGCGTGACTATTTCAAAAGGGAAGTTCGTCGCCGCATAAGCGTCGTGGTGACCTACGTACCCATTCCACCAGTTATCCGTTTCGCGGTAGGTTACCAGGTTTCTGAGAACGAAGGCCTCCTTTCCAAACCCCTTTTGCTCCAGCACCGTAACGGCGTCTTCAACTGTCTTTCGGCGATCATAACCAAGGTGTTCGGAACTGGCCAGCAGGGACAGAAACCAGGCAAATAGAAGTATGAACGTGGTGCCAAGTATCCAAGTTATCCTGCGAGCAAGGCCTCTTTTTGGTTTGACTCCCTCGCTGTCAACTTCGCCGGATTCCGGCGCCGGCTGGTCCGCGAGTGAAGCGCCGCAGCGACGGCACATCTCGTCTGCTGTTGAGTTAACCAGCCCGCAAAGCGAGCACTTGTTCCGGTTCATTTGTGGGAACCTGCTTGTATTTCCGCCTTCTACATTGCCACACAAGTCCCGCGCTTTAGAAACTGGCCATCGCCGGGCTTGCCTTTGTATTCACCATTTTCAATTACAATCTTGCCGCGCGACAGAACAGTTTCTACAACGCCGCGAATCTTCTTGCCTTCGTAGGTGTTGTAATCGACGTTCATATGGCTGGTTTTCAAGCTGAGTGTCTGTTCCTTGTCGGGATCGAAGATGACGACGTCGGCGTCTGAGCCGACGGCGATGGTTCCCTTCTTCGGAAACAGACCAAACATTTTGGCAGCGGCAGTTGACGTCAGTTCAACGAAGCGATTCAGGCTGATACGATTTTCAACGACGCCGCCGTTGTAGATAAGTGGGACGCGGTTCTCAACGCCGGGAGCGCCATTGGGAATTTTGGTGAAATCGTCGCGCCCGAGTTCTTTCTGCTCCTTCATGCAGAAGGGACAATGATCTGTCGAGATAACCTGAAGGTCATCCATCTTCAAACCCTTCCACAACTCCGCCTGATTCGATTTGTCCCTTAGCGGAGGCGTCATTACATATTTTGCGCCATCAAATCCGGGCTCGTCATAGTTATCGAGCGAAAGGAAAAGATACTGCGGACACGTTTCCGCAAATGCCGGTATGCCGCGGTCACGTGCCTGACGCACTTGATTCAAGGCATCGGCACACGACAAGTGAACGATGTAGACCGGCGACTCGGCCATTTCCGCGATCGCTATCGCTCGATGCACACCTTCGGCTTCGGCGACAGTTGGGCGAGTGAGCGCGTGATACTTTGGCGCCGTGTGGCCCTTAGCGAGTGCGTGCTTAATGATCTCGTTGATGACGATTCCATTTTCCGCGTGCATGCAGATCAATCCGCCGCGCTCACCGGCCGCCAGCATCCCGCGAAAGATCGTGGCATCGTCAACCAGGAAAACTCCGGGATAGGCCATGAACATTTTGAAGCTGGTTACGCCTTCGTCCATAGCCGTATGCAGTTCTTCAATTTGATTGTCTTCCAGTTCCGTCGTGATTAGATGGAAGCCATAATCGATCGCGGTTTTGCCTTCTGCTTTCTTGTGCCAATTATCGATACCCTCGATTAGCGACTGCCCCTTGTACTGCACGGCGAAGTCGATGATGGTCGTTGTGCCACCGTGGGCGGCCGCGCGGGTGCCGGTGAGAAAATCATCGGAAGATTGCGTCCCGCCGAAGGGAAGTTCCATGTGCGTATGAGGATCTATGCCTCCGGGAATAACGAGCTTGCCGGCGGCATCGATCACGTTATCCGCTTCCATCTCGAGCTTTGCGCCGATGACCGAAATCTTCTCGTCTTCGATCAGAATGTCGGCGCGGTAGTCGTCGGTGGCAGTGATGACACGGCCGTTCCGAATCAAGGTATTCATCTCTGGTCTCTCCCCATGCGGTTCATTGCTTTGACGTAGTGGAACAAAGAAGTCTCATCATCCTCTCCGCAACCCCATCGGCCACTGGACGGCTCCAGTCTTTCTGCACGTCCGGCAATTCGTACAGCATTTCAGCACTTCTGCTGTATAGCTGCCAGCGCAGCAGACGCATTGCGCCTTCATCGCAGTTGTATTCGCACAGTACGATGTCATAACTATATTGTTCGGCTCGTTTTGAATCCACTGTCCTAGTCAAAAAACTGATGTTGTCATGTATCTGCTTTGCCCCTTCAGTTGTATCAGCTCGCGAAGCCCATTTTTGCCATGATCGAATAGTTCCACTCGCAGTTCTAGATGTGCCGCTAGCGTCGTACCAGCAGTTCATCACTTCAGAGAAGGCCCCAAGTTTCCATTCAGGTTTACTCTCAACTGTTGCAACGCAGAATTTCGAAAAGATGGCCTCTCCTACCGAATCTGGAACGACGGCTCGGAAGGTATCATAGGGTGTGGACCTCGAACTCAGAACATTGCCCTTCATGTTGTAGTCCAGGGCCGACAAGGTTCGTAATTGCGATGATGAACAATTAAGTTCGAAGAGTCTTAAACTGTAAGCATATGAATCATATGCAATGGTTTTCAGGCCTGCCTCTCCTCTCTGTCTGATTATTGTTTTGCGGTTCTCTTGAAAAGGTCGTTTCAAATATTCCTTAATCCACACTTTTACGATGTCGGCTGATTCCCAAGTAACTCGACTAGGATTGTATTTGAGGATCGAATTGGAGATCTGAACAACGGTGTCCCACCCAACCTCCATGTCAGCAATCATGATGTCTAGCAATTTGCCGAATTCTATGTCCTCTGCTGATCGATTTCCTTTGTTAGCTTGCGAACTCGATTTAGAGCGATCTCTCTTGGTTTGTGCTTCCACCTGCATAAAGCTGATCGTGCTTGAAACAAGCACTAATATTGCTGAGAAACCGCGAACGGCGCGAAAGGCATTGAGTATGCTTATTCTCATACGCTTGAAGGAGTAATGATTAGATCCCAGATTTTCATTTCTTTTCCGTTCGAAAAGCTCGTCCAAGAACGCATCAAGATATGGTTCTGCTTGAAACTGACCCTTGGCCCAAACTAATCGTACAATCTCGTTGTACACGTTCTTGAAATGCGAATTCGGTTCACCGCTAGAACGTAGGACGCCGAGGCCTCTCATTGTTCCAAACCATTGGCGCGTCCTACTGAGGACGCTTTCCAAAACGATTTCTCGCTTTCTCTCTAATTTGATATCCGTACGGCCTACAGCACCCGGCAAAGTTTTTCTGACCTGCTTGAGGAGTGCTTGAAACTCTGAGTCGCTAATAGTATCGCGTTCTACTTTTGTTGTACGCTTTGCTCCACAATTTGCGCGGCTGTGACATCTGTGCGGGCAGCTCTATCGGTTTTCGCTCCGTTACGAGCGAGATGTTTATAGCCGGACGGTACTGCACATAATATTCTTCGCTCCATAGGAGCGAAATGTTTATAGCACCTGACAGCCTATAGTCAACCGCGCTCCGTAGGAGCGCAATGTTGACCAGAGCACATTGCGCTCCTAACGGCGAAGGAGATCTCTCATAACTATCGTTGACCATAAACATTTCGCCCCTACGGGGCGAGGAAGATTATTTCGACCGTCTGATCTATAAACATCTCGCCCCTAATGGGGCGAAGACTGAGCCTCCGTGATCTAGTCGATAAATTCAAAAACGTATTTCTCTTCAAACGGGATCTCATACTTCTTGAGCCACGCCAGATACTCGTCTTTGAACGATCGTCGCTTGTGATGCTTTTCCTGATTTTGGATATATCGGATGATCGTGTCGAGCTGAGAATGTCCATAAGAAAATGCACCGTAGCCTTCTTGCCATGAAAACTTTCCGCGAACCCATTTGTTCTTATTGATGAAATTCGACGAGTCAGACTTTATTTCTCGAACCAAGTCTGCCAAAGCCATCGAGGGTTTTAGTCCGATCAAAATATGGAGATGGTCAGGCATCCCGTTTATCGTAATCAACTTCTGCTTCTGATTCGTGACGATACCCGTGATGTATTTGTAAAGGTCCTCTTTGAATTCGGGTTGGATCGAGGATAACCGGTTGCTGACCGCAAAGACGGTCTGAATGTAGATCTGAGAGAAGGTATTGGCCATGTGTGTGCTCCTCTGCGAAAGTTTAGTGATTACCGCCAATTGAACATTCGCATCAATAGAGCAAAACAGCCCAGCGAGGGTCGCGCAGGAGGTGGTAGAGACTAAAGCAAGATTTCTTGTAGCCTCGGCAAAGTGCGCAGGTGAGTTCTCAGCTAAGAAGAAGTTTCGCTCCTACAGAGCGAAGAGGTTTTGGGGAAGAGATCGCAAGCTATAAACATCTCGCTCCTAATGGAGCGAAGAGCCTTTGAGAAGTCGCCATCCTACAAAAATTGTCTCTGCGAGAGCGGGAAAGCTGAGCGCAAAAACAAAAAGCCGCAGGGACGAACATTATCACTGCGGCTTTCCAGAGCAGACATTCCTGTCTGTCCCTTTTTTCGTCGAGCGAAGCACAGGCAGGAATACCTGTGCTCCAAGTTGGACTACTCCATCAACTCAGACGTCAGTATCGCACCGTTGAGCGCAGCCAGAACTGCGCTGATTTTGACCACTTTCCGCGAGTCCTTGGCGATCCAGACAATCGTCTTGTCTACTTCGTTGTCTGCGGAGGTGATTTCAACCTTGTAAGCTTCAAACGTCCCGCCCGGAACCGTGAGGCTCTCGATGCCGACGACCTTTAACTGCTTTAGTTGAGGCTTCTGCTTTTGCACGTCGAAGTTACGGAAACCAACGACATAGCCCGGAGCAAGTGGCAGCGCGGCAATAACGTTGAAGGCGCCACCCCCGTCCGCGAAAAGGGTGCCACCGAGGTCAACATCAATCGGTTTCGATTGACCGTTCATGTTCATCGTGCCGCTCGCTTTGTTGTCTTTGAAATCAAGCTCAATAGTCACTGGACCTTGCTTAATGGTCCGGTGAGTGAGTAGAAGGGTTCCTTTCTGCACGGTGGAAATGTCTGACATCTCACCCTGCGGAGTCTGTGCAGTTTCCGTTATTACCCAGGAGCCTGCCTCATCCCTTATTTCAGTCTTCATCGTTAACGGAATGTTCTGTCCGCCAATCGCTAATGACGCTTTGTGATTGGAGGTCCCCGCCTGAAGATCCGCCGCCGGCTTCGGAGCAGATATCGCAACGGGCTCCGCTTTCTTCGGCAGGGTCACCGTCTTCACATCCACCGTGATCTCCTTAAGCCGCGTTGCAACTTCGGGGGTCACACTCTCCTGATAACGCCCACCCAAATGCTTAGCAAGAAACTTCTCGGTCGTGGCAAACATGGCCATATTATTAACGGGCCGGGCAAAGCCATGACCTTCATCAGGCGCCACCAGATACTCAACCGGATAGTTACGATCGCGCAGGGCGATGACAATTTGATCAGCCTCGCGTTTATTAACCCGCGGATCGTTGGCGCCCTGGATCACCAGCAGCGGTGTCTTTATCTTGCTGGCATGATTCAGCGGCGACTGCCGTTCGAGTTGGGCTTTTCCTTCGGGCGTACTGGAATCTCCCATACGCGCATAGAAGAGTTTACGAATCGACTCCCAGTAGGGCGGTATGCTCTCAAGCAGAGTCAGGAGATTTGAAGGCCCCACAATATCTACTGCGGCGGCGTAGAGATCTGGTGTAACCGTGACGCCGGCCAGGGTCGCGTAACCTCCGTAGGAGCCGCCCATGATGCCAACTCGTTTCGGATCGGCAATACCCTGGTCCACGAGGTATTTGACGCCCCAGGTTACATCGTCCTGCATTTTCTCGCCCCACTGTTTATTACCGGCGTCGAGAAACTTTTTGCCGTAACCTGTAGACGCGCGGAAATTCGGGGACAATACCGCGTAACCGCGATTAGCAAGAAACTGAGCGAAGCTGTTGTAACCCCAGGAATCACGACCCCATGGCCCGCCATGCGGGACCACAACCGCCGGCAGGTTCTTCGCGGGCACACCCTTAGGCAGTGTTAGATAGGCAGGAATCTCCAGGCCGTCGGATGACTTGTAGCGGACCGCGGTCATCGGCGCGAGGTAGTCGCGGTTAAGTTTCTCGCGAATCCGGTATTGCAAAGTTAACTTCTTTGTCTGCCGGTCGAACAGATAACGCTCGCCCGGTTCGGTATCACTGTTTGCCACTATCAAGAACAGACGCTCATCCCTCGTGCTGTTAACAAATCCAATCTCCTTCCCCGGCAATTTCTTTTGCAGCAGCTTGTAGTCGGCTTCGAAGGATTTGTCCTTCCAGTAAATCCTGGTGCGCTCATCTTCGTAAGCAGTGGCGATAAGCTCATCACTCACCTCGGAGAAATTAGCGTTGCCAAGGTCAACGCGGTTCATAGGATCCGATTCGACCAACTCTTCTTTGCCGGTAGCCGGGTCGAAAAGCTCCAGTCTCGTCAGATCGACATTCGCACCTTTGTTGGTTTCAAAATAAACTCGCTGCCCGTCTTTGTGGTAACGAATTGGTCCGCAACTCTCAAAGACGCTGCAGCTGTAAACCTTGGTGAATCCGGCGGCATCAACACGCAAAACTTCCGTGTCGCCATTATCTGCAGATCGGGTCGCCATTCGAAGTTGATCTTTCAAATCGAAAACCCAGTTAGTGATGCGTTCGGTGTTTTTGCGAACCAGCGTGCGCTCACCGGTGGAGATTTTTACTTTGTAGAGATCGTGCCAGGCGGCGTCGCGATCGTTTAGTCCGATGTAGATTGCATCTGGTTCACTGCGCGGAACGGCAAAAATCGAGGCGCGGACATTCTTAGCATCAGTCAAATTTCGCGCAGGGGGCACGTCCTCGCCGGCAGCCGGACTCTCAGCCGGGTTAACTGCATACACCAGATAGTTCTCGTCCCCCGCTTTATCCTGCACAAACAAGATGTATTTGCCATCGCGGCTCCAGAAATACTGTGAAATCGGGCGGCTCTTGTCGGCAGTGATGGGTTTCGCGGCATCGAAAGGTTCTTCAGTCCGTTTGACCCAGATATTCCGAGTGCCTTTAAAGGGCTTCACCAGAGCGATGAACTTTCCATCGGGAGAAATCTGGGCGCCGGAAATCTCCGGGTCGCCGAAGAATAGCTCGCGATCGATAATTGGAGGCTGCGCCGGCTTTTGACCCAAGGCTATGCGAGGAGATGCCGCGGCCAGCAAGCCCACACAGATAACTACAAACATAAATACAAGGGATTTGCGGTAGAGACTTGTCATAGAACCTCATTCACTGGATTTAAGGAGTAGAGTAGCGAAAACGAATAATTTAATACGTGTGAGGCGCGCTTCTGGTTTCACTGAATCCAGACCAGTGACAGGTGACAAGTAAAAAAGGCAGAAATTAGGTTACATTCCGCCTTACTTTTTGCGAAAGGCCAACAATCATACGTCCAATACTATCTATCATTGAGCGCGCTTCGTCATAGCTTGCCGTGGTCATGTAGCCAAGCCTTTGCGCGAGTAACAACTCCGTTTCCAGTTCACTTGATGAACCCTGTGCGTTCGAGAGAAAGTACGCAAATTCCTTGGAGGAATGGCGGGCGGCGCCCTCGGCAATATTCGCGGGAATCGATACTGCTGCCCGCCTGATTTGCGACGTCAAGCCATACCGTTCGTGGGTTGGAAATGCCTCCGTCGCCTTATTGATCCGAACAACCAAGTCCATTGATCTTTTCCATACGTCGAGTTTTTTCGTGGGGTCGCATTGTCCCGCTCCTTCTTTGGCTGTTAAGTTTTTGATTGAGCGGCCTGGTAAGTTACTTGTTGAGCGGTCTAATATTTTATCTGTCACCTGTCACCTGTCACACTAGTACAGATTTCCCTCGCGCTTGCGACCGGTGTAGTCGACATAGACGACTTTGAGCTCGGTGTAGAAATCCAGGGCGGTTGATCCCTGTTCGCGATCTCCAATCCCGGTGCCTTTGATTCCGCCAAAGGGAATATGCGCCTCGCCGCCTGTGGTAGGCGAATTGATGTGCGTCATGCCGGTTTCTATCTCGTCAACGAAACGAAAAATCCGCGCTGCATCATTGGTAAAGATCGACGAGGAAAGTCCGTATTCAGTGTCGTTAGCCACCTGCATTGCCTCGTCGAAATCTTTCACGCGCAGAACTGACAGGACGGGACCGAAAATCTCTTCGCGCGCGATGCGCATATCGGGCGTCACACGATCGAAGATCGTCGGCTTCACAAAGAAGCCTTTGTCGAGCCCATTGCCTGTGACGCGATAGCCGCCGCAAACAAGCGTTGCGCCGTCTTCGCGTCCAATGTCGATATACTTCAGGACCGTCTTAAACTGGCTTTCATCGACGCTTGGTCCCATCTCCGTATTCGGGTCCATCCCGTCGCCAATCCTCATTGATTCGCCACGCTTCGTGAGTCGCTCAACAAACTCGTCCGCAATATCATTCACTACAACCGCGCGACTAGTCGCAGTGCAGCGCTGACCGGAAGATCCAAACGCGCCTTGTGCCGTCGATTCGACAGCGAGATCGAGATCAGCGTCTTCCAGTATAACGACGGGGTTCTTACCACCCATTTCGCATTGAACCTTAGCGCCACGCCGCGAAACTTCTTCATACAAGCGGATACCCACTTCGTTGGAGCCTGTGAATGAGACTGCCTTCACTGCCGGGTGATTTATGATTTCGTCCCCCGCTTCCGACCCCGAGCCCAATACAAGGTTCAAAACTCCGGGCGGTATTCCAGCCTCCGCAAAGATTTCGACTATTCGCACCGCCGTAGCCGGAGTGAGCGTCGCGGGTTTGAAAACCACTGTGTTACCGGCCACGAGTGCCGGTGCAATCTTCCAAACTGGAATGGCAACTGGGAAATTCCAGGGAGTGACGCAGGCAACCACACCTAATGGCTGTTTGATTGTGTAGGCGAAGTTTGCCGGGAGCTCAGACTGAATCGTTTCGCCATTCATTCGGCGGGATTCACCCGCGCAAAACTCAGCAACGTTGATTGAACGTTGCAACTCTCCGCGCGACTCGGCGACCGTCTTGCCTTCTTCTCTGGTCAGGATTTGGGCCAGCTCTTCCTTGTGGTCTTCAAGCAGGCGTGCGGCGCGCGCAACGATGCGACCGCGCGTGGGCGCGGGCGTCGCACGCCACTTGGGAAAGTTTTCAGCGGCTGACTCTACAGCCCGCCGTGCTTCATCGCGGGTGGCCTGTTTCACTGTTCCAATTACGTCGTCTGTGTTTGCCGGGTTGACGTTTGTGACCGTGCGTGACGAAGCCGATTCAACCCATTTTCCGTCGATGAAGTTACGATAGAGATCCATGTATTAGTCCGAGAGGTCCTGGTTTGTGCAGCTCAATATTGGTCGACAGTTAGACTGGAACGACAAACCGGAAGTTTGTCGGAAAGTTTAAGCGGATGACTCCAGCAAGACCGTAATATACCATAGGCACTGACACATGACAGCCGACAGTACTGACGCGGTTTGAAACCGGGAGTTTAAGAGTCCAGCCCGGGGAGCGCGCCAGCCCGCGTGGGGTGGTAGCCTTTAGGCTGCCAACGCCACACGCAACTAAAGCTTGAACTCTAAACTGCTTGAGTGATAGCCGCGCAAAGAAAAATGACTGCTAAACCTCCTGCTAAACCTTCCGGAGACGCTCCAGTGAATCTGGGACAACTGCTCGAACAACGAGTCAGCGCGACGCCCGGGAAACACTTCCTTATCTCGGAAGCAGATGGACGTCACTTCTCGTTCTTAGAATTTGGCGCGGCAGTAAACAGAGCCGCACGCTTGTTGAAATCTCACGGCATCGGGAAAGGTGACGCGGTGAGTTTGCTGATGCCAAACAGCGCCGAATACGTTATTGCGTATTTTGCCTGTTGGAAACTCGGTGCGATTGCCGGGCCAATAAATTCTTTGCTGAAGGCCCACGAAATGGAATTTGTGATCTCGGATTCTGAAGCGAAGGCGCTGCTGGTCCACTCCGACTTCCTGCCGGCCATCGAAAGCATTAGGAAAGAACTGCGCACTTTGCAAGCCGTCATCCAATTTGATGACGAGGCTGCGGCCACGAAGGATTTCATTGACGACTTCAGCATCTCAAGTTCGACAGACTTAAGTGTGTCGGACATCAACCTCGATAGCGAGGCGATCATCATTTACACCTCCGGAACCACCGGAAAGCCAAAGGGATGTCTGCTGACACATGGCAACCTAATCGCTAACGCCAGGCAAATAAGTCAATGGCTCGGATTTACCAAAGGCGATCGGCTGTTAAGCGTCATGCCGCTCTTTCACATGAACGCTGTTTCGGTTACGACCATGTCAGCTCTTTATGCGGGCGGCTCAACCGTAGTTAGCCCGAAATTTTCCGCATCGCGGTTCTGGCAGATAATTTCCGACTTCCATGTCACTTCATTTGGCTCCGTGGCAACTATGCTGTCGATGTTGCTGAGCACGTATCCTGAAGGCGTTCCGAAGGGTTTGAAAACCGATCAACTTCGCTTTGCCATGTGCGGCTCAGCCCCGGTGCCGGCGGAAGTCTTAAGACGTTTCGAAGAGACATTCAATTGCCTGGTCATTGAAGGGTACGGGCTCTCAGAGTCGACGTGCCGCTCGACCTTTAATCCTCCGGACGAACGACGGAGGGCCGGTTCATGCGGGCTGGCGATCGGAAATGAAATGAAGGTCGTTGATGAAGAGGATAGGGAAGTGGCTGACGGGAAACTCGGTGAGATCGTCCTGCGCGGTGAGAATATTTTGAAAGGTTATTACAAAAATGAAGAAGCGACGGCAACCGCATTTCGTGGCGGCTGGTTTCATACGGGCGACATCGGCTATCGCGACGCTGACGGCTTCTTCTATATCGTCGACCGCAAGAGCGACATGATTATTCGCGGCGGTGAAAACATCTACCCGCGCGAAATCGATGAGGTGCTGTACCAACATCCAGCAATCTCTGCCGCCGCCACCATAGGCATCACTGACCCGCTTTACGGTGAGGATGTCGCAGCCTTCGTGATTCTCAAGGATGGTCATGAGATGACCGAGGAGGGGGTCATCGCTTTTTGTCGCGAGCGGTTAGCCGACTACAAATGCCCGAAAACTGTGCGCTTCATAAAAGAGATTCCGAAGGGCCCGACAGGGAAGCTTCTCAAGCGCGAGCTCGCGCGGCAGTTTGAAAAATAGTAGCTGAGTTCTTAGTGGAATCTCGTTGGTTGATCCGGGTTATTTGGCATTTGACAGAGAATTTATCAGGGTATAAACTGCGTTCCCCTATAATTTATTACCCCCGCCATACAAACGCTACCTGGCGTTTTGGGTGCTGCATATCTGATGCTGAAAGCCGGCTGTAAGCCCAGTAGGCAGCTTGTTCCCATTGATGTGGGTAGCTGAACACTGTGTTTACTACCACCCGAATACTACGGGCGATCCTCAACTCTGTCAGGGTAATGTCCTGGGAGACTTCCTGTTGGAGACCATCGAATCTGGCAACATCCAGGTTAGACCGTAGGATACAGCTTTGAATAGGCACGCCGGGGTGCGGCCCGGTATGTTTATTATCATGAGTCAAATCATGAAAGCATTATGGCAGAGCCAGTTAGCTCGCCCTTTTTTTGGTCTATTTCTCTTCGATAGGTATTTTGAGATTTCCACCGGTACGTCTCTCTCTCTCCCCCTACTGATTAACCAAGCAATCAAGACATCGCTACTCTCGTTCTTGCCGAGGGCCTGCCGACTACAAATGCCTTAAAACTGCACGCTTCGTCAAAGATTCCGAAAGTCCCCACCGGCAAGCTGCTCAAGTGCGAGTTGTGGAAAATGTCCGACAAACTTTTAGTTTGTCGCCGGTTACCGTAGGTGAAAAATGAAATCTGCAATCCTGAAATTTATGGACCAGCGGTAACAAACGGGGAGCCTCGGCGGGCCCGCTCAGATTCTACTGACGAGATTCTACTGACCCCGTCCGCCTCTCTTTGACAAAGGGCCGTTACTTCACATAGAGTACGCGCGCTTTACAAATCGTAGTTACACACTGCCGGATAGGGTGCGGACCCCGGACGGTAGCGTTTGATGTCGGAACGACGAGCCTCGGGAATTGCCCCCGCTTTGCTCCTGCGTTTCCTCCCACATCACAATCACAACTTGCTAAACCCCCTGGCGTTGAAGTTTGTCTCGCCAACGCTCTTAAGCAAATTCTTCCACCGGCGGTTAGGTTCGACGTTCCGTGGCAGATTTCATTCGCCGGGATTTTGGTCGAGAAAACCTACAACCAACTTAGGCCCAACAAAGGAGATTTAACGATGAGTTTGAAAGAAACGTTTCTCACTGCTGCTCGCCACGCTGGGATGCCTGGCGATGGCCTTGTTTGTTTTTGTTCCAACTACGTCCCATGCCGAGGACTTTGAAAATCCAAAGCCGGGAGCGCCGAAATGGAAGGTAGTTGACTATAACCGCGTCCAGACACACCCAGCCCGCGTCCCAAACAAGATTCCCGGAGGGATAGCCTTCGACTTTCTCTACAAACCCGACACCGCACTGCTGGGCACAAGCCATCCCTCTTATAACGGAGACCTCTTGGGTGATATGACGGGGAAGACGCTGTCAGCCAGAGTTGGTATCACAGTTACGAGTGGAACACCCGTGTTTACATATTACGGTGAGCCGGATGCTTGCGGCCGGCCAGCCAACGTTCGATTTTACTTCCGCACCGATACCGGCGGAAAGTTTGAGGAAACGGATTACTGGTGGTCGAACCCGATGTCGGTTGATCTCCAGACGTTGACGGCTGGTGATCAGACGCTAGTAGCTAACTTCTCCAATCCCGCTGAATGGTCAAACTACTATGGCCACTTTGGGAATGACCCCTTGTACGCCGCAGCTTTTGCTGAAGCGATTGCAGACGTGCAGTTTGTTGGACTTTCGTTCGGCGGCGGCTGTTTCTTTGAAAATGGCGTCGGTATCCAGCCGGGTACCGGAAGCGCTTCGTTTCGCTTGATGGACTTTACAGCCACACCGTAAATAGGTTTCATCCGACGGCAAAAGAATGAGGGCGACGCTTCTGCGTCGCCCTCATTCCACTTACAGATACTGTTAGTGTTACCCGCGATTAAGTCTGCCCGAGAGAGACGGTGGTCTGACGCGCGACCTTGACGCGATCTTTGAGCCAGGCGCCGACCAACCATAATGCGCATACTGAAATCATCGCCAGCGAAAACCATTTGCCGTAGAGTCCATCTGGTGAAAACTTCTCAGTCGCTGCATGAAGCACGTCGCTATTGGGAAGCAGGCCAGCCTCGGAAAACTCGTGGAACGAATAGATGCCCACCTGGAGCATGAACAGCAAAAGAAAGATACCGGTCACCTGGAAAAATCTTTTCACGTTGATGAGGTGACCAAAACGGGCCCAGCCCCAGGCAAATAACAGCGCGGCGCCAAGGCCCAGCAGAGCGCCGGTGACCAACTGGGAGTTTCGCACCTGCATTAACATCAATGCTGTTTCCATCCCCTCGCGCGTGATCATCAGAAACGTAAACAGAAACACTCCGGCCAGCGCTGCCCAACGTGAGGTTCGGGACGACATTTCACCCAGGCGATGATGCATCCGCTCGCGCAACTTTGGTCCCGTACGCCACATATGAATTACGAGTGTGCCCACCATCAGCATTGCTATTAACCCAAGTACTCCTTCGCGCAGGGCTTCATTTGCCAAAAACTGGCCCGCATAGGCGCCGATCTTCTCACCGAATAACTGCTGAAGTCGCGACTCGTCTACGCCAGAAACTAACAGATAGCCAAGGCCCGCGCTGGCCGTGAGTCCCATGGCGATGGCGAGATAAACCGAGGAATTAAGCCATTTTTGTCCTGACTTCTGCAGATAAGAGAGAATTACCGCGACCAGGAGAAACGATTCGAAGCCTTCGCGCAGAACAATAATGAAGGAATTAAGCATGGGAACTACTTTCTAAATGAATTGAAGCGATAGCGGCTTTCAAGGCCGGTACAGAGTATAGCCTAATTGAAAACAGTTTTCAATTTCAACATGACGGTAAAGGATTTTAAGATCTGGGGGGGTGGCACTGACATGTGCCGATTTTAACCTTAGTAGTTAGCCTGAAAGTCATGGGTCATGTCTGGTGCGGCAAAAGCCCCACCAAGGGAGGGACTTTCAGACAAGCTAACTCTTATTGACCTATAACGGGAATGATTGCCAGGTCAGCACGTATCGGGCCGAGCTTGGTCACCGCGGTGAATCGGAGCGGTAAGCGTCTTCGGTCATCGCTGATCCAGCCCAGCATTTGAAACTTGTCGGGTTGAGGGTCGTCAGTCGTGAGCGACACCTGAATAGCAGGAACTGTCTGCGAGTCCAGTTGTACAGCTTCTCGCTTCAAGGCGGTGATGAAAAGTGTCTTTGGTTTGTTGTTCACCAGGATCGATATTGCGCTGCGCTTATTAATTGTTAGATCCAGTGTGCGCGCCGCATAAAAGAATGAAAGATAGTCGTGGGTGCCGACTGGAATTTCGATCCGATCTCCTTTCTCCGTCGTCGCCCTGCCGAGGTCCTGATCTATTGTAAGCTTCGTGTTAACGCGCGTGCGTCCTTCGCTCAAATTCAATTCAGTTTGGAAGGGAAGGAGTGTTTGCGGATTGACGTAGGAGCTGATTATTTCGTTGGCTACGAATAGATTTTGGAGAGCGTTGGTCGTCTGTGCGTTCAGGGTAAACAACAAACCATCCTGATTGAAATATTTCGAGCGGGCACGCACTTGAAACGTTGCTCGGCCAACTGGCGCCGGAATGGTGGGCAGATAAACCTGATAGTTTAGTTGTTCCCCTACTCTAAAGGGCACACCTTCTAATGTGCGACCGTTGCCGGCCCCGGATTTCGGTGTGGCTCCGGGCAGCGGGGTTGGGCTCTGGCCCGGGGGAGGATTTGGAGTAGCGATAAATTCTGATCCGGCCAGTTCGGCGCGTATCTCACCTGCCGAATGTTTCGCGGTTATGAGAACGGGTACATGCCTTTGGTCATCGGAGAAATAAGCCTTAATGTTGTAGTCGTCCGCCGAATTACTCCTGACCCGCAGTTGAGTAACGATCGTGTCAAATGATCCGACATTCGTCTTAACGACTTGCCGTCCCTTTACTTTAACTTCAATTTGATAGGTCCAACTTTCCCCGCGCACGGACAGGTTGTAACTCGCGCCTTCGCTTAGTGGCATCGCCCTGATACGATAAATCGCCGATAGAAAATCGTAGGTACCGGGAAACTCACTCGTTTCTTTTGACGGCAGAGCTCCCGCGGGCTGGTTGAAATCGGCCGATGTATCCGAAGTGCGGGAAGCGACTCGCACAATCTGCTGGCCGTGAAACGGCAAACCTGTCGCGGGATCAACGTAGGTGATGTAATCGTTGTTTATGGCAAACAACGCCGCGTTTACTACCCCGGTTGTCTCAACGTGACCCTTTAGCTGAATTCCTTCGCGTCCAAAAAAGGTCCCGCGAGCCGCAACCAGAAGCTCGACGTGGGCGGCGCTGATGAAGTTTGAAAAGGAGACGTTGAAAGTCAGCCGTTCACCCACCTTGTAAGGAGCGGGAGAAAAGGGCTGAGAATCTACATTAGTTATGCTTTGAGCGGAAGATGGTGGCGCAAACGGTCCCAGGACCAATGCGATAACGAACAAGTGCCAGGCATTCGCGAGTTTCAACCTTTGGGTCATCATTGAATCATAATTCAAAATGCGGGCAGAGCAAATTGTGGAGCCAGTCAGGGATTACCTGGTTTAGAGTCCAACCTGAGATTGTCCTACAGTATTCACCTCAGAGCTGAAGTATGACCCCCTTACTGCTGGGCCGGGCGCTCGCAGATCTGTACACGCATCATCAATACTCAGGTTCCGTCACTTTGGCGAATGTTGTTTATCGAACTAGTTTCCATCTCTTCGAGAATCTGCAACGCAGCGCTGGCTGGATCAGGCGCTTCGATGATGGGTCGGCCAACCACCAGATAATCAGCGCCCGCCATTATGGCCTCGCGAGGTGTGGTCACTCGGCTTTGGTCGCCCAGGGCAGCTCCCTCTGGGCGAACACCAGGGGTCACCACGATAAAGTTCGTCTTCGTCACAACTGAGCGTACGATGCCAACCTCGCGCGGCGAAGCAACTACTCCATCCAATCCAGCGGCCTCTGCAAGCGAAGCAAGGCGCCCGACCAGGTTCTCCGGCGTTGCCCTCCATCCCACTTCGGCCAGCGTCATCTGATCCGCGCTGGTTAAGACTGTAACGGCGATTATTGATGGCCTAGTGAGTCCTTCCGCCTGAGCAGATCCAGCAACAGCGTCGGCGGTGCGTCGCATCATCTCACTACCGCCTGCTGCATGCACATTAAAGATGGATACGCCCAAACGCGTAGCCTCAACGCCAGCCGCCGCGACAGTATTGGGAATGTCGTGAAACTTAAGATCAAGAAAAACTCGCTCTCCTGAACTCACGATTTCGCGAACGAACGAGGGACCGGCGGCTGTGAATAGCTGCGATCCGATCTTAAACATGCCTGCGATTCCATAAAGCCTCTTCACCAGCCGTTGTGCTTCGTCGGCAGTCTTTACGTCCAGCGCCACAATTAATCTGTTCTTGGCCTTCATGTCGATCTGCCCGTTAGTTAACTAATTCTGTGGCCCGGCAGCCCACTGCCTCGTCCAGCGATACAAAGCCTTCGCTCGATATAATTCGGCGCAGGCCTTCGTTTATTCTCTTAGCGATCGACGGACCCTCGTAAATAAGGCCAGTATAAACCTGGACCAAACTTGCACCCGCACTGATCATTTCCCACGCATCCTGCGCGGTGAAGATTCCGCCTACGCCAATAAGAGGCATCGAGCCGTTAGTGAGATTGTAGAGCGTGGCAATTACCTGCGCGGACCGATGTCTGAGTGGGGCGCCGCTCAACCCTCCGTCACCATATGCCTGGACCGTTTCGGCTGGTGTCCGAAGTCCAACTCGCTCGGTGGTAGTGTTAGTCGCGATCAAGCCTGCTACATTGTTTCGTTGGGCCACCTCTGCAATATCCTCCAACTCTTCATGACCGAGATCAGGAGAAAGCTTTACCAGAATTGGCATAACTGCATGCCCCGATCCCGAAGCGTCTAGTTCTTTGTTGCGTAACTGTAGCGCCCGCAACAACTGGTCGAGGTGATCAGCCTGTTGAAGCTCACGTAAACGAGGTGTATTTGGCGAGCTAATATTTACGGCAACGTAGTCTGCAACTGGATAAACCAGTTCAAAGCTCTTTAAGTAATCCTCGACCGCTTCTTCAACTGCAACTACCTTACTCTTTCCGATGCTGACTCCCAGGACACAATCAGGTCTGTGCTGGGCCACACGCTCGGCAAACGCACTCGCGCCTTCGTTGTTGAAGCCGGCGCGGTTTATCAGTGCTTTATCCAGCGGGAGCCTGAACAAACGAGGTCTCTGGTTGCCGGGTTGCGGATGATACGTCACTGTTCCGGCTTCAATGAAACCAAAGCCCAGAGCGTCCAGTGACTCGAGTGCGATTCCGTCTTTATCAAACCCGGCGGCAAGCCCGACTGGGTTGGAAAACGTCAACTCAAAACGTCGCAGTTTCCCAAAGGGGCTGCGCCTGAATCGGTCGCCTAATAAATATCTGGTTAAACCAGTTGAGAAGGAAAGGGAATGCAACGCCAGCTCATGAGCCGTCTCTGCGGGCAAGCGGAAGAGTAAAGGTCGCAGCAATGAGCGATAGAGCATCAAAAACAATGGCAAGTGACAAATGACCGCGACGAGCGATCCCGATTCTATCTTTTTAAGTTGCAAGGTTCCACTGATTACGGTTTGAGCCATTCTACAGATACGTGGATCTTTCTCTTGCTTCATCATGCGTGGCCTATCACTTGTCACTGTTTACTGTTCTTGTTAGTATCCGCGAAATGGATTTCATCGAGAAAGCACGCATCATGGATAGCCCGCGAATCAATCGCGCGCTCGCCCGCCTCGCTTCAGAAATCGTCGAAGAAAACCACGGGGCCGGGGACCTTTATCTCGTAGGCATTCGCCGAAGAGGCGTCCCTCTGGCTGAACGCATGGCTGATAAGATTGAGGATCTCGAAGGGGCCCGGCCGCCAGTTGGGATTGTTGATATAACGCTCTATCGCGACGATCTGTCGACAGTCGGCGCGAAGCCCATTGTGAACCGCACCGACCTCCCGGGAGATATTGAAAATCGCAATATCGTCCTGATTGATGACGTGCTTTACACTGGGCGCACCATCAGGGCGGCACTCGATCAGTTGATTGATTTTGGCCGGCCCCGTCGAGTGCAACTTGCCGTACTGATTGACCGCGGTAAAGAGCATCGCGAACTCCCTATCCAGGCCGACTACATTGGTAAGTTAGTGCCAACAAAAAAGAGCGAGATTATCAAAGTCATGCTCCAGGAATTTGACGAAGAAGAGGGCGTGGTAATTGTCGAGCGGCCACCGGAAGAAACGACTTAAGCAACAGCGGCCAGCGATGGCCGCTTTTTTTATAAGAAGGGTCTTAGGTCTTTGGTCTTTGGACTTAGGATCTTTTAGAAACTAACATCCGGACCAGACATCCAAGACCAAAGACCAAAGACCAAAGACCAATTGTTTCGTGGAGAGTGTGACTTTTAATCGCAAACACCTTTTGGGAATTCGTGAACTGGAAGCAGGTGAGATCACACACCTGCTTGATATGGCCGAGACTTTTCGTGAGATCTCAAAGCGCGATATTAAGAAAGTGCCGGCTCTGCGCGGGCGCACAGTCATAAACCTTTTCTTCGAACCTTCAACCCGGACCAGGACATCATTCGAGATCGCCGCCAAGCGTCTGTCCGCGGATGCGGTCAACGTCAGCGTCTCCACTTCCAGCGTAAGCAAGGGCGAGACTCTGCTGGACACGGCCCGAAATCTGGAAGCCATGTCCCCGGACTGCATTGTGGTGCGTCATTCGATGGCCGGAGCGCCACAGCAACTGGCGCGAATGGGTAACGCACCAATCGTGAATGCCGGCGACGGTTCACATGAGCATCCCACCCAGGCGCTACTCGATGCCTTAACGATTCGCGAATACAAGGGACGGATTGCGGGTCTCAAGATCGCCATAATCGGCGACGTCCTTCACTCGCGCGTTGCCCGATCAAACATTCATCTGCTGACGAAGCTGGGCGCGGCAGTCAGCATTGCTGGTCCGGGTACGATGGTGCCAGCCGAATTCGGCGAGCTGGTAGAAGCTGGGTTGCGCGTTGAGAAGCGAATCGAAGATGCCATCGAAGGCGCAGACGTGGTGATGGTTCTCCGAATTCAGCGCGAGCGTCAGGACACTGCATTTTTCCCGTCAATGCGCGAGTACGCCGTTCACTATGGTCTCCGGCCGCAGCACCTTCAGAGAGCCGCGCCTGACGCCATCGTGATGCATCCTGGTCCCATTAACCGGGGCATCGAGATCGCGTCAGAAATTGCAGACGGAAGCAGTTCGCTGATTCTGGACCAGGTGACCAACGGAGTTGCGGTGCGCATGGCGGTGCTTTACCTGCTTGCCGGCGGTAGCCACCCCGAAGTTGACGTCGACAAAGCCGAGCCAACTAAGAATCAAGCTGGAAAACGTAAGGAAAACAGAGGATGAAAATCCTAATCGCTAACGGCTACGTCATCGATCCAGCCCAGGGAGTAAATAGTGGAAAAGACCTTTTGATCGAGGATGGCCGTGTTTCCGGTTTACTGGAAAGGGGCCGGGAAGTTCCCGGCGGCGCCGAAGTCTTCGACGCGACTGGTCTAATCGTAGCGCCCGGCTTCATCGATCTCCACACGCATCTGCGTGAGCCCGGTCAGGATTACAAAGAGACAATAGCCAGTGGAGCAGCGGCCGCGGTGGCCGGTGGTTGGACTACGATCTGCGCCATGCCCAACACTGATCCCGTGAACGATAGTCCTGCCGTCACTCGCTTTATTATCGAGCAAGCCGAGCGAGCCCAACTCGCGAACGTCTTCCCGATTGGTGCGTTGACGAAAGGTTCCGATGGTAAAGAGCTTGCCGAGATGGGTGAGATGAAGAATGCCGGTATCGTGGCGGTTTCAGACGATGGCCGGCCGGTGCCGAACGCCGGCATTATGCGGCGGGCGATGGAGTATGCGCGCGGATTTGACTTGACGGTGGTCGACCATTGCCAGGATGCCTCATTGAGTTTGGGAGGCGTCATGCACGAAGGGCGTTGGTCGCTGATTCTTGGTCTGAAAGGAATGCCGGCGGCGGCCGAGGATGTAGATGCTATTCGCGACTGCGTGTTGGCAAAACTTACCGGCGCCGCGGTGCATATCGCGCATGTTTCGTCTCGGGGTTCGGTTGACGCCGTGAGGCGCGCAAAGGAGATTGGACTGCCGGTTACCTGTGAGGTGGCGCCTCATCACTGGACCATGACTGATGAGGCCGTGGTCGACTACGACACCAACACCAAAATGAGCCCGCCCCTACGCAGCCGTGATCACGTCGAGGCGCTGCTGGAAGGTTTACGAGACGGAACGATTGACGCGATTGCCACGGATCACGCTCCTCATCATGCCGATGAAAAAGAGCTCGAGTTTGACCAGGCACCGTTTGGCATCATTGGATTGGAAACTGCAGTGGGCCTGGCCTTCGATCTCGTGAATCAGGGAGTGATCGATCTGGAGCGGTTGGTGCGGTTATGTTCCACAAGCCCCGCGCGCATATTTGGTTTGAAAGATCGCGGAACCTTGATCGAGAACGCGCATGCTGACGTAACGATTCTGGATCCCGCATGTGAATGGGTCTTTGACGTTGCGGCCTCAAAATCCAAAAGCCGAAACACTCCATTTCAGGGGAGGGCCATGACCGGCGCCGCTGTAGCCACAATCGTAGGCGGGCGGCTGGTCTACCTTAATCCTGACTACACCCGGATCACTAATACGAAGGGTCACAACGCCTCAGTGAAGTAAGACAAACAATCTAGAAAGATGCGCAGCTTTTGGCCAATATTCATACCGCAATCCAGGCACTGCGGGGCAAGCCCACCTTCCCAACCTGAGAGAATTCTCTTTCTTGCTCGTGTATCTCAACTTGAAAGCTTCCGGGCAATGACTTGCGCTCAACTATGATCAGCTCATGGTCAGGAAGGTGGGCTTGCCCCCGCTGGTGGGCTAGCGTTATCAAAAAAAGAAAACCCGCCGCGCTCTCCCTTTCGCGACGGGTTTTCTTTTTGGCCGCCTACTTACGTTATTACCGGGGCGACCGAGTTCGAAGGATGAGGGATGAAAGGAAATCTATTTCCGCTTTCTGACCTTCGTCCTATCCCAGCCCTTTACACTAATCATTCAAACAAGCGTTTCATCTTTCCGCCTTCATACTTCATCCTTATGTTTTGGAAGCCCGCCCGCGCTCTCCCCTTCGCTTGCGGGCTTCCATGCATCGGCGACCCGAAGGTTGCCGATCCTTTTGATGTCCGACAGACTTTAGTTTGTCGTTGCTGGCGACGAAGTCACCTGGAAAGCAACGACACGGGTCGGACATCAGAAACTACCTGACATTTGCCACTGGAAGTGACAGCGTTTGGTTCAGGACCACGGCAAACTCAGTACCGGACTTAACTGTTGCCTCGTGACCCTTCGAGAAGAAGGCTCCTGCCACGCCAAGGCCCGCGCCCACGCCCGCGCCAATGCCGGCGCCCTTGCCGCCGCCCGCGATCGCTCCAATCAGAGCGCCGGTTGCCGCGCCGCCGCCGATGAAGACCACGTTGCGCTTCATTGCAGAGCGACCGGAAACCTCGCCTTCGTTATCAGCGGTCACGTCTGAAGTTGTGACGTCCGTTAAGTCGCCATTGATTGCTCGGACAATACCTGTTGGTAATCGAAGTGAAACAAAGTGAACACCGATCGAGCCTGCTTTGCTCTTGCGCGAAGCTCGGTTCACGCTCACCACCCGGCCAATTACCTCGCTGCCCGCAGGTATCACTTCGAGACCACTCGCATAAACCGGAACCATAACCGTGGTGGTAAACTGATCACCCACGCGTGCTGTTTCGGAAGTAATAGTTTGATTCATTCGCACGCGGATTATTTGACCGGAAGTGACGTTGTAATAAACGGGGGCCGGCACCGCTGGCTTAACAACACGACGAACCGGCGCTCTTCGCCGCAAACTCGGCCTGCGCCTCGTCTGGGCCAACGCGGGAACGACAGTGGCCGCCAGTAGCGCCACCAGAATTATGACGGTGGTAAAAGTTTTGGATATTCGATGGCCCATGTTCGCTCTCATTTCCAACCTCCGCGCTTTCAACCTGCGCAATTTCAGCCTGCGCAATTTTGACCTAACTGTTTTCACGCTTCGCATTTCAACTTCCATTCTTCAAGAAATTCGCTATTCCGACCTCTCGGTGTCTTATCGCACCGCCGCTCTGGAATCTTGCTGCATCGTTCGACGCGCTCTGCATTTAGCAATGACCGTGCCAGCATGTTCTGTTGATCATCGCATGCGGAACTCCAGCTATTTGTCAGTTTAGGACGAAGGAGAATAACCTTGGAACGATGGGTCGTGAGGAGGTTAGACGATGTGCGAGTTAAGGTGGGCTGGGCTGCACGATTTGGAGTAGAGTTTTATCTGCCAAATGAAAACAGGTCGTATAGGACGAATAGGTCCTGTAGGGGCAGCTTCCGTTTCCCCTTACTTGCCGACTGCTTTTTTCGCGATCCGGATTGGGCGCCGCTTTGGCTTTCCAGCTGCGTCCTGCTTCACTGTGGCTTCGTTTTCGGTTTTCTGCTGCAATGCCGTTTGCTTCAGTGTCTCTAGCTTCAGTGAATCAGCGGCAGCAGCGTCCGCGCTTTCTTCTATAAGCTTATGACAGGCCGCCAAGCCCTCATTTATTACGTTCAGTTTGTTCAATGCCGAGCGATATGTTTCGTCAGCTCGTTGACGCCAGTTTGGCTGCGTCAGATATTTTGCGTAGTCGTCCAATAATCCGGCAAATTCACGGCCGGCGCGTGCGGCTTTTCGTGCTTCGTTGGCGGCATTCTGCAAGGTTTCTTTTTCTGTCACCTCTTGTCTCCTTATGAGGAAACACCATACACGCTTTCAAAGGTACTTCAAACTCGATGCCAAACCCGGCCTAGACGCGAAACGTATCGCCACGCCAGTTTTTAATCGCCTGCTTGATCTGAACGGGGTTTAGTTAGTTTGCCGTTACCACCGCGCTCACCAGTTCTTCCAGTTCGTCGCCGGGGGCAAACCGAAAGATTTAAAAAGACAGGGTGCAAATAATTCGCGAAACTCGCAAAGGGTTACCCTTAGCGGTCTTTTCCTCTACAGGTTAGTGGGCATTGCAGCGGAGTCAGAAACCGGTTCAGTGGCCTTTGGCAAGGCGGGTGTGAAGTCCTCGCCGGGATTGATGAACTGGTTTCGCTCAAACCTATATTGCTTGTCATACAGCTGCTTATAGCGCCCGCCCGCGGCGAGCAACTCTTCATGCGTGCCGCGTTCGACTATCTCGCCGCCTTCGAGTACCAGGATTTGATCCGCGCTGCGAATCGTCGAGAGGCGATGGGCGATAACGAAAGTGGTTCGGCCCCGACGCAACGACTGCAAGCCATCCTGAATCAGGGCCTCGCTTTCACTGTCGAGACTCGAGGTAGCCTCGTCAAGAATCAATATCTTCGGCTCAGCAAGAATGGCGCGGGCGATCGCCACCCGTTGGCGTTGTCCGCCCGACAACTTCACACCGCGTTCGCCGACAATAGTGCCATAACCATCGGCAAAGCCGTTGATGAACTCCTCGCAGTGAGCGATGCGGCTGGCTTCGATGATTTCCTCACGGCTGGCATGCGGATCAGAGAAGCCAATGTTCTCCGCGATGGTACCGTCGAAAAGAAAGTTGTCCTGCAACACCACGCCAAGTTGGTTACGATAGTCCTTAAGGCGAAGAGATGCGAGATCACGCCCGTCTACCGTTATTGCTCCTGATAGTGGCCGGTTGAAAGCCATTACCAAACTAATCAGAGTCGACTTGCCCGAACCACTCGAGCCGACCAAAGCAGTAGTTGAACCCCCGGGCGCCCGAAATGAAACATGTTTTAAGACGGGTGTATTGTCGTTGTATTCGAAGCTCACATCCTCGAAGGCAATTTCACCAACAATCCTCGGGCACGGTTGCCTACCGGCATCGTCCGCATCTTCGGTTGCCATGCGTTTGATCTCTCGTATGCGGTCGAGGCCGGCAAAGGCTTCCGTGATCTGCGTTCCGATGTTCGCAATCTCGACGAGGGGCATGGCCACCAGCCCGGTAAGAATCATGTACATGAAAAGGTCGCCGAGTGTCATCTGACCGTTGAGAATTTCGCGCCCGCCTACCAGAATCAGAATAACGCCGATGATGCCAACGATGACCGTAGAAAAAGCCATGACGGCCGAAACTGCGGTCATCGACCGCGCGACGTTGCGAAAGAGCCGATGCGCGCCGCGGGCGAATACCAGTTGCTCGCGCTTTTCTGCCGCGTAGGCTTTGACAATGCGAATCCCGCCCAACGACTCAGTCAAGCGTCCGGTAACTTCTGCATTAATTTTGCCGCGTTCGCGAAAGATTGGTCGCAGCTTCTTGAAGGCGAACGCCATGACGGCGCCAAACGCCGCCAACGCGAGTAGGGTGATTGACGTCAATCTCCAGTTCAAATAGAAGAGAACGACAAGCACGATCGCTGCTGTAACCAGACTACCGACGAGTTGGACCAAGCCTGTACCGACGAGGTTTCGGAGCCCCTCGGCGTCGGTCATGATGCGCGAGATGAGTATGCCGGTCTGCGTCGAGTCGAAATATCTGATAGGCAGCCGCGCGATATGTTGTTGCACGCTCTTGCGCATCTCGGTGATGGCGCGTTGCGCGGCCACGCCCAACACCTGCGATAGCGCGAACGAAGTGAAAGCCTGAACCAATGTCGCTCCACCAACCGCCAGCGCCAAAGTCATCAGCAACTCGGCACGTTGCTTGAGGATGACGTCATCTATCAGATATTTGGAGCTCGTCGGCAAGACGAGACCCAGGACTCGGTTGATAATCATGAGTAACAAGCCGAGCGCCAGTCGATGACGATGAGCGTAGATAAGCT
The DNA here is from genome assembly GCA_051004635.1 of Pyrinomonadaceae bacterium. Classification (GTDB taxonomy): domain Bacteria; phylum Acidobacteriota; class Blastocatellia; order Pyrinomonadales; family Pyrinomonadaceae; genus PSRF01. The sequence continues at coordinate 32,109 of JBPCKD010000197.1, forward strand.
CGCGTGCGTCGCGCCAGGCTTCGCTCGGGGTGATCCGCTTTTTCTTTTCTTTAGCGATGTCTGCGCTCATAGGTGTCCTCGCAATCGTCTCAGCAGTAGACCCAAAGAGCAAGGCGAGTGTTGAGTTGACCTACAACAGCTTGAAGAAGAGACGAGTTTTCAACTTTCATCTGACATTTCTCATTTGTCATTGGCTGTTGACTTATCGGAACCGGGAGGGGGGGGGAACAGGGCGAACCCACAAACAAAGGCACGAGGGGTGAAAAACAGCCGCTCACGCTCCCCGTT
>JBPCKD010000198.1:0-6520 GCA_051004635.1 Pyrinomonadaceae bacterium
TGCAGTTCATCTGGTAGTCTCCTTAATATGGGATCTAGCGTTTTTACTCGTCGGTTAAGAAGAACGATCCACGAAATCACACGAAACTTCACGAAGAAAGTTTAGTGTTGCTTTGTGAGTTAGTGGATGGTTGACCTCTCTCTAAATTAGGATACTAGCTCAAATCGCACCAAGCTTTTTCAGATCTCTCTTCTTATTATTGCTTGGCGCCCTTGGCGTCTTGGCGGTTCACTGCTTACGCGACTTTCGCCCGTAACCCAGTTCTGCTCTCCCGGAAATGATGTGGTCGACGCCCGTCGTGAAAGTGGCCTCTGCGGCTATGAATAGACAAAGCTTGCCGACCTCTTCAATCGTTCCCATCCGGCCCAGCAACTGCGCCGCTTCGCCTTCGCTCCGGCACTGGTCAGGCTCGGGAGCAGCATCAATCGCCTCCTGCCACAGAGGTGTATAGATGTTTCCGGGTGAGACCGAATTGACGCGGACCCCATGCTCAGCTTCGTCAATTGCCAGGGCTTTCGTAAACGCCGTAATGGCGCCTTTGGTGGCGACGTAGGTGGTGGCGAAGCGTTGGCCCATCGCGCCGACCAGGCTCGACATGTTGATGATATTGCCTTGCGTGCGACGATTGAGTTCCAGCAAATCTCGAAACTCCGTACACGGAAATCAATCTTGCGATCCCCGTCGTAATCGTATTCCACCGTATCCAGAAAGCCGTTGTTATCAGTGTCGGTATACTTAATAACTTCTTCGACGCGTAAGGCCCGTGGCTTGGGAGAAGGCGTTTTCACGCCGCCATGAAACTCGGCGTTCTTATCGACCGTCCATGCTCCCCATTCGGCGCCTGCCAGGTGCAGTTTCCTATCAAACACGCTCACGTAGAGCTTGCCGCCTCCCGAGTTGTCTTGGTCGAATTCACCACGGTCACCAAGCGAATCGGCCTGGGGATGTGCTGAGATGCCGGGCAGTTCTGAAGGCGCCACCATGTCCTGTTCACCATAGTTGCTACGCAACCAGCGTTTGGTCGAATAAATATCGATCTCCTTCGGACCACCGAAGCCGTGCATCGGATAGTACATCTCAACGCGTTCCCAGCGGTGATCGTCGTCGTCTTCGTCAAACACGAAATATAGACTGGTCCACCCGGCGGTAAAGAAAGCGTCGAAACTTTTCTCGTGGGGCATGTACATCAGCTCGTCGATGCGCCGCCAGTTGTTCCACTGAAAGCACAGGTCGAATTTCGGATTGCCTTTCAGGGCCGGATATTTATGAACCATGGATCGGTAAGGCACGCCTGGCCCACCGGCGCCGCGCAGCGACATGTCGTAGTCGGTTTCGTTTCCTTTGGTGGAGTCATTGTCGAGATCAAAGGTGACGAAAGCTTCGTTCAGGACCCCGGACAGCTTTGTCACGCCCTTATCGAGTGGTGGCACAGGATCAAGCCAGCGCATCGCCATCTCACTTACGCCGTCGCCGTCATAGTCGTAGAATGCGAACGGATTCTCCCAATTGAGTCTTGGATCCGGCAGAGATTGAGGTGGTCGATGGACCTTTAGAAAAACGGCATTGCCGTTGTAGTCAGGCAGCCAGTCTGCGGTCCCGGTATAGCCCCAGTTATCGTTCGCAAAATCAAACTTGGCCCAATCGAGCCAACCCAAAACGCCATCCTTCTCAACATCGATGAATACCATCCAGTGGGACTCGCTGGCGCTCCACTTGTTGGGAGACCATTCGGGCGATTGGGTGACCCACGCCTGAAGATCCGCCTTGCCGTCACCGTCGTTGTCTGCCCACTTGACGTTCAGATCCAGTGGGCCGTCATAAAGGCCGTCGCCGTTCTTGTCTACCTGCAAAACGTCGTTGACTTGATCTCCGCGCGTATCGGTGGGTAACAGATCGCCGTTTTCATCGAGCCAGCGCACACGCTTGCCATTCCACCAGCGCTCGACGATATCGGGCTTGCCGTCTTTGTCGATATCTATCCGCAGAATCTCGTCGGAAGGTGTCGCGGATTGGAGACCCGACTTGCGAAGATCACGGCTGCTTTGTTGACTCGCAACCTCCGGTGCGGTGGCAATCAACAACACGCTGATTGTTAATAGGGAGCTAAGAACCCGGTAAGAGCGGCAGGATATTTTGTCGCACCTCAGCAAGAGCAAATTGATTGTTCAATCGGTTCGTTCGTTTTAGAGCGGTCGTTTCGAACGAAGCTTTCTGACTACAGAGACACTGAGAACGCTGAGATTGCACAGCGCGGCTTTTAGTCGCCAACTAAAGGGACCGCCAAAAGAAATCATCCAACGAGCGTAGTCTCAATTACACTGGGCCAAAACGTAGCCAGGAAAACAAGAAATGACGAACTTGAATTACAAAGAAAACTGAAGCTAAGACACTATCATAAATTACGATACGTGGCGGGAAGGCCTTATAGCATTTACGATCAGCGACTAGCAAGCCAGTTGTGAGAAACGAAAATTGGTTCAATTGGTCACCTATGGCAAGACAGATTTGAGAGTTAAATTGGTTCCGAATGGTTACCGCAGAAAAGTCTCACCTCCGGATCTTTTGTTCTTGGTGGTGGCCGCCAGACCGTGTTAAGACGTGCAGCCTTGGCAAAGATAAATCACATGGAGAGGAAGAGAACGAGTCAAGGCGATGAACTGCCAGATGGGCCTTGGCAGATGCCCCAGCGGGGCTGCGTCCTCCAGCCCAACGTTGCCGCTTCGGCTACGTTGGGTAACGGGGAATCTAAGAATTCTCAACCGCAACGCGGTTGCGTCATTTGCAGCACGAAATTCAAAAGCAGTCGCAACCGCTTCGCGGTTGTATTCAATCATTTCCTTTTCCCAGGGTAGCCGGCTGAGCCGGCAACCCTGGGCTAGAAGTCGCAGCCCCGTTGTGGGGCAAAGAACGCAAACCATTCGGTACGCTGCGAGATGGTGTCCAGGTAACAATGACAAAGACACGTTCATCGCCGCAATCGGTTAGCCGCAGAGATTTCTTGAAGTCAACCTCGACCGCAGTGTCCATATCTATGGCCATTCGTGGCCCGTCCGTTGGGGTGAAGAAAATGAAGCCAAGTTAGTCAAGGGATATTCAAACTGTCACCCGGCGGAGTTGTTTGTGAACGGAAAATCAATGGGGGTTAGGAAACGAAGCAGTCAGGATTTTCCCGCCGCCGGACTGCGTTGGCTGGTGCAATTGAAAGAAGGCGAGAATCAACTGAAAGCGGTTGGCTCCAAAGATGGCGTAGTCGTGAATGATGAACTCAAATTTCGGTACCAAACACAAAAATGGGAAAAGCCGGCAAATCTGATTCTGGAAGTGACAGGACGGAGCGGAGAAACAATAACCGTCCAGGTGCGGGCGCAGGATCGAAATGGAACTCCTTGTCTCGATGCCCGCAACATTGTGCGATTCGGTCTCACCGGCGATGGTCGACTGCTAGACAATCTGGGGACATCAACTACTGCGCGCAAAGTCGAACTCTACAATGGCCGCGCGGTGATCAGCTTACAGCGCAGAGCCGAGCTCGTTGTGAGCGTTGGATCGGAGGGACTATGATCGCAGTTCCCAAGCGAATGCCGCCCTATCAACCACTCGGCGATCTGTTGCTTCGCTTTTCCGGCCAGGAAAACGCGACTGACTACGTCAGGGAACTGGATATTGGTACCGGCATCGTTCGTGTGAGTTACCAATCCCAGAACGCGCGATTCACTCGTGAAGTCTTCGCGTCGGCGGTGGACCAGGTGATTGTGATCCGTCTAATCAGCGACAGGCCCGGCCGTCTTTCATTTACAACCACGCTCACGCGAGGACAGGATAGTAAGACCCGCGTCGTCAGCCCTGACCGTGGAAGGATTCAATCGTACTTTTTCCCCCCAGGGTAGCCGACCGAGCCCGGCAACCCTGGGCCACAAGTCGCAGCCCCGTTGGGGCAAATAGAAACGCAAAGATCCGAGGCCGCATAGGACGCAAAGCAGCGCAAGGCATCACATGAAAACCATTCGCTGGGGCATCATTGGCTGCGGGGACGTGACCGAAGTCAAAAGCGGTCCCGGGTTTCAGAAAGCCGGTTACTCAGATCTGGTGGCGGTGATGCGGCGCCGAGGCGACCTCGCCAGGGACTATGCCGAGCGTCATGGCGTACCCCGCTGGTATGACAATGCCGCGGCCCTGATCAACGACTCTGAAGTTGATGCGGTCTACATCGCAACGCCGCCTTCTTCTCACAAAGAATACACATTGATGAGTGCCGCGGCGGGGAAGCCGGTCTACGTTGAGAAGCCAATGGCCCTCAACTTCGCGGAGTGCCAGGAGATGATTGCCGGCTGCCGACACGCCGGCGTGCCGCTGTTCGTAGCCTACTACCGTCGAGCGTTGCCGCGCTTCCTCAAAATCAAAGAGCTGGTTGACTCCGGCGCCCTCGGAGATCTTCGGTTCGTTAATATCACATTCTATCAACCACTGGCTCCGGAGGATCTGGACTCAGGCGAGCTAAGCTGGCGGGTTGATCCGGCGATTGGGGGCGGCGGCCGGTTCGTGGATCTGGCGTCGCACATGTTGGACTTTCTCGACTACGCGCTTGGTCCAATTGTCGATGTTTATGGGCTGGCTGCGAATCAGGCAGGGAGGTACAAGGCCGAGGATATCGTTACCGGAACGTTCAGGTTTGCGTCAGGCGTTCAAGGCGTTGGCACCTGGTGTTTCAGTGCTTATGAGAACCGCGACCTTACTGAGCTTGTAGGAACAAACGGCACGATTTCATTCTCAACCTTTGATGCCCGGCCAATTACCCTTACCACGCGCGACGGGGCGACGGAGTTTTCCTTAGCCTATCCTCAACACATCGAACAACCGCTAATCCAGACGGTGGTCGACGAATTGAACGGCATCGGCAAATGTCCCAGCACGGGCGAGACAGGAGCGCGCACCTCCTGGGTTATGGACCAGATGCTCGATCGCTTCCGCGAACGAGTGTAAAACCAGCGGGGGCAAGCCCCCTTCCTAACCCAGAGACTTCGTCACTCGGTCGGTTGATGTAGCCTTGAATGACCTCCAAGCAAAGATCGATATCCAACCTTAATCAGCTGTGGGTTGGGAAGGTGGCTTGCCCCCGCGCTTTCTGCCTGATCATGACTTCAATGGGGCTTTGCACAAAAAGTCCAAATTGTAGTTGAACACCAGTTCAGCCCGCGCTAGCGGGCGAAAGCGTAAAGCCTGAGGTGGAGCGCAGCGGAACCCCAGGTCAATAGTCCGAAGATAATGCTAGCCCGGGGAGCGGGCGAAAGCCTTTACGTTAATTTCCTCTGTCGCCCGCTAAGGCGGGCTAGCTTGGATTTCGTCCCGGAGCGACCTCTTGTGAAAAGGTTCAACGCTTATTTACTTACTTCCGGCTTCTTCGTTGGTCTGAAGTTGACGTTAAGGAGTTGCAGGCGTTCTTCATGAACCCATAAGCGCGTCAGGAAGTCCGCATAGTTTTTCCGTTCCTTGGGCGACCCAGTCACTTCCGATAAAGCGGTCAACCTAGGAAAAGCCATGTACTCAACGTGGCCCGGTGCTGGTAGATACTCCGTCCATATCTGTGCCTGCGCGCCGAGCACATGACGCGATTCTTCGCCCGTTAGATCTTCAGGAATCGGGTCGAACGAGTAAACCGTTTCGAGAGGTATGTGTCCTCCGATGCTGGGGAGTTCGCCAGGATCCTGGGACTGAAGGTAGTCAAGGTAAGTGTGCGTCGTAGGAGCCATCACCACATCGTGCCCCGACTTAGCCGCCGTGATCCCTCCCTTCACTCCACGCCACGACATGACCGTCGCGCCTGGAGCCAGGCCACCTTCCAGGATTTCGTCCCAGCCTATTAGCCGCCGGCCCTTCGACGTCAGAAACACGTCCATTCGCCGAATGAATAACTTTGCAGCTCGTGTTCATCTTTGAGTCCGAGCTCCTTGAGGCGCGCCTGCACCTGTGGGCTGGCTTTCCACTGGTCCTTAATCGCCTCATCGCCGCCGACGTGTACGAAGGTACCGGGAAAGAGCTTGACCACCTCGCCCAACACATCCTGCATGAAAAGAATAGTCTTCTCGTTTGGATTGAAGATGTTCGCGTTGATCCCCCAGCGAGTCCAAACTTCGAGCGGCTCGCCCTTCACGCCCAGCTCAGGGTAAGCGGCAATCGCGGCCTGGGCGTGGCCGGGCATTTCGATTTCAGGGACCACGGTGATGTGCCGCTGACGCGCATACTCGACGACTTCGCGGATCTCCCTCTGCGTGTAAAAGCCGCCGTGGCGTTGTTTGTCGAAGCCGAGTGGGTTCCGCCTCTCGTGGCCCAGCCGTGTTTGCTTACGCCAGGCCCCAACCTGCGTCAGGCGCGGATATTTCTTGATCTCAATGCGCCGATGCGTATTCCGGGCCATCGTGAGCACCTATTCCGGTTCATCGTGAGCACCCATTCCGGCGCCATCGTGAGCAGCATTCCGGTTCATCGTGAGCACCGTTCCGGGCATCGTGAGCACCATTCCGGA
>JBPCKD010000199.1:0-7754 GCA_051004635.1 Pyrinomonadaceae bacterium
GCGTTGTGTCCGCCCTGATAGCGCGCAACAATGTCGAAATGCTCGGACAAAAGGTCGACGATCTTCCCCTTGCCTTCATCGCCCCATTGAGCACCGATGACAACGATTATTTTGGACATAATAAGAAAGTGAACAGCAGACAGCCAACAGCAGACAGCAGTGGTCGCCTACATTAGGCTCACCATCATCTTCTCAATTAGAAGGAAGTCGTAAGATGGGTGAACAGGAACGTTTAGCATCCGGCTGTCTACTGTTTGCTGTCTGCTGTTTGCTTCTTTGAAACTACGCTGACGCGGCCCCGGCCACGTGTTTGTCGATCATCCGTGAGATTGCTTCTTTGGAGGTTGCTCCTACGACACGCTCTTCTTCCTTACCGCCTTTAAACAGAATTAATGTAGGGATGCCCTTGATTCCATAACGTTGTGAAACTGACGGATTGTCGTCGACGTTCAACTTCACCACTCGCGCGTTCGCGGCATACTTTTCGGCAACTGCGTCGACGGTTGGAGCCAGCATGCGACAAGGCGCACACCAGGCGGCCCAAAAGTCCACCAGCACGGGCCGGTCCGCCTGCAAAACGTCCACTTCAAAGCTGCTATCACTAACTTCAATTACAAGTTCGCTCATCTCGCGATTCTCCTTTTGCTCGACAATGGCTGAGTCCAACAGCCGGACAAAGTCAGCAGGGGCTTAAGGTTCGATTCACCGCCTTAGTTTGCGGTAGCTTAGCTATTTCCTGATAAAGGCTAATGTATTTCTGAGCGGCGGCGTCCCAGGAATTATCCATGGCCATACCGTTCAGTTGTATTCTCTGCCAAACGTCGGGCTTGCTATAAAAATAAAGGGCTTCGCGTATTTTTTCAAGCAATGCGCCCGCATTGTACTCATGAAACTTGAAGCCATTTCCTGTTAGACGATTTGGATCGAAATTTTCAACCGTATCATCAAGCCCGCCCGTCGCTCGCACTATGGACACGGTGGCGTAACGCATACTGTACATCTGGTTCAGACCGCAGGGCTCATAATATGAGGGCATCAGAAACATGTCTGCCCCCGCCTCAATCTGATGGGCAAGCGGTTCTCCCGCGTAACCTTTGTAGATTCCTACCTGACGTGGCGCGTGATCGTGCCAGCGCTGTAGAAAATCTTCATATTCTTTTGCCCCGGCACCGAGCGCGATAAAAAAAGAACCTGTCTGCAGGATGGCCCCGGCCAGATTGCGAATCAGATCGTAGCCCTTCTGAGAAACCAACCGCGAGATGATGGCGATGATTGGGCGGTCCAGGTTTTCAGGCAAGTCAAATCTGCGGAGTAGATCACGTTTACACTCACGTTTTCCCGCGAGGTCTTTCTCCGAGAAGTTTGCGGCAATGTAGGGATCAGTTTCAGGATTCCATAGATCGTAATCAACGCCATTCGTAATCCCTGCCAGTCGATCGCGGCGTGCGCGCAGGATCCAATCCAGGCCGGCACCCTGTTCGGGCGTCTGTATTTCCTCGGCATAGCGGCGGCTCACAGTCGAAAGCGCATCCGCGGCGACGAGTCCGGCTTTCAGTGCAGAGGCTGCGCCTTTCAGCATGAAGTCATCTTTATTCGGAGACTCGCCGAAACCCAGCCACCACAAATCGCCAGGGTCAAACGCACCCTGGTAGGCCAGATTGTGAATCGAGAAGAGCGTCTTAGTCTTTTGAAAGAACTCCTGGTAGCGGCGGCGCGCGCGAAGCTCCACCATGGCGAAGCCGCAAGGCCAATCGTTTCCATGAACGATGTCAGGTTGCCAATCGAGATGTTTGACTAAAGCGAGTGCGGCTCGCGAAAAAAAAGCAAATCGTTCGTGATCGTTGGCGTGGCCATAAATTGAAGGCTTGTCAAAAAACTCCGGTGCATCAACCAGGTAAGCCGGAGCTCCAGCGGCATCACTCTCATAGAAACGCGTTGGCCTGATTTGACCGCGCCATTCAATCGGTACGTCCTGAATGTCAGAATTGTTAAGCAGGGTTCGATCTATCTGCTGGTACAGCGGAAGAATCACACGCGCGTCGACACCCTGTTTCGCAAGCGCCTTGGGAAGGGCTCCCGCCACGTCGGCCAAGCCGCCGGTCTTGGCGAAAGGCACAACTTCAGATGAAAGTAGGGCGATGCGCATTAGAGCAAGGATGAATTATGAAGGATGAAGGATGAAAGAAGAAAGAGCAGATCTCGAACCGCAAAAAGAAGAAGGCGGAAAGAAAAGAACTATTCATCCTTCATCCTTCCGCCTTCATCCTTTACTTCTAGCTTTGCATTGATGCCAGGAACTCTGCGTTTGACTTAGCCTTCTCCAGCCGTTCGAGTACCACTTCCATCTGTTCGACCGGCGACAGCGGATTCAAGACGCGACGCATCACCCAGATGCGACTCAGAGCTTCTTTGCTAAGCAGCAACTCTTCCTTACGCGTGCCTGAGCGTTGCAGGTCGATTGCCGGGAAGAGTCGTTTGTCACTGAGCCGGCGATCCAGATGGATTTCCGAATTGCCCGTTCCCTTAAACTCTTCAAAGATCACATCGTCCATGCGAGAGCCGGTGTCGATGAGCGCGGTCGCGATGATGGTCAGAGACCCACCCTCTTCGATGTTGCGGGCCGCGCCGAAGAAACGTTTTGGACGTTGCAGTGCGTTCGAGTCAATACCTCCGGAGAGTATCTTGCCGCTGGGTGGCACAACTGCGTTATGGGCTCGCGCCAGACGCGTGATCGAATCGAGCAGAATTACAACGTCGCGCTTGTGTTCGACCAAACGCTTGGCTTTCTCAATCACCATGTCTGCGACCTGGACGTGGCGAGTCGGTGGTTCATCAAAGGTGGACGAGATCACCTCGCCGTTAACCGATCGCTGCATGTCGGTAACTTCTTCGGGTCGTTCATCGATTAAGAGAACAATGAGCGTAACTTCCGGATGATTCTGGGTAACGGAATTAGCGATGGTCTGGAGCAACATCGTCTTGCCTGTGCGCGGCGGAGCGACGATCAAGCCACGCTGGCCTTTTCCCAGAGGCGTCACCAAATCGATAACCCTGGCCGAAAGGTTTTCCTGCGTGACTTCCATTTTCAGCATCTCGTCCGGATACAACGGCGTAAGATTGTCGAAGAAAACTTTCTCGCGGGCCTGGTCAGGCGATTCAAAATTTATCGCTTCAACTTTGATAAGCGCGAAATAGCGCTCGCCTTCTTTGGGCGGACGGATCTGTCCGCTTACCGTATCGCCGGTTCGCAGATCAAATTTCCGTATCTGTGACGGAGAGACATAAATATCATCCGGCCCGGGAAGATAGTTATATTCAGGCGCCCGCAAAAAACCAAAACCGTCCGGAAGAGTTTCGAGAACGCCTTCCGAGAAGATCAGACCGCTCTTTTCCGTCTGTGCGGCAAGCACTTTGAAGATCAGCTCCTGCTTCCGCATCCCAGTGGCGCCCGGCACATCCATGCCTTTGGCAATGCTGGTCAACTTCGAGATAGACATCTCCTTGAGGTCGGCAAGGTTGAGAAAACCTTCCCCTCCGAAGTCTCTGCCATCTCTGCTCTCTTTTTCAGGAGCTTCGGCAGTGGCTACGCTGCCGTTCTCTGGGTCACCGTCGTCGTTGTTCGCGCTCGAGGCGCGGGCACGTGGTCTTTGTGGCATATCAATTCGTTCCTAAATATCTTTCATAACCGGGCGGGCCAATGACACTAGCCACCAAGTTGGTTTTGGGTCCTTGTAGGTTGAGAAATGGGAAAAGGTCGCGCAACTAAGACCCGGGGTTTGAGCAGGTCCGCGAAGCCCGGGCGTCATTCGCCAGGCTACAGCACTATTCTCTTCAAAAATGTTAAGCAATTTACCTCGATGTCGAGCGGGTCACTAGCACTTACTTCGATGCGCTGTATGCCGCCATCCGTGGTCTGGAATAGATTCAGATTAACAAAAGGGGCTTTGAGAATTTGTGATCCGACGCGACTTTGGATTTCTAAGTGATTGTACCTGACTGAGCCCTCTATGCAAGGCCCACAGGGTTGAAATCAGCCAGCGCGCTTTCTATTGCCCGCCAAACTTCATCACGGCCGCGTCCAGTCCTGGCGGAAAAAGCCACCACGCGATCCTTGCTGAACACGCGTTTGACGCGTCCCAAACTCTCTTTCAACTCGTTGTTAGATAGCTTATCGGATTTCGTGGCAACTATTAACTTTGGCTTTGAACTATGCTCAAGCCACTCGTGAAGCTGCAAATCCAATTTTGTGGGTTCGTGGCGCGAATCTACGATGTGAATTGATAGCACAAGCTGCTCCCGCATTGCAAGGTAGCTCGTAACCATCTCGCCCCAAGTGGATTTGATTGCTTTCGGGACCCGAGCATAACCGAACCCCGGTAGATCAACAAACCGAAATCGCTGGTTGATTAGAAAAAAATTCAGCGACTGTGTTCTGCCCGGAGTGGAAGAAGTGCGCGCCAGGCCGCGCACGGTGAGCAGGGAATTGATCAAGCTCGACTTTCCAACATTCGAACGACCCATAAACGCGATCTCAGGCAGCGCGCCGCTGGGCCAGTCGGCTGTCTGGAAACTGCTCTTGATGAACTCGGCGCCCGTGACCTTCATCGTTGGGCTAATCGACTTGCGGAAACGCGCCGGACAGGAGCGTTTCCGCAGCAGAAACAGAGGAAGGCTTTCATCATTGAGCGCTTCAAGCTTGCCCGCGTCTTAGGCTTCAGCTGGCTGCCGCCTGGGCCGTTCCGGCACGTTCGGCGCGCATCTCCGCGAATTTCTTCATGCGCTCTCGCATGGCAATAATCTTTTGCTCGCTATCCGGGATACGCTTCACCAGCGTCTCGAGATTGCGCAAGAAGTCGGGGTTGCCAAACAGCGTGCGGACTTCCTCGATAACGGGCTCTATCTTCGAGTAGACAAAGAGGTGTTCGCCGTTCGTCTCGTTGAACAATTGCTCGTCAATGGCGCCGTTATTCACCATCGCCGCAGCCATGTCCCAATATGAAATAACCATGCGATAGTGGCCGCTATGCTCGCTTAGGAGGACGTCAATAACGTCCTGCACGGTGGTTGGATTAAAGGTGAACATCCAGTTTCTCGCCTCGCGCATTGTCGCTTCGCGCCTGAGATCGTACAGCTTTAGAATCAGCTCTGCGTCGTCGTGTTTGCTCATTTGTAGTCTCCTTTGTGGTAGTAGGGAATAAAGTGCGGATTTGGAAGAACGCAGTCCGGAGTTCAACCCCGCGGAACGCCGCAGCATACGTGGCGTGCTAGCCTTCAGTTTGCGGCGTTAACCACCACAAGCGACGGCTTAAACTCTAAACTACTCGAACTGGGCTTAGATGCTGAGAACTTTCTTAGCTTGTTGGAATACCTTGCGAAGGTTGCTCGGTTGTCCAGAGCGGCGGCGTCTTTGACTCGTCTGTGGTCGCCGCGGCATCTGTCGGACAAACGTCTTCGAGCGCAAGCGCCAGCACTTCATCAATCGTTTCGACAAGATTGATACAGAGCGCGTTGCGAACTTCCTCCGGAACCTCAGGAAGATCCTTCTCGTTGTCTTTAGGCAGAATGATGGTGTCGATTCCAAATCTATGAGCTGCAAGTAGTTTCTCTTTTACACCGCCAATGGGAAGTACGCGGCCGCGCAAGGTAATCTCTCCAGTCATCGCCACATTCTTGCGGACCGCGGCACGAGTAAGAGCCGAGGCCATTGCCGTCGCCATTGTGATTCCCGCCGATGGGCCATCCTTGGGTATGGCCCCTTCAGGAACGTGAATATGAAGATCACGTTTGCGGATGATGTCGACACTCATTCCCAGACGTTCAGCACGAGCTTTGATACATGTGAGCGCAGCCTGGGCTGATTCCTGCATTACGTCACCCAACTTGCCGGTGAGCATTACTCCGCCGCGTCCTTTGGTAAGTGTTGCTTCGATTTGCAAAACCTCGCCGCCAATCTCAGTCCAGGCCAATCCAGTTGCCAAACCAACCTCGCTCGTCGCGGCCACGCCCTGCTGACGAAACTTAATTGGCCCAAGCATCTCGCGAACGCGCTCAGCATCGATCGAATCCTTGAAGTCTTCCCCCACGTTTTCTGATACGAAGCGACGAGCGATTTTGCGGCAACAGGATCCAATCTCGCGTTCGAGATTGCGGACGCCGGCTTCCCGCGTGTAGTGGCGAATAATTTCGAGCAGTCCCTCGTCGGTAAAATCAAGCTGCCCCGGCTTCAGGCCGTTAGCCTCAGCCTGCTTCGGCACCAGATGTCGTTTGGCTATTTCGAGCTTCTCGCGCTCTGTGTAACCGGACAGGCGCAGAATCTCAAGCCGATCCTGGAGCGCCGGTGGAATCGTGTGAAGCACGTTTGAAGTAGCGATGAAGAAGACCTTCGATAGATCGTATTCGACGTCGAGATAATGGTCCTGGAAGGTGTGATTCTGTTCGGGGTCGAGAACCTCCAGCAGCGCTGAACTCGGGTCGCCACGGAAATCGGCGCCAAGCTTATCAACTTCGTCCAGCAACAATACCGGATTAACCGTGCCCGCCTTCTTCATCATCTGAATTATCTGGCCCGGTAATGCTCCGATGTAGGTTCGACGATGGCCGCGGATTTCAGCTTCGTCACGAACGCCACCGAGCGACAGGCGCACAAATTTGCGCCCTGTGGCACGGGCAATCGATTTTCCAAGGCTCGTCTTGCCAACTCCAGGCGGGCCTACAAAGCAGAGGATTGAGCCTTTGGGATTTTTGACCAGCTGACGCACAGCAAGGTATTCAAGAATACGCTCCTTGATTTTCTCCAAACCAAAGTGGTCTTCGTTGAGAACGTCTTCCGCCTTACCGAGATCCTTGATCTCCTTGCTCTTCTGTTTCCAGGGCACACTAACCAGCCAGTCGATATAGGTGCGCGAAACAGTTCCTTCGGCCGACATAGGCGGCATTGCCTCGAGACGATGCAACTCCTGCATGGCCTTCGTTTTGGCCTCTTCAGTCATGCCGACTTCTTCGATCTTTTTCTTCAAATCCTCGAGTTCAGCCTTTTCGTCCTTCCGGCCCAACTCTTTGTGAATCGCCTTGATCTGCTCATTGAGGTAATACTCTTTTTGGGCCTTCTCCATCTGGCGCTTGACCCGAGTCTGAATTGAGCGATCGAGCTGACGCTTTTCAATTTCAAGCTCCAACAACTCAATCAAACGTTGTAGCCGTGCCTGAGAAGAGAACAATTCGAGAAGCCCCTGCTTGTCCTCCACGGAGATGCGCAATTGAGAAGCCAGTGCATCGGCGAGGTGGGAAGGATTCTGATTACGGAGCGCCGTCTGTAAAGCATCTGTTTGGCTTTCAGGCGCCAGGCGCAGATGCTGTTCTACAAGCTGCCCGATCTTCTGAACCAGAGCATCGAGGCGGGTGCCTTCTTCGTTAACAACAGGCGCCCGCTTGACCAGAGCCATGAAGGCGCCATCGGTGTTTTCCACGCGCACCGTGGTGGCTCGTTCGCGGCCTTCCACCACAACCTTGATTTGGCCGTTGTCCTGCTTCTGCGACTGGAGAATCCGGCCCAGCGTGCCGACCGCATAGATTTGTTCAGGCGCCGGCTCGTCAACCGTCGCGTCGTGTTGAGTGGCCAGGAAAATTGTCCGGTCAGCGGCCAGCGCTTGCTCAAGCGCACGCACCGATCCTTGACGTCCTATTTTGAAAGCAACCTTTGTGAAAGGGAAAATCACGACGTCACGAATCGGTACCATCGGATACCAGGCGACGTC
>JBPCKD010000200.1:0-19490 GCA_051004635.1 Pyrinomonadaceae bacterium
CCCCCCCCCCCCCCCCCCCCCCCCCCCCCCCCCCCCCCCCCCCCCCTCCCCCCCCCCCCCCCCCCGCCGCTGGCCAAGGTCCCCGCACTCCAAAGAGTGGAGGCCGTCGTCATTAACAACTGGCGCAGGCGCTTGCTTCTTTACACGGTCGCTGACTAAGATTCCAAATCGTTTCCCAACCAATGTCATTCCTTTTCGATGAATCAATTTGCCCGGAGAATAATAAATGCGCAACTTCAGGTTACTTGTCATTCTAAGTCTGGCAGGCCTTGTTCCCATGGCCGGTCATTCCGCTGCCCAGGAACCCGCCAGTGCTCCAGCTACTTCAGTAAATACTGTCGAGATCACTCCCGCTAAGCCCGACGTCTCGGTTGGCCAAACAGTGAAGTTCACAGCAGTTGCCAAAGACGAGGCTGGAAAGGTCGTCAACGTGACGGCCTCGACCTGGTTTGCATTGCCATTTGATTTGGCAGGGGCAGATGCTGCGGGAAATGTTTCATTCTTTAGTCCTGGTGAAGTGTTGGTTGGTGCACTGGTCGGAGGTAAACCTGTCTTCGTCAAAGTCATGGTCAAGGCTGGGCCAGTTACACGCATTGACATTGAGCCAGTCAAAACATCGCTGGTGGTGGGCGCCACCACCAAACTTTCTGGTGTAGCTCGCAGCTCGGAAGGAAATCCGCGCAACGATGCGGCACTAACCTGGACTTCAAGCAAGCCCGAGGTTGCGACAGTAGATGCGGCCGGGCTGGTGATTGGAATCGCGCCCGGAGAGGCAAAAATAACCGCGTCTTCCGGCAGCGGCAGAGGCAGCGTAAGTCTGACCGTAGTCAAGAGCAGTCTGTCGGGACTTTCAATTGAACCGCGGACGGCGAGTGCACGCACGGGCGAGGTTGTGCGTTTCAATGTACGAGCACGAAGCGGAAAAGCGGATAACTATGCGGTGCGTTGGACCTCGAGCGGCCCGGCAGCCACGATAGACGCGGATGGTGGTTTTGTTGCGGAGCTGCCCGGCTCGTATGTGATCACGGCGGCGAGTGGCAACCAGGAAGCGGTCGCCTCTGTTGTAGTCACGCCGCGCAACGCAGAGCGAAGCATCCTAGTCGTTGGTCGCGCGGTTAACAAAGAATTTGCAACTGCTGAGGAGTGGATCTTTGGAAACTACGCCTACGTTTCAACTATTGGGGACCGGTTTCTTGTTTACGACATCTCCGATCCAGCTAAGCCAAAACTGACCGACAGCGTTAAGGTGGACGCCCGGATCATCAATGACATCAGCACCACCGCCGACGGCAAGATTCTGGTCATCTCGCGCGAAGGCTCCTCCAGCCGGAAAAACGGGATCGCCTTCTACGACACCTCTGATCCTGCGCATCCCAAACCGATTTCAGAATATACAGAGACAGTAACAGGTGGCGTTCACAGCGCTTTTGTGGATAGTCACTACGTTTACCTGACGGACGACGCTACCGGCTCAATGCGCGTAATTGATTTCGCCGATGTGAAGAATCCAAAAGAAGTAGCTCGATGGGAAGTTCCCAATCAGGTAGCAACAACACTTCGAACGAGTGAAGGTGATCAGGTTGGCGGGCGATATTTGCATGATCTACAGGTAAAAGATGGCCTTGCTTATCTCGCTTACTGGCGCGACGGACTCATCATTCTTGATGTTGGAAAAGGAATAAAAGGGGGAAGCCCTGAGCAGCCACAGTTAGTCAGCCAGTTGCGCTTCAATCATCACGAACTGTATGGCAATGGCTGGTTGGCGGGCACACATTCAGTCTTTCGTTACAAAAACTACGTCTTCATCGGCGATGAAGTGTTCCCCCCGAGCTTTGATATTCACGGCCCCGCCCGCATTCCGGTGCGAGGCATCGTGCACGTGGTGGACGTTTCCGACATCAACAATCCGCGCAAGGTGGCGGAGTATCCTGTGCCTGAAGCCGGCGCGCATAACATGTGGGTTGAAGAGGACATCATGTACATGGGCTACTACACCGGCGGCGGCCGCATCGTTGATGTTTCGGGAGAACTGCGCGGTGACCTTTACCGGCAAGGTCGCGAGATCGGACGTCTTTGGGCCGGCGACCCGGCAGGTTTCAAAGCCAATCTTCCTTTTACCTGGGGGGCCCAGCCTCACAAAGGTCTGATCTACTTTAACGACATTAACAGCGGCATCTGGATTGTGGAGCTTGGCGAGCCGAACATGAAAGGGTCGACAACGAAGCCGGGGGAATAGGAGCCAGTCGGCAGGGGCAGTCGGCAGGGGCAGTCGGCAGGAGGCAGGAGGCAGGAGGCAAGCGATGATTTCATACATGGAATCGTTCCGGATGAGCAATCATAGCGCCAAGCATTCTCCCCACCTCTTCATAACCTCTGCGTAGTTCCCGTTGTCTAGTTTCACTTAGATAACCACATGCCTGTGCTACATCCACCCAAACTTGTGTCTCTGTTGCTTCTCCGTCCGCATCGACCATCTTGCTCACGAACATTCTTGGATACCGCTTCTTTCGATATCCTTCACCGATGTTGCTGGGCACACTTCTGGACGCACGACGGATCTGATCAGTGAGGGAGTATCTTTCTTCCGCTGGAAACCTTTTAGACTCTTGAAAAATCTCCATAGCTAAATTGAAAGCCAACTGATAAACCTTTAAATCTCTGAATCCAGGTGCGACATCCATACTCTAACCCCAATTGAATACCCAGCACGCGCTACTCCTCTAGCGGTGGGATTTCTTCTAACTGAAAAGTAAGAGGATATGCCCAAGGAAAGATGAAATGGAAGTAAAAGGGACTACAGCAGCGGCGGGCTAGATGCAAGAGAATTTGCGCGCGGACGTCTCCTGCTTCCTGCCCCTGCCTCCTGCGTCCTGGCTTTCTGCTCCTGCCGACTGCTCCTGCCTCCTGCCCCTGTCTGTTACAGACCGAATTCGCTAATCAGTCGATGCAAATACGAACGGCTGATCCCGAGTCGTCGCGCCGCAGCCACCTTGTTTCCATTCTCCGCTTTGAGTGCGTCTACTATCAACCGCTGCTTTAGTCCGGTAAGGGCTCCTTCAAAAGTGGTTTCGCTGGGCACGCCTGGAGACGGCACTACTCTCAACATTTTTTCCGGGAGAAACTCCATCCCGATTGTTAGCGCGCGGTCTAACAGAACCAGACGCTCCATCAGGTTTTCAAGTTCGCGAACGTTGCCTGGCCAATCGTATTCATGAAGCGAATCGATCAACGCCGGGTCCAATTGTGGCGTGGCGCGTTTGTGCTTTCAGCCGCTTTAGCCGCAAAGTGGGCCGCCAACCCGGAAATGTCCTCTCGCCGCTCGCGCAAAGGCGGCAGCGACAACGGAATCACGTTTAGCCGGTAGAAGAGGTCCCGCCGAAACTTCGAGCCTTCGACCTCCGCTTCCAAATCCCGATTGCTGGCGGCGATCAGACGAATGTCCACACTTAAAGTTTTCGTACCCCCAACCCGCTCAAAAGCACGTTCCTGCAAAACACGCAGCAGCTTCACCTGCACGTTAGGAGTCAACTCCACTATCTCATCCAGAAACAGCGTGCCGCCATCGGCCAACTCGAACCTGCCGGCGCGCGCGTGCGTTGCTGAAGTGAAAGCCCCTTTCTCATGGCCAAACAATTCCGACTCAATCAGCGACTCCGGTAAGGCAGCACAACTCACGGCGATGAATGGTCCATTAGCGCGCTGACTTTGTTCGTGAATAGCTCGCGCAAGCATTTCTTTGCCGGTACCGTTTTCACCGTTAATGAGGACGGTGGCGCTTGTGTCTGCCACCGCCCGCGCCTGCTTGAGCGTCTTTTCCAGAGCCGGACTCAATCCGATCAGTCGTCCAAATCCTCGCGCGCCCAGGAGCTCATCCTTCAAACGCGCATTCTCAACTTCGAGCCTGCGCATGCGACCCGCCTGGTTCACAATGTGGACCACCTCGGCTGCATCAAGTGGTTTCTCAAAGAAACCGTAAGCACCGAGCTTAACCGCCTCGAGGCCTGCGCGTTTTGACTCGGTCCCTGTGATCACAACCACCTGGACAGGCGGGTGGCAATTGCGAGCGGCCTCGATAATTGCCAGGCCTTCGGCGATATCATCGAGGTGAGGCGGCAGGTGCAGATCACTTACGACCACATCGATCTCTTCCTGGTGGAGAAGCTTGATCGCCTCTGCGCGGGAAGCGGATTCCAGCACCCGATAATCCGAGTTGAGCGTCCAGAAGAGTGCGCGACGCACCGCCTCATCGTCGTCAACCACAAGCACAGTTTCTTTGAGTTTAGATTTTCTCGAGTGGGTTTCGTTGGAGTGGTTTTCTTTGCCCATCGAGTTGTCGTCAAACGAGTGCAGTGAGCTTCATAAAAGACATTGGAACATCCGGGGGATCTAACCGTGAGATTGGCTGCGCGATTGTTTATTACCGCGTTCGTAGATTGCGGCCGATGGTAGCACGACCCTAAACGTTGTTCCAGCGCCCTCTCTCGAGTCGACCTCGATCGAGCCTCCGTTAGCCTGGACCACCTCTCTGCAGGTGTAAAGACCGAGGCCCACGCCTCGCGTTTTTGTAGTCGCGAAGGCATGAAAAAGTCTTTCTTCAATAAAACGGCGGGTCATCCCCTCACCAGTATCCATAACGCTAAAGAAGGGTTTGCCTTCATCGGTTTGGCCCGCCTCAATGCTCAAGTTCCCTTTCTGGTCAGCCATTGCCTCAAGGGCGTTAATAATCAAGTTTTCAACTACCTTGTTCATGCGTTCTACGTCCGCCATGGCAAAAAGAGACTCCGGAAGGTTGATACTGATTTCATGCTGTGCCCGTGCGGGCTCCGCCGTCATTGAGATTACGCGTTTCAACATCGGAACCAGGTCGACGGGCGTTGGCCTCTTGTGTTCGCCGCTTAATGTATCAACCGGATTGCTCAGACGCGAAACCAGCGCCCGTAAATTCTCGGTGGCACACCTGAGAGTTTTCATTGCGTCCACACGAAACTCCTGGTTATCGAAATGCCGTTCCATGTTGGTGACGGTTAACGATAGTGCCTCGATTGCGTTCTTAAGATCGTGCGTAAGAATTGCGGACAGCCGAACGAACGATTGAAACTGCCGTGTTTCAGCTTCTCTTGCGATCTGATCCGTGAGTTGTTTAGTCATCAAACCAACATTGTCAGCCAGTGGCCTGAGATCGTCGCTGGATAACAACTCGATGCGATGATCAAGTTTCCCTTTGGCGATCGCTTCAACGCCTTCGGTAACGCGCTCAATTCCGCGTGATTTGCGCTGCCAGCGATAGGTCAAAAACAAGGCCGATAACATCGCAAGCAAGACTGCAGCGATAAATCCCTTCCAGCCGGCGTAACGCGCATCGTCGCGCACTAGCTCAGCATTTGCGGCGGCTGTCGCCGAGGTCGTTTCCTTCCGGTTCTCAAGCATGAGTTCGCTAATCGACTTCCTGATTTCCGCCGACTTACTTTCCTGCTCCCTCTGGATCGTTGCCTCAGCGACTCGGACGTTGTTCCAGTAATTTACCAGCGCCAGCAGGACCAGCGGCACCAGGCAGAAGCCCAAGAACGTGAGAAAGAGTTTAGGGCGAATTAACAAGGTGAATCTCCATGCCAGAAATCTGGCATGGATATTATCGCATGGGCTGTTGTTTGGCTTGGGGAAAGCTGGGAGGATCGCTAATCTGCCGGAACGCGCCCAAATTGTCGCAATAGAGGCTCGAGCGATTCAATAATCTGAGCGTGTGCAGCTCCGTTGCTGGCGACAACTCCATTACGATTTTGGACTTCGGCCTGGTTGTAGCTCAGCGGCCGCCCAAAGAGATCGCTAATAGTGCCGCCTGCTTCCCGCAAAATGATTTCCGGTGCGCAAGTATCCCACTGCTTTGTTCGCGGCGATAAGTGGACATAAAGATCGCATTGCTGCTCAACAATCAAACCAACCTTGATTCCCACTGAGCCACGACGAACCTCTTCCTTGAGACCGAAAGCCTCAACCACGGTATCCATGCGCGGGCTGCGATGCGATCGACTCGCCGCCAGCCGCATGGTCGAGATTTCAATGTGCTCTGATACACAGGCTTTCTCGGGGGCTGACCCCGGACGCTCAACCCATGTGCCTCCACCGCGAACTGCGCGATACAACACTCCGGTCAACGGCTGATAAACAACGCCGAGCACGCATTGCCCGCCTTCGGTTAATCCAATCTGCACGGCGAAGTCGCCATTGCCATCGATAAAGCCGGTAGTGCCATCGAGTGGGTCGATCATCCACACGCGTGACTTGTCGAGACGGCGGACCGTGTCTACAGATTCTTCCGCAAGAAT
This sequence comes from Pyrinomonadaceae bacterium, assembly GCA_051004635.1. Classification (GTDB taxonomy): domain Bacteria; phylum Acidobacteriota; class Blastocatellia; order Pyrinomonadales; family Pyrinomonadaceae; genus PSRF01. The sequence goes on from JBPCKD010000200.1 coordinate 6,324, forward strand.
GCCGTCGTCCGGGAACTCGCGACCAAGATGCTGCACGATTATTTCATTTGCCAGTGTGTCCGCCTGGGTGACAGGCTCACGATCATTGGCTCCCGTCTTCTGTTGAATATCGAGGGGCCTTTCATACAGATCGAGGATTGCTGCACCGGCTTCACGCGCAAGTTCGAGTGCAACGAACATCTCGCGATCATAGGTTTGAGGTTTTGCGGTTTCGATCATTCTGAGACTTTCAGAAAACTCTGCGAGCACGGAACCGCGAGCGGTTCCAGGGACACAATACGCGATGGCGTCAACTTCCTGGAGTGCGCCGACTTGTCGGCGCTTTGGTCGGTCGCGACCTTTCGCGACTACGATTCGCTTGAGTCTACTTAGGACGACGGCGCCAGGCCGCCGAAGGCCAAAGCGGTGACAGGTCACCGCACTCCAAAGAGTTGACGCCTGCGCGTGTTTACACACTACTTGTTTCGAAGGCGCGCGCCGCCTCACGAATAATCTCCAGCGTTTCATCCATATCGGCACGCGTAGTGCGAAAGTTTGTAATACAAGCCCGTAGCGCAAATCTTCCGCGCAGGGTTGCGCTCGAAAGATAGGCGCGCCCGCCCCGCTGGACCGCAAGCATGATCTTATTGTTCAGTTGATCCAATTCAGGATTGTCGCCTTCGTCGAGTAATTGAGCCTTTGACTTTGATTGCAACGAAGGCGGCACATAACGAAAGCAGCAAATGCTCAGCACGGGCGGCGCGAGCATCTCAAAGTCTTCTGCCTGCTCGATCGCCTGGCCCAGGTAGGCGGCCAGCGCATTATCTTCGCTAATGGCGCCCGCAATCCGGCGCGTCCCGTAATAACGGAGAGTCAACCAGATCTTTAACGCGCGGAAACGCCGCGAAAGTTCCGGTCCGTAATTCCAAAAGGCAAACGACTCGTCCGCATTCTGCTCGTGCACCTTGATGTAGTCGGCTTCGTCAAAACTGAAAGCCGCGCGAGCTTGTGTTTCATCGCGAAACAGGAGGCACCCGGAATCGATTGGGACGTAAAGCCACTTGTGAGGATCGAGCGACACTGAATCCGCACGCTCCAGGCCCCCGAAGAGTGGCCGCTTCGTTTCATCCAGCGCGGCCAGCGCACCGTAAGCACCATCGACGTGAAACCAAAGGCCAAACTCCTTCGTGACTTCGGCAATCTCAGCCAGCGAATCAACTGCGCCGGTGTTAACCGTACCTGCGCTCGCAACTACACAGAACGGCTTCAGGCCACTATTCAGATCCTCGACAATACGTCTGCGTAAAGACGGTACGTTCATACGAAAACGTTCGTCGCATTCCACCAGGCGAACCTGCTGCCGGCCCAGGCCAAGAATGTCGGCGGCTTTGAGTATCGACATATGGATCTGATCCGAAGCATAGAGGGTCATTGGGGCAGCAGAATTCCATAAACCCGTTGAGGCGACATCCCTGTTCGCTTTTGTCCGATGAGCGACCATTAAAGCGGTAAGATTCGCCATCGAGCCGCCGCTCGTAAGTATTCCGTTTCCATCCTGCGCATATCCGATCAATGAGGCGAGCCAACGCACAACCGTACGTTCAATTTCAGTTGCCGCCGGACCCGAACGCCAGGAGGTTACGTTTGAGTTAAGTGTTGAAGCAATCAAGTCGGCAAAGGCGCCGGGAGCAGTGGAAGGCGAGGCTACGTAACCAAAGAATCGCGGATGGCCATTGTGGCGGCTGCCGTCGAGAATGGCGCGGCAGTCGTCGAGCAATTGCGGGAGAGTCTCGCCTCCAATTGGCAGCGACGCTCCCAGCTTTTCGGTTGTTTTGCCGCCTGAAGTTTCAGGGAAAACGGGTAACCTGGAAACCTCGGAAAAGTAATCAGTCACAAGCTGAGTGACTCCTGACGAGAGCTCATGCATCTCTGCTTCCGAGATCTCGAGTGAAGATCCTTCGGGTCGGGATGTTATTCGGGTTTCGTTCATTTAACGGGTGGTGGAGCCATAACGACCAGCAACGATAGACGCGCATTGCCGTGGTTTGTGACGCCATGCGGAATTCCTGCGGGGGCAACGATCAGCGCGCCCGCTTCTGCCTCATTTTTTTCTTCGCCGACTGTAAATCTTCCCGAGCCTTCCAGGACGAAGTAGAACTTTTCAGCGCCATCGTGCGCGTGGATGTTTTGTGTTTGGCCCGGTTCCAGACAGTTTAGACCAACCATCATATGCTCGCCTTGCCACAAAGTGGCTTTGTAAAACTTCTCGAGAGAACTGCCGGCGTGTTCGCGCCAATTGAGAAAGTCGGTCATGGTTCGTTTCCTGATGTGTGCTGTTTGGACTGCAAAGCTACCATAGCCACCTGCAACGATGAAGTGCTTGTCGCTCACGGGAAAGCGCGCGTATATTCTCTGTCGTAAATAATGTCAGCTCCCTGGAGTGCGGTGGCCTGGCACCGCTTTGGTCGGTCGCGACCTGGCGCGACCACGTTTAGCATGAATCCATTATCGGAACTCGGCGTCAAGCCGCCGAAGGCCAAAGCGGTGCCAGGCCACCGCACTCCAAGGAGTTGACTCCCCACCCTATGTCCAACACAGGATCCGCCACACTCGAAGGGACGACGCGTTATCGCGAGCGGTTCAAAGATAGCGCTGCGCCGGGCCATTTGCGTAAACAGCGTGACCTGTGGTTATCGTCGATAGGCACGGGGTCGTACCTTGGCAACGCCGATGACGAAACGGATGCCCGCTACACGGCTGCAGTAGCTCGCGCGGTCGAGCTCGGCGCGAATGTAATCGACACGGCGGCAAACTACCGGTTTCAAAGAAGCGAACGGGCGATCGGCAAAGCACTTCGTGACTTAACTGAAGCAAAGGATTTCTCTCGAGACGAAATAATTATTTGTACCAAGGGTGGCTATCTGCCATTTGACGGGGCACCGCCGCGTGACGTGCGTAGCTACATTGAGGAAACATTTGTCAATCCCGGCATAGCGAGCTTTGACGATATTATTGGCGGCATGCACTGCATGACGCCCGCGTATTTGCAAAACCAATTGGAACAGTCGCTCGGAAATATGAATTTGGATTGCGTCGACGTTTATTACGTGCATAATCCGGAATCGCAGCTTGGGTCTGTTTCAGAAAACGAGTTTTACGCGCGCTTGAGAGCTGCTTTTGAGGGCCTGGAGAAGAGTCGCGCGCAGGGGAAGCTGAAGTCGTATGGCGTTGCAACCTGGAACGGTTTTCGGGTTCCGCCTGACACCACTGGTTACCATTCCCTGTCGAAGATGGTGGCGATTGCCCGTGAATTTGCCGGCGAGCAGCATGGTTTTCGATTCGTTCAATTGCCCTTTAACCTGGCAATGCCTGAAGCGTTGACATTAAGTAATCAAGTAGTTGATGGGCAGTCGGTCTCAACGCTTGAAGCGGCTGCCGCACTTGGTGTTACAGTCATTTCCAGCGCTTCGATTTTCCAGGGACGCGTGGCCCGGGGCCTGCCGAAAGATCTGCGGGAGTCGTTGGGTTCGTTGCCAACCGACGCGCAGGCGGCGATACAATTCGTTCGCTCAGCGCCGGGCATCTGTACAGCGCTGGTAGGGATGAGCAGGATTGAACACGTGGAGGAAAACTTGCAGCTTGCTGTTATTCCACCACTGCCGCCCGAACAATTCATGAAATTATTTGCAGCGCCGTGAGTAGGAACTGGTTACTCGGATTGTGTAGGTGCGACGACCAAGCCTCGGGCCTAATGGGAAGAAGACGATCCACGAAGTTTCACGAAATGACTCGAACTCAGGACTCTTTTCGTGCCGCTTCGTGTTAGTTCCTAGCACCCCACGCGGGCTGCCCGCGTGGTAACCCCGCCGTGGATCGTTTTTAGTTTTTCCGCAACATGCTAACGAACTACGCGGGCTCAAAACAACTTGAGGTGTGACGAACCTATGGCCCAACGCCAATACAACTCATTCACCGAGTTCTGGCCACATTATGTGGCTGAGCACAGTCAGCCGCGCACGCGTTTGCTCCACCTCATTGGAACCACGATCGCGGTCGGCTGCGTTGTTTACTTCATTGCTATTGGGAGGTGGTGGTTTCTCCCGTTGGCTTTGATACCTGGATATGGTGCGGCTTGGATTGGTCATTTCTTCGTTGAGAAGAATAGGCCGGCGACGTTTCAGTATCCGCTCTGGTCCTTCATGGGCGACTACAAAATGATCTGGATGATGCTGACTGGCAGGATGGATGGTGAAGTTGAGCGGGCGGTAAAGACAGCGAGGGCAAGGCGGGGTCCCTAGCGGGGCAGCCCCGCTGGGGTGCTAATCCCGCCTTCCCGACCCTGAGCTGATTCCCATTGAGCTTTACGGTTTAAGCTTTTATTGATCTGACTAACATGAGAGGCAACATACCCATCCCCGAGATTCCTCCAGGCGAAGACCTCTGGCTGATGGTCGTCATAACGTCTGTGCGCGAGAAGCGAACGCAACAGGGCAAGCGCTTCTGCGACGCAACTGCGCGCAATGCCACTGGTTCGCTGGCTTTAAAGATTTGGGGTGAGACGCTCGAGGTGTGGAAGGAGATTCGGCCCGGCCTTTGGGGCGTGACCGGCCGGCTCGAAACTTTCCAGGATCGTTCGCAGTTTGTGGTGGCCGAGTATCGCCCCATCACTATCGAGCAATATCGCGAACATCAAAATGCCGAGCCGGTGTTGCCGCGGTCCTACACAATGGATATTGAGACGCTGGCGTTGCCTGACTTTCGCGAACGCATTGGGCCTCAGCTCGAGCGGTCATTGAAACTGGGAAACATGCGTCTCGAACAACAACAACGCTACCTTGAAGACATCGCCGCGGAAGAGGAACGTTGTTACCAACTCGGGGCTTTGAGCGCGACCTCGGGCCGCATACTCTCCATCGCCGTTCATGAGGGTCCGGTGCCGGGACTCGAGTTTGGCGGAGCTGAGCAACCTGAAAGCGAGCGCGTGTTTGGCATAAACGCGGATGGGAACGAAGAGGATGAGAAGAAATCGCTGCTCCGGTTTCTGGCATACATGAAGGATTTCGACACCGAGACGGATGAACTGGTAGGCCACAACATCATTGGCTTTGATCTTCCGTTTATCTTCCAACGCTGTCTGGTCCACAGCATTTCAGCCAACCCTTTGGTGGATTTGCGCGACTACAACGTACGCGGAGTTTTCGACACAATGCATCACTGGTGGCTTGGCGCAAAGCGATTTGTAAGCCTCGACGACATTGCCTGGGCGCTCGGGATTGAATCGAGCAAGACTGCCACAGTCGAAGGCAGCAAGGTTTTCGACTTGTATCAGGCGGGCAGGCTCCGGGAAATTCGCGAATATAATCTCAACGACGTCCGCGTCACCAGAAAAGTTTACGAGCGCATGGTTGGCTGCTTTGGCCGGTGAGCACTGGTCAGGCGCGCCCCCTTTTATGGAGTGCGCTGACCTGTCGGCGCTTTGGTATGAGGCGGCTTGACGCCGGTGTTTAAGCAGAGTCAATCTCACCGTGGTCGCGACCGGGTCGCGACCGGCCAAAGCGCTAACAGGTTACCGCACTCCAAAAGGTACGGTCAGCCCGCTAACGGGCCAGTGTTTCGCGTCTGCAACGAGTTCTGCTAGACTCTCTCTTTAACAAATGGATACTCAGATTCTCCTGGTCGCCATCTTTCTAATAGGCGCAGCGCTGGGCGCGGTGGTGGGTTGGTTTCTGCTCAGGACCAAGGCGAGTTCTGCCAGTGCTGCAGATCTCGCCACCTTGAAAGAACGCTTGATGGGCAAGGAGACGGAACTTCAACGAGTCCAGCAGGCCTTCAGTGACGAGGTCGCCGAACATAAGCGTCTGCGTGAAGGTCACGCACAACTGAAAGCAGAGCTCGAAGGCGAGCGCCGCGCCGCGCAGGAACGAAAAGACTCATTCAAACAAGCGGCGGAAGAGTTGTCGGAAAAGTTTAAGGCTCTTTCGCGTGATGCGCTCAAGGACAACAATCAGTCGTTTCTCCAGTTGGCCCACTCTACGCTCGAGAAGTTTCAGGAGACGGCAAAAGGGGATTTGGAGTTAAGACAGAAAGCGATTGATCAGCTGGTCAAGCCGCTCAAAGAGTCGCTGGAAAAAGTTGATTCCAAGATTGGCGAACTGGAAAAAACCCGGGCCGGGGCTTACTCCGAACTCCGCGAGCAGGTAAGAGGCCTGGCTACGGCCCAACTGCAACTGCAAGCGGAGACCGGAAACCTGGTTACCGCTTTGCGCGCTCCTCATATTCGCGGGCGCTGGGGTGAAATCCAATTGCGGCGCGTCGTGGAGTTAGCGGGCATGCTTCAGTATTGCGACTTCGATGAACAGACGACGGTAGTGACCGACGACGGTCGCATAAGGCCGGATGTCATCATTCGCCTCCCTGGGAATCGGACGATCGTAATAGACGCCAAGGTCCCCTTCGATGCCTTTTATGAATCTATTTCAACCAAAGACGATGAGATTCGCAGCGCCAGATTAAAGGATCACGCGCGGCTGGTGCGCACGCACATTGGATCTTTAAGTAAGAAGTCTTATTGGGAGTCGGTGCAGCCGACCCCGGAGTTTGTTCTGCTATTTCTGCCGGGTGAAACGTTCTACAGCGCCGCCCTCGAAATTGATCCGAAGCTTATCGAAGACGGTGTCGGCAAGGGCGTGATCATCGCCACGCCCACCACTTTGATCGCATTGCTCAAAGCCGTCTCCTACGGTTGGCGCCAGGAACAGATGGCTGAAAACGCGAAGGAAGTAAGCGAGCTCGGCAAAACCCTCTACGATCGTCTGCGAGTGTTTACTAATCATTTCGCCGACATCGGCAAGGGACTTGACCGCGCGCTGGATTCATATAACCGCGGCGTTGGCTCACTTGAAGGCCGCGTGCTTCGGACCGCCAGGAAGTTTAAAGAACGTGGCGCGATTGCCGGTGAAGGCATCGAGATTCTGGAGCCGATCGATAAGGCTACTCGAGCGCTGAGTTTGGATGAAGGCGGACTGTTTCCGGATTTGGTTGCGGCAGAAGCTGAGGTCGTAGAGCAAGACCCTTTGCCGTTGCTCAATGCCAAGGGTGTAGGTGGCAGTGAAACGTGAGCTATAGGTCCTGTGAGTCCTACAAGTCCTGTCGAACTGGTTTGGAGTTAGGGTGTCAAAAGAAATCTGGTTAGGTCCCCTCCTCGGCAACAATCGTTCACGTCTGATTGAGCGTTGCGCTGATCTCGTCGCCCAGGGCAAGAGCGATAGTTTCCTTTACCTCGCTGCCTCTCATCCGCTGCTGGAGTTAGTAACTGAACAGATTCTCGACGGCTCCCGGAATCGTGGTGTTTGGGGCGAGCTTCCTGTTTACCTGTTTAGCGGCTTTGTCCGCCACCTAATCTCCACCGCCGTCGATGAACCGACAGGACTGCGTCTGTCTCCTCGGGTACCGATCGATCGTGAGGAGCTTCCGCTCAAGCGAAGTTTGATCTCACAGTTGCTCCTACGCTTAAGGGCGGAGGGAAAGCTAACAGCAATTGCCCCGCTAGCGAATCGCGAGGGATGCGTCAACACGATTGCCACCTTGATTGGCGAAATTCAGCGGGCCGGAAAAACGCCCACCGAGTTTGCGGAGATTGTCGCTAATCGCGTGCAGGATTTTGCCACCACGCATGCGAGCGTCGACGAACGCGACTCGAGCATGCGCCTATCAAAACGGGCAGAACAGGCAGAACGGGCAGGCCCGGACGGCGAACGTTCCCAGCTCCTACACCCTCAGATTGATTTCGATCGGGACGTGGCTCTGGTCTATTCAACCTATGCAAATCTGCTGGAACAAAACAATCTCACCGAGGGCGATGCCGATGGATTGCGTGCGCTCCAGATTCTCCGCGGCCTTGATAGGGAAGTACGTCTTCCCTGGCTGGAAAACGTGCGGCTGCTCGTGCTCGATGGGTTTTTCGATTTCACTCCCGCCCAGGGCGAGATGTTGAAACTGTTGATTCCGCAAGTTCCCGAAGTGCTCGTCAACCTAAATAAGGACGATCGCAACCCCGAGATATTCACTCCCTTCAACCAGACCATCAGCCAGCTCTGTTCTATTGCTGACTTTGATATCAAACAAAGTCCGGCAAGTCTCACCACGCACGGCGCGCTTTCTCCCCTCAGGGAAAAACTCTTTAACCCCGCGCTCGCAAACCAGCAGCTTGCTGACGATCCTGGAGAACTTCCCGCAGAAATCGACCGGCGGAACAGGCAGTCTGAGATTCGTTATTTCGATTGCACCGATCGTGAGACAGAGATGCGAGCGATTGCGAAAGAAATAAAACGACTGGTGCTGCTTGAAGACTATAAGCTTTCGGATATCGTGCTGGTTGTGCGTGAGCGTTCGGCGTATGCGGAAACTGTAACCCGCGTCATGCGCGAAGAGTCGTTGCCGTGCAGCCTGGACCGTCGCCTAACTGTCAATGAAATTCCCGCGACACGCGCCGCGCTCAAGTTGCTTGGCATACTCGACGAACTGGCCCGCGACGAATCGAGTGTTTTAAAAATGCCGCAGCTCGCCGATCAGATCAAGTCGGGCTATTTTCGGCTGCCGCAAGAAGAGCTTGATGCACTGGCTACAGAGTTTGAAGAAAAGTTTGACGACTTGCTACGTGAAGGCGAGCCGATTGGGGCCGAACGAAATGCCGGGCGTGACCAACGTCGCCGTCGCGGATTCGGCGTTGGCCGCTGGGATACCGACACGCTGGAAAACGTCATCGCTTATGTGGGAGGTGAGTTGCGCCTCACAGACTGGCTGGACCGCTGCCGGAAGTTAATTGAGCAACTGCCGAACGCGGAAGCGACGAAGGAACTATTGAACATCGACTCAGCTGAACCCAGCAGCGACGATGACGAAGCGCAGATGGAGGACGCTGAAACCGTTCAGCCGGAAGATAAGCATGTTGAGAAGAAGCGCCGGCCGCAGCGCGACGTGCATCCGGCGGTGATTGCCTGGGCGACGCTGGTGGTCAAACGTTTTGCCGCGCACATTCAATCCGTTCCGCGTGAGGGCGAACCGCTGGAGTTGCGCGCCGCAATAATGAAGCTGCTTGATCAGTTTCAATTTAGCCGGCAAGTAAGCAGTCCAGTTCGCCAAACCGAGGACGAAGAGCTGCCGCGCGCGATGTTGGATCTACACGCGCTGGAAGGTTTGCGCCGCGCTTTCCTGACGGCAATCAAGAGCATTCAACTTACCAAAGTTGAGGCGAGCGAAAACACACTGTTCGCGACGCTGACCAGCGTCATCGCGGAAGTTCGGCGTTGTTTGGGATCGCAAACCGTGACACTGGGCAGCGCGGAACGTGGCGGCTTGCGGGTGCTGGAGGCGACGGACGTGCGCGGCTTGCGATTTCGGGCCGTGTTTATCGCCGGGCTGGTTGAGGGAGGCTTCCCGCTGAGCGCTTCGCGCGATTGGATTTATCCACACGAAGAACGGGAGCGACTGAAACATTACGGCCTGACGCTGGAAGACATCTCTCCCAATAGCTTGTTGAAGGAAGAACACTACTTCTATCAAGCTGCCTGTCGCGCGATGGAGCGCTTGTACCTGACACGTCCGCTCATGCTTGAAGGTGATACGGAAACAGTCGCTTCTTATTACATTGATGAATTACGCAGGGCGATAGCCCCCGCGCGGCTCGATAAAGAAGAGGTGGCTCGCCCTGACTACGATGGGATGAAGCTCGGCGAGGCGTCGTCCGCAAAAGAAGTTGCAATTAGTCTCGTGCGTCAGGAGCAACACCACCTCAATAAAGTCGAGCGCGAGGGACTGCGTCCCCATCCGCAGATCAGCAGGTTGCTTTCTTTGGCGCGCAACGATCGACTCCTAAGCAAGTCGGCTTTGGGCCGGATCGGCATTGAACGGGAGCGCTCGGGAGCGACTTTTGGTCCTTACGATGGGCAGATTACCAATCCCGATCTGCTGGCTTTGATCAAGAAGAGATTTGGTCCTGACTCCGTTCATAGCGCCAGCGGCCTTGGCACCTTCGGTAACTGCGCCTATCGCTTTTTCGCGCAACGAGTCCTGAAACTCGAACCGCGCGGCGAGGCTGCACTGGATTTGCAGGCGTTGGACGCAGGCAAACTCCTGCACGACATTCTGCGGCGCTTTTTTGAACAGCATCGAGGAAAACGTTTTGATCCGGCGCAGCGTGAAGAACTCAGTAAGGAACTGTTGCAGATAGCGGATGACGTTTTCGATCTACATCAACAAGTAGTACCGCCGCTAAACAAACAGGTTTGGAAACTCGATCGCGAGATTCGCAAAATCATTCTCGAACAGGTGCTGGTTTATGAGTTAGACCTTCAGAAGAGTACTGCCGGCGCTGGCGTCACCCCGGCGCGCTTCGAGCTTGCTTTTGGGGGGATGAAGTCAGCTGCCAGAGATCCTGAGTCGACCGATAAGCCTCTGCAGTTGGTCCGTTCGACGTTTGTCGGCGAAGAGACGATGAAGATCAGCGGGCAGATTGATCGCGTGGACATCGCTCAGGATCAAACGGTGGTCGCTTACGACTACAAGCTTTCCAGGGGCGCGCGCAAAGAAGACATCTTCGAGGGTCGCACTTTGCAGATTCCGATCTACCTGGAAGCTCTGGAACAGCTCTTCTTCCCGGGACAGGCGATCGCCGGCGGTGGCTACTACACGTTGCGAGGCGGCGCCGAGCGACGAAACACCGGCATGTATCGCAAAGATTTTAACGACGACTATCTCGCTTTACAGGCGAAGAACTCGATCTTCCCGGAATACGAATGGCAAAAGTTTCGCGCCGAAGTGGCGGCGCGGATCTGGGACTTTCTCGATCGCATGCGGGCCGGGCGGTTCACGGTGGAACCCTCGGAAGGCTATAAGACGTGTAAGTTTTGCGACTATGTGGCTGTCTGCCGGTATGAGAAGTATCGAATTGATTTGAAGAAGCGAAGCGAAAGTGAACCAAAGGGCATAACCAAACGATGACAAATCACGAAATAACGAAACCCAAGTTATTCATCAGTCATGCGACCTCGGATGGAGAGTTTGCAAACGCCGTAAAGCAAGAGATTGAGAAGGTATTCGCCAATGGGGTGGATGTGTTTTGTAGGCTTGAGGGTGGTACAATTCATTTCGTCGAACTGCATTGGTATGAGGCTCACGGCATTGGCCGCAAGAAGCTAAAGATCAAAAGTTATCTCGATTAGAACTATGGCGCGTCACAAGAATCCAAATCGCTACGCCCTCTGCATCGATAACGGTGGCTATCCCGAATCACTCGAAGTCCGCAAAGTTTATGTTGTTCTGCCCGACGAAGGGGCCGCGGCCAACAATTACATCCGAGTGATAGACGAAACCGACGAAGACTATTTGTACCCTGCTAAATACTTCGTAATCATTGACGTTCCAGAACAAGCCGCCGAGGCAATGTTGGGACATGGAACCTCTTTACACCCGAGTACCCGCTGAAAACGGAACGACGTTGAAGTCCTCGCCGCAGGAAAAGAAACTAAAACCCGAACAGGAAACCGCCGCGCACACGCTTGACCGTCATGTGTCCGTGACGGCCGGGCCTGGTTCTGGCAAAACTACCGTCCTCGTCGAGCGATATCTTCACATCCTCCGCGAAAACAAGAATCTTAATATCGATCAGATCGTCGCCATCACTTTTACCAATCGCGCCGCAAACGACATGCGCGAACGCCTGCGCCAGGATTTGGACCGGATTCTCGCAGGGTGCGCAAGAGACGAGCGTCAGCGTTGGATGAGATACAAGCGGACGCTCGACGGCGCAGTCATCAATACGATCCATGGTTTCTGCGCCTTGCTGCTGCGTGAGTTTCCTGTCGAAGCGCGCATCGACCCGCAATTTCTGCTGCTTGATGCGCACGATGCTGCCATTTTGTTGGAAGCTGCGGTGGAAGAAGCGCTGACGGAGTTTATTAGTACCGGGCGGAAATCAATTTCTCAACTAGCGTTGGGTTTCGGACGCAGCAGACTCGCGGAAGCGTTGGTCCAGCTTTACTGGAACGTCCGCGGCCAGGGATTGAAGCTTGATGAGTTGGCGCAGCGCACTCTTCGCAGCCACTCCACGCCTGAGGCATACAATCGCGTGCTGTCGGATCTCGACAAGGTTATGAACGAGTTCATTGGTTTCGGCCGCTTGACTCCCGCGGCTGAGGCGAAACGAAGTTATGCAAGATCGGAGTGGCCGGCGCTGAAAAAGTTAATCGAAAGCAACCCAGCGTCTTTGGCAGATTACTGTAGCGCGATCGAGAGCTTTCGCACCGCCACGCGTCTGGCTAAAAACAGCCCGGCCGGAAATCTAATCGAAAAACTGGACGCACAACTCTGGGGCGCCGAGAAAAAAGGTCCACTGGGTCTGGTTCCGCAAGTCTGTTTCGACTTACAGGCGAAAGACTACGCGTTGGAAGTGATTGAAGTTCTGGAGGAGGTTGAGCGACGCTATCGGGAAAAGAAGCAGAGTCTGGCCGCGCTCGACTTTGACGATTTACAACTCCGGGCGCTGGAATTGCTGGAACAGCCCGCAGTCTTAACTCGAGCCACCGAGCGATATCGGTTCTTTCTGGTTGACGAATTCCAGGATACGAACAGCGTGCAGCGCGAGTTGATGCACAAGCTGACGCTTAGCTCGGCCGCGGCGCGCGCAAATCTCTTTATTGTCGGCGATCGCAAACAATCTATCTACGGCTTTCGCGGCGCGGATGTTGACGTCTTCCAGCAAACTACTGAGGCCCTCAAGGCGGCTGGAGGACTGGAACAACCGCTGCATCTCAACTTCCGCAGCCAGCCCGCGTTGATCAAGTTTTTCAATCACCTCTTCGAGCGGCTGTTTCAGAAGGACGTTGAGGCCCAGGTGGAAGAGCTGCCGGAGCTTGGCTTTGTTAGTTTTGAACAGAGCAAAGAACAGCGCGAGCAGCAAGATCCAACCCCCATCGTCGAACTCTTGATAGACACGAAGTCTCCTGCAGATGACGATCCGAAAGCGCAGAAGACTCAAGCCGAACGCGACGCAAAGCAAGTGGCACAGCGCATTCTGGCGCTTACCAGGAACGCCGCCGCTGGGAGCGCAGGCATTGCTGGGTCCCCAGCGGGGCAGCCCCGCTGTGGTGCCATGTTGCCTGCCTCAAGCTACGGGTTCACACAACCCAAAGG
>JBPCKD010000201.1:0-10785 GCA_051004635.1 Pyrinomonadaceae bacterium
GCAATCCCTGGTATGTCCGTGGTCAACGTTCTAATCCGATGTCGATCTCGTTGTTTCCGGAACTGCGCGGAGCGGAAATAGTTCACTGTCATCAGCAACATGTCTTGGCGAGTAGCCTGGTCGCCCTCGCTCGAAGATTGTCGCGGGGGCGAGTTTTTGTTAGCGAGCTTGGCGGAGGTGGGTGGGACATATCAGCTTATGTTTCGACAGATCGTTGGTATGACGGACATTTGCATATCAGCGAGTACAGCCGCAAGGTTCACGGCCAGGGGAAAAAGCCGTGGGCCCATGTGATTCTTGGTGGTGTGGATGCCGAGAATTTCTCGCCGGACGAATCAGTTGGGCGAGAACCGACTGTTCTTTTTGTAGGACGATTACTTCCGCATAAAGGTATCGACGTTCTCATCGAAGCTTTGCCGCGGGGATTGGCCCTCGAGATCATTGGTCAACCATACGATGACCGATACATGGGGGATCTGCGGCAATTGGCTGAAGGCAAGAACGTCCGATTTGTTCATGATAGCGACGACAAGGCATTAATCACTGCTTACCGCCGTGCGATGTGTGTGGTCCTGCCAAGTGTCTACAAAAATATTTACGGCGGTCAAACAAATGTACCGGAGTTGCTCGGGCAGACACTGCTGGAGGGTATGGCCTGTGCGACCCCCGCAATCTGTTCCGACGTAGCCAGCATGCCGGAGGTGGTTGAAGACGGCGTGACGGGCTTTGTCGTGCCACCGAATGATACTGTCGCTTTGGGTCAGAAATTAGCCTGGTTATCCAACCACCCATCGGAAGCGCGGGCAATGGGTGACGCGGGGCGGCGGCGCGTGCTCGAAAAATTCACCTGGCCCATGGTAGTCCGTCGTTGTTTGGAGATCTACGCGACATAACTGTTCACCGCCACTCGGAGCTGGAAACGTAAACACGATGAGTTTGTTGCAAACTGTTGCTCGACATACGTCCGGACTACTGGGGCGGGAGTCTCGTTTAATTCGCCACCTGAGGCCGGCCTATGAATCTCTGCTTGATTGGTCGGGCAGTGGAAAAGGAATTCCCTGGACCATCAACGGAGTCACCTATCGAATCGATCCACATCAAAGACACCGGCTGGCGCAAAACTACGATGCGCCAGTCGCAGCCTTTCTGCGCCAACACGTCAAACCAGGCTCATTGTGCTTTGACATCGGCGCCAACGTTGGCGTTTACGTTTTGCAATTTGCACACTGGGCTGGTCCCACCGGCCAGGTCGTGGCTTTCGAGCCAAACCCCAGCGCACGCGTGATTCTCGAAAAGCATGTCCAGATGAATAACCTGGACGAACACGTGCGAATCGTTCCAGCTGCTGTCGGTGATACGAGCGGCGAGCAGGTGCTCTACGCTGCCGAAGCTGAGGGAATGAGCAGGCTGGGAGCGCCGAACAACGCTCTCGATGGAAACGTGACTGAAATTAAGGTTCCGGTTGTGACATTGGATGAGTATTGCTCTTCGCACAGCCTGCAACCCGATTGGCTGTTCATTGACATCGAAGGATTCGAAATAGCTGCGCTGTCTGGAGCGCGGCAGCTGATTCAAAGCAACTCGAGAGAGTTAGGAATCATAGTTGAAATGCATCCCAACGTTTGGGATTCAGCGAGCACCACGCGGGCTGGCGCAGAACTGTTGCTTAGGGAACTCGGTCTGACTGCTGTTCCTTTGATGGGCCAAACTGATCCGTTAGATGACTACGGGCTGGTCCATCTCAAGTACAGCTGAAGCTCGACTTGTCTAAGCATAAGATGGAGTGGCATTTGATTACTTGTGAGTATCCGCCTCAGGGTGGCGGCGTTAGCGACTATTCACAGTTGATTGCAACGGGTCTGGCGGCGGAGGGTGAAATTGTTCATGTGTGGTGCCCGGCTTACGGCACCACACAACCCGACGTTAAGGGGGTCACGGTCCATCAGGAACTGGGACGCATGAGTCCGGCCGACATGCGTCGTGCCGGCCGAATGCTTGATCAGTTTCCGCGGCCCAGACGTTTACTAGTCCAGTGGGTTCCTCACGGTTACGGATATCAATCGATGAACCTGCCCTTTTGCTTGTGGCTCTGGCAGCGCGCGAAGTTGAGGCAGGACCACATTGAGGTCATGGTGCATGAGCCATTCCTGGCTTTTGGGGAGGGCTCCTGGAAGCATCGTCTGGTGGCAGCCGTACACCGGATAATGATCGTTACTTTATTAATGGCGGCCAGACGCGTTTGGGTTTCCATACCTCTTTGGGAAACTCTCCTGCGCCCGTTCGCATTCGGCCGAGACAATTTCTTTAGTTGGTTGCCGGTCCCCAGCAATATCCCGGTCATTGACGATGCCGCCGGAAGCACAGCGCTGCGCTCTCGTTACGGTCCACGTGAAGAAGTCATATTGGGCCACTTCGGCGCATACGATCCCTACATGACCGAGCTCATGTCGGAACTCGTCCCTTCACTTCTCAATCAGCAAGACAAGCTATCAGTTCTACTGTTAGGCAAAGGCGGTGTGGAGCTGCGTAAGTTGTTGATCAACCAACATCCAGCGCTGGATCAACGTGTTCATGCAACGGGTGCTCTATCGAGCGAAGAACTCTCCCAGCACCTGAGTGCGTGCGATGTGATGGTGCAACCGTATCAGGACGGTGTCAGCGGTCGCCGCGGAAGCGTGATGGCGGCGCTCGCTCATGGTGTGCCGGTCGTAACTACGATTGGAAAAGCCACCGAGGGATGTTGGGCTGAAAGCCGCGGCGTAGAGCTTGCGGGGAAAACCACAGCAATGGCCGAAGCGATCCAGAGTCTATCGGCTGACTCCGCGGAGCGACGCCGGTTGGGGGTAGCGGGTAAAGCGCTGTATGAGAAATTGTTCGATGTGAAACGAACTATTTTCGCCCTACGTGCAGAGCTTAGTGTTCCTTCGTGAATGTTCGTGGATCGTGCTTAGGCGCAATGCGAATTGCTATAGTCAACTGGAGCAGTCGGAAAGTTGGCGGAGCGGAAGCTTACCTGGATATTGTGATCCCGGAGTTAGTTGATGCGGGTCATCAGGTTGCTTTCTTTCATGAAGTTGACGAACCTCTTACTCGTGACTCGATTACCCTTCCGGAAAGAACCCCAACCTGGTGCGTTTCCAAGATGGGCGCTGAAAGCGCACTTGCCGAATTAGGCAGATGGTCGCCGGAGGTAATCTATGCTCACGGGTTGCTTGATCCGGAATTGGAGACTGCCACGCTTAAAGTGGCTCCCGCGGCATTCTTTGCTCACGCCTACTACGGAACATGTATCAGTGGATCCAAAACCTGGAGCAACCCCACGGTCAGACCCTGTAGTCGAGTTTTTGGACCAATGTGCCTGCTCCATTACTTTCCACATCGTTGCGGCGGACTTAATCCCTTGACCATGCTTAGCGAGTACCGTCGCCAGGGCTTGAGGCTTGATTTGCTGCGTCGCTATCGGTACGTCCTGACCGCTTCAGAACACATGCGTGCCGAGTTTACAAAACATGGGCTAAGCGCGCGCCTCCTTCCTTTGTTTGTTTCGACCTCCACGTCATTACCAGAGAGGTTTGCTGCGTCATCGCAATGGAGAATACTGTTTCTGGGACGGATGGACCGCCTCAAGGGCGGGGTTAGTTTGCTTGAATCGCTACCTATCGTTAGCCAAACGTTAGACAGATCGCTGCATGTTACCTTCGCTGGAGATGGGCCGGATCGACAACGATGGGAATCTCGCGCCCTGGAACTCAAATCAACTTCCGCACGCTTATCGTTCGAATTCCCCGGTTGGGTGAGCGGCAATGTTTTGAACTCACTACTGGTAAATTCAGATCTACTGGTGATCCCCAGCCTCTGGCCAGAGCCTTTCGGACTCAGCGGTCCGCAAGCCGGGTTGCGCGGGGTTCCCGCGGCAGCATTTGACGTGGGCGGTATTTCTGACTGGCTCAAAGACGGAGTGAATGGCCATCTTGCTCGCGCCGATCCGCCGACGTCAAAAGGTATGGCTGAAGCGGTTATCAAATGCCTGCGCGATCCAGAGGAACACATTCGTTTAAAGCGTGGAGCGGTTGAGATGGCGCGGCGCTTCGACGTGCAAAGTCACGTGTCGGCCTTGACGCAGTTCTTAGGCAGTTTGGTTTTGCCGGCTGCATGAAGAAAGCGATCCGGATTCTTGTAGCGCACCAGGTGCCGGCGGCGCGAAATGGAGGGATGAGCCGGATCATGGGTTTCATACATGATCAGGTTGCCGCCGCAGGTCATTCGGTCGATTATTTTTGCGCCGACAATGTCCCCCCATCAATCACCGGACGCCTCGCAAGATTTGCCTTTCCGCTGCTGGTTCGGCGTCACGCAATTGCTGCTGCGCAGGCAGGCACGCCTTATGACGTGATTAATGTGCACGAGCCCAGTTCTGCGGCAATTTCCATTTTGAAACAAGCAGCGGGAAACCCTTCGGTGGTAGTCACCAGTCATGGTCTTGAGCGGCGCGGTTGGGAATTGGCCAAGGAAGGAAAGAGATTGGGACGCGATGGCCCATCGCTCAAGACCCGTGTCAGCTATCCACTGACGAGTCTCTGGCAATCCAGCCTGGGACTTCGGCATGCGGACCATGTCTTCTGTCTGAATAACGAAGACCGCGACTACTTGATAAACGAACGTCAGCTACCCGGGCAAAAGATCACGAGGATTTATCCTGCCGCCAAGACAATCTATGCGACTGCCGCAAGTGATCGTGACTACACAAAGGCAGCGCGGTTACTTTTTGCCGGCACCTGGGTCAAGCGGAAGGGCACCGAGGATTTGGTTGAAGCTTTCGCCGTCCTCGCGGGTCGTTACCGGAACCTTGAGTTGGTCGTATTGGGCGGAGGCGTTAGTGAGCCGGAGGTTCTCGCGTCGTTCCCGGAATCACTTCGCGGAAGGGTAAGGTGCATTCAGACCGCTAATGAAATCGAAGCTGCCTCAGTGTTCGCGTCCGCCGACATCTATTTGCTGCCTAGCCTCTTCGAGGGTACGCCGCTTACTTTGATTGAAGCCATGATGAGTGGATTGCCCATTGTTACAACGGCAACCTGCGGGATGAAGGATGTCATTCGAGATGCTGATAACGGCTTGTTGGTGCCGCTCCGCTCGCCCCAGGCAATCGTTGATGCAGTCGAACGATTGCTGGGGGATGTCGCGTATCGCGGCCGGCTTGGGCGCGCAGCACAAGCCGAGGCTTTGGAGAAGTATGTCTGGGAGAAGGTAGCCGAACCGGTGCGACTGGTGTATGAACGAATTTGCGGCACCTGAAACTATGAGCGACACCGTTAATTCAGGATTAAGTGATCCTGCTGCAAGTAAGGACGCTTATGAAGGGTGGCACGCGCAACTCGCAGTTGACAGCAATACCGATACGCCCTGGCACCGTTTGGTGAAGACTCATCTGATCCCTGATCGCGATCTTGCAGGAAAGAGGGTTTTGGAAATCGCCTGCGGTCGAGGAGGCTTTGCTTGCTGGCTAGCCAGCAACCGTCAAAGTCCTGGGGAAGTGGTTGCTTCTGACTTTTCTGCCACAGCCGTTGGCAAAGGCAAAGATTTTGCGGCGCAGCATGGCGTTACAGGTGTCACCTGGAAAGTAGGAGACATTCAATGCCTTGACCACGAGGATGCCAGCTTCGACACGGTGATCTCCTGCGAAACTATCGAACACGTTCCTGATCCGCGCAGGGCACTCAATGAACTAGCACGCGTGCTGAAGCCTGGCGGACGACTGTTTCTCACCACGCCAAACTACCTGGGTGTTATGGGGCTGTATCGGTTGTATTTGCGGCTAACGGGGCGCAGGTTTACCGAAGAAGGCCAACCGATCAACAACTTCACGATTCTTCCGTGGACTCGACAATGGGTCGCAAGCACCGGGCTACATGTAACCAAAGTCGATGCCGTTGGTCACTACCTCCTCACGCCGGGCCGGCTGCCAATCGAGCTTCCCATCTTCAACAACCCCAGAATTGTAATGCGCTGGTTTGCCCATCACTCGCTGATTGTGGCTGAAAAACAATGAGGGTCACTACCCATTTTCTGCTTTGGTCATTGAAACTGGCAAAAGCCGAGACGCAGACAAGTGATGCCGAGCGCGCCTCTCTGGCGCGTCATGCCACCGGAAAAAAGCGACTCGTAGAGATCGGTGTCTGGCACGGTGTCACGACAAAGATACTTCGCCATGCCATGGCTCCTGATGGCGTTCTGCTCGGCGTAGATCCATACCCGAAGGGGCGCTTCGGCTTCAGTGTCCAGCGCGTGATCGCGCAAAAGGAAATTGCCCGGGTTAATAATGGCACGATGGAGTGGCAGCGTTTAACGGGCGTCGAAGCCGCTCATCTTTATGCCCAACGAAAAGGGCCGCTGCTGGATTTCATCTTTATTGACGGCGACCATAGCTACGAAGGATTACGAGGTGACTGGGAAGCCTGGAGCCCGCTCGTCGCTCCTAAAGGCATCATCGCCCTACATGATAGTTGCTCCAGTTCGGACCGTAATATTGACGGTGCCGGAAGTGTCATCTTCACACGGGAAACAATTCTTCGAGATCCGCATTTCAAACTGGTCGAGACTGTTGATACCCTCACGCTAATGGGCCGATGCAACGACTGAATAACGCTTCCACGTTGGGTAGCAAGCTCTGGCGAAGGGCCCAGGACATACCTTCGCACCTGGCTGAAATTCGTGATCTGGTAGTCCCAGGAGAATTCGCGGAGTTTTACCGTCTGGTCCACCCCTATACGATGTGCGGTCGTGCGCGGTTGCGCCGGCTTCATACCGGCGTGCGACACGTCGTGGAAAAAAACATTCCTGGAGACATCGTGGAATGCGGTGTCGCCTTTGGTGGCAGCGCGGCGCTTTTAGGGCTCACTCTCAAAAGCATGGACGCGCATAGAAAGCTTTGGGCCTTCGATACGTTTGAAGGTTTGCCTGCACCAACGGAAGACGATCCCGATTACACCGTGGCAAATGAATTTACCGGCGCTTATCGCAGCGAGGTGACTGACGTGAGCCGTCTCTTTGAACGCTTGGGCATCCTGGAGAACACAGTGTTCGTGAAAGGCATGTTTCAGGACACTGTGCCTGGGTCGGGTATCGGGAAAATAGCAGTTCTCCATCTCGATGGTGACTGGTATGAAAGCGTTAAGGTTTGCCTGGACCACCTTTATGATCGCGTCAGCTCTGGCGGAATCATACAGATTGATGACTATGGTCACTGGGCCGGCGCTCGCAAGGCAGTTGATGAGTTTCTTGATGGTCGACCTATCCCGGGGGGCTTGCGCTATATCGATTATTCCGCCCGCCAGATCATTAAGCCCTAAGACACAAAAACTGGCCGCAGGTGTCGCTTTTTCTTTGCCCCAACGGGCTATGTCTGACCGCCCAACGTTGCCCCTTCGGGTACGTTCGGCTCCGAAGATGGAGATTCTCAGCCGTGACGCGGTTGTGTCATTTGCATGGGGAACAAAGCAGGCGCAACCGCGTTGCGGTTGGAGATTAATTTGTTGCCGATTTCCCAGGGTCGCCGCCAAAGCACGGCAACCATGGGCTATAAGCCGAAGCCCCTTGGGGGCAGGCCAACGCAAAAGAGCACAAACCCTTACAAGCAGATGCAGCGACTGAATATTGCGCTGGTGGTCCATGACCTTCACAGCCACG
Organism: Pyrinomonadaceae bacterium; assembly: GCA_051004635.1. Lineage (GTDB taxonomy): Bacteria > Acidobacteriota > Blastocatellia > Pyrinomonadales > Pyrinomonadaceae > PSRF01. The sequence continues at coordinate 7,684 of JBPCKD010000201.1, forward strand.
GCGGACACAGCGTCTACACCAGGATTCTGGCGGACCAACTCTCCCGTAGACATGATGTCGCCGTCTTCGCTAACCGTTGTGAGCAACCAACAGATGCGGTTTGGAACTACTATCACGCCGGCGCCTGGCGACAGAGTGCCCTTTCGACGGTCCATACGTTTCCGTTGGGCCTGCGCGCGCATTCCTCTGAATTAGCCAAATACCAGATTCGTCACATGCAGGGTTACTGTGGCGGCGAGCCAAACGTGGTCACGGCCCACATCTGCGTCGAGGCTTACATGCAATCGCTGCGTGGCGTTTCGTTGCGCCATCGTCTTTCACTGCAACTGATGGCTGCCGCTGAGGCGCGGTTCTACCGTCACTTTGAAGGCGCCGTGATCGCGATCTCGCAAAAAGTCGCCAATGAGTTGCAATCGTTTTATGGCGTGCGCAGTGAAATCAGCGTGATTCCTCATGGCGTAGATGCAGCCCGCTTCAACAGCGCAAATCGCGAGCGCCACCGTAGTGCGGTGCGACGGGAGTTAGGGATTGATGAGGACGAGACGCTAGCTCTTTACGTGGGCGATCTGACAAAGTCGCAGAGCCATTTGAAAGAGTTGTCCCGGGCCGCGCCCGATGTGCGGGTGGCGATTGTGACATCCTCGCAGGCCTATCATTGGCGCAGTCCTAACGTGCAGATTCTGCCCCCGACTTCCGAACTGCAGCGCTACTACGCGGCAGCTGACACCTTTGTGTTTCCGACAACCTATGACGCTTTCGGAATGGTCGTGCTTGAAGCAATGGCGTCAGGCTTACCAGTGTTCACTTCCGATTGCGCAGGAGCGGCTGAACTCATCTGCAGCGGCAAAGATGGGTTTGTTATTCCGCTCGACGATTGGATTGAGGCAACAGTCGCCGGATTCGGCGATCGCGATTCTCTTCGGGCCGTCGGTCTTGAAGCCGAGAAGACCGCTCAACAGCATCCCTGGTCGACAGTGGTTCAAGAAGTGGAAACGGTCTACTTTCAAATTGGCGCTAATTCTCAGTAAGCATGCTGCTCCCAGTGCATATCACTTCCAAAGATCGAATCGTGGCTTATGCTGATACATCACGGATGACGACTGTAGCCTTCGTTGTTGGCGGTGATCACGGCAGCCCGATGGGATTTCGTGCCCGGGCCATGGCGACACGACTGTCGGACCGTTACAGCATCCCGATCGCTTATCGGTCGCGCTCTAAAGTCTTTTCTATTCTGAGTGTCTTTACCTTCCTGGTGCGGGTTCGGCCTGATTTGATTTACGTTTTCGACATTTCGTATACGGGTGTACTCGCCGCGACCTTCTTCAAGTTAGTTTTTCGAAATTGCTTGATCATCGAAACCGGTGATGCAATTGTTGAACTTGTGCGCTCTACCGGAAGTCGTGGAAAGGTGGGCCTCGGGTTGACCCGGTTGCTTGAGAATATCGCATTCGGCATTGCCGACCGCATCGTTGTGCGAGGAAGCTTCCACAAGGAATATTTGTCTCAGCATGGGGTTGAGGCTGATGTGATCCAGGACGGAGTTGACACGGAGAGGTTCAGGCCTGAAGACGCCAGCGAATTACGCAGAGGATTCGGGCTCGATGGTGTGTTGACAGTCGGGCTGATCGGATCTTCCGTCTGGAGTGAGAAACTACAGATGTGTTACGGCTGGGATCTGGTTGAGACACTTCGTCTTCTCCAGGATAAACCAGTGAAGGGGATCATGATCGGTGGTGGTTCCGGCATTTCTCATCTCAAGGCCCTCAGTAAACGGTATGAAATTGAAGACAAAATACTCTTCCTCGATCATGTGCCTTACGAGGTATTGCCGCATTATCTGAATTTGATTGACATCTGTTTGTCCACGCAAACAAACAATCTGGTCGGGCAGGTGCGAACCACAGGTAAGTTGCCTCTATACCTCGCTACCGGGCGCTACATCCTCGCGAGTGACGTCGGCGAAGCAAAAATTGTCTTGAGGCAAGAGATGCGGGTGGATTATGAAGGTGGTAAAGACCAGGAGTATCCGCAAAAGCTAAAGAGAAGAATCGAAGCCATCCTGGAGCATCCAGAACTGCTCGAACTCTCAGCCGGCAATGTCACGCTCGCTAAGAAATATTTCGACTATGCGATTCTCGCAGAACGTATGAAAGAAGTAATCGACAAGACGATAAGGATACGGCTGACAAAAACAATGAACGATGAGAACAGCCTTGCCCAAAAAGCGAAGTGATGCTGCGAGCAAGGCTTCAAGCTATCCATTCTCTACTGACCTAATGCGAATCCGTGATAAATCTCTACGCGAAGGACACTTCGCGAGGAAGCAGATCTTTTCCAGGGATTGGCTGATATCCTGGAGTCATCGTAGTCGGTTCCAGACAGGCTTACAGTTAGCTCAACAGTTCGCAGGCAAACGAGTACTTGATTATGGGTGTGGAGACGGAAGTTTTCTGGCCATGCTGATGAATAGCTCAGGCGTTCCTTCTGCCGCCGTTGGGGTCGAAATAAGCCCAGACTCAGTAGCGGATTGTCGCGCCCGCCTGGGACGCGTGCCTGGTTTGAGTTTTATCCTCGATCAGGAGCTGGACCTTCCAGAAAATAACGGCGCCTTTGATGCAGTGATCTGTATGGAAGTTCTTGAGCATGTCATTGAAGTCGAACCACTGATTGGCAGGTTTGCTGGATTGCTGGCTCCCGGAGGCAAACTGTTGGTCAGCGTGCCCATCGAAACAGGACCACCGTTGCTGGTCAAACAGGTGGTGCGACGCGTCGCCGGGTGGAGAGGGATTGGCGATTATCCTGGCACCAGCCCGTATTCTTTGACCGAACTGACTGCCAGCATCCTGGCGAGGGGCAAGCGGCAGCACATCGAACGACCAATTCACACTAACCCGGATGGAAGACGCTTTCACGATCACAAGGGATTCAATTGGATGATGCTTCGTGAACTCCTGGCGCGCGGATTTCATCTCGAAAGGACGCAGACCTCTCCTCTTCCCTGGCTTTCACCTTATCTGGCGAGCCAGGTCTGGTTTTTGCTTCAGAAAAAGTAATCGACCTTGAATTTCTAAGGGGTTCCTTTAAGCCGTAGCCTGATGAATC
>JBPCKD010000202.1:0-23904 GCA_051004635.1 Pyrinomonadaceae bacterium
GCGCCAAGCCGCCGCGGACCAAAGCGCCGCCAGGTCGGCGCACTCCAAAATTAGCGGCGGCTTCTGGTTGGTGTCCGAGCTCGTGTGCGCAGTCTCGTTTGTCCGCGGCCTTCGGGCACGTCTTCCGCGCCAAACTGAAGCAGCGCCTGCTTCATTGTCTCACCACCTGCCAGACGTGTTTTCCAGTACAACAAGGCTGTGACGACGGAGGCCAGCGAGCTGAGCAGGATAGTTATCGGGAGCGCGATGAGCTGTTGAGTAATAGTGACGGCGCTGTTTGCATGCAGAGTGCCTGACGGGTTGATTGCTTTCACGACCGCGACGATTAGTAGTGCCGCCACAGTGTTTATCAAAAGGGGCGCGCCGATGTGAATAAGCACGATCGCAATCACCGTCCGCCTCGACCTCTTGTAGAGGGCGCGCGAACGCTTCATTGCCGCGCGACCGCGCAAATCTTCCATCATCAAAACCGATCCAACCAAACAGAGGTTAACAAGCACATATATTCCCGGAAGCACACACATCGCCAGGCCAAGCACTGCTAGAAAGCTGGCCAGCAAGCCAGTCAGCATGAACGGTCGCAGCCGCTTTTTCATGGCGCTGAAAGCGGGACGCAGCAGCAGTGGACGCAGCGGCACGGCAAGCAGTTGCGAGACCAGCCAGGCCGTTATGCCTCCCACCACCGAGGCGGAAAAGAAGGTTACAAGAACTGTCAGCAGATTGGTCGAGGTCGTGGCAATGACATCCCACGGTTTGCTGATGAGGTGCCGGCTCGCCAGGTACATGAAAGTCACCTTCACCAGAGTCATGAACACTACTGGTGCATAGACCAGCAAAGCGAGGCGCATGAAAGTCGGCAGATGCTCGCTGTAGAGCGTCAGCGCGTTTCGCAGGAGCGTGCCTGTCCCGGTGGAATGTGCGCGCAGCGCGCCGGCGAAACCACCGGCACTACCGGGACGCTCATCCGGGTTTTTGGCGAGCGCAGACATCACCAGCGCCGCCACTTTTCCGGGAACTCGCTTCACTACGAGCGGTGTCGGCGGTGTCTCGCAGTGCATCTTCATCACCGTCGCCTGATCGCCGCTGAAGGGTGTATGGCCCGAGAGCAGGCGATAGGCAATCACACCGAGGCTGTAAATATCCGCGCGCGCGTCAAGACTCTCGCCGCGACACTGCTCTGGCGACATGTAGAGCGGCGTTCCCAGAATTGAACCGACTCGCGTGAGCGAACTGCTTGAGCTGGTGTGGATTGCCGGATGATGGTCCGTCATGCGATTTTCCAGAAGGCGCGTGCCTGCTTCGGCGACGTTTGCGACGCTTTGAGCAGGCAATATGCGCGTGCCTGCTTCAAACGTGGCTGCTTCAGACGCTGCTGATTCAGAAAGATCCGGCTCCGGCCGAAGCATGCGCGTGCCGGCTTCAGATGTGGCTGCTTCAGAATTGCCCGGCTCCGGCCGAAGCATGCGCTCGACCACCCCGAGCGGGCTGCCCGCCTGGGTACCCCGGGTGCCTGTTTCTGCGATCTGAGCGCCGGTCAGATGCGAAGGGGATATTCGCGTGGCGGCTTCCAATTGCTTGTCTGCTGGGGGCGAATCGGAATCCGCAGTTATGAGAGTTGGAGCCTCAGTTCCCGGCAACGCGGTTACCGCTTCATAGAACGGCTCAGGTGGTTGGGAAGGCTCTGCGCCGACTGCCTCCAGTGCCGGCTCATCAAGCTTGGCGATGCCGAAGTCCAAAACCTTGACTGTGTAGCTCCCGCGACGATTTGGCTCAAGCCAGATGTTCTCTGGTTTCAGATCACGATGAATGATCCCTTGTTGGTGAGCTTCGTCGACCGCGGAGCAGGCCTGTTCCAGGATATCTATCACCCAGTTTAGCGGCAGGCTCGATTCCTCAGCGAGGATTTCACTGAGCGGGTAGCCGTCCAGGTACTCCATTACCAGGTAGGCAATCTGGTCTTGTCCTACTTGCGCAAAGCCGAAGTCCGTCACATCTACGACGTTCGGATGGCGCAGCCGTCCCGCCGCCCGAGCCTCGCGCCGGAACCGCTCGACAAACTCATCGTGCTTCATCAACTGTGGCGCGATGACCTTGAGGGCGACGGGCCGCTCTGTCCCCAGGTGGGTCGCATAGTAGACTGCGCCCATCCCGCCTTTGCCGAGCTGCTCTTCGATGCGGTACTTGCTGTCGAGCACCTGGCCAATGAGACTTGATGATGCCATGAAGGTTATTTGAATGACGGTTGAAGATTCTTCGTTATTCGGCCCAGTCCGCGCCTAGCGGACGACTGAAAATAGCCCAGCAGTCCACTGCTGGGAGAAGGAGCGAAAGGATTGCAGTCCGTGAGCGGACGGCTGAAATGGTGCCCAATATGTCCTGCTCTTTTCAGTCGTCCGTTTCACGGACTTCGTGTCTCATTCTTTCCATCCCAGCGATGAATCGCTGGGCTATTTTCAGTCGTCCGCTCAACGCGGACTAGGCGAGACACTTCCGGCTTTTTATGGATGCCGCGGTCGTAGATACTTGTTCGCTTGAGAGATTGTTTCACTCAAGGTTCATCGGAACGCCAGCCAGCCTTACTTTGAGCTTTGAGATTCTAATTCAGTAACCTGATTGAGGCTAGAACATTCAGAGCGCTGCGAAATGCCGAGACAAGAGCGGGGGCAAGCCCGCCTTCCCGACCCCGAGCTGACTACGGTTGAGTTCTGATCTTTGCTTAGAAGGCATTCAATACGAGATCCACAGCAAGTGCGGCGGTCTCTCAGGTCGGGAAGGGGGCTTGCCCCCGCTCTTTGCGCGGCGTACTGGTTACCTACCATTAAGCAGCAGGACGAAAAATGATGCAGGTGGTGGTGGCGTGGGCGTAGAGTTTGCCTTTCTGGTCGACAATCTTCCCTTCAGCGGTAGCGGTGCGGCTGCCAACGTGAATGATGTTTGCTTCGCAACGGACCAGGCCGGTTTCCGCGGACATTGGCCGGATATAGTTAACCTTTATTTCCAACGTCGTGTAGCTCGCACCCGCGGGAAGAGTTGAATGGACCGCGCAGCCCATCGCGGAATCGAGCAAGGTAGCCGCGACGCCGCCATGCACGACGCCAATCGGATTGTAGTGATACTCGGCCGGTTCGACGACGAACACTGCCCGGCCCTCACTCAGCTCGCTGATGCGAAAGTTCATCAGCACACCGATGGGAGGAGGCGGCAGCTCGCCGGCAACAATCTTCTGCAAGTATTCCATTCCTGACAAACCAATTGCGGACTTTGCCAGCGCGCGCGGGTCTTCCCAGGTTATCGTGCGGATTCGGGGGTTGGACATTTTTGGATAGTACAGCAAACGAGCCAGCAGGCAGGAGCAGGAGGCAGGGGCAGGAGCAAGAGCGAACAAGATACTCGCCGATGACAAATGAGAAATTATGAGGAATAAATGATATATGGAAAATTAAAATTGCCAAGACAACTGGCGATTTTCCATTTTCCATTCATCATTTCTCATATTTCTCATTTGTCATTGTCCAGTACTTCATCTGCCTCCTGCCTCCTGCCTCCTGCTCCTGCCTCCTGCCGCCTGCCGCCTGCCTCCTGCCGCCTGCCGCCTGCTCCTGTCTCAGGTGCTCACCGTCTGAGCAGGATCAAGATACCCGCGGCAATACCAAGCACTGCCAAGCCTGTCGCGACCGTTGGAGATACTTTCATGTTAAGCAACGGCAAGAGTCCGGTGAGAATCAGCCATAGACCAAGTAAAATCATTCCCAGATTTCTGCCGGCCAAACTATTTGTGACTGCCATACGTTCTCCTTTTTGCAATGAGTGGATTTGATAACTTGTCGTCGCACCACGAGATTAGGTAGCGCAACCAATTTTTCCAACGAATTTGGATTGATTCCACCTGGGCGTCTCCTGCGGAGTTTGATTCCTCTGGTTCCATCGTTTTCACCTTCGTTCTGGTTTTCCCAGGTCCTCAGTTCATCCCAAGCGGTTGAAGTCCAACGCGGCTGAGCAGTTTCGGGAGGCGAGGATCGGATCGCAGGTTATCAAAGCGGGGATCTGCTACCAGGTAGTTGAAAAGAATCGAGCGTTCGTTCATGGCCTTTTCCAGCCACGCAAACGCCTCGTCCCGTTTGTTGAGTCGCGCATAAAAGAGGGCGATGTCGGCCGGGGAAACATACTCACGTTTCGCTCGCTCCAGAGCCCGGCTCAGCCGGTATTGCCAAACGCCTTTTATGCCAGAGGAGGCAAATAGTTTCCTCATCTCCTCGATAGTTTCCGGCGGTGCGCCTTTCAAACGTTCATCCAGCGCTTCCTTGTACATTCCCTTTGCTTCGTAAACTTTCGCCAACGTGCCGTGTGCTACGCCGTAGTTTGGATCCAGCTCGAGGGTATGAAGCAGTTGCTCTGTCGCTTCGTCGTAACGCCGCGCGAGATACAAAATGTCTCCAACATTTTCGTTTGCCGGAAGCGAAAGCGGATCGAGCTCGCGGGCTTTCTTTGCCTGCACGATCGCTTCATCAAACCTCCCCATGATCGGTAGAAAGAGCGAATACCGCTGGTACGCCGTTGCATAATTTGGATTCAGTTGAATCGCGAGTTTGAATTCTCTCTCCGCCCCCTGCCAGTCCCATTCGTAGGTGGTCTTAATCGCGGCCAGCATTGCATGAGCTTCGCCGAGTCGTTCATCCAATTCCAGGGCCCTGGTCGCCGCTGCCCTGGCGCGTTCATAAGCATCTTTCGGCACCACGAATCTGTACCAGCCTCTTGAGAACCACGCGTCAGCGAGACCCGCATACGCCTGCGCATAGTTTGGATCTTTTTCGATTGCCTGATTGAAATAGTCAACAGCCTTGCCGAGCGAGTCGCCGGTACGCTGGTTCCAGTGAAAGCGGCCCTTTAAATAAAGCTGATACGCGTCCGCGTTTTCCGTATGATGCTTCGCCACCCTGCTCTGCTCAGGATCTGAAAGCTGCAAACGCAGGTTGCTGGTAATTTGAGTTGCGATGGCTCGCTGCATCGACATCAGGTTTGAAACTTTCTGCTCATACTGCTCGCCCCAGAGTTGTTGATTGTCGCGCACGTCCAGCAACTCGGTGCTGATTGTCAGCGTGTCGCCACGCTGCAGGATCCGCCCGGTCAAGACTGCACTCACACCCAGCTCTTTCCCCGCCTTCAACGGATCAGTTTCTCGACCTTTGTAGCGAAAGGCGGAACTGCGCGCGATCACCCTGACGTTGGGGAGCTGCGCGAGGCTGTTGATGATGCTCTCGGTTAGACCATCCGACTGATATTCCATCTCGGGATCGTTATTCTGATTTACGAACGGCAGGACGGCGATAGAGTCGATTGCAGCTCCGGCATTGCGGGAGTTCAGATAAGACCGAAAGCCGAAGATGCCACCAACAATTCCCAGCAGCACGAGACCGGCGACGACGAATGTCGCCTTCCTATGCTGCTTCATTTCACTCACCAGGTATTCAGCACTCGAAGCGCGTGTGGAAGGCGCTGGCGCTGCCAGCGACGTAGCGGTTTGACTGCCCAGCGTGTAAGGGGCGCCTGCCAGGACGCCCGGATAAGTACCCGTCGTCGGAATCGTGGAAACAACGCCACCAGCTGCGGTCAACTCGTCTCGCAAGTCCTTCAGTTCAATGGCAATGTCTTTTATCGATTGATAACGATCGTCGGGATTCTTCTCCAGACAACGCCGAACCATTTTTTGCAATTCGGCCGGCAGGTCAGGGCGGATGCTGCTCACTGAAGGCGCAGGCTCGCGGATGATCTTGTTGAGCGACTCGACCGCGTCGGCGCCCTGGAACGCCTGCCGCCCGGTCACCGCCTCGAAGAGAATGCAGCCAAAGGAAAATATGTCGGAACGCTGATCGACTTCGTCGGTGTGGCCCCGGGCTTGTTCAGGAGACATGTAGCCCACTGTCCCCAGAATGACTCCCGACCTTGAGAGGTGTTCCAACACAGTTGCCACGTCGCTGGTTGAACCAGTGGAACTGGTCCACGATTTTTGCTCTACAAGTTTCGCCAGACCAAAGTCGAGCAGCTTGGCGAAGCCGTCGCGATTGATCATGATGTTGTCGGGCTTGAGATCGCGATGCACGATGCCCGCGCCGTGAGCTTTGGCGAGTCCTTCCGCAACGTGTTGCAAGTAACGCAACAGCTTCAGCAGGTCAGCCTGCTCGACGTGAATGCAATCGCGCAGAGTTTGGCCGTCGATAAACTCCATGGCGATAAAGTGGGTGCCTTCGAATTCACCTATCTCGTAAACGTGAGCGATGTTCGGATGATTCAGCGAAGCGGCGGCCTGCGCTTCCTGCTTAAAGCGCTGTAATCGTTCGCGATCTGAGGCAAAATTTGCCGGCAAGACTTTAAGGGCCACGTCGCGGTTGACGTTCCGATCGCGTGCCAGGTACACATCGCCCATTCCGCCTTTGCCGAGTTTTGAGCGAATTTCGTAACGGCTGAGTCTGTCGCCTGATGAAAGAGCGGAGCTCATGGTGGGTTCTGTTCGCAGTCCGTGGTCAACCGGTTTGCTGTTTGCTGCGTGCCTGATTCTATCTAAGTTGTGTAACCGAGGCTAGGTTTGCAAGAGAAAGTGCTGGGGCAATTGGGTATTGGTGCACTACCGGCAATTGAACTGACCGAACTTCTGTTTGCGACTACCGTATAATGGGAGTAATGAATTGGATTCACACACTGGCGATCGCGATGGGCGCGTCCTGGGTTTCCGGTATTAGTCTGTATGCTTCTGTCGCGACGCTGGGGTTGCTCAGTCGCTTCGCCCACCTCGAACTTCCCGGCGAACTGCAAGTGCTAACAAGTTGGTGGGTGATTGGCGTAGCCGTGGCTTTGTACGTCGTCGAGTTCGTTGCAGACAAAATACCTGTCGTCGACAGCGCCTGGGACGTAATCCATACTTTCATTCGGATTCCAGCGGGTGCAGTGTTAGCGGCGACAGCCTTCGGCGACTTTGATAGGACTGTCCAGGTGATTGCCTTCCTTTTGGGTGGAGGGCTGGCGTTGAGTTCTCACGGAACAAAGGCTGCGACCAGGGCAATCGTCAATACCAGTCCGGAGCCGGTCTCAAACATCGTAGTCAGCCTCACGGAAGATGTTATCGCCATCGTTTCGATATTACTTTCGGTGTTCCTGCCCGTTGTGTTGTTTTTTGTGGTGGCGGCAGGATTGGTGTTTTCGGCGTTGGTCCTGCCTCGCATCTTTAGATTCTTCCGGCAAGTTTTTAGAAGTGTGCGCGGACTCTTCAGCCCGGCGACGTCATAGCTGGGAGCGCAGGCATCTTGCCTGCAGGGGCGCCGACAGGCGCTCTTAGTTGCGTGGTCATCCAACCTTGATTGTCAATCAAGCCTCGGCGCCTGACGGCGCTTTGCAGGCAAGATGCCTGCGCTCCCAGCAATTAGTTAACTTCCGCCCGCACTTGCTATCCTAGATCAATGGCTGCACCGGAAAAGGATCAAGACAAATCCGCACGACTCTTCACGCGTGCGCTCGAGTTGCTGCCCGGCGGCGTTAACTCGCCGGTGCGTGCGTTTCGCGCCGTAGGTGGCACGCCGCTATTCATCAAGAGCGCCAGCGGTCCAACCATCGCCGATGTCGATGGCCGTACGTTTATCGACTACGTCGGCTCTTGGGGGCCGATGATCCTGGGCCATGCAGATGCGGAGATTGTCAGCGCGCTTGCTGCAGCCGCCGCCAGCGGCACAAGCTTCGGCGCGCCTAATGAGTTGGAAGTTGAGCTGGCGGAAGAAATCGTCAACGCCGTGCCTTCGATCGAGATGGTGCGCATGGTTAACAGCGGCACCGAAGCAACGATGTCCGCTATTCGCCTGGCCCGTGGCGTAACGGGGCGCGATAAGCTGGTGAAGTTTGAAGGTTGCTATCACGGGCATGCTGATAGTCTGTTGGTGAAAGCGGGCTCAGGAGTTGCGACGCTTGGGCTGCCCGATAGTCCAGGCGTTCCGACATCGTTGGCCCAACAGACCCTTACTGTTGGTTTCAATGATGCCGCTTGGCTAGAAGATGTCTTCAAACAACACCGCGACATTGCCGCGGTAATAATCGAGCCTGTAGCCGGCAACATGGGTGTGGTCGCTCCGGCAGCGGGTTTTTTGAATTTCACGCGCGACATCACCAACCGCAACGGCGCGCTTCTGATTTTCGATGAAGTGATGACCGGCTTCCGTCTCGCGCGCGGCGGGGCACAGGAGCTTTATGGCGTCACACCTGACATCACCTGTCTGGGAAAGATAATTGGCGGCGGACTACCGGTCGGCGCATATGGCGGCAGTCGGGAGCTGATGCGAAACATTGCACCCACAGGCCCCATCTACCAGGCGGGAACGCTCTCCGGAAACCCGCTGGCGATGACGGCCGGCCTGCTGACGTTACGGCGGCTGAGGGACAAGTCGATTTACCAGAAACTAGAGTCCTGCTCGGCGAAACTCTGCGAAGGCCTCTCCGGGGCGGCAACCGAGGCCGGCATCGCGACTATTACAAATCGAGTGGGCTCGATGTGGACCAGCTTCTTTACCAGCGAGCCGGTAACAAACTGGACTTCTGCTAACAAGAGCAACCGGCAACTCTACGGAAGATTCTTCCACGCTATGCTTGATGAGGGCGTCTATCTTGCGCCGTCGCAATTCGAGGCGGGCTTTGTGAGCACGACGCACACCGATCTAATCGTTGATGAAACTATTGAAGCCGCGAGAAAGGCGTTCAAGACTCTTAACTGACGACGGGATAATTGAAATGGAAAGAGTCATCGAGATCCTTAACCGAATGCAATCCGACGGTGTCATAGAGAAGTTTGCGATTGGCGGCGGGGTTGCGGCCATATATTATCTAGAACCTTACCAAACCGATGACGTCGACGTATTTTTCCTGCCGGTACTTGGTACGGAGAGTGGCCTAGTCTCACTCGAACCGATCTACTCTTATTTGGAGAAACTCGGGTATTATCCTACCAAGGAAGGAATATTAATAGAAAATTGGCCTGTGCAATTTATCGCTCCTTTTAAGTCCGTGCAGGAAGAAGCAATAATAGAGGCGCGGCAGGTGAACTATGGAAATAGGCTGACTCTGATTTTTTCAGCAGAGCACCTCGCCGCCGAACTTCTCCGATCAGGTCGGCCGAAGGATCACTCGCGAGTGATCAATTTGATTCAAGCAAGAAAATTGGATATGGAAGTTTTTCGAGACATCGTTCGCCGACACGACCTAGCTGACCAGTGGGAAGACTTTAAACTCCGTTACGATCTGGAGGAGTAAGTGAGCAGTAATACAATCGATTTTAGTAAGCTAACAATCGAGGATATCTTCCGCGCCAAAATGGAACGGCGGCAACGCCTCGCCAGTCTTCCTTTCGACAAGAAGATCGAAATCGTAAACAAGTTGCGGGCCGCCGTCGCGGGAATGCAGCGGGAGAAGTTTATCTTTGAGTCCTTTCTAAAGGTTTGTCCTGAGTTTGCCGGCGAGCCGATAAAAGAATGGGATGTGGTTGACGAGTGGTACGCCAACCGCGCGCTTGCTCTGCCGCCTAAACCCTTTGACAGGCGCCCGGATATTATCGCGCTAACCGTTTCTGGAAAAAGGATAGGCATCGAACTTAAGAGCTGGGTTAGTCAGGAGCAAATAGCGGAAGCTCGCGAACGAGAGAGAATTCAGGATGTCATTCTGAAAGCAATCGGAAAGCAGCCACCTAACGAAACTGAAAACATCGGTAACGTTTGGCTTTCACCCAAGCAAGTGCGTTTCGACGCGCGCGATGCCGCAGATTTTCGGGATCAACTGTTCCGCCTGATTGCCAGAGTTGATAATGATTGGTCGTTAAAACCAGGATTTGAACAGATGTGTGCCGGAGACTTTGACCGCTTTGAGCAGTTTCCACTTTTGGGAAAATACTTGCACAAGGTTCGGTTTAGACCCGCAACCCGTAGTCGCGGTACTTTGCGTTGGATCCGGTTTCCTGACGCAGGTAGGCATTATTCCCCCGCCGAAATGCTGGAGACCTTAGAGAGTTCACTTCTTTCCCATAGGCGCGATGAGCGATACAAAGATCTAAGAGCACAAGCCGGGCTGGATGAAGTATTCTTGCTTATCCATTACGACTTTAAAGTTTTTGCCTACAACACGCCTTTTGACGTTCCAAATTTTGGCTTCAAAGAAGCTGCGGAGTTCGCGTCGAATGTCCTCAATGGAAATGGTGGCTATTTCGACCGAGTCTTTCTCTTTCATTTCTTATGGGGTAAGGAAGAAGCTTACAGAATTTTTTAAGTTGCCTACGACCTGAAGTTGTTGTCAAAGGGGTAAGTCAATTCTGAACGCCGTACCCTTGCCCAGTTCGCTCTCCACGTCGATTTTTCCCCCATGTTGTTCGACGATCTGTTTGACGATGGCGAGTCCTAATCCGGTGCCGCGTTTCTTGCTGGAAAAGAAGGGCTCAAAGATGCGATCCAGTGTGGTCTTCTCCATTCCCTGCCCCTGATCGGCAATCGTCACCCGGGCATACCTCTTCCCTGCAAGGTTCTCATCTTCAGCTCCAGGGCTGACATTCACCACTTCGGTTGAGATCGAGATGGCCGTACGTTTGGGGCTGGCATCGATTGCATTTGCGATTACGTTAACCAGGACCTGGCTCAACTGATCGGGATCCCAATGGCCCACCACTTTCTGCTTAACAAGTTTCTTGTGAATAGGCGTGTCTTTCTCATTGATTTTGTCCGCCACCAGTTCGAGACTGCGCCGGATCAAATCGTGAAGATCGACATTCGATGGCTCAAGTGCTTTGCTGCGGGAAAACTGAGACACGTCTACCACTAGTTTGTTCAGATGCATTATTCCCCGCTCGACAAGGTCAATCGTCCTCAACCCGTCGTCGTCTATGACGTTGTCGCGCAGCATCGACACACCCAGCCGAATACTACCAAGTGGATTTCTAATCTCGTGGGCCACTTGAGCGGTCGCCTGGCCCACCGCAGCCAGCGACTCCTGCCGCCGCAAACCGCGCTCGGCTTCGGCGGCCTCGGTTACATCTACGAAAGTCAATATCTGTCCGCGCGCTTCATCGATGGCGAGCGGTGACGAATAGACATCAAAGCTTCGCTCTGGTTCGCCTGCTTCGTTTGCTGGATAGACCCAGCGTCCGCGATAGGTAGCTTTATCAACGCGGGTGCCGGTGGCAGCTTCCAGCATCTTCAAGGCGGCCTCCGATCCAAACTTCTCGTAGACGGAAGCGCCAATGCTCGCTCCGGGAAAGATTCGGAAGAAAGCTGCGTTGGCACTACGAATGCGATCATGGTCATCGATAGCCGCGACGGCGCTGACCATTCCTTCGAGCAGTTGACTCGTAAAGATTCGCTCGCGCCTGGCTTCTTCCACACTTTGCCGCATCTGGCCGAAACGGCGTTGTACTTCCCAAATCGTTCCTGCGGCCACCAGGGCCCCGACGATGAGAGCAATCACACTCCACGTTCGAATTGATTGTGCGGCATTCTGCTCGATGGTTTCGCTCTGGTGAAAAATATCGTCCTGTTCCTCTGTGGACTTCCGCAACAGCGTGTCAAGTTCAGTGTCTACAGTGCTGAAGTTCTTAAACCCTTCCAGCGAGTAGCGACGAAGATCCTTGGTTACTTCAATAAATGTCTTCAGGTCATTTCGAAACCTTTGCCAGGTGGGATCGTCCGTAAGCGGCGATTGTTCAACCTCCTGTAGCAATCGATTCACTTCATCCTGAGCGGAGTTCAAACGTATATCTATTGGAGGCCTTAGTTCACCGCGGGCTTCTGATTCTGCCCTGGCCCGCGCTTCGTTGTTGAGTTTAGTAACCGCAAGTCGAAGCTTGAGCAGCAAGCTTAGTTTGGCCGCGTGTTGTTGTTCGAGATCCAAGACCGCGACGCTGACTTCATCCATGCGTCGAACACTCAAGAATCCGAGCATAAAAATGAGTATGAGCAGCAGAAGAAAGCCGACAATCAAAGGCATGACTGCCGGCGCAAGTTGACGGGCCCACACACTCATCGCTCGCGACGATGGCGATTCAGTCGTGCCATTGGTCCGATCCGGGCGGCGATAGAGAACTCTGGCTGCCGTGTCATCCGGAGCTGGAGACGGCGACGCGGCGCTCGACTCTTTTGGCCCAGCTGCAGCGGGACCCTGACTAGGCCGCTCGATTTTTCCTTCTGGTTCTTTGTCGCTCATCTGTTCTCGCTTAACCGCCAAGACGCCAAGGGCGCCAAGATCCATACAAAAAGAGCACTTTGAAGTTTAGCAAAAGAAGAGAGTTACTAGTTCGCCCTTAACCGGCTATTGGTTCGCTATTGATACCGTTTTCCTCCTTGGCGCTCTTGGCGTCTTGGCGGTTCAAACCGACAGGCCCGACCACGCCAGCGGGGCTGCCCCGCCGGGGACCCCGGCAGGAACGCCTGTCCTACGGTTTGGCGTCCATCCAATTGTCTGCGATACCAACATCCACGATCAGCGGCACATCCAGACTGACTGCTGACTCCATCTCCCTTTTCAGAATCCCGGCAACATGCTCGGCCGTATCCGCGGAAGCTTCAACCAGCAGTTCGTCGTGCACCTGCATCAGGAGTTTCGCCGCGATACCTTCGCGTTTGAATTCCTCTTCAACTTTTAGCATGGCAATCTTCACGATGTCGCTGGCCGTACCCTGAATGGGCATGTTGATGGCTTCACGCTCAGCGGCTTTACGAATATTGGCGTTACGATCCCCGATTCCCGGCAGGGGACGAATGCGGCCATAGATTGAACGGACGTAACCGTGCTCGCGCGCCCGGACCGGCACCTCTTCCATGTAACGTCGCACGCCTTTGTAAGTATTGTAGTAATCCTCGATCACTTTCTTCGCTTCCGGCCGCGATATGCCAACTCGCTGCGACAAACCCCACGGTTCAATCGCGTAAGCTATCGCGAAGTTAACAATCTTCGCAAAGCGGCGCGCCTCTTTCAGCTCGTCATCCGTTTTCGCTCCGAACACCAGGCGTGCCGTCCGCGAGTGAATGTCTTCTCCATTCTGAAATGCCTCGAGCATCACTGCGTCCTGGGTAATATGCGCCAAAAGGCGCAGCTCAAGCTGAGAATAGTCTGCTGAAATGATCTTGTTTCCTTTCTCAGCTACGAAGGCACGCCTGATTCGCCGGCCCAGCTCCGTGCGAATGGGAATGTTCTGGAGATTAGGCTCACTCGACGAAAGGCGGCCGGTGGCGGCTACAGTTTGATTGAGCAGACAATGGATTCTCCCGTCCGCTGCGATCTGATGAGGCAGCGCGTCGGTGTAAACACTTTTGAGTTTATCCAACTCCCGATAGTCGATTATCAATCTTGGCAGCTCGTGCGTCTGGGCCAACTCTTCAAGGACAGCTTTGCTGGTGGACACGCGGCCCGTCGAAGTTTTTCTCCCGGACGCCATGTCCAACTCCAAAAGGACTTCGCCGACCTGCTTGGGTGAGCCGATATTGAATTCCCTCCCAGCCAGCTCATAGATCTTTACAGTTAGCTTTTTTAGTTCCAGACCAAGGTAGTTCGACAAGTCAGCCAGTGTGGTGCGGTCTACCTTCAGGCCCGCTTGCTCCATCTGAAAAAGAAGCGGCGCCAGCGGCAACTCCATCTCGGAATAGATCGTCTCCAGCTTCTTTTCGAGGATGCGCTGATGCAGGACCTTTGCCGTGCGCGCGGTCAGGTCAGCAGCCACCGCGGTTTGCCACTGTGAATCGGTCCAACCCTGGGTAGGTTTCTCGACGCTCTCAACGCCCACAGCTTCGCGGGCCAGATCGCCGAGCTCATACTTGCTCCGATTGGGATCCAACAAATAGGCAGCCAGGAAAGTGTCGTCCTTAACTCCTTCGAGCTTGATGTCCAGGCGGTCGAGCAACCCGACAGCACGCTTCAAATCGTGGACGGATTTTTCAATCAAGCCGTTCGATAAAACCTCGCGAATAGCAGCAATCGCTGACTCTCTGCCGTCGGCATAAGTTCTGAAATCAACCAGCGCCGAAGCCCCCTCGGCAGTTGAGAAGGCTACTGCTTCCGGCGCGGCGTAATCCGTCTCACAAAGCAGGTCGGCTACATCTTCGCCTTTATCAATAGTCTTCTTATCACCATTACCACTTCCACGCGGGTGCCGCGCTGGGGACCCCGGATTCTCCGGCGAAGTTGAATCAACAATAGCGATGCCCACGTTCTCCGCATCCCAAAGACTTTTGATCAAATCATCCAACGCGGCGCGCGAGTTAATGAGCCGGTAATTGAGTGGGCCATCTGTGCTGGCGGCGGCGGCCTTCGCCGCGTCTGCAAACTCCCGCGTCAACGCTGAGAATTCCAGTTCCTTGAACAGTTCATATGCGGCCGCCCGGTTCGGTGGGCGCGCCTTGATTTGATCCAGATCCAGATCGACATCGAGGTCAAGGCGAATGCGCGCGAGTTCTCTTGATTGACGAATCAAGTCGGCGTTGTTGCGCAGTGATTCGCGATAAGTCTTGTGCTTCACCTCGTCCCATCGTTTGAGCGCGTCTTCGATCGAACCAAACTGCGTGATGATCTGCACGGCTCCTTTCGAGCCAATGCCAGGCGCGCCGGGTATGTTATCGATCGAGTCACCCATCAGTCCCAGTAGATCCACTACCTTGCTGGCCGCTACACCAAACTTCTTCTCCACCCATGCTTCATCGCACCATTCGATCGGAGGCACATACTCCTTGCGTTTTACAACCTGGGAATTCGTGCGCATGCAAACGATGTAAGGATCGGCGACCAGTTGGCACATATCCTTGTCATTTGAAACAATCACTGCCTGCAACTTCTTTTCTGCAATCTTTTCGGCCAGCGTCCCGATTACGTCATCTGCCTCAAATCCTGGCGCATTGATTACCGGAATATTGAAGGCTTCACACAGGCGAATGATGTAAGGAAGTTGTGAGGCCAAATCTTCAGGCATCGCCAGCCGATTAGCTTTGTAGTCGGCGAAAGTTTCGTGACGGAAGGTTTTCTCGCCCGACTCAAAAATTGCTGCGATATAGTTTGGCTTCTCATCTTGCAGCAACTTGCGCAGCATGTTTGTGAAGATATAGACAGCTTGCGTGACCTGGCCATTGGAGTTTGAGAGCGGAGCGACACGATTTGCCATCGGCGCAAAGAATGCGCGAAAGATGTGCGACATCGAATCGATCAGAAAAACACGTTCGACTGGTTGGTTACCAGTGGGGCCTTGCTCTGTTGACATGTGTTTTTGATCATAGAGAGGCGTTTTAGGAGTGTCAACGAAGCGGTGAGAAATCCGCAGATTACGCAGATTCCACAGATTCAAAGCAGCAAGCGGAGGCGGGAGACAATAGCAGATCGATGAGTGCCTTGCTCCTCGCATATTTTGGTCTGCATAATCTGCGTAATCTGCGGATAGAAAACTCCAGTCTCGCAAACGCCACGACCCGGGCGTCCTTTGTTGTCGGACCGCGACACGCCATACAAAGTTTCGCGGAATTGTTCAGGATCATGTGTCGGCATGATCGTTGCTCAGAAAGTGCGCTCGATCAAAAATCAACCAGAAGGTCTCTCAAAAACTTTGATCAGACAAACAACGCTTGGATCAGCCGTCGAAACAGACGGCATCGGACTCCACACAGCAGTGCCGGTACACGTGAGGCTCGCGCCGGCGCCGCCGGACACTGGTTACGTTTTCCGACGCACGGATTTGGGCGGGTTTGAAATCCCGGCGACTGTGGAATCGGTGGCCCACTGCGGTTACGCCACGACGTTGATGCGCACCGGGGTGATGCTCTCAACGGTTGAGCATCTGTTGTCTGCATTGCGCGGGCTTGGCGTTGACAATGTTTATATTGAGGTTGATAACCTGGAGATTCCTATCCTCGATGGCTCGGCGGAAGTCTTTGCCGAGATGATCGAGCGAGCGGGCATTGTGGAACAGCCGCTGGCGCGCCGAGCTTTGCTCGTGCGTGAGAGAATTTCCTTCGAACAGGGAAACAGGCGAATCAGTGTCGAGCCGGGTGATCACTATCAGATCGACTGCCTGATTGACTTTCCTCACCCAATGATTGGCATACAGCAGTTTTCCATACACTTAAACGATGGAGCCTTCAGTCGCGAGATAGCTGCCGCACGAACTTTTGGCTTCACCGATGAGATTGAGGCTTTGCGTCGCGCCAACCTTATTCGCGGCGGTTCGCTGGATAACGCCATCGTGCTTACTCCAGACGGCATGTTGAATAAGACGGGCCTTAGGTTTCGCGACGAGTTTGTGCGTCACAAGATTCTGGACATCATCGGCGATCTGGCTCTGCTGGGAATGCCGATCCTGGGGAGAGTTGTGGCGGAGAGAAGCGGCCACATCATGCATGCAGGCTTGATGTCAAAACTTCTGCGCATGCGCTCGGCCTGGGATATCGTCGACATGAAGGAAAGCAAGCCACAGATGCCCACCGATCTGCACGGATCAAACAAACAGAGTACTGCGGACGTTCTAGCCTAATCCTTGCAAGGGTAAAGACCGGGTCAAAGGAGCCGCGCTTGAGTTGTGTTTTTAGCTGGTGAGTTATGTTCTAACTTAGGAGATAGTAAACCATCCACTAAATCACACGAAGCAACACTAACTCTTTTTAGTGAAATTTCGTGTGAGTTCGTGGATCGTTCTTACCGACCGACGGGTGAAGCCACTTTGCCAAGAATATGAAAGCCCGCTGATGGCAAGCCTCGCCACGGTGTGTTATCTTTTTTACTTGAATTAATGAACTGCATTTTGCCCGCGTAGCTCAGTGGATTAGAGCGTTCGCCTCCGGAGCGAAAGGTCGCAGGTTCGACCCCTGCCGCGGGTACCAAGAAAAAACAGGAGACAGAGGACAGAATTCAGAAGTCAGAATTCTTCCTTCGTCTCCTGACTTCTGAATTCTGTCTCCTGTCTCCTGTCTCCTACCTACGAGACCGCGCGGTCGGTAATCTCTAGTGCTTTATCGATGATCGCGAACGCCTCGCGCATCTCGGTTTCAGTGATACATAGCGGCGGGTTGGTGAAGAAGGTGTTCCAGCGTACAAACGTGTAGAGCCCTTCCTGACGAAAGAACTTGCTAAGCTCCTGCATCTCGGGGGACGTGCCGTTGAACGGCGCCATTGGCTCACGTGTCTCGGGATTTCGCACTAACTCGACGATTCCGAAGAGTCCGATGTTGCGCGTCACGCCCACCGAAGGGTGACGATGCTGCAGATCCTTGAGCAGGCCCCGCATCACGGCCCCCATGCTTCGCGCATTCTGCAGTAGACGATCTTCTTCGTATACCGCGATAGTTGCCAGCGCCGCGGCGCAAGCGAGCGGGTGGCTGTTGTACGTAAGGCCACCCCAGAAGACGTTCTTCTGGAAGTGATCTGCGATGTGCCGCCGCATGCCCACCGCCCCCAACTGCACATAAGCGCTCGTCAGGCCCTTGGCCATCGAAATCAGATCGGGCACGACCTTCCAGTGGTCAACTGAAAACCATTCACCGGTGCGGCCGAAACCGGCCATCACTTCGTCGGCGATCAGAAGGATGCCATACTTGTCGCACAGCGCTCGCAACCCCTCCATGTAACCATCCGGTGGAATGAGAATTCCGTTGGTCCCGACGACAGGCTCGACGATTATTGCCGCTATGGTCTTGGGACCCTCGAGTTCAAGTATCTCCTCGGTCCGCGACAGCACTTCCTCAGTCGTGTCTGACCCTTGCTGAATCCCATGGTAAAAGTCGGGGATGCGGAAAACGCCGGGAATGCCGGGCTCCGCCGCCCACCGGCGCGGATCGCCAGTCAGTGTAAGCGCGCCCGCCGTTCCGCCGTGGTACGACCGGTACCGTGCGCCAATCTTGTGACGCCCGGTGAACATCCGCGCGATGCGGATTGCATTCTCGTTCGCCTCGGCGCCGCCGTTGGTGAAGAAGAAGGCGTCGATGTCGCCGGGTGTGATCTCCGCAAGCTTCACGCCCAGGCGCGCGCGTACGTCCGTGGCCATGAACGGGTTGGCATAGGGTAGCGTCGCGGCTTGCTCGTTAATTGCGCGAATCACCCGCTCATCGCCATGTCCGATGTTCACGCACATCAACTGGCTATTGAAGTCGATGAAACGTTTTCCTTCAGGCGTCCAGAAGTAAATTCCCTTCGCGCGCGCCACGGGAATCGGATCGACCGCGGATTGGGCAGACCACTCGAAGAGCGTGTGCCGGCGGCAGAGCTCGACGATCTGCTCGCCCGTCATGGTTTCAGCAATGGTAGTCATAGGACCGCGATGCTACCCAAATCGCAACGGTTTGACAACGGTGGGGATCAGAGATCAGAGACTTCGCCTTTTCGTTTTGTTTCGTGCTCGTTCGTGTCAGTTCGTGGATCGCTTCTTATGTTACAGCCACAGAGACGATCCACGAACTCACACGAACAAACACGAACCGGATTCCGAAACGGACCGCTGCTTCTGACCTCTGACTTCTGACCTCTATTCATTCTAATCTTCTGCTCTTCTACCCTGCTGCTGGAGCACTGGCAATGATCCGGCGGCATGAATTTAACCCGGCGTTTCAACGCCGGGTCAGAGCACACGTTCCGCCTCGTCGCGTCAGCGACGCTTGATTAGAGGCGCATTTCAGACGTCGCTAGCGCGATGCGGACAACCAG
Source organism: Pyrinomonadaceae bacterium (assembly GCA_051004635.1). Lineage (GTDB taxonomy): Bacteria > Acidobacteriota > Blastocatellia > Pyrinomonadales > Pyrinomonadaceae > PSRF01. Next base: position 18,676 of record JBPCKD010000202.1, read on the forward strand.
CCAACGTTTCCCCGGCGCTGCCACCCCACGCGGGCTGCGGCGCTCCCCGGTTGAAACACCGGGCTAAATTCATACCGCCGCTACGCGTCGAAGAACTAAGTCTTGCATCCTCATCCTCAAGTTTGAAATCAAACCATTCCCAAATGAGCGTGGCGTGTGCGCAGCCAAACATGCTAGGCTTAGATTCGCCCGACAAGAGGGACGATTTTGAAAGAACTAAACAGCAGTCAGTTTTGTAATACTGTTTCCTCCCCCAAAGCAAAGCGTCATAGATTCGAACTGTGCCAGGTACAACCTCGCCGAAAATATTTAGCCGGACATGAGTGCTGAGACGACAAAATCCAACGACGGTCAGCGTACGATCCTCATCGTCGACGATTTTGACGACACCCGACTTCTCTTGAGAACCTGGCTCCAAAAGAAAGGTTATCATGTAGTAGAAGCGGAAAACGGAAAACAGGCCGTAGCAATGGCCGAAAGCCGCCAACCCGATTTGATCATCATGGACGTTGAGATGCCTGAACTTGACGGACTATCCGCCACCCGTCAGATACGTACGCTCGCAAACTCTAAAGAAGTTCCGATTGTGGTTGTTTCCGCTTACGGTGCGGATCTGTTTCGAGCCGACGCGCTGGCGGCTGGGTGCAACGAGTATGTATCAACTCCCTTTGAACCCGATGTGCTGGAGAGAGTGATTCGGTCGCTTATTAAGTGATAACGCACTATTGCGCGAGCTGAAGGAGATTTTCCATATATGGAAAATCTGGCTTTCAATTGACACGATTGGTTTGGTCATCAAATGCAACTTACCAGACTAGCCCTTTTTCTAATTCTCTTATGCGCTTCGATTGCGACGGCCCAGGAAAGACCATGTCCCCTGAAGCTCTCGCAACTTCCGGACGCTCCGGAGTTGCTTGGATTTCGAATGGGAATGACAAAAGACCAGGTGAAAGCCAGAGTTCCGCAAGTTGTCTTCGGTCGGACCAACACCTTCGGGGTGTCGAAAACAAGCATTAACCCTGATTTCGATCCGCGGATCGACAAATCCACTTTTGCTGGAGTCAGAACCATTTCGCTCGACTTTCTCGATGGCCGGATAACTTCTCTTTGGCTGGGCTACGACAGCTCGTTTAAGTGGCATACGGTGCCCGAGTTTGTGGCGGGGATTTCGGAATCTCTTCATCTGCCCGATGCATGGGCGTCGTGGAAATCTCGAGGTCAACAACTTCGTTGCGCCGATTTTCAGATGACGGTTTCGATCCTGGCGGAGGGGCCCAGTTTTCGCATTCTCGATGAAAATGCGGAGCAGACTCTGACCGAGCGCAGAGAAGCCGGGGAAGAACAGAGATCCGGAGAAGAGTCTGAAACGATTGTTGCTGACAGACAAAGTAAGATCTATTACTCCAAAGGCTGCCGTCCGGAGAATGAAATAAAAGAGCGGGACCTCGCGACTTTCACAACCAGCGAAGATGCCGAGAAGGCCGGATATAAGCGGGCACAACAATGCCAGTGAAAAATGAATAACCCCTAATCGCGGATACCGGCGCAGTTTAGAGTTTACTCCAGTAGTTCCGAGTTCGTTCAGGGTTCACTCAAGAGTTCAGAGTTCAAACTTCAGTTTGCGTTTTTGGAAACTCAGCAAGCAAAGCTTGAACTCTAAACTGCTTGAGTGTATTCCGCGTTAGAGCGCCTAACCCTCGTAACGGTCCGGCTGATGTCTGTTTCACCATCGAAAGGAGATCTAACATGCTAAAAGAATTTCGAGACTTTATTGAGCGCGGAAACGTGATCGACCTGGCCGTCGCCCTCATCATGGCACTGGCCTTTGGTAAGATTATCACTTCCCTCGTCGAGGGGATCATCATGCCGCCAGTGGGTTTACTGCTCGGCGGGGTAGACTTCGCCAGTCTGTTCTATGTGCTCGATAGTTCCAAAGGCGTTCCGGTCTCGCTCGCCGATGCCAAGGCTAAGGGTATTCCGGTAATCGCTTACGGAGCGTTGATCAATGACATCATTACTTTTCTGATCGTTGCTTTCGTAGTCTTCTTAATCGTTAAAGCCATTAACAAACATAAACGGCAGCAAGCGCCTTCAACGAAGGATTGTCCCTTCTGTTTTTCTCTCGTTCCCATCGCAGCGACGAAATGCTCCGGATGTTGTTCGGCGTTGACTGCGGCCTAGCTGGCTAAGGTTGCCGATTAGCGAAACACCCCGCTCGCTGCCGTTGCGGTGCTGTAGAATCGTGACCATGCGCGAATGCCCACGTTGTGAAAGCTGTTACGAAGATGACGCGGCTGTCTGTCCGCAAGACCAGGCAAACACAAAACAGACGTTGCCCGGGCCGAGATTGCTGGCAGGGCGTTATCTTCTCGAGAAACGGCTTGGCCGCGGCGCCATGGGCCAGGTTTATCTGGCACGAGACCAAAATCTCGTCACTCGCCGCGTGGCTGTGAAAACGATTCGCCCTGACATACTGAGCGACGAGGGGCTCCAGGAAGGTGAAGCAATCGCCCGGTTTGAGCGCGAAGCTCGCGCCGCTGCGTCTGTCCGTCATCCCAATGTGGTTGACGTCACGGATTTCGGACAAAGCCCCGAAGGCGTCTTCTTCCTCGTGATGGAGTATGTGGATGGTGAAAGCCTGTACCAGTTGCTGCGGCGCGAAGGCACTCTGGATATTCAGCGGACGGTGAAGATGTTGGGTCAGGTTGTTGCCGGCGTTGATGCCGCCCACGATGAAGGTATTCTCCACCGCGATCTTAAGCCTGCGAATATCTTCATCATGCAGAAGCGAAAAAAGATCAGCAGCGGTGCGTCTGACGGGTTCATCAAGGTGGGCGACTTTGGCTTGGCGAAAATAATCTACTCAGACCGCTCGGAAACAACTTCCCAAAGCGGGCCCCAATCCCGCGGAATCATTGGCACGCCGGAATACATGGCGCCTGAACAAATGCAACAAAATGTTCAGTTGGATGCCCGCGCGGACATCTACGCGATTGGCGCCATTGCTTATCACATGCTCGGCGGCCGCCCGCCGTTTATTGGCGACATCACCCAACTCATCGCGCAGAAGTTGATGCAGTCCCCTGCTCCGCTGGTGAGCTTACGCTCTGACATACCTGTGGAACTGGACAAAGCAATCATGCATGCCCTCGAGCGTGCCCCTGCCGATAGACCTTCAAGCGCAACTGATTGGTTTGAAGAATTGGAGACTGCCTCGGGGAGGAGCGCCGACACTCATGAACTAACAGATTCACGCCTGGTAGTGATGGCCCCATCAGGCTCAGAAGTTTATGTTGATGATGAGAGACAGGGCAGCGTGGGACGCTCGGGACGTGTGATTCTTAATGCGATTGCTCCCGGACAGCACGTCTTGCGCGTCGCCCGAACCGGCGAAGTGGACGACGAGCGCGTGATTGAAATCCGGCCAGACGGAATAGAACAGATCATTCAGGCGCAATTCAAAAGCGCTCCATCAAGTGATCATTTGACGCCCTCGCGAGGCGGGAGTCTTGACAGCAGAACCGGAGACGCGGCGCCGGGGCCGCAGGTAGTGGCGTGCATCAAATGTGGGTCGCGGTTTGCTGAAGGGATAAAGTTTTGTGGCCGCTGCGGCAATGGAACGTTTCAGATTATCCCCGACAATAGCGCCCGGGCCGGCAGTGGGCCATCTGAGAGTGCGTCTCGCAGTGCGCCAGGCAGGACGCCAGGCAGTGCGCCCGGCAGTGCGCCCGGCAGTGTAGCGCCGCCGTTTTCCGGAGCCACGGTCACTTGTCCTCGTTGTCAACAGACGTATTCGTCCGCTATCAAATTCTGCGGCAAATGCGGCATCCCCGTGGGCGCGCCATCGCTCGAGTGGCGGCAACCGCGGCCCGTTGAGGTAGTTTGCAAGTTGTGCGGGACTAGCTATGCGGGTGATGCAAAGTTCTGTGGCCAATGCGGCAAGCTCATTGGCCCTTGAGCGCGGGGCACTGCCGCAGCCCCGCTGAGATGCTGGATTCAGGTCGCTTTCCCTATAATGGCGTGACTATAGGACCTGTAGGACTTATAGGACCTATCGTCGTCTTTCTGCGGCTCAAACGAACATAGGAACCGAGTCGATAAAATGAAACGTTGCCCCAGTTGCCACCGCACCTACACCGATGCGTCGCTCAACTTCTGCCTGGAAGATGGGACGCCACTTCTCAGCGATGCAGCCCCGAGTCCCCCGCCAGTCGAGATTCATCATCAGCCGGCCCCTTTGCTGAATCGGGTAGACCCAATGGCCCAACCACGGCAATGGTCTCCAGTGCCTCCAATGCCGGTGCGGAAAAAATCGACTGCCGTCTGGTGGGTTCTCGGAGGGCTTCTGGTGGCGGGAGTTCTGGTGATTGGGGCGGCGGTCATGCTCCTGGCGCTGTTCAGCATCGGAGCAAACTCGAACACCAGTGCCAACCGCAATACAAATGTCAGGAACTCGAATTCACGGGTTGCTAACCGAAACTCAAACGCCAACACTAATGGGAATCTTTCGAATACAAACTCCGCCGGGAGTCTGCCGGCCTCAATGAGTGATGATTTTTCCCAAGCAAAGTGGAGCGCAGGCAGTTCCTCTTACGGCGACATTTGGTATGCCGGCGAGCAATACCACATGCGTGCAAAAGCGAGGTCGTACCTGGTAATGTATGCGCCCTCTAGTGAATACAACACCGAAGGCGCCACGGTCCGCGTGACTGCGCGCAGCGTAGATGGCACCCCAGCGTTGACGGGTTACGGACTCATCGTACACGGCCAGAAGACGAAAACTGGGGCGATCGAAGATTATGCTCTGCTCATCTACACCGGCTCGGAACCGCAGTATGAGATCATCAAGCATAAAGGAGGCACACAAACGGCGGTCGTGCCCTGGACCAAGTCAAAAGTCATCCGCTCTGGCACCAATCCTAATCAGCTGGAAGTACGCGCCCAGGGTGGCGAACTCAGCTTCTATATCAATGGCCAGTATGTCGATCGAATCACTGACAATGAAAACTTCAAGCGCGGCCTGGCCGGACTCTATACCAGCGATACTGCTGAAGTTGCCTTCGACGACCTTGAAATAGAAAGGTAAACCAGTCCAAAGTCTAATAGGACCTGTAGTGCACCCCTGAAATGACACAGAAAGTTAAGAAAGTATTTGTGGTGCAAGCGAGCTTTCAAACTCGACCGGCGGCAGGTAGCCGATGGCCGAGTGAAGTCGCTTGCGATTATAGA
>JBPCKD010000203.1:0-56636 GCA_051004635.1 Pyrinomonadaceae bacterium
GCCCGCTCCACCGCGGATGGTGTCATTTGCTTCATAACAGCATCCTGTCATGTGCTCTGACCTCCTCCGCTCAGATCGGACACTTCATGTGTTAATTCGATCGGACATATCATGTGCTAACGACACCTGCTTTTGAGCTGCTTGACGCTCCCAGACCCATCTGTTATAAAAATTTCTTAGCGCTCGCGCATGGTTCCAGACTATGCGGGGCGCTTCTTCCGCAGTAGCTCAATGGCAGAGCATCCGGCTGTTAACCGGAGGGTTGTAAGTTCGAGTCTTACCTGCGGAGCCAGATTGGACGAAGGGCGCCGGAGTTACCTCTGGCGGCCTTTTGTCTTTGCCAGACAGTGTTCGTAACGGCAAAAATATTAAAAGGTTGGCGGCGTGACGTGTCATAAACATCTCAGGTGCGCAGCACCTACTGTGCCTTCACTCGACTTTGATTGGGATGCGTTCCATTAGCCAGATGGCCTTGTGTCCCTAAAAGTCGGCATGGAAAATGAATGGCGCACTCTGATTCTCTGTAGGTGGCGGGTCCGATTCGTGCTTTACGTCGCCTCACTCAACACTTGACTTAGAACGGCCACGGCAATACGTTCTCGCAGCATTCACGAAAAACTGAATGGAGTTAAGATCTAAGCAGTACGAGCAATGTTTGAACTGAACCTACAGTGAGCAGTCCTCAAGGATCGCTATGAGATCAAAGGTCGGATTAACTCCGGCAGTTACGCTGAGGTGTTTGTTGCTCGCGATCGTCCGGAACGGAAGCTAGGTCTTGCTGCGACGCTTTACTACTTCAAGCAGATTTGCGACGGGCTTGCCCACGCACATGCTTGCGGTGTCATCCATCGCGATCTCAAACCAGAGAATCTGCTGCTGAGCGCCGACTGGCGCACAATCAAGGTCGCGGATTTCGGCGTCGCGAAGACGAACGCCGCGGAATACTCGCCTATTACGCGCGTTGGCACGCCAACCTATTCAGCTCCCGAACATTCGCCGAGCCTGACTACCGACGAATTTGGAAAACTCACCGAGTCTGCTGATATTTATGCGCTTGCGAAAAGTTGCTTCACGGTATTGTGCGGCAAGGTCCCTCTGGAGTTCGCGGGAACGACGATCACCGCCCTTCCATCTTCCGCCGCCGCGCAGCCCTGGGCACAGGAGTGTGTGAAAGTTCTGAGGCGGGCAACCGCTCACGAAGTTGGTGAGAGATATGGCTCGGCCGCTGAGTTCTGGAACGATCTGGCCGCGTTAGCTACGTTCGATCCGGCAGCGACAAAGGCTCTTCCATTCAAGCGGCCATCTCCCGAAGAAAGTGAGCTGGCGAAGAAGCGTGCCGAACTTGCCCCGCTCGAAGCAATCCTCGCGCAACGAAAGCTTGAATTGGCTACGCTGCAAGCAGAGCTGCGGGACTTTGAAGCGCGATATCTCAGAATTGTTGGCGTCCGCTATACCGAACTCGATGACATCGAAGCGCAGATAGCCGAAGCGGTGGCCGAGCTCAAGCCGAATGACGAAAAAGCCCGCGCACAGGCTGCACATGCACGCGCTCAAGCTGAAGAATCTGAACAGGCAACAGAGTCAGTAAGCGAACAGGAACCATCACGCAAATTCACTCCTTCTGAAACCCTGAAGAAGTTGTATCGAGAGTTGGCCCGGCTTGTTCATCCCGATACGGTTTTGGATGAAGGCGAGAAGGCGCGGTGTCACAGTCTGATGGCGAGGGTGAACAAGGCATATGAAGAAGGCGACGAAAAAGCTCTGCGTGATGTTTTGACTCAAGGGGAAAGCAGTCCCGAATCCGTCAAAGGCGAAGGTATTGGCGCAGAGCTTATCCGCGCCATTCGCAAGATTGCTCTCATCGAGCAACGGCTAATGGCGATTGAGCAAGAGATCGGATCGCTCGAACAATCTGACCTTTACCTACTTCGTTCAAGAGTTACCGAAGCTGAAAACGAAGGACTAGATATGCTTGCCGAGATGGCCGCGAAGGCTGAAGAACAAATCAACGAAGCGCGGCAACGATTGGAAGAGACTCTTCGAACGAGGTTGAGCCTGTGAGCCACGAGAATGAGAAAAGCAGCGGCTTAATCATTTCAGAAAACCGGGCACTAAGTCCTCGGTCCACCAATCTCGTCCGGCGGGGTCTGGACTACATAGCTAACAGGCCGCCTTCGTTTCCTGCTTTCGACGACGATACCTACGCCAAAGTTAAACCCTTCTTCATTGCCGGCGTAGCAGATTTCATTCTGGAGGGAAAGAGCACCGGCGACAGTTTGCGCGCTCTAATGCGCTACCTGAAGGAAGACAAGGGTTTTCCTCCCGAAAAGATGGCGGCGATGAGGCCTTACGTCATCCGGTTTGCGCAGGATCTACAGGCTGGCAAGACTGCTCTCTCGGCTGGAAAAGCTGCAGACGCTAAAAATCCTCTGGACCGAGAAGAAGCCACAGACGGCCTAGAAAAGGCGCAACCCGCTCCGCAACCTAGTCCGATTCAATATGATCCGTGGCAGCACTTAAGAGAGCTGGCGGAAGACTTGCAGTTGGCCAAATCAATAATTAACAGTCTCGGGATGGAGTTTATCCTGATACCAAAGGGGAGATTTATGATGGGTTCATATTCCAAGCACCCATCGCAGAAATCAATGAATTGCAACGACACTTTCATCACCTCTTCATAGAACCTTTTGTTTGCGACTAGGTATTCTCCCGCATTATCTGTAGCAGTATTGCTCGACCAGCCAAGGAGCTTTACCAGCACCATGACTTCGTTGCGCAAGTGTCCCATAAGAAAATAGAACACGCGATCAAGCTCGGGGATCTTATCTAACTTGGCTTTTGGAACCTGTATGCTCTGAATCTTCAATCTCGATTCCTCTAAACATCTAACGACGGAATCGCACCCTTAGCGTTTGCGGGGTTTTTCTTTTGAGGAAGGGGGCCCCTTTCTTGGTGGTCTCAGCCAAGCCGGAATATGTCAGCTCTTGACGGGCTGGTCAGTTTCGTTTTTCGGGATCTCGAAACCCAACGGGTGAAGTCTGTTGACCACATAGCTGAGGAGCGTGCCTCTCTCAGGTCCTTCGATCCGTCGCACAGTCGCCAATACTCGTCCCATGCCTTCGCCGACTCGTTGAACTTGTACGCGCTCGCCGTCAGAGGTTCGACAGAACTGTCCAACCAATGAACTGTAATGTTGTGCCTTCGTATTCATGTGTTGAATCATACGGCAGATACAATTCTGCATCAATAGCCGCTCAGATACAGCTTGCCTTCGTAATCGACCAGACCAAGAGTCACTTGCTCAATGAAGCCACGTCGGCCTAATACATTGCGCCGAAATTCCCTGTCCTCAGCGAAGCCGACTAGGCCGCTAAACTCAAAAGTGGAGAGCGATAGATTTACTTCGTGCAAGTAAGCCACGAAGTTGCCGGTTACTGTACCAACGAGCAGACGCAGACCGCTCTCGATATCGAGTCCCAATTCTTCCCCGACATTGCGGGCAAAGATGCAATTGGAAGAGCCAGTATCTACTTTTGCGTCGCAGTCGACTCGCGTTTGGCTAACACTCAGAGTAACAGGAACGGTGATGCTCGGCCGGCCGGGGTCATAATTAACCAACTCCGTGAAGGAAAGTTGATACCTCACGCCCAACCGCCCATCTCCGCTATTTCGTCGGGCTTAGACAAGTAAGTGACGAAGGCGGTCGGCTTGCCGGCTGCCAGCGCTTTCTCTCTCGCGATACGGTAGTTTGGACCAACGGCGAGAAGTTGATCACCGTCTAGTGCGACGTATTGCCCGCCGTACTCTTCGCGATGAGACTTCAACCACCCCAAGCGCCGCTGGCGGATCTGTTCGCCCCCATTGCTGCCCTGCAGGGATTGTAGTTTCTGGGGCGACGGTTCATCGTTGGCAGGCTGCCCTTCGCCGTTCGAGTCAAGCGTTTCGAGAGCATCACGTAACCGGCGTTGTTCTTCAAGCGGGAGTTTTCTTGCTTCTTCGATTATTTGCTCTAATGTTGCCATGTCCTAGCCTCTCTCTGACTCGCTCCGATGCCTCAGTTTACCATCTCTGCAACTTTGCTCGTAAGTAAAGCCGAGCGGCGTCGAGTTCTCTAGGCCTGCGGTTGTTGAGCTTCGGCGTCCATTATGGGTGAATGAAGAGGTACCTTTACAATGCTATACTCGACCAACCCTGAGGGCTGCCCTTTCACGAAACAGGAGAAGGATCATGGCTACAAACCTGGAAGATCAACTGATTGAGAAGGTGCGAGCGCTGCCGCCCAACAAACAACAGGAAGCGCTAAGACTCCTTGATACTCTTGCCAGTGAGGCTGGTTCTGAACCGCAAGGAACAGATGTGGACCGCACACCTATTTGGAAGATCGTTGAAGAGGTCAACGCTGGTTTACCCGCAGACACATGGGAGAACGTACCTACCGACGGCTCGATTAATCTTGACCATTACCTCTACGGAGCGCCGAAGCGAATAGGAGGACCGCGCTGTGGCTTTCAACGTTCAAACTGAAGCGCCCCCACTAAGTGAAGATGCGACCGGCGCTCTGCGCGTCGGCGATTCGCGTGTTCTGCTGGAAATAGTCGTTCGCGCGTTCCAGGACGGCGCCACGCCGGAGACAATCGTGCAGCGATACTCTACGCTCGCACTTCCAGACGTTTACGCTGTCGTTGCCTACTATTTACGCCATCCGAACGAGGTCGAGGAGTACTTGGCTCGACGCGAGCAGAAGGCTGAAGAGGTTCAACAACGAATTGAGAGTCAGCAGCACTATGGAAACACCACAAGTTAAGAGTGAGATCGTCCGCGCGATTCAAGATCTCCCTGAAGACGCGACGGTGGAAGACGCGATGGAGCGGCTCTATTTTCTCGCGAAGATTGAACGAGGCCTTGAGCAGTCTGAATTCGACGAGACAATCTCACATGATGAAATCAAAGCCAGGTTCCTCAGGTGACTGAAGTTCGTTGGACGCCGCAAGCAGCAGACGATTTCAAGCCATTTACGATTTCATTGGACGCGACTCGCCGCACTACGCTCAGGTTATCGTCGAAGATATCCTGGCGGCGATCGACCGACTGGAACGATTCCCGTTGATGGGCCGACACGTACCGGAGCGTCCACGCGAGGATCTTCGCGAACTTATCAAACCACCCTACCGGATTGTTTATCGAGCTGGCGAAGTGATTCGCATTCTCACAATATTCCGCGCCTCTCGATTGATTCCATCCGGTTTGAAATAACAAACACATCTGTGAGATCTTGAGCAATCATGAGGATTGACATCGACGGGCTTACTGAAGCCGAACTGATTGATCTCAACAACCGCGTTGTCGAGCGGTTGAAATTCTTGAGGCACATGCGTGCACATTCCCAAATGCTGGAGTTCAGTATTGGCGATCGTGTTTCGTTTCAGCCGGAAGGTCGGCCTCTTCAGGTTGGTATGCTCACGCGCTACAACAAAAGACCGTTACAGTTATCACTGAAAGCGGGGAGCAGTGGAACGTCGCTCCCGGATTGCTGCGTCGCGCTAATAGCTCTCAGGGTGCCGACAACGCTTCGGCGAATGTGATTCAGTTACACAGAAAGTGAGGGCGGATGCGGCCGAAAAATTGTGCATGAGACGCAATCTCCCGCTTTTTTCCTTAGCTGAATCGAGGCGAAGCGAAATCGCGTGGATATTCTGAAGCAATACCTTGAGCGAGCTAACGAAATCATTGGGGAGCGGACGCCCGCCGAGCAGAAATATGACCATGAAGTCGTCCGCTGGCTGCGCAGGGGCAAGAGCATAAACAAAGCTATTGCGAAGGCGAATGAGGAAGTACCCCACAGAGGCGTTGCAGGTTGACAATGATAATTTGGCGGACGTGGAGTCCCATTACGAGTACCTGACAGAACACGACGCCATCATGGAGAAAATTAGACGCACTCAAGGAATAGGCTTGGCGTATTAGCCGGTTAGCGAACCTTGCCGCAGAAGTTCAAAGGTCATCTTTAGGTCAATGGTAGGAGCCGCGAACAGGTTGCGAAGAGTGTCCACTGCGGGGAGCCAAAACTTTTTAACAAGTGAAAGAAAGGCCGCTCGCGAGAGTGGCCTTTAGTCTTTTGTGACCTGGATTGTGACGTAACCTTCAGGCGTTTTCCACAAGTACAGCCACCGATTTGGTGACCGGTTTGTTTTGCCTCGGCCTTCCTTAACCACTTCTTGCAAGGGACGAAAAATGATGTAGTATGCGGGCCTGTTTGCGGCCGCTGCGAGTTCTTCTGAAGCTACCTAAAAGTCGCTGCCATTTCTTCTGAAGCTAACTTAAAAAAGGACGACCATCAATGATTGATCGTATGCGTACACCGAGACAGTCTTTCATCCTCAGCCTTTGTTTCGTATTGATTGCCTTCTCATCAATCGCGTCTGGACAGCCGGCGCAAAAATCGCAGCCTTACTTCACCGAGCCGGCGATTTCACCGGACGGTTCAGAGATCGCCTTCGTCTCAGGCGGCGACGTCTGGACCGTGGCGGCGACGGGCGGCGAGGCGCGTCTGCTTGTGTCGCATTCGGCAAACGAATCAAGGCCGCTCTATTCGCTCGACGGCCGTCGGTTGGCTTTTATCTCGAGTCGTACCGGCAATGGCGATATCTATCTGCTGGCGCTGGACACCGGCGATCTTAAACGCGTTACGTTTGACGACAGCAACGATCAACTCGATGGGTGGTCGGCTGATGGGCGTTGGATCTACTTTTCGTCAAATAGCCGCGACACCGGCGGCATGAGTGACATCTTTCGCGTCAGTGCCGATGGCGGAACGCCGATGCAGGTCAGCGCCGATCTCTACACCAACGAATATTTCAGCGCTCCATCGCCCGACGGTCGCACGATCGCTTTCACCGGCCACGGCTTTGGATTGGCACAGTGGTGGCGCAAGGGCCACAGCCATATCGACGAGAGCGAGATCTGGCTGATGCGCTCCGGCACAAAACCGGCTTATGAACAAATCAGCGAAGGCGAGGCGAAAGAAGTCTGGCCCATGTGGAGCAAAGACGGCCGCACTGTCTACTACGTTTCTGATCGCAGCGGTGCGCAAAATGTTTGGGCCCGGGAATTGGGAGGCCGATCTCGCCCCGTAACTCAATTCAAGGATGGTCGTGTGCTGTGGCCAAGCATCGGCAATGACGGGCGAACGATCGTATTCGAACGCAATTTCCAGGTTTGGAAACTCGATTTAACCAGCGGCCGCCCCAGCGCGGTGACCATCACACGACGCGGCGCATCTGTCGGCCCCGCGGTTGAACACCTGCGGCTAACGGATCAGATTTCGGAGATCTCGCTGGCCCCGGACGGCAAGAAGATCGCATTCATAGTGCGGGGCGAGATCTTCGCGGCATCGACGACCGACGGAGGTGACGCGGCGCGGGTGACCCTCACGCCGGCGGAAGAATCGCACGTGGCCTGGTCCATCGACAGCCGGCGGCTTGTTTATGTGTCGGATCGAGATGGCGCCACGCATCTGTTTCTTTACGAGTTCGCCACCAACAGCGAAACCCAGCTCACGCGGGAAACGGCAAGTGACGACACGCCACAGTTTTCACCGGACGGGAAGATGATTGCCTTTGGGCGAGCCGGCGAAGAGATTCGCGTAATCGATGTCGAAACTAAAAAAGAGCGCAGCATCGCGCGCGCCAGTCTGCAGAGACCGCCGCTAATCTCAGACCGTCCGTTCGTTTGGTCACCTGATAGCAAATGGATCGCTTACATGCCGATTGGTGAAAAACTATTTCGCAACGTCTACGTGGTTCCAGCTGCGGGTGGAGAAAGCCGCCCGGCCAGTTTTCTGGCGAATGTTGGGAGCAACACCGTTTCCTGGAGTCCGGACGGGAGCTTTCTGCTTTTCGATACTGGCCAGCGCACTGAGACTGCGCAGCTCGCTCGCATTGACCTGGTTCCGCGCACGCCCAAGCTCCGCGAAGATCAATTCCGCGATCTCTTCAAGGAAGAGACGCCAAAAAATATCACCACGACTCTCAGGCAGCCGGAGACAAACGAGCCGCAGCCAACACCAACGCCGGCACCGTCTGCTACACCCACAGGTGATGCGAAAACGAAACCGGCGCCAAAGCCGGTCCAGATCACCTTCGAAGAGATCCGGCAGCGGCTTAGTCTGTTGCCGGTGGGAATTGATGTTCGATATCAGACGATTAGCCCCGATGGGAAATGGGTTCTGATGATTGCCTCAGTCGCGAACCAATCCAATCTCTACATCTTTCCTCTCGACGAGTTGTCCCGTGATCCATTCGTAGCGCGGCAGCTAACTTCCACTGCGGGCGGGAAGAGTGACGCGCAGTTCTCGCCGGACAGCAAAGAGATCTACTACCTCGAACAGGGCCGGATCAACATCATTCAGATGGAAAGTCGCCAGTCTCGTCCACTGGCGGTGGCGGCCGAGATGGACGTCGACTTTTCGCGCGAAAAGCTTGAGGTATTTCGGCAAGCGTGGACCTACATTCGCGACAACTTTTTCGATGCGGCATTTAACGGCGCGAACTGGAACGAAGTCCGCACCGAATACACTCCGGTGGCCGCTGGCTCGCGAACGTCTGATGAACTCCGTCGCATCATTTCGTTGATGCTGGGTGAACTAAACGCCTCGCATCTTGGCATCAGCGCGCCGCAGAGCGCCGCTCAACCACCAGCCATCGGCCGGCTGGGTTTGCGCTTTGATCGCGAGGAGTACGAGAACAAAGGCGCACTCCGGATCACCGAGGTTATTCCCTTGACGCCGGCGGCAGTTGGCGACATTAAGCCTGGCGAATATCTCCTTGCCGTCGACGGCGCACCGATTAGCGCTCGAACAAATCTGGATCAATTGCTAGCCTACAAGATCAACCGGCGCGTCGTGCTCAGCGTTGCCTCGTCGGCGGATGGAGCGCCGAAGCGCGACGTCGTCGTGAGGCCGGTCAACGGCGGAACAGAGCGCGGGCTGTTTTATCGTCGATGGATCGAGGACAATCGCGCCTACGTGGCCCGAATCAGTAATGGACGGCTCGGCTACGTACACATGCCGGATATGGGGACCGGATCGCTCACCCAACTGTACATGGATCTGGATGCCGAGAATCAGCGGCGCGATGGGGTGGTCGTGGATATGCGAAACAACAACGGTGGTTTTGTTAACGTGTATGCCATCGACGTCTTTACGCGGCGCAGTTATTTCACGATGACACCGCGTGGTTTTGCGACGTCGCCGTCGCGCACTGTGTTGGGACAGCGCGCATTGGAGGTGCCGACAATCCTGGTAACAAACCGGCACACACTTTCCGACGGCGAAGACTTCACGGAAGGCTATCGCTTCCTCAAACTCGGCAAAGTGGTGGGCGAGCCAACGGCCGGGTGGATCATCTATACCTCGGGTGTCCAGCTAATCGACGGCTCGAATCTGCGTTTGCCGTTTAACCGGATTGTGGCCAATGACGGCACGCAGATGGAGATGAACCCGCGGCCGGTCGATATTCCCGTCGCCCGGCCCGTCGGCGAGAGTAACGTTGACCGCGACAGCCAACTCGAAGCGGCCGTGAGCGAATTGCTGAAGCAACTGGGCAGCCAACGGCAGTAGATGCCTGAGGAAGTCTGATGGGAAGAAACCACCTCATTTTTATCTTGGCGGATAAGATGCTTAACTAACCATGCCTGGCAGGTCAGTTCTGACGTTAGGACTCGTTCAGAAATTCAGCGCTTGACCTGGCCTACCTTGCTTCCAGAAGTTGCGTTCGGTGCGGATCTTATCACCCCTCCTCAAAAGATGACGGGGTCTGGGACGGGAGCCAAAGTCACAAATTAAAAACGCGCCGAAAGCGGCGCCACGAGTTGATTATTCAAGGATTTTCTACGGATATCGCTAGACATGAGCCCCGTGGCGTGTTACTTTCCCGCCGCTGGCCTAAAAGGTGAATTTGCGAGAAAAGGGTTAGGCTGGATAGGACAGATCCAAATTTTCGCGCGATGCCAACCCGCACAAGTCCGCATCGGGCTTCTTCAGTTAAACGGAGGAAAGTATAAAAATGATCAGCAATACCGTGGTTCGTAAGTTCGTCTCCCTATGGGTGGCAGCAGCTATTCTTATGGTCTACTCGATTGTCATAACCGCCACGCCGACGGTGCGAACAGGACGATTGTCGGTGGTGGGCGAGGTGACGGTCGACGGTCAGAAAGTTACTTCCGGCGGTACGTTCTTTTCAGACAGTACCATCGTCACTGGGAAAGACAGCAGCGCCATCCTGAGTCTTGGCAGGCTGGGAAGAATCGAGTTGCTGGAAAACAGCAGCCTCAATCTTACACTCGCAGACAACGGTATCACCGGCACGATGAATTCCGGTCGCGGCCGTGTTTCGACGCCCGCAGGTGTTGCGGCAAAGATCGCTACCAAAGATGGCGACGTGAGTGTTGATGGAAGTCAGGCCACTTCCTTTAACGTCAATACTGAAAACGTCAGTACGATTTTAGGAACGGAAAGGGGCCTGGCCGAGTTAACGTCGGGTACCGTGGTTAACGAGGTCGCGGAAGGTGAGAATGGCGTAGCCGGAGTTATCCCTCCGCAAGCGCAATTCATCGCCCAGTTGACGACCACACGCAACCAGCCGATTACCCTGAATGGAGCCAGTGCGGTAGGTGGTGCGACCATTCTGACAGGGGCAACGATCGAGACTCCCGCCAACGTTAGCGCTACCATCAACCTTGGCTCTCTCGGTGACCTGGAAATAGCACCGAATTCAGAGTTGACACTTGAATTTGACCATAATGGAAACGTAGTAAAGGTGAACCTCAGACGTGGTTGTACCAAACTGCGTACCAAGAAGGGTGTTAACGGTCAGGTTGATACCCCAGACGGAGTGTCTACTAAAACAGAGTCGCGGCGCAGGGCGAACGTTTGTTTCATCGCTGGCGCCAGTCAAATTGGTCAACAGGCAAGCGGCCTATCAGCAGGATGGTGGGCAGTAATATTGACCGTCGCTGGTGTCGTAACTGGCGTGGCAATCTACGAGGCGACTAAAGATAATAGTCCAAGTAGATAGCCCCGCAAGTACTAGCTGCCGAGCTAGTCACACCAAATAAGAAACGGGCGCGGCCTCCGCGCCCGTCTTTATTTTCCGCCCGCCTTACGCAACGTCAATTCCCACTTCGGGCGCTCCACCCAGAAGAGTTCTGTCTTACAGAGAACCGACAGGAGTGTCTGTACTACCAATCGAATCATTGAGAGAGCGCAACAAAGAGAGTAGAATCACGCCCATCAAGTCGGTCATTTTCTTTTGACTCCGCACTTTTTCCCAGGAAATACTCATGTTATTTACAAACAAGCACGCCCGGTTAGCCGCTAATGCATTTGGGAAAGAATCACTCGATATTGACTTCCTGCGCAAGAGTTTTCACCGCAGCTCTTTGCGTCGCCGCTTTTCATCTTCTGGCCGGCGCACAGCCTCCCGCCTCTAAAAAGCCCACCGCGAAGACTGCCGTCCGCGACGCCGACGTGCTGGCCGAGGCACGGCGGACGATGGCCATTTCGCTGGTAAGCTCGCTCACCGACGAAGCCCGCAGCTTTCGTGATCTGATGTTGCGTGCACGTGTGCAGGCACGCTCAGCCGACGCACTGTGGGAAATGGACCAGGAAAATGCGCGCGGGTTGTTTCGCAGGGCGTGGGATTCTGCGGAAGCGGCCGACGATGAGAATGCGCGTCGATCAGAAGAGGAACGGCGAAACCAGGCCGCTGCTCGTGGGAGCACGGCCAGCCGGCAGCAGCCGAGTGTGCGCCGGGAAGTTTTGCGGCTTGCCGCGCGACATGACCGGGAGTTGGGTGAAGAATTCCTTCGGAAACTCGACGAAGCAAGAAAGCAGGAGGCTGCCAAGGCGCCAATTCAGGATACGGTCAGCCAGGCCACCCCACGTATCAATCCTGATGACCCGCCGCCGCCGATGGCCCAGCGTCTGAGTCTCGCGCGCCAACTACTCGAAGATGGAGACGTGGATCGCGCCCTTCAATTCGCCGATTCGGCACTCTATCCAGTCAACACTTTTGGAATGAACATCCTGGACATCTTGCACGAAAAGAACCCGGCCGCCGCGGACGAGCGCTACCTCTCGCTGCTCGCGCGCGCGGCAAGTGATCCAGTCTCGGACGCCAACACGATTTCCCTGCTCTCTTCCTACGTCTTCATGCCTTACATGTACATCACAGTGCGTCCCGACGGAAACAGCCATACGCGCCGTTGGAACGACAATAATGCGCCGCCGGCGAACATTACGCCTGCGTTGCGCAACGCGTTTTTCCGCACGGCCGCCAGCGTCCTGCTCGGCCCTGTCGCGGAACCAGACCTGTCGTCATCAGGACGACTCGGGGCTTACGTTGTCACCGCTCGGATGCTGCCACTCTTTGAGAGGTTTGGAATGGACCAGGCGCCGGCCTTACGCGCTCGGCTCGCCATCCTGGCAAACGATGCCCCGGAACGCATGCGACAAATGGACGACCAGCTTTTCACGCGCGGAATCGTTCCTGAAGAATCAAACAAAGACCGCGTGCAAGAAGCTCTCGACCGGCTCCAACGTGCGAAGACCGCGGACGAGCGCGACCGTGTCTACTTCCAGGCCGCCATGGCTGCTTCAAATAAGGACAATGATAGGGCGCGTGAGCTGGCCGATAAAATAGAAAACTCCGACACGCGGAAGCAGCTGCACGTTTCCTGGCCTTCGAAGCCATGCGCAACGCCATCAGGGCAAAGAACGCTGACGAGGCATTGAGTTTCGCGCGCAGCCAGGAGTTGACGAATGTGCAGCGCGCCTGGGGATTGGCCGAAATCGGAGGCCTGCTTGCGAAGACCGATCGGGACCGCGCCACTCAAGTTCTCGACATGGCTCTGGCCGAGGCACGCCGCATAGACCAGGGCTCGCCCGATCGGGTGCGCACGCTCGTGGCCGTCGTCACGCAATTTCAGAAAGTTGACAGCGCTCGGGCCTGGGAGATGATGGCTGAGGTCATTAAAGCCGCAAACTCCCTGACGGAATTCAGCGGCGAGGATTGTGAGCTAACGCTGCGTGTCGAGTTCAAAGGGGGTGGAGCAATGACCAATAATTTCAACGTCGAAAGCTTCGACCTGGCCGGCCTGTTTACCGCGCTGGCCCAGGAAGACCTCAATCGCGCCGTCGAATTGCCCAGGAGTTTTACGGGCGAGTCGCCGCGCTCGGTGGCCGCACTAGCCGTCGCTCGCACGGTCCTCGATAAGAAACGAAAAGCAGAGCCCCGTTAAGGTCGAATGTGCGCGGCTGATTTGGATCGTACGACGATATCGGACGTCGATGCGAAGGCAGTGACCGGGTCAATTCTTAGTTTCACCCGCGCGGCCGCCGAAGGTAGCCCCGTGTCGCCACGATAGAATTCAATGTGAGCATGCCTGTACGAGCCTATCGAACCACCTGGACCACCGATGTTTCCGATCCGCACGCGTTCACCTTCATAACTTAGATGAAAATTGGCGACGTGAAATACCGCCAGGGTGACATCTGTAAGGTTGCCCAGTTTAGGATAATAAAATGTTACAGCAGCATCGGTGGGCGTAGGTTCACTGCTGTTTGAAATGAAACCCATGGGAACATACAGTTCTGTTTGGCGCGTCCCGTCTTCACTACCGTAGAGGTGCATAGCATAGGACAGATGCCCGCGTAGTACTCTGCCGTGTTCACCAATCAAGTCGCCACGGTATAAGGGATATTGGCTGGCCAACCCTCCTGGCTCGAAGCCATTAGCCGCGGCTACGGCTCCCGATCCTCCGAATATGTTGGCCAGCAGCCAATCTGAAGCGGCCATCTCATCGGTGTAGAGTGGCTTGATCGCATTTGTCGGAATGTGTTTTGACTCCCCCGATCGCAGAGCCCCACGATCGACCGTTGGCCCGGTTGTAAGACGTTCATCGATGGTCCAGGTCTTTGTTAACTTTGCCAGCTCTGCTCCCCAGGTTTGAGTAACCGCACTCACGTAGTCGTTTGTGTAACTGAACCTGATTGTCCTGCCTGACGAGTCGGAAATAGTGTCAATGGAAGAATCGTTCGTGTATTTAAGATTGATGACGAGCCCGGCGCGATCGTTGATCTGGCTGCAATGAAGCTCACCATCCTCAAAAGGCGCAAAGGTATAGACAGTTCCGTCGCTGGTGCTTAGCAATTTGAGTTTGCCTTTGTCAGCAAGGCGCAACCCCGAATCGTCTTTTGTTTCAAACTGACCCGAGCCTTCAACTGAATCCAGATCTATGAACCGGGCCTGGCGTCCGCGATTAGGAATTACCATCAGAATATATTTGCCGACGCGCTCATTGAAATACAGAGACTGAAAGAGTGGAAACTGAAAGTCGCCCATCGCATACGTGAGCGAAAGGTCCAGATTTTCCCGGATATGGTTGGGCAAACTGACCAGAGGCAAGTCATCGTCGCCGAGATTCCAGCGGTAAATAGAAATTGATTCGCTCGCCGAAAACTCTCCGCTCTCCGAAAGGCTTGCGGCCTCGACCAGCGCAGGGTTCGCTACGGGTATCAACACGCTCAGTTCGAGGGATCCGATGATCAAAGCGACAACGAGCGCGGAGATCGGGAAGAAGCGGTTAGTGACTGCGAGTGGGCTGTGAAACATTAGAAGCTACCTCGGTATCAAGTTGATTCATGGGAAAGGCGGAGATATCTCATTAGCAGCGGATTTAGCCCGGTGATTAGGAATGGAATTGAGTCTGATTGAGCATTAATTCAACGGACCCACCTGCTACCCGCGAGGTGGTACTGACCTCATGGGACCGATGCGGGATCAATTTTGTGTATGACTGCTTTGACTCTTCGGCTCAGTTGAGGGGGCCTTTTAGAGTCTCCAGAATCAGGGCTGGTTCTGGGATTGTAGACAGGCATTCCTGCCTGTCCTCACAGAGAAATAATGTTTGCCTTTTTCCCTGACGATTGAGCTACATCGTCGTAGCGGTTTGAAGCCGCCGTCGCATTCGCAAACCCTATGCCGTCAAGAAGTAGTAGCGGGTCAGTTTAGAGTTAACTACGCCGGTTGCGCACAGAACCGAGCGCGGTAGCGTCGGATACTAGGTCAACTTCAGTATCAAATAAATTGCGGCACCGCGCGCAGCAGCAAGGAATAGAGCAAATTGGATAAACCTTGTTGCCCTCTTGCAAAGAATCAAGTTTCCGTGAATCCTCGTATTACCTGCCGTTATAGAAAGTTGACTCCATGATCCGGCGCTACCGCGATCGGTTCCGTAATGGCGTTGCTGATTACCGAAGTTGAATGTAGCGTCCGCCAGTTCCAGGTGAGGCTTTTGGCCCGGGCGAAAAGTTGCATTTCCGGTCTTTCGCCTCCGGTTCTTTAAGAGGTTATTAATCGGCTTCGCAAATATTACATTGCTTCAATACATAGTTTACACCTCGCTTTTCGAGCTTAGAGTCCTGTCGCTCGTCCCAAGCCTCTCGAATGGAGACCTGATTGCAAAAGGGCCTTGCGGGAGAAATTTATGATCTCGGTTCTTCTGGTTGACCACGTCCTTAAAAATCCTCGAAGTATTCGCGAACTACTGTCAGTGGCGGGTAGCGACTTCAAGCTAACCTGCGTGAACAGTTACCGCGAGATTCGGGATGGATTTCGCAGTAAGACATATGACGTCTGCCTGATTGATTCGGCGCTCGACAAGGGACTCAAGCTTTTCGCTCAAGCACGTAGCTTGGGATGCACCGCGCCAATAGTGTTGATCACTTCCAATGATGCCAGCGAAGCTCTCCGGGCGATCCGAAGCGGCGTTGCTGATTGCTTGATCCGGGAGGAACTCAGCATCTCCGGAATCGAATATTCACTCTGTTGTGTCGTTGAGCAGGCGCGTAACATTTCGCTGCAAAATCAACGCGAACGCCGTTATCTCGCGCTACTCGAAAATGCGAATGAGATCGTCTATACGCACGACCTTAAAGGCAACTTTACGTCGATGAATTGTACTGGAGCGCAACTGACTGGATATTCCCAGTCGGAAATTTTGGAGATGAACATCTGGCAGCTCGTTGATCAGGAATACAGGATTCTGGTGGAGAAGATGATCGCGAGAACTTTGGATGCGCAAACCCAAATGCGCGATGAGATTGAACTAGTTACTAAGTTTGGCAGCAACTTAAAAGTGGGAATCAACACGCATCCGATCAATCAAGACGGAAGAACAATAGAAATCCAGGGTATAGCCACCACTTCAGCGGGGCTGCCTAAAGACGGTCCCTGGCAATCCCGAAGTCTTACCGAACCGGTCCATCCTTATGCTGCGCTCGAAGGAAATGAAGTGAAAATTCGTCACGCTTACGAAACCACAAACAGTTTCCTGCTACAACACAACTCACCGAGTCCTGGTCGTACGTTATTCTCTTTATAAGCGATGGCACGATCTGTGCGAGCCAAGGTCCTGCCGGAACATGAAAGCCTGTGATGGCCATCGTGTGACAAAAGTCCGGGGCGATCCATCGCATCATGTTCCTTAAAGCCCACGGGCTAAGGTCCAGCCTTTCATATTGCGAGACCTTTTACTGAGCTAACCCGCCAACGAGTTCCTCCCCTTTCAAATTAATCGGCCAGCGAAGCCACCATGATTGAAGCAACTACCTATTCGGCAGTTCCACTGCATCCCAGCCTCCCTCCGGCTGCTGACGACTGTGCCTCGGCTCTGGCTGAATATGAGGAACAAGTCTCGGATCGGCGGATACTGATCGTTGACGACGAAGCCGGCATCCGGGAGCTGTTTGCAGCGTGGCTGCGCGATCAAAGTTATGAGTGCAAGACGGCTGCTTCGGCGGATGAGGCCCTGGCCATTCTCGCTGATGACACCTATGCCCTCGTCATCTCTGACATGATGATGCCGGGCCGAAACGGGGTCGAGCTCTTGCGCGAGATAAAAGCTCGCTACGCAGATACCGCGGTGATCATGGTGTCAGGAGTGGATCGACCCCAACGCGTGCGCGACGCGCTGCGGGTTGGAGCGTTTGATTATCTCATTAAGCCCTGTGAATTGGATGTCGTGACGCTTTCAGTAGAGCACGCCCTTGAGCGCAGGAATTTGCAGCGCACCGCCAGAACCTATAAAGCCCATCTTGAGAATCAGAATATCGAACTGGCGAAGAGCAAGACCGAGCTTGAGCGTCTTCAAGCTCAGCTTGTGCACACTGAGAAGATGGCCAGTTTGGGCCAACTTTCCGCGGGTATAGCTCACGAGCTTAACAACCCCGCCGGTTTTATTTACGGCAACATGGATCTCCTCGGTGATTACCTGTCCCAACTCCAGAGTCTCCTTGGCGTTTACGACAAAGCTACTTTGCCCGAAGAGGCCATGCAGTCAGTTAATTCCCTGAAAGCTAAGATCAAGTATGAACGACTGGTGGGCGATCTCAATTCAATCCTCGCTGATTGCCGTGAAGGCGCAGAACGTATATGTGACGTCGTTAAGAACCTTCGCCTCTTCTCGCGGCTTGATGAAGCCGAGCTTAAGAAGGTCGACATTCATAGCGGCATCGACTCAACCGTGAGGTTGCTTTCTCGTTATTTCAGTGGCGGCCAAGTCACCCTTCGTCGCGACTACGGCGATTTGCCGCCCATTAGCTGTTATGCCGGCCAACTGAATCAGGTCTGGATGAACCTGCTCGTCAATGCCGCGCAAGCAATTCCCGAGCAGGGCGAAGTAGGCATTTCGACCAAACTCGAACACGGTTCGGTCAGCGTGGCGATTAGCGATACCGGCGCCGGCATTCCCGAAGATCAACTGTCCAGAATTTTTGATCCATTCTTTACGACGAAACCGGTCGGCGAGGGTACCGGCCTTGGTCTTTCGATCTCTTACGGCATTATCGAGCGGCACGGCGGAACGATTCAAGTCGAAAGCCAGGTTGGCGCCGGGACAACTTTTACGGTTCGGATCCCCACAAGCGAAAATGAATCTGATTGCGTTTGAAACAAAGAATAGTTTCCGGAGGTTTTTCCATGACATACAAATTGCTGATTGTTGACGATGAGATGCCCAATCTGCGGCTGCTCGAGAGGCTCTTTGCCGACGAGTATGAATGCTTAACCGCTTCATCAGGCCCCGAGGCAATTCGCTTGCTTGAGCATCATGATGTGGCCATTTTGATTACAGACCAGCGAATGGCCGAGATGACAGGCATCGAGCTCTTAAAGCGGACCGCCCAACTACGTCCACACATGGTCCGCATTCTCCTGACCGGCTACACAGACGTAGAAGCACTCGTCGAAGCCATCAATTGCGGGCTGGTCTATATGTATTTTACTAAGCCCTGGAATAACGACGACCTCAAATTAAAAATCAGCCGCGCCTGCGAGCATTACGAGAACAATAAGAAACGCAATTCGCTGGTGTCGGCAAACGACCGGCTTCTCAGAATGTTAAAAGAGACAAAGATGGCGGTCGTAAGTGGGTTGGCCGATATGCTGAGAAGCCGAAACCAGCGTGAATACGACCATGCCGTCAGAGTCGGCCGGTGTGCTACAGCGATCGCGGAGCGAATGGGTCTCAGCGAAGAAGAAAACAAAGATCTGTCGGCTGCCGCTCTATTGCACGCCCTGGGAGAAAACAATTTTCTCGGGAATCGACCCATCAGTAGGCGACGCTCCGATGATCAATCTCAGATAGCTGGTGAGCATTCTGAGTGTGAAGCCAGGCTATTGGCCTCGATTCCTGAGCTGGGAAATGTAAAAGACATCATCAGATTGCATCTGGAAAATTTCGACGGCACCGGTACCCCGGGAAGGCTGAAAGCGGACCAGATTCCACTTGCTTCGCGCATTCTTCGCGTCGCCGACGAATACGATTCGCTTATCCAACCCGAAGCTTCGGTGGCTCGGATGCGACATGATGAGGCGATGCAGTTTCTACTACAGCGGTCAGGGCGACAGTTTGACCCCCAGGTAATTGAGATAATGTCGCAAGTCAATCCCGATGACCTGGATAATTCAGAGACATCATCCGCGGCCAGCGAATATAACGCGGTCGTAAACGAAAGTATCGAACCGGCCTTTGTTGACGCGATAGTCTGGTAAACGAATGGGCCGGCGTTCGTCAGATCGATAGCCCTCAAGTGTTCTTGATAGCGGCACAACAAATGCAGAATACTCTCCGAAGTCGGAAGGCTAAGCCTTATCCACACACTCTGCGGTCTTACACCTCACCACTACGCCACAACAAGGTCATTTCTTCGCAACATCAGCCTGATTCGAGCCAGTTGGATGCCATGCGGTAAACATCGACCATGAAGCTACAGATTCCCACCAACGAAAATGTTGCCACTGCCTTACTGAGGGACCAGCCGACAATCGCGAGCAATCGGTTTTCAATCAAGCTATTCATCGTCGCGTTTTTCTTCACCGGGGCGGTGTTAGGCTGGCTAACCTGGAGCACTTACGACCTATACACTCGCGACACAACCAACAGAGAGCAGGCTTGGCATGCCGGGGAACTCCGCAAGAAGATTATTCATCTTGACGAAGTCCTGACCATGTCCGCCCGGATGGCTGCGACCACGCGAGATCCGCATTGGGAGGAGCGTTACCGCATATTTGAGCCGCAATTGGATGAGGCAATCAAGGAGATCATGAAGTTGACGCCTTCTCAAATGGTCGCCGAGATGGACGCTGCCAACATGAAATTAGTGGAGATGGAAAACCGGGCCTTCACTTTGGTTCGCGACGGAAACGCCGAGAAGGCTCTCGCGATTTTGTCCAGCGACGAGTATGAGACGCAGAAGAGGATTTACGCTGACGGAATGAGCAAGTTCTTCGCGCAGCTTGTGAGTGTGTTGAATACGGCGCGGCGCTCGGAACGGAAGAAAGCCGTCTTATCTGTCGGCGCCGGTATCGTCGTGCTGGCGATATTGCTGTTCAGTGGACTGGTTACCATGCGCTCGATGTACAAGTCGCATGCAGTCCTGTTAAGCAGCATCACCCAACGCAAGCGGGCGGAGGACGTCTTGCGCAAAGCTCATCGTGAGCTGGAGGTAGGTGTTAAGGAGCGAACTGCTGATCTGACAACAGCAAATACAGCTCTCAAACACGAGATCGGTGAACGAAAGCTAATTGAAGCGGAGCGCAAAGAGATCGAATCAGCTTTGCGTAAGAGTGAAGAAAGCCACCGGAGCCTATTTGAGAACGCCAACGACATAGTCTACACCCACGATCTTGCTGGTAATTACACCTCAGTCAACAGGGCTTGCGAGAAGGTTACCGGCTATACCGCCGCTGAGTCGCTCCGATTGAACGTAAGGCAAGTGATCGCGCCGGAATTCCTCGCATTCGCGACGAAGATGGTTGCACGGAAGGCATCTGAGAAATCGGCGTCCCCCTATGAAATAGAAATCATTGCCAAAGACGGACGCAGAGTGACACTGGAAGTAAATTCGCAGCTGACGTTTCACCAGGGGAAGCCTTTCGGCGTGCAAGGCATCGGGCGTGACATCACCGAGCGCCGGCGTGCGGAAAAAGAGCGCCAGGCGATTTCAGAAGTCATCGAAA
The DNA here is from genome assembly GCA_051004635.1 of Pyrinomonadaceae bacterium. Lineage (GTDB taxonomy): Bacteria > Acidobacteriota > Blastocatellia > Pyrinomonadales > Pyrinomonadaceae > PSRF01. Next base: position 20,577 of record JBPCKD010000203.1, read on the forward strand.
GCGTGAGCCAAACCTCCAACCTCAACTCCCTTTTCGAGAGTGTTCATCGATCACTAGGCAGCGTTGTTGACGCGCGGAATTGCTTTGTCGCGCTCTACGACGACAAGACGGAGTTCTTCGGGATGGAGTTTTTTGTCGATCAGTTTGACGAGGAACCGCCGCCCCAAAAACTTGCCCAGAGCCGCACCGCCTATATCTTTCGCACTGGTCAGCCCACGGTAATGACTCAGGAAGTTTTTCAGAGATTGGTTGAAGCAGGCGAAGTGGAAAACGTGGGAACCGCTCCGGCATCGTGGTTGGGCGTACCACTGGCGACCCCTTCAGGTGTAATTGGTGTGCTCGTAGTGCAGCACTATAGGAACACTGCAGCCTACTCAAATCGAGACCTCGAGTTCCTGACCTCAGTGGGCGCCCAAATTGCCCTGGCTTTGGAACGTAAGCGAGTCGAAGAGGCGCTCCGTGAATCAGAGGGAAAGCTGGCATTACTCATCCAAAGAACTCCATTGGGGGCGATTGAGATGAATCCCAAAGGGGAGATTGTCGAGTGGAATCCTGCGGCTGAGACGATCTTTGGCTACCGTAGGGATGAAGTAATCGGTCGCTCGATATTTGAAGTAATAGTGCCGGAGTCGGCTAGCGAGCATCTCGATCAGGTGTGGCAGGAACTCATCTCTCAGAAAGGCGGCTGGCGCAACACCAATGAAAATCTTACTAAGGATGGACGGACTATTATTTGCGATTGGCACAACACGTCATTGGAAAGTGAAGGAAGAGTAATCGGGGTCGGTTCGTTGGTCCAGGACGTTACCGAGCAAAGGAAGATCGCGACAGAGCTGAAAGAACGAGAGTTGGAGCTAATTGAAGCCCAGCACATGGCCTTGGTCGGCAACTGGGAGTGGGACATTGCCCGCGACATCATAAGTTGGTCGGCCGCGCTGTATGGCATTTACGGCATTCAACCGGAAGATCTAGTTCCAAGCTACGAAGGCTACCTAAGCCTCGTCCATCCTGACGATCGTAAACGTATCTCAGGCGAGATCGCGAAGGCGCTTCAGGACCGGCAGAACTCCACCTATGATCAGCGCATTATTCAGCCGGATAAGTCGGTTCGGCATCATCACGTAAACCTAAAGGTAATTCTCGGTGACGATGGGCAACCATTAAAGCTCGTTGGCACGTCGCAAGACATTACTGACAGGGTAGATCTGGAGAATGAACTTAAGGAAGCGCGCGATGCGGCGATTGAATTATTGCGGTTGAAATCAGAGTTTCTTGCCAACATGAGCCACGAGATCCGGACGCCGATGAACGGCGTGATCGGAATGACTGGACTGCTTCTCGACACGGAGCTGAATGAAGAGCAGCGCGATTTTGCCGAGACCATTCGCGACAGCGGCGACTCGCTGCTGACCATCATCAACGACATTCTCGACTTCTCGAAGGTTGAAGCCGGCAAGGTTCAGTTTGAAATCCTTGATTTCGATCTTGTCAATGCGGTTGAAGGGTCAGTTGAATTACTGGCTGAGCGAGCCAGGGACAAAAAGATTGAGTTAGCTTCGCTAATCTACAGCAGTGTAGCCACAAAACTTCAAGGCGATCCGGGCCGTCTTCGTCAGGTGCTCACGAATCTGCTTGGTAATGCCGTCAAGTTTACTGATGCGGGCGAAGTAATCGTGCGGGCTGAAAGAGCAAGCGAAACTGACAATGACATTGTTATCCGTTTCACGATCAGCGATACGGGAATCGGGATCAATAAGACCGCCCAACAAAGACTCTTTCAGCCCTTCACGCAAGCCGACGGTTCTACCACACGCAAATACGGAGGCACGGGCCTGGGACTAGCCATTTCCAAGCAACTGGTCGAATTGATGGGAGGGCAGATTGGCGTCGACAGTGTGCCCGGCAAGGGTTCCTCATTCTGGTTTACCGCCAGGTTTACCAAACAGTCTTGTCAGGCCGCAGAAGTTCGCGACGGCGCGGCTAGTCTTAACGAGTTGCATGTTCTTATCGTCGACGACAACGCGACGAATAGGAAGATCTTGTCTCATCAGCTGGGTTCATGGGGAATGACCCATCAAGTGTCGGATTCGGGAGCGCGGGCACTTGAGCTGTTGTGCTCCGCGGTGGCAGAGGGTCGCCCTTACGATCTGGCGATTCTCGATCTCATGATGCCGGGAATGGATGGGTTTGAATTGGCAGGCCGGATCAAGTCTGACCCGCGACTCGCCGCGACCCGTCTGGTTATGCTGACTTCTTACGGGCAGCGGGGAGACGGTGCGACTGCACGCGAGGCGGGAGTTGCTGCCTATCTCACCAAGCCTGTTCGCCAATCTCAATTGTTCGACTGCCTGAGTCTTGTTGTTAGCCAGCCGGCCCTCGAACCAGGAAACGACCCTGGGTCTCCGGGCAAACCGGCCCAGCTAGTCACCCGGCATGTTCTGAAAGAGAAAACAACGATGACAAATAAACTGATTCTGCTTGCCGAAGACAACATCGTGAACCAGAAAGTCGCGTTGCGTCAGTTACAGAAGCTTGGTTACCGGGCGGATGCCGTTGCCAACGGACGTGAAGCGGTCGAAGCTTTGCAGAGAATTCCCTATGACGTAGTGCTAATGGATTGCCAAATGCCCGAGATGGACGGGTATGAGGCGACTACAGAAATCCGCCGGCTCGAGGGGCAGACGAAACATACGATGATCGTCGCTATGACGGCGAACGCCCTACAAGGAGACCGTGAGAAGTGTATTGCAGCAGGCATGGACGATTACATCTCTAAACCAGTTAGGCCTGAAGACCTGGCGAAAGTTCTCCAACGAGTATTCGCTGGTTCCCTTGATGATCGAGAAGCAGTGAGCTGCGAAGCGGAAGAGGTCTTGCCTCCGGTGGATATGGCTCACATGCACGAAGCCATGGGAGACGAGTTGTTCCAGATACTGGATATCTACCTGGTGCAAACGTCTGAGAATCTCGACAAGCTCATGGCGGCGATCGCCGCCGGAAATGCAAGCGACGTGGATCTGATTGCTCACAACTGCGCGGGCACAAGCGCGAACTGCGGCATGGTTGCGATGCTGCAGCCATTGCGCGAGTTAGAGCGGATGGGGCGAGAACGATCTCTCGCTGGCGCCGAGGATGTTGGCCGGCAGGTAGCGAGCGAGTTTAGACGAGTGAAGGCTTTTCTGGAGGAGAATCTGACGCTGCTTTCAGTTTAGCGGAAAGGTCCCAAAGCAATGACACCACAAGCTAGTACATCAACGAAACGGATCCTAATCGCCGACGACGATCCGGTAATGAGGCATCTGCTGACTTCAATAGTCAGGAAGGAGGGCTACGATGCAGTCGTAGTCGACGATGGTCGTGAGGCGTATCGCATCCTGCAATCCGATGCCGATTTTAGAGCCGGAATCTTCGATATGATGATGCCCCACCTCGAAGGCTTGGACATCATTCGTTACATGCGAACCGAAAAGCGGCTGCAGCGTATACCAGTGATGATGGTTAGCGCCGAGCGCGACTTACAGTTAATGGCAAATAGCTTCGTCGCCGGCGCCACAGTTTTCCTTACTAAGCCTTTCAACCCCGAACAATTCCAAACCACCCTGAGAATCCTTCTCACCAATAAGGCCGCTCCCAGAAGGGTCCCACCAAAATAGTTATGTTGCCTATTGAGAAGGTCAATTTTGCGGCTATACCTCCATACGCCCCCGAGTTCTTCGGGCCCGCTGTGGATCTGGCGTTGCTCGCCAGCTACGAAGAAATACAGCTCGATGGAGAGCCTGACTTGATCGTTGAATTAATTGATCTATACCTCGAAGATACTCCGCGCCGAGTTGCTGTCATGCGGGAGTCGGTAACCACCAGGAATTGGCTATCGGTGAAACGGGAAGCTCATAGCCTGCGGGGAAGTAGTGGCAATCTTGGCGGCCTCCGAATGGCGCGGATCTGTGAAGAGTTAGAGGGCACAGAATGCGGCGACTCGTCTTCGAGCATTGCTGCGCTACTAAACTGCCTGGAGCAAGAGCTTGAGCGCGTGGTTTACACCTTTCAGGCGGAGCGTCAAAGGCGATTGCAATGAGAATCCTGATAGCCGAAGACGATCCGGTGTCCAGCCGTCTCCTCGCGACCACTCTGACTAAATGGGGACACGATGTCGTTACCACTGACAACGGACTCGAAGCCTGGGCTGCGTTGCAGAAAGACGACGCACCCCGGCTGGCCATTATTGATTGGATGATGCCTGGTATCGAAGGTCCGGAAATTTGCCGCCGGGTCCGCCGCGAGATTAAGACCGCACCAACTTACATTATTCTTTTGACCGCTCTCCGCCAGAAGGAACAAATGGTGGCAGGACTCGAGGCCGGCGCGGACGACTATCTCTGTAAGCCCTTCGATCGCCACGAACTGCGCGTGCGCTTACAGGCAGGTGCGCGGATCGTAGAACTACAGGGCAGTCTGGCCCAACGGGTGCGCGAACTCGAAGCGGCTATAGTTGAGCGCAAGCGGGCGGAGGACGCGTTACGCGATCTCTCGCTAACAGATGATTTAACCGGTTTATATAACCATCGAGGCTTTTTTAACCTGGCGGAACATCACCTGAAAACCGTTCGCAGGTCAGGCCAAAGTTCAGTATTACTCTATGCTGACCTGGATGGTCTCAAAGAAATTAACGACATGTTTGGTCACAGTGAAGGCTCTTCCGCAATCGCTAAAACCGCTGAGGTCTTGCGGCAGACCTTTCGTAATTCTGACATTGTTTCCCGACTCGGCGGTGATGAGTTTGCAATTCTTGCGCAGAATGTCCCCATCGACGAGATGGACAATATCATCGCCCGCCTGGAAGAAAATGTTCGCTCAAGTCACGAACCAAACATGCCTGCCTATCAACTATCGCTGAGTGTCGGCGCCGTCTGGATTGCTCACGACAGCACTCTGAGTATTAAGGAACTCATTAGTAAAGCGGATAAGGCTATGTATGATCACAAACGACGGAAGAAGCTCCTGTCTGCCTCCGTGTTGTCCACCGCTGTCGTCTGATTTTGACTTTGACTAAGGACGTGCTGGGGCGTCTCAAGCAGGTGGACGAGCTCAACTGGGACCAAAGCGTCTATGCGACCACCACCTACTTGTACAACGCGCTGGATCAGCTTACGAGCAGCAGTCAACATTACTGGAGATCCCACGGGTCAGACGCAGACCACGGCAAACATTGGTTTTGGTTATGACGCGGCCGGGAATCGCACCAGCATGACTGACGGGTTGGGTTCAGTGAGCTACGTTTATGACACGATTTCGCGGTTAGAATCCGAGACGCGCACTTTCACAGGTGTTGCCGGGACATTCAAGCTGGACTATGCCTACAATCTGGCGGGTGAGGTTACCAGCGTTACTGGCCCGAGCCAGTTTGGGAGCGTTAATATCGGCTACAGTTACGACGCCATCGGCAGGCCGACTGGTGTCACGGGAGCGAATTACGCCGGCGGTACAAGCTACGTGAGCAACATTACCTATCGAGCCTTTGGCATGAAGCAGATGAGCTACTCAAACGCGAAAACGCTCTCGCTGCAGTACGACAATCGTATGCGGGTGACGAGTTGGAATGTGCCCGGTGCTTTGGGGTGGAACTACGCTTATAACTACTTTGGTGAGAATACCGGGCGGGCGACGTTTGCCAGCAACCTGACTAGTGGCGCCGCGGGCCGGGATGCGAGCTTGGATCGGTCATACGACTACGATCACCTGGGCCGCTTGCTGGCGGCTTATACGGGCACCTCGGCGTTGGCGCACACCGGTCAGGGAAGCACCTGGGGCAGCGAGGGACCATACGCGCAGGATTATGGCTATGACGTGTGGGGAAACATCACGCACCGGGGCGGCTGGGGCGGGGTGGGCCGCAACGAGAACCTGAGTTACACGAACAACCGGCAAGCAGGTATGGCATACGATGCGGCCGGCAATCTGGTGGATGGGACCTGGTATACGTTCAGCTACGACGCGACGGGGCAGCAGACGCGGGCGGCGTGTCCGGGATATGTGCTGGACCAGTGGTACGACGGGGACCGGCTGCGCGGGAAGAAGGTGGATAACGGCAGCACTACATACTATCTGAGAAGCAGCGTGCTGGGTGGGCAGGTAGTGGCGGAGTTGAATGGGAGCGGCGCATGGAGCAGAGGCTATGTATATCTGGGTGGGCAGATGGTGGCGCTGCAAGGCGGCACTGGCGGCGCGGTGAGTTGGGTGCACCAGGACCCGGTCACCAAGAGTCAGCGGATAACAGACAGCAGCGGAAATGTAGTCAGCACGGTTGATCTGGATCCGTTCGGCGGGGATACGTCGCGAAATTCCAACGCCGCGTTCCAGCCGCATCGCTACACCAGTTATGAGCGCGACGTTAACGGCGCGGACGACGCGATGATGCGGAGGTACAACCGATACTGGGCGCGCTTTGATCAACCCGACCCTTACGACGGCAGCTACAACTCTACCAATCCGCAGTCCTTCAATCGTTATGCTTATGTGCAGAACGATCCGGTGAACTTTGTCGATCCGAGTGGACTGAACATAGCATTTGGCGGTGGAGGAGGAGAAACCCATTGCTGGTTTACTCACGGTTACATGAACGATGTCAATACTCTGCTATCGGCCCACTGCATGACGATTGGAGGCGGTTTCACGGGAGATCCCGGTGGCCCTGGCGGCCTATCGGACATGGGCAAGCTCCATACCCACATGGCATAGGATCAGATAGAGGTGGCATCTTTCGTATTTACCTCAACGCTGATGCAACAGCGACAAATGCAGGACTTTACGCACCGCAATCTCTGCGATGGAACGCCGGATCGCAGTTACGACTGTGATCAGGTTGATCCTTCACGCGCTCCTGCCTAGGACTTGCGCGAGGTCCGCTTCGCTCCGCTCTTTTTCCTATCACCTTTCGTGGTTCTGCCTTTGCGCGGAGTTTTTTTCGTGCGGCCCTTCCCTCTGGTTTTCTTGGGCTCACCCAGTTCAGTCAGCAAGCCGGAGAAATCAATCCCGAATAGCTCTCGGATTTTCCCACTGAGCGCCGGTATTACAAGACCCTGGCCCATAGTCGATAGCTCGTCTACCATACTGCCCGCGAAAGCCGCCAACTGTGATTGTTTACCGCCCTTTGTATTCTTGTGAGCGTACCCGACCGTGTAGCCCAAGGCGAAGCCTGCGGAAAGTGCTCCTAAACTCCAAACCAGTGGTTCATCCTTAAACTGCTCGCGGTAATCAAGCACTCCGGAAACGGTTTTTCTAACCGACTGATACTCCTGCTCCACGGTTTCCTTGATTTCTCCGACTGTCTCCGCCAGTGATTCACGCGTGCGTTGCATCTGACGCTCAAGCTCGCGCTTGGTCGGCTCGCCTTTAGGAGGCTCGCCAGCGCCGGCGGCCCGTTGAGTTTGTCTGTTCATCGTCACCCTTTACCCGCGAGACTTTTTTTGAGCATGGCAATCATGTCGATTACTTTCCCAGGTTCGCGCTCATCGTCGCCATCGGTGTCAACCTCGATAATATTCTTGCGTTGAGCACTCTTCTTCTTAACGAGTTTAAGCAAACGCTCAGTTTGTTCGTCCTCGAGCTTCCTGGGCGATAACTGTTTCTTCGACTTGCTACTGATCAGCTTCTCAAACCTGGCCACTGTTGCTTTGGGGATCTTCGGCTTCTTTGGTAACCCAAGATCCGCAGGCGTACGCACCTCGTCCGGGAATCGCATTGTCTCGGCACGCAGGATCCCGTTTTCGGCGAATATCGCGACCAAATATTCCTTGCCCCGCATCACGAAGGTCGCCAGTCCTGCTTTGCCTTCCTTTTCCATCGTTTCGGCCAGGAGCTTATAGGCCTTTTCGGAGCCTGCCGCCGGCGTCAGAAAATATCCGCGCTCGAAATAGACTGGGGGAATTGACTCTTCAGGAACGAAGCGTTTCAGGTCTATGTCGCGAGTCTTTTCGGGCGCAAGCCGCTCGAGTTCCTCATCGGTGATAACAACGTATTTTCCTTTTTTGATTTCATAGCCGCGCACCATTTCATCCGCATCCAGCTCGCGCTCCGTTTTCTCGGAGTAGTACTTGCGCGACAGCGGCTGGCCATCTGGTCCAAGCATGCGCAGTGGCGCCCGATTGCTTTTATTGGCCGGGAAAAGATTCACCGGCACGCTGACGAGCCCAAACGTGAGCGTCCCTGACCAAAATGGGCGTGGCCCAGACTGCTCGCCATTGTCTTCCCTGCTCTCCTTCTTTTTGCTGGTCCGCTTAGGCAGCGCGTTTCTCCTTTCTCAGCGCCTGCAAACTTTTCTCAAGCACGCTGTCTAGCGATCCAGCCTTGCGCCTGGATTTCACTGCGCGCAGGCGTGGCGCTTTACCTTTGGCCTTGTGCTCGAGGAATTCCATCACCCGCTGACGATACTCATCCTTGTAATCTTCTGCCCTGAACTCGTCTTCCAAAAGCGCCACCAGTTGTTTCGCCATGTTGAGTTCTTTCTGAGTTGGCGCCCGCCCGGCAGGTTTCGGCAAGTCGCGCGCAGAGATCACTTCTTCCGCGTTGCGCAAGGTGAACAGCAACAAATAATCACCCTCCGAACGGAGTGCGCCAACGTAGGCCTTGTTACGCATCGCCCAATGGGCAATGCCCTCACGATTGCGGTTTTTCAAAGCTTCAGCCAGAGCGAAGTAGGCCTTCTCATCACCGTCAGGCGCCAGGTAGTAGGGCCTTTCATACCATTGCGGACTTATCGCTTCGGGCGGGACGAATTCCATAATTTCAATCTCGCGCGAAGGCTTGGGTTCAAGACTCTCTAATTCCTTCTCCGTGAGAACGACGAATCTTCCCGGCTCAATCTCGTAGCCTTTTTGAATTTCCGCATTCGAAACTTCCTCGCCCCCTTCAGGACTGACCATATGCTGCTTCACTCTCATCAAGTGCTTGTCGTCGAGGATGTTAAAATGCACCCTCCGGTCCACTACGCCGGAATACAGCTTGACCGGGATCTTAGTAGAGCCGATCTTTAACTCACCTTTCCAGATCGCGCGCGCTGCCATTACGTTTGAAACCTCGCTTACCAGTTCTTCCGTCGGGTCTTGGCCTGGGGCCTTCATTCGGGCCTTCACTCTGAGTCTTCACTCGGGTCTTCGCATTCAAAGCAATTGGGACAGGAAAACTCGAGCCTCATGGTGACCTGCACACAGATTGGACACATGGGACCGTCGCAGTCTATGCAACGGATTTCCGTGTGATATGCATACGCCTGACTGCATGCCGGACACGTTTCCGTAACGTCCGATAGCCACCAGGGCTGTATTCCTCGCGGCATTTTTCGCGGCTTTGCCATGTTTAGCAAACTCAAGCAGTTTCAGTTCCACAATCCGCAAGTCCTTGAGAACTTTCCGGGAGTCATGTTTGTCGGCTTGAATTAGCCGCTGCAGCCCTGGCTGGACTAGAAAGCGAAAGCTTCAGTCAGGTCAACGCGAGCTCCTATAGGGAATTTCCTGAGGGCGATGTTGCGACCATTGGATTGCAACTGAGGCCGGAAAAAACTAGAATCGCGCCAGTCCAGATTTGAATCATGAGTTTGAAATGGATGCGGTTGCCCAGATCCTTCCTTACCGCACCTGTTCCAACTCTTAATCACATCTCGCGTCTTCCACGAGACCGGCATCCCTGCGAGCCGCTTTAGCAGGGAATCGGAGGCAATTCTCTATGGGGGATCTCATAGAGCGCTCTCCATGGATTCGTATGGAAAGTAGTAAAGGACGAGGGTCCCTCCCCAGTCGTTGTCTTTTAGCTTTACTCGCACCGGCTGTCATCGCGGCCGTGATGCAACTTACCTGGCCCTTCTTTGAACACAACCCTGTTTCGCCCTACTTGCTGGCCGTCATTCTCTGTGCCTGGTGCGGGGGTCTTGGACCAGGACTGCTATCCGTAGTTATCTCGTTTCTTCTGACTAATTTCTTCTTCATAGAACCATACTCTTTCTTTTGGTTTCCAAAACAATTTGATCTGGTCAGTCTCCTGCTCTTCGCGGTAGTGGGCTCATTCATCAGTGTTATGAGCGAACTGATGCACAGGAGAAGGCGCGCCCGGATCAACCTTGAATCTGGTAAGCGCGCAGCGGGATCGTTACGCGAAAAGGAGCGTTTCGCAAATCAGATCGCAGAACTCTCGCAGCTCAGCAAGGGGGTAGGCTTTAGCAAAGCATGTTGCTAAGTGACGTTAGATGTAATTGCAACTCGGGCAGAATGAATCTGCAATTGATCAGAGTAGTTTTTGTTTCCCTAAATTGATCAGAGTAGTTTTGTTTCCCTAAGAAGAGTTTGAAAGAACCTGCGGGTTTCCAACTCTTCCGTCCTCCTTAACTTCCTCGATTGGAGGGCGCTTGGATTTCCTCGCGTCGTTTACAACCCCTGTCGTCCCCGCGGCCGCTCGACAACAAGGAGAGAGAGCTCATGAATATCGGTGATTTTCGCGACGCTATCTTATCGTTCCGTGCAACCCCGTGGTGGAAGTCTATTGGAATGTTCGAGGGTGCCGCCAGAAGGATTACATCGGCTGGTCGACTTGGGCGCAAGCGAGCTGAGGAAGCGCTGCGTGAAAGCGAAGAACGCTACCGCGATCTGGTTGAGAATAGCAATGACCTTATATGCACGCATGATCTGGATGGCTTGTTACTTTCGGCGAACCGCTCCGCCATGGACCTTATGGGTTACAGTTCAGGCAGCTACTCGGGCGGAACAAACTTTCGCGAGATCCTGGCACCCGAGGTGCGCGATCAGTTTGACGAATATTTGGAGAGAATCCGCGCTAACCGCGTCGCCAGCGGCTTGATGTTGGTCCAAACCAAGACAGGCGAAAAGCGAATCTGGGAATACCATAACACGCTGCGTACGCAGGGGGTCTCCGCTCCCATTGTCCGAGGGATGGCCCGAGACATCACCGAGCAAAAGCGCGCTGAGAAACGGCTCAGGCAAAGCGAGCGCCAACTGGCCGAAGCGCAACGCACTGCTCACCTTGGAAGTTGGAGCTGGGACCTAAAGGGTGAGGCCCAGATCTGGTCTGACGAGCTTTACCGCATTTATGGACTTCAGCCCGGAAAAGTCGCGGCGACTTCTGAGGCATTCCTCGATCTTCTGCACCCTGAGGATAGACTTCTGCTTGGCGAGTCTGTCGAGCGCGCTAGCAGGACTGAGAAGCCCTTCGATTTTTACCTTCGCATTATCCGGCCAGACGGTGAAGAACGAGTTATCCACTCACGCGGGCGGATCCTATATGACGACCAGGGAACTGCGATTCGAAGGTCTGGGACTGCCCAGGATGTCACCGAATACAGGCGAGCTGAAGAAGCGGTGCGAGCGGCAGAACAAAAATACAGAGATATCTTTGAAAACGCCGTCGAGGGCATCTTTCAAACAACGGCTGACGGCCGCTTCGTCTCCGCTAATCCAGCTTTAGTAAAAATGTTGGGATTCAGCTCGCTCGAGGAGCTGATTCGCGAACGAGCTGATGTCTCGAACCAGCACTATGTTGATCCGAAATGCCACGAGGAGCTTAAGCGACGACTGGATGAGCAAGGGGTGGTAAAAGGTTTTGAATACCAGGGTTACCGTAAAGATGGCAGCACGATTTGGCTGTCAGAGAATGTACGAACCGTTCGCGACGAGGGTGGGGAGGTGCTTTATTATGAAGGTACGACTCAGGACATCACCGAGGGCCGGCGCGCCAACCATAGGTTAAGGCTATTTCGCACCTTGATCGACCGATCCAGCGATGCTATCGAGGTGATCGATCCGAACACGCTGCGCTTCCTCGATTGCAACGAGAGTGCTTATCACGATCTCGGCTACAGCCGGGAAGAGTTTCTATCGCTCAGCGTCTGCGACATCGACCCTCTGCTCGACGAAAGAAAGGCCGCGCGGCTCATCGAGGAGATGGATGCATCCGGCTTCGTGATCTTCGAGAGTATTCATCGGCGCAAGGATGGATCAACCTTCCCTGTTGAAATAAATCTCAAGATCGTCCGGCTCGAACGAGATTATAGGCTGGCAGTGGTTCGAGACACCACCGAACGCAAGTTGGGTGAGGAAGCATTGCGCCAAGCCGAACAGAAGTATCGAAGCATTTTTGAAAATGCGAGCGAAGGCATCTTTCAATCGACCCCGGACGGTAGATACATTGCCGCTAACCCCGCCCTGGCGCGCATGCTTGGGTTTGCATCTCCAGAAGATTTGATTCACACCCGTCAGGATATTTCGCGGCAAACTTACCTCGACCCAACCCGCCGTGAAAAGTTTAAGCGTGAGCTCGGGGAGCAGGGTGCATTACGCGGATTTGAGCATCAGGTTTTTCGCAAGGACGGTAGCAGGATCTGGATCTCGGTGAACGCTCGCGCAGTGCGTGACGAGGGAGGCGAGATTCAATACTACGAAGGCACTGCTCAGGATATTACGGACCGCAAACGGGCTGAGGAAGCGCTCCGAGAAAGCGAAGAACGCTATCGTGAGTTGTTTGAAAACGCCAAGGACGCAATCTTTGTACAGGATCTTGGGGGCGTATATATTTCGGTAAACCGGGCCGCCGAGACACTGTCCGGCTATGATCGAAAGGAGATCATAGGCAAGCACTTCGATCAATTTGTGGCGCCCGAGTACCTGCCGCTGGCTTGCGCAAACTTGGCAAAGAAGTTGCCAAACGAGGAGCAAACTGCTTATGAGATCGAGGTCATTGCCAGGAATGGGCGACGAGTACCGGTTGAGCTTAGCAGCGGTGTGATTTTTAAGCAGGGAGTTCCGGTAGGGATCCAGGGTATCGCGCGAGACATCACGAAGCGCAAGCGCGCGGAGGATGATCTCAGACAGCAGAAAGAGATTCTTCAAAAAATATTCGATCACATTCCCGTGATGATCCGACTTACGGGCCCGGACGGTGACGTACAGCTCGTCAATCGAGAGTATGAGCGGACGACGGGGTGGTCGCTGGAAGAGATACAAAAAGAACCCCTGAAGATCTTTGCTGAACTCTATCCTGACAAGCATGAACGGCAACTTATTCTGGATCGCATTGCGAGAGCAACGGGTGAATGGGGTGATTTTCGAACCCGAGGACGCGATGGCCGGGTGATCGATACGTCCTGGGCCAACATTCGCCTTTCAGCCGGCATGAGCCTCGGGATCGGGCAGGATATCTCAGTGCGGAAGCGGGCGGAAGAAACGCTGCGAAGCTATTCGCGGCAATTGATTGAAGCTCAGGAAGCAGAGCGGCAGCATATAGCGCGCGAGTTACATGACCAGGTAGGGCAAGTGCTCACTGCGGTCAGAATCAATCTACAGACCATCTGGAATTTGTGTGAGACGGCGGAATCGAGATCGCTCGTTGATCAGGGCGTGGCCGCCATCGATACGGCGCTGGAACAGGTTCGCAACCTTTCCTTCGAACTCCGACCGTCGCTCCTGGACGATCTTGGGTTGGTTTCCGCGCTGCGCTGGTATTCCGATCAATACACGCAGCGCACAGGAATCCGAACGAGATCAGTGACGAACCTTCCTGAAGGCCAAACTCGCTTAAGGCGCGAACTTGAAACAGCGTGTCTTCGTATTGTCCAGGAAGCTCTGACGAATGTGGTCCGGCATGCCAAAGCAAAGAATGTTTTCATCGACCTCAGCAAACTGGATCACAAGATAGTTCTTTCCATCAAAGACGATGGCATCGGCTTTGACGAGTCGTCTAATGGGGGTGCCTCCGCGATTCACCTGGGACTGAGGGGTATGAAAGAACGCGCCCTCGCCGTCGGTGGCACGCTCGACATTGAATCTGGTTCAAACCGGGGAACAGAAGTTCGCGCCCACTTCCCAACCGCGGGCAAAGAGGATTAACCCCATTGTCACTAATAGCCACTTTGTCACGAATACGAGTGTTGATTGCCGACGATCATGGTTTAGTGCGGGCGGGAATTCGCGCACTGCTGGAAAAACAATTGAGCATGGAGGTGGTGGACGAAGCCAGCAATGGACGCGAGGCTTTGCGGCTGGTCAAAAAACATCAACCTGATGTCGTGTTAATGGATATTGCTATGCCCGAGCTCAATGGGTTGGAAGTAGTAAGGCAATTAGCAAAAGACTTTCCTGAAGTGCGCTGCATAATTCTTTCGATGCACGCCGATGAAGAGCACGTCTGGCAAGCTCTGCAGGCAGGCGCCGCAGGATATTTGGTCAAGGGTGGCTCATTGGCGGAGTTGGAACTCGCCATCAAATCGGTAGCGAATGGGGAGACCTATCTGAGCCCCGGCGTATCAGGCCCAGTCATCAAGGAGTATGTTCGTCGAACCAGTCATGATGGAGACTCAACTGACAACCTAACGCCGCGTCAACGCGAGATCCTGCAGATGATTGCTGAAGGCAAAACTACGAAACAGATTGCGTTGATATTAAATGTAAGCGTGAAGACAGTCGAATCGCACCGGGCGCAATTAATGAAACGTGTTGGAGTGCAGGACATTGCAAGTCTCGTGAGGCATGCCCTCAGAATCGGGCTGGTGGAATCCTGAGGCGCTGGCGTCCCGAGCAAAGGACACCCCTATGCCTGGTTCAGGTATTCCCTGATTGCCCCGCTCAATAGTTTCTGGGATAGTCCTCCGACGTTCTCGATGTTTGATGGTTGGCGAAACACTTTACGGTCAGTGATTCTGTACCGATTAGATCTCAACATTTTTCAACGACTATGCAAGCAAGAACGAATCGAACATGGCCAAATACTCAGGTCGCTGTGTTCGCTCACCCCCGGCTGCTTGAAGACTTTGCGCCCTCCCCGCAGCAAAGGTACTGACGTAACGTGAAACCAATTCGTGTTCTGCTGGCAGATGACCATACCCTTATACGTGCGGGAATAAGTGCGCTGCTTGAAAGAATGGAGCGCGTTGAAGTAGTCGGCGAAGCAGGCGATGGTCGTCATGCCATGAAGCTGATTCAGGAACTCACGCCTGATGTTGTGCTGCTGGATCTGCTGATGCCCGGCCTGAGTGGCTTTGAGGTGTTGCAGGAAACAACCGAGAAATTTCCTGGCGTTAAGATCATCGTTTTGTCCGTGCACAATAGTGATGAATATGCGCTGCGGGCGCTTCGAGCGGGGGCGGCCGGTTATCTATCCAAAAGCGCCGCCAGCGCAGAACTAGAACGGGCAATTGACCAGGTCATCCGCGGAGAACAATATTTTTCACCAATCATTGCGCAACTGGCGTCGCTCGAATCCGCCGGAACTGGCCCTACGGGGAGGACGACGGCGGTAGAACTCACTCCGCGGCAACTAGAAGTCCTGATTCTGATTGCGGAAGGATATTCCACCAAAGATATCGCGCGCGCTTTGGGAATCAGCGTGAAGACCGTCGAGACTCATCGAGCTCAGTTGATGGAACGGCTGGGAATTCACGATGTAGCGGGACTGGTGCGGTATGCAATCCGCACGGGAATAGTCAAACTCGATGATTAGCATTGAACCTTGCCCGCAAGGTCCATTGTAAGGTTATTCGCGCGTGCGGCTAAGGATTCTCCCGATTGTGTACGCGATGATCAGGCGTAGCTTCAACCTACCGGATTTATCGCCTTATTTGTTCGCGGATTCCCTTTCGCGTCTCAACGGTCGTCTTCATCCGCAATAATAACTTATGGACGGCGTACCCGATGCGCTTCCGAAGGGAGCAGGCGCTTTTGCGCTCGGGTTCAGAACGGTAAAACAAATGTTCAACGCATTGCTAAATTGGAATGGTTCCGTGAAGGCTTAGCGAGATCGCGTGAGCGCCCTTAGGGTGGCACGCGCGTGTGAAGCAGGACGCCGTCTTTGGGGCGAGAGAGGCGTCCTTGCTTCCAACCATTAGAACCGTCGGGAGTCTACAAAGAATTGTTGCAGACGGTCGCCCTAATCGCGACGATCGCGCAACGCCAGCCGCTCGAAATCGCGTGATGCCTTGATGTGAGAGGCCGCGCGCCAGAAGAAGGACGCCGTCTTTGGGGCGAGAGAGGCGTCCTTCTTCCAAACAAAGGGCGCAACCCTAATAAGAAATAGTTAATTCACCCCGCGCGATCCCTGACGTTTTTGAAACTTTACATTGTCTTTCGTGCATCGACGAAAAGTGTTTCCCCGCGGCAACCCTTAGGCGATGAAAAGCCGACGACCCTACTGCGAAACCCTCCTTCGCACTAGATTACTGGTGGACCAGTTTATCTGCTGCAGCATTCATACAAGGGTGGTTCGATGGAAAACTCAATTCTTCAAGAACAGCTGTCGTCGCAATCGCAACCCGCCACACAGCCGTTTGACCTGGTGACGTTGTTATCGCAGAAGGTTGTGGGCCAATCGGCTGCCACAAAAGCTATCGTGCCTTACGTCTACATGTATCAGTCGGGTCTGGCTCCAGAGGGCAGACCGGCCGGTATCTTCCTGCTGCTCGGCCCAACCGGTACCGGTAAAACAAAGACCGTCGAGGCTATTGCCGAGCTGTTGCATGGCGACGAGAAGAAGATTCTTAAAATCGATTGCGGCGAATTTCAGATGGAGCACGAAACGGCCAAACTTGTTGGGGCTCCTCCCGGTTATCTTGGTCACCGCGAAACGACGCCCCTGCTTACCCAACAGCAGTTGACGGATGTCACCAGCCGGGAGTGTGACTTAGCACTGGTTCTATTCGACGAAATAGAGAAGGCCGCCCATTCGATCACCAAACTGCTGCTGGGCATTCTCGATAAGGGAATCTTGCGCCTGGGCGATAACACAAGTGTGCGTTTCGAAAAAACTCTGATCTTTTTCACGAGCAACCTCGGGGCCCGCGAGATGATGAAAGAGATCAACCCCAGTATTGGCTTTCACAGCGCTACGGCTAAATCGCAAACAGACCTCACGACCAGACTTGAAAGTATCGCGCTGGGCGCAGTTAGAAAGCGCTTCTCGCCGGAGTTTGTTAATCGCATCGATGCGGTAGTGACCTATAACCCACTTAATGCGGAAGCTATAGAAATAATTCTCGAGCACGACCTTCTAGCACTTCAGAATCATGTCAACTTGCGGCTCGGGGACCGTTATTTCTCCATTGAGATTATGCAGGAGGCGAAACAGTTTTTGCTGCGCAGGGGAGTCAGCCAGGAATACGGGGCCAGGGAACTTAAGCGAACGATTCACCGGCAGCTCACCCAACCGCTGGCAACCATGGTGGCGCGCGGTGAGATTCGGCCCGGTGCGCAGGTCAGTGTTTCATTGAACGAAGACGGCGGAAGGCTTTCCATAGCGTGCAGGGGTGGTAAACAGCCTGTAGCACGGCAAGCGCCGGCAATTCTTATAGTAGATGACAACCACGACCTGCTGTTCTTTCTTGCTGCCGAGCTGAAAGAGGAACGCTGGGAAGTTCTGATCGCGGAAGATGGTCAGCAAGCTCGTCTCGCTTTTTACCAGCGACGGCCCGATGTTGTGTTGCTCGATTACATGGTCGGTGAAGATGACGGTCTGAAGCTCGGTTTGGAGTTTCAACTGCAAGCTCCACAAACCCACATTATTTTGATGACTGGCGGCGGATTTACCACTGAGCTGCAGGCGGTCTGCGAAGAACGAGATTTCCCCGTGCTTTACAAGCCTTTCCTGGCCCAGGACGTTTTGAACCTGGTCAGAGGACGCTTTAGCAAGGCCCATACCGCTGCTGCTGCCGCCGTTTAGTCGAGGAAAACCGTCTCATGGATGAACTGATTTGCGAAGATCGCGTGCCCTCCTGAGAGGAGACAGTGCGCGCTGAATGGAAAGGGACACCGCCTTGGGGCGAGGCGCTGTCTTTTCCCAACCATACGAACTAGTGGGGGGAGCCGGCTGAGAAGATTTTCAAATCGCGTGCTTGCTGGATGATAGGAGACACGCGCCACGAAAGCAGGACGCTGCCTCGGGGCGAAAGCGGCGTCCTTTTTCAGTCTTTCAAAGGGGACGAGTCCGGGCCGGTCCACACTTCGTTCGGTGGACCAATCCCTTGGGCCTGAGGGTTGTCTGGCAACTAGCGCAAAGGATCGATTTACAGGCCACTGTCATTCATATGCGATCAAGTCGTTTTTCGATAGCTAGTCTTTCCATAATGCACCGCTTGCCGTTGCTGATTGGTACCCTGCTGCTCAGCATCATCGTAGCCTCGACCTGGGCATCTTATCGCGGAGTGAAGGAGTCCGCGATGGCAGCCGGTCGCGAGCGACTGCAAAACCTCACTCAACAGTTGGCGACCTTAACGCATCAGTCGACTGTTCTCCTGCTGACTAAGACTTTCACTGCAGCCAACGATCCTGCGATTCGTGCCTTTCTCCAATCTCCTTCCCCTGCCACGCGATCCGGCGCCTCCGTGGTCCTGCAGCAATTTACCGCGGCGCAGGATCCGAGTAGTTTGCAAGTCGAATTATGGGATACGAACCACTCGCTCGTTCTGACTGGGCCAGATGGGGCGCCACCAGTGCCGGTTGGGCTGGAGACGGAGTTCAAGCAAAGCGCTCAAGATCCGTTCAAAGCTGTAGGCGCGTTCCGCCTCGTCAAAGATATCGTTGTTTCTCCGGCGCTGGCTGCGGTTAAGGATGATGCCGGAAAACCGATTGGCTATCTCGTCAGGTGGCGCCGGGTCTCGGCCAGCCCAGAGCCGCGGAGACTGAGGGATTTGCTCGGCAACGAGGCAACCCTTTATTTCGGCAACACGAAGGGAGACGTCTGGACAGATCTGGTAAACGTGGTGCCTGGGCCACCGACGGATTTAGGTTCCACTCTCGAAGTGACGCATTACCTGCGAGATGGAAACTCCGTTATGGCTCTGGGACGTCCGATCAAGGGGACACCCTTCTTCCTCGTAGTCGAATTCCCCGATCACGTTATCCTAAGTCAGGCAGCCCATTTCCTGCGGCGGGTAATGGTCATTGATGCCGTCTTGCTCGCGATTGGGCTCGTGGGAGCTATTGCGCTGAGCAGAAGCATCACGCATCCACTGCGCTCACTTACAAAAGCCGCCTCAGCCATCAGCGGCGGGGAGTATTCTCGGGTGGTCGATATTCGCCAGAAAGATGAACTCGGTGCGCTTGCGAGTGCATTCAATGTAATGGTCTCTAAAGTCGGCGACTCGCAGCGCGAGCTTGGAGCGAAGGTTCGGGAACTGGAACTGGCTGAGGAGGCAGCTTCGAAACTGGCGGCGATAGTAGAGTGCTCCCATGATGCGATCATTGGAAAAACTTCGGACGGTATCATTACTAGTTGGAACCAGGGTGCGGAAAAGCTCTATGGCTATTCGGCAGATGAAGTAGTAGGACGGTCCATCGCAATCCTGGCTACGCCGGAACACTCCGATGAGGTCGCTGGGATTCTGGAAAAACTAAGGCGAGGGGACAGTATTGATCATTTCGAAACCGAGCGCGTTGCAAAGGACGGCAAGCGAATCTTTGTGTCTTTAACCATCTCTCCGATCAGGGAGAAGTCAGGCGCCATCAGTGGATTCGCAACAATCGCGCGCGATATCAGTGAACGCAAACAAGCGGAGGGAGCGCGGCGGAGTTCAGAACTGCGCTACCGGCGTCTCTTTGAAAGCGCTAAGGATGGCATTCTCATTCTGGATGGCGACTCCGGGAGAATTGTTGACGCCAATCCTTACGTTGCGGAAATGCTTCGTTACACAAAGGAACAACTCGCAGGCAAGGAACTCTGGGAAATAGGTTTCTTCAAAGATGTCGCGGCGTCAAGGGTCGCATTCGCTGAACTACAGAAGGAAGGATACATACGCTACGAAGATCTGCCACTGCAAACCCGGGAGGGGCAGGTTAGACAGGTTGAGTTTGTGAGTAACAGCTATCTGGTCGGGGAGAAGCGGGTAATCCAGTGCAACATCCGAGACATCAGCGAGCGCAAGGAAGCAGAGACGTCGCTAAGGGAGGCAAACCACAGCCTGGAACTCGCGCTTAAGGAGCTGCAG
The DNA here is from genome assembly GCA_051004635.1 of Pyrinomonadaceae bacterium. Taxonomy (GTDB): domain Bacteria; phylum Acidobacteriota; class Blastocatellia; order Pyrinomonadales; family Pyrinomonadaceae; genus PSRF01. The sequence continues at coordinate 40,543 of JBPCKD010000203.1, forward strand.
CAAAAAAGTGGAGAGCTGGCCACCATGACTCAGCAACTTTGGCAGACCTCAAAACTGGCAACCATGGGCGAACTGGCTGCCAGCGTCGCGCACGAATTGAACAACCCACTTGCGACTGTAGCGCTGCGAGCTGAGTCAGCATTGGAAGCATTGCCGGAAGGAGATCCAAAACGCCATGCCCTGGAAGTCATATCTCAGGAAGTAGAGCGCATGGCGACGTTGGTGAGTAACCTCTTACTTTTTAGCCGCCGCAGCCATAGTCAAATCTCTACCTTGGATGTTCGCGAAGAGTTAAGGAACCTGCTCGAATTTATTCAATACCACTTGCGCAGCCACAAGATACGTATCGTGCAGGATTTTGCTGCTGTTCTGCCCACTGTACAGGCGGACCAGCAACAGTTGCGCCAGGTATTCCTAAACTTGATAACTAACGCGAGCGACGCAATGCCGAACGGCGGAACACTGACGGTTAGAAGCCATCCGGGAGCTATGGCTAACGGTCAAGCGGCGGTGGTGATCGAATTCTCCGATACCGGCAGCGGAGTTCAGACGGCCGACTTGCCTAAGCTTTGGGAGCCGTTCTTCACCACCAAGCCGGAAGGCAAAGGCACGGGACTCGGTTTACCTATTTGCCGCCGCACAGTGGAAGAGCACCGCGGCACCATTGCGATAGAGACGGGCCCGGGGAAGGGTATGACCGTACGTATAACCTTACCCGCGACCATTGTAGACATCGAGGTGGCGGCGTGAGCGATCAGATCGAGGAATCAGGAACCATTACGACCGGCGTTGGGTCAAGTACACCGGTGGGAAAGATACTGGTTGTTGACGACGAGCCCGAACTGAGAAGCGTTCTTGTTGAATCACTTCAGCGGCATGGTTATGAAGCCACCGGGTGTGGTTCCGGGCGCCACGCGATCGGTGAGCTCCTGGAACGAGATTTCGATCTGCTCGTGACAGATCTAATGATGCCCGAAATGGACGGCATCGCTTTACTCAAAAATGCTCTCGAAATTGATCCGCATCTGGTCGGCATTATCGTGACCGGTCAGGGCACAATTCAGACCGCGGTCGATGCAATGCAGATGGGCGCGTTCGATTACGTGCTTAAGCCCTTTCGCATGCAGACCCTACTGCCGGTGTTGACTCGCGCCATGAACGTCAGGCACCTGCGCCTTGAAAACGTGCACCTTCGTGAAACTGTGGCGATTTATGGCTTGTCTCAGACCATCGCTTTCACGCTCGATCCCAAAACCGTGTTAAGTAAACTCGCCGACGCCGCCCTGCAGCAAAGCGATGCTGACGAGGTTTCCATCCTTCTTCCCACAAATGATGGCAAAGAGCTTTATGTGGCAATGGTGCGGGGCGAAAAGAGAGAACGTTTGCTGGGCGAACGAGTCCCGCTTGAACAGAGCATTGCCAGCTGGGTCGCCCGCGAGCGTACGCCTTTGATTCTTAACGGAGAGGTCCACGATAAGCGTTTTGTGGCGCTTTGGCCCAGGGCCGAGATTCGCTCTGCCATCTCTGTTCCCATGCAGGTGGCAAATAAGTTAGTCGGCATCATTAATCTCAACGTGACTAACCGCTTGCGTCCTTTTACGTTGGGACAGATGAAAGCGTTAACCATTCTTGCCGGCACCGCGGCTGCGGCACTGGAGAGTGCATCGCTCTACACGCAGGTGCTCAAAACCGAAGAAAAATATCGATCGATTTTCGAAAATGCTACCGAGGGATTGTTTCAATCTACTTCTGACGGGCGGCTTATTACGGCTAATCCGGCCTTCGCTCGAATTCTCGGTTACGACTCGCCCGAAGACATGATCGCAACCATGACCGATGTCACCCATCAGCTCTACGTTAATCCTGAAGATCGCGCAGAGGCAGGTCGACTTCAGGACGAACGCGGCACTCTTGAGGCGTTTGAGTTTGAGGCTTACCGGAAAGACAGGGAAAAAATCTGGCTATCGTTGAACCGGCGCTCTGTTCGCAATCAACTCGGCGAAGGGCTCTACTTCGAAGGCTCCGTGGAGAACATCACGGAGCGGAAGCTCGTGGAAGATGAATTAAAGAAAAGCGAGGAGCGCTATCGCGATCTGGTTGAGAACGCCCATGACCTGATCTACGAGCACGACCTGGAAGGTAATTACACTTCGACCAACAAAGCAGGCGAACAGATTACCGGCTACTCACTTGAAGAGAGTCTCAAGCTGAGTCTGAAGGAGATCGTAGCGCCGGAATATCTGGAGAAAGCGCAGCAGATGTTGAGTCGCAAGCTGGCGGGCGAAAAGGTGACTGCTTATGACCTGGAGATCATCGCCAAAGACGGCCATCGCGTCACGGTCGAAGTTAACACCAGTCTCGTTCTTAAAGACGGCGTTCCGGTTGGCGTTCAGGGCATTGCCAGGGACATTACCGAACGCAAGCAAGCTGAGGGGGCGCTGCGAGAAAGCGAGGCTCGCAAGAAAGCGATCCTGGAGTCGTCAATTGATTGTATCGTCACTATGGACCATGACGGCCGAGTCCTTGATTGGAATCCAGCAGCAGAAAAGACCTTTGGCTACACTCAGGAAGAGGCCATTCACAGAGCGATGGCTGACCTCATAATTCCACCGCGTTTCAGAGAACAACACCGCCAGGGTCTCGCTCGCTATGTCGCGACCGGTAAAGGCCGAATGATTGGCAAACGACTTGAGTTAAGCGCAGAACGCAGGGACGGCACAGAGTTCCCGATAGAGTTGACGATTACGCGAATTGAATCAAACGGCGCGCCTTTATTCACCGGTTACCTGAGAGATATCACAGAGAGAAAAAAAGCCGAGAATCGGTTGTCTGCCCAATATACCGTGAGCCGCGCGTTAGCTGAATCAAACACCATGGGCGAAGGGGCGTCAAGAATCCTTCAAGCACTCTGTGAAAGCCTGGGCTGGGAGTATGGATCACTTTGGACAGTCGATCGCGGGGCGAACGTCTTGCGTTGCTCTCAAACCTGGCAGTCTCTGGGCGCTGATGCGGACGAATTCGAGAAGTCTACCTGTGAGTCGGTCTTCGCACCGGGGATCGGACTTCCGGGCCGAGTCTGGAACGACAGCCAACCTATGTGGATTGCCGACGTGGTTGAAGACACGAATTTTCCCCGGTCCTCTGCCGCGGCCACGATAGGTTTGCACGGCGCTTGCGCTTTCCCGATACGGTTTCGCTCGGAAATCCTGGGTGTAGTGGAATTCTTAAGCCGCTCTATTCGCGAACCTGATCCTGATTTGCTGGCAATGATGGTTACCATCGGCAGCCAGATGGGTCAGTTCATCGCGCGCAAGCGAGCCGAGGAAGCTTTGGTCGAAAGAGAAGAACAACTTCGCCAGTCGCAAAAGCTCGAGGCGATTGGGCAATTAGCGGGGGGCGTGGCTCATGATTTCAATAACCTGCTCACGGTGATAGGTGGCTACTCAAGCATTCTTCTTAACAAACTTGCCCAGGACAGTCCTTTTCGCACAAGTGTAGAGGAGATTAAGAAGGCCAGTGATCGCGCCGGCGGACTAACGCGACAGTTGCTTGCCTTCAGTCGCAAACAAATCCTGCAGCCCAAAATACTGGATTTGAACGTGGTGGTTTCTGATCTGGACAAGATGGTGCGGCGGCTTATCGGCGAGGATATTGATCTCCTGGCGATAACCGATCCCAACCTGGGCAAGGTGAAAGCAGATCCGGGCCAAATCGAACAGGTATTGCTGAATCTGATTGTGAATGCCCGGGACGCAATGCCGGGTGGCGGAAAACTGACGATTGAAACTGCCAATGCAGTTCTCTCCGCCGACTATGCACTCAGTCATGGGGCTGGCGGTGGTCCATATGTGATGCTGGCCGTCAGCGATACCGGCTGTGGGATGGATTCCGAGGTGGAGCAACACGTGTTTGAGCCATTCTTTACTACCAAAGTCCCCGGCAAAGGCACAGGATTAGGTTTGGCAACTGTCTACGGAATCGTAAAGCAGAGTGAAGGACACATCTGGCTTTATAGCGAGCTCGGCAAGGGCACCAGCTTCAAAATATATCTACCGTGCGTCGATGAGCTGGTGGCGGATTCGACCAATGCTGACGGGAAGCCGCTGGTACCAAAAGGCACGGAAACGCTGCTGCTCGTTGAAGATGAAGATCAGGTGCGCCAAATAGTGCAGGCAATTCTTGAACAGCAGGGTTATGACGTGCTGCCGGCCGCAAACGGTGAAGAAGCCCTGAAGCTCGCGGAGCTGCACGGCTCAAAAATTGATCTACTCCTGACTGATGTGGTGATGCCGCAGATGAGCGGGCGTGAACTGGCCGTGGAATTGACTACTATCTTGCCGCAATTGAAGGTGCTTTACATGTCAGGTTATACCGACGACGCAATTGTGCGCCACGGGCTTCTCGATGCGAGTCTGAGTTTCATCCAGAAACCATTTGATGCCGCGACCGCGGTGCGAAAGGTTAGAGAGGTGCTGGACTTGCCGGTGGAACAACTTTTATGAAGACGAGCGATAACGTCCGCGGTCACCGGGTGGTCTGGCTGAATTCCAGAACTCCCCACTCGCCACTGGTAGCTGGACCGTTTCGCCGGTTATTTTGCGCTTGGTACAAGGACTGCTTCGACTGAAGGATGCAGTCTAAGAGGGCTGCGTCGAGCAGGATCGGGGTCTTATGCCCGGGTCATCAATCCCTTCCGCCCCATTTCGTCCCACATCTGCTCTTGCTTTTACAACCTGAGCAAACTGACAAGTTCTAGAAAGAAATCAACACAAAGTGAAGAACCATAGGGAAAAGCCGCCTATTCTGATCATCGATGATGATGAGCGCATCAGGGGCCTGTTGTTGAGTGTCTTGGGCGATAACTATGATTGCTCCCAAGCTGAATCTGCTGAGCACGCTCTAACAGCCCTGGCCGCGTCTCGCTTTGATTTGGTGATCAGCGACATTCAAATGGGCGTTATGAGCGGGCTGGAACTGGTGCCGCGCGTCCATTCGATTGCTCCGGATTGTGTGGTCCTGATGGTCAGCGGGGAGCGCAACATCGAGACGGCGATTGCTGCCATGCATGCCGGAGCGTTCGACTACATTATGAAACCGTTCAACATCCCGCATCTCGAAGCCGCCGTTGAACGAGCGCTGAAGCAATCAGCGTTGCTGCAGGAAAGACGAAGTTACAAGGAGCAGATCGAGCGCCTGCTGCGGAAGCGAACCGCCGAAGTTGATCGTCTGGCTTATTACGACACTTTGACCGACTTGCCCAACCGCACGCTTTTTGAAGACCGGCTGGCGCAGGCGTTAGCAGTGGGCCAGCGCGCGAATCAGACGCTCGCCATTCTCTTTATCTCACCGGATCAGTTGAAGAAAGTGAACGATACTTTAGGGCATCCTCTCGGTGATCGGTTGCTGAAAGAACTTGCCTCGCGACTGAGGCTTTGCGTCACCGAGAGCGACACGGTAGCGAGGTTTGGTGGTAAGGAGTTTGCCATTCTGCTGACATCGATTAGCCAAACCAGGGATGTGCTCGAAATCATTGATGCAATCCGCGCAGGGCTGAAACCTTCCTTCGATCTGGGCGGCCAGGAACTCTTTGGAACCGCGAGCATGGGAGTCAGTTTCTTTCCATTGGATGGTGAAGATAGTCAGAGTCTGTTGAAAAACGCCGGAGCGGCTCTCGACCGAGCGAAGAATGCGGGAGGTGACAACTATCAGTTTTACACCGCTGACATGCACGCTATTGCCTCGAAACGTTTGGCGCTCGAAACTAACCTTCGCCAGGCAATAGATAACGGGGAGTTGCTGCTCCACTATCAGCCGCGCGTGGTGGTTGATTCGTTACACATTAGCGCGACTGAAGCGCTCGTGCGTTGGCAACATCCATTGCTCGGCCTTGTGTCGCCAGCGGACTTCATTCCGCTTGCTGAAGAGACGGGACTGATCCTCCCCATTGGTGAATGGGTCATGCGGGAGGCTTGTCGCCAGAACAAAAGCTGGCAAGAACAAGGCTTCGCCCCGATGCGCGTGAGCGTAAACATTTCCGCGCTTCAGCTTCAGCGGCAAGACCTCGCAGAAATCGTCGTCCGAATCCTGGAGGAGACGAAACTCGCGCCGGAATTTCTGGAACTCGAGCTCACAGAGAGCTCCATTATGAGTAATGCGGAAGCGACCGTCGATGTGCTTACCAGGCTTCAGACGATGGGAGTGATGATTTCAATCGACGATTTTGGCACCGGCTTTTCTTCGCTCTCCTATTTGAAGCGGTTGCCGATTGACGCGTTGAAGATTGATCAGTCGTTTGTCCGCGAGGTAACTACGGATCAGGATGACGCCGCTTTGGTGATGGCCATCATCACGCTGGCACACAATCTGAGGCTCCAGGTTGTGGCTGAAGGAGTCGAAACGGACGAGCAGTGGAGATTTCTACATCTGCTGAAATGTGACGAGATTCAGGGTTTTCTTTTCAGCAAACCTTTACCGCCAGATGACCTGGAGCGACTGCTCGTGTCGCATCGGGGCCGGCACGCCGGGCAGGAAGCACTGGGGGCTCATTGAACTCCAGGGTGAACTCGATATCGATAGTCGGAATGAACAAAATAATTACAAAAGGACATATCATGCAAGCACTCGTAATAGACGACGAACCCCAGGTGCGCGGGTTCGTAAGCCGGGTTCTCCAGGATGAGGGTTGGCAAGTCAGCGAGGTTGACTCCGCCGAAGCCGCTTTTGAGATACTGCGGGATCAGAAGTGGTCGGCCGTTTTCTGCGATGTGATCATGGGCGGCGCGGATGGATTCAGCGTCCTAAAACGTTTCAAAGATGAGTTACCACAGACAAAGGTCGTCTTGATGACTGGGCACGGCAGCGCCGCTGGTGCGTTGGACGCCACCGCTTTCGGAGCTTACGACTACCTCTTGAAGCCATTTAGTGTGGAAGCTTTGCAGTCACTTGCCGGTGCGTTGGCGCAGCGACTGGGAAAGACTACGCACAATCGGATGCTGCCCAGAAAGAGAGCCGGTTCCTACGAATCAGACATCGACCTTGTCGGACGCAGTGGGGTGTTTATCGAGGTCATGAAGCAGGTCGGACGCGTCGCCGGCACCGGTCTGCCAGTGCTCTTGACGGGCGAATCTGGCACCGGGAAAGAGGTTGTGGCTTCTGCTTTACACCAGCGCAGCACGCGGGCTCAGAAACCTTTTGTGGCTGTGAATTGTGGCGCCATACCGTCGGAGTTGATCGAGTCGGAGTTGTTTGGCCACGTGCGCGGTTCATTCACTGGAGCGGAACGGGACCGCCGCGGACTTTGGGAAGAAGCCGATGGCGGCACCATATTCCTGGATGAGATTACAGAAACGACACCGGGATTTCAGGTGAAGTTGTTGCGCGCACTTCAGGAAGGCGAGATTCGACGCGTCGGCTCGAATCAGACGCAGAAGTTGGATGTGAGGGTAATTGCCGCGAGCAACGGCGACGTCGAAGGGGAAGTAAAAGCAGGACGGTTTCGCCAGGACCTCTTCTATCGCTTGAACGCTGTTTCAATCGTGCTGCCGCCTCTCAAAGAGAGACGAGAGGACATCTTGCCGCTGACGAAATATTTTGCCGAGCGCGTCTATTCACTCAACTCTCCGGTGGGTTTTTCGCCTGAAGCTTTGGCGTTGCTGGAGATATATCCCTGGCCGGGAAACATCAGAGAACTTGAGAATGCCGTAGTGCGGGCGGCGGCTATGTGCGATGGCACTATTCGGGCGCGCGACCTCCCCGAGCGGGTCAGAAACTATCGCGAGGCAGTGAACGATGGGGACACGCCTACAGATGCGATCCAAGGCGATCAGGAGGCGGAGTGGGTTCCGCTCGCAGACATTGAAGGCCGATACGTGGCTCGTGTCCTGGAGCATACGCGAGGAAACAAACAGGCGGCGGCTCGTCTGCTTAGCGTGGACCGGAAAACTCTTGACCGCATGATCAAGCGTCACAAACTAGGTGCAAACCCGGCCGCTCCGCTGACTCGAGGAGCTGTCTGGACGAATTGATTGGTGCATAGGTCATGGCCGGAGCGCAGGAATCTTGCCTGCCTGCTTCGTGGCCACGCACATTGGGCAGGCAAGATGCCTGCGCTCCCATCTGGGACGGTCCTAATTGTTTTTTGACTGCTTGCAACCTAATTGCCTTCCAAAAAACCGAGAGGCCGGGTTTGGCCCGGCCTCATATCGGTTGGCGGAGACATTCAGCCTCGTTAAGTTACTGTCCTCACCCCAGCAACTTTTCGCCGTTAACGCAGCATTCTATTCAGAAATTTGAATTCGTCAATCCAAGAAAACTTGCAAGGGGGCGTGACTACAGAAAACCTCGGTGGCACGGCCACAAGCAGAGTCTTAGGGAAGGATAAAAGTCTCATACAATTCCGCCAGTTGAAGATGAGGATTATCAACCCAACTGAATCCTAGATAAAACACTAATCTCGTCCGCCTCACGATTGCCTGAGCACAAACCATCCAATAAATATCCGTCGAATTCACCCACATGAGCTTCTTGTCAGGGAGAGAGAGTTGGCTTAAGACGCAACGCTTTACGAACTATAGCTGGGAAAAGGCCGCTTTGGGCACCTGTTTTGCCATTATGTTGATGGCCCTCATCGTGCTCGTTGGGTGGCACGCGCAGGTCCTGGCGACGGTTCAGATCTTTCGTGGATTTATTCTCTTTTCAATCCTCGGGGTGGCCCGCAAAGAAACGGAGGCAGGAACCTTCTAATTGCCCCACTCTCCGCGGCAAACGGGAAGCGAGCATCAGGGGTTTGGATTTATGATCTCGCTGGCATGAGTGGTGCAATCATCTGAGAAGGCGACTCGTTTCGTGCTTTTAGAGGGTAGAGTGATGCAAGTTGCGCAGGCATTACGCACCATCAGGCCCACATCTCCCCTTCCCTGCCTTTACATCTAATAATCCCTACTCAAAGAGATTTGAATGAATAGGTTTCTTCCCTCCCCGCAAGCGGTGAGGGGTCGGGGTGGGGGTAAGCTCGCGGACAAACTCTCCCCCCATCTCCCTCTCCGCTTGGGGAGAGGGGGGATAGTCCCAAGAAGGATCCCTTCAACGTGAAATCACTACTGAAAATCACTCGTCGCGAATCCCACCTTTCGCTTCGCACACTGAACCATATTTTTTACATCACGAGCGGCGTGCTGGTCTCCCTCCTTGCCGTTTTCTGCGTGCTACTGTTTCTCGAGCAGCGCGACCTAGAGCGTCAACACACCATACGCGACAACTCCTATCTTCTCGCCGACGAACTACGCCAATCGTCCGACGACCTGACTCGGATGGCCCGCACCTACGTCGTTACCGGCGACCCCAAATTTGAACGCCGGTACTGGGAGATTCTTGCCATCCGCAATGGCGAGTTGCCGCGGCCGCGCCATTACGAACGCATCTACTGGGACCTGGTAACCGGGCAACACGACCGTTTACAGATCGAGCAGGATGGACCGAGGATCTCACTCCGCACGCTGATGGAGCGGGTCGGGTTCACTTCAATAGAGTTCGCTAAACTTGAAGAAGCCGAGCTTTACTCGAACCGGTTGGTGCAGTCGGAACGGGTCGCCTTCAACGCGATGAAGGGGATTTTTCAGGACTCGACCGGCCAGTTTAACGTCCAGGAAGCGCCCGATACTGAGTTGGCCCGGCGCGTCTTGTTTGACCAGAAATACCATGATGCGAAGGCAGCGATCATGAGGCCGGTGAACGAGTTTTACGAGTTGTTTGACGCGCGCACGCGAAATGCCGTCGCCGCAGCCCAGCATCGCGCGAACATCTACGTTGGAGTGCTCGCTCTGCTGCTCGGCTTTCTCTTCACTCGACTGGGCCTCTCATATCTGATCGTAAGACGAAAGATAGCGAGTCTCGTGCGACTCGAGCAGGAGACCAGAGGCATCGGCGCTGGTACCTATACTTCTCCATTCGCTCCCGATTCCAAAAATGAGATTGGCCAGATATCTCGAGCGTTTGTCGCCCTGGACCAAAAGGTTGCCGAGCGGACGCACGCACTGGAACAGGAGGTTGTCGCACATACCAGAGCGGCCGCCGCACTTCGTGAAAGCCAGGAGCGCTACCGTGATTTGTTTGAGAATGCCCGAGATATTATTTACACCCACGACCTCGAAGGTAATTACACCTCAGTTAATAAAGCCTGCGAAACGATAACCGGTTACACCTGTGAAGAGACTCTGAGACTAAATTTTTCTCAGGTAGTCGCGCCGGGTCACCTGGCCGAAGCTATCGAAAGACTCTCTAGTAGACCTGCTAAGACATCAGATTCTTCCTATGAATTTGAGATTGTTGCTAAGGACGGATCCAGAGTGATGCTTGAAGTTAATTCCCGTCTCATCTATGAGGATGGGAAGCCTGTTGCGGTGCAGGGCATCGCGCGAGACATCACCGAGCGCAAGCGCGTAGAAGAGGCGTTTCGTAAGAGTGAGACGCTTTTTCAAAGCGCATTTGACTATGCAGCTACCGGAATCACTCTGGTCGCTTTGGATGGTCGTTTTATCCAGGTCAACAACTCCTACTGCGACATTCTTGGCTATACCAAGGAGGAGTTGCTGGCCACAGATTTCCAGTCTATTACTCACCAGGATGATCTTGCCGTTTCCCTTGAGATTCTGCCGCGACTACTGGCCGGTGAGATCACCAACTGCCAGGTTGAGAAGCGTTATATTCATAAGCTTGGCCACGTAATGTTCGCGCTGACGAGTCTTTCGTTAGTGAGGGATGCACAAGGCGAGCCCCTGCACTTCATCGCTCAAGTTCAGGACATCACGCAAAACAAGCGGGCGGAAATGGAGCGACAGGTCATCACTGAAATAGTCCAGAGCGTTATCACGACAGCGAATCTTGATGCTTTGTTTAAGCTCGCTCACCATGAAATCAATAAAATCCTTCCCGCGGAGAATTGCTTCATCGCTCTCCATAACTTGACTACTGACTTAATGCATTATGAGTACTGGGTCGACAGGTTTGATCCTGTCCCTCCGCCGCACCCCGTCGGCAAAGGTTTCAGCAGCTATATGCTGCGCACGGGTAAACCACTCCTCCTGACCGAAGAATTTAAGAACCAAATGTATGAGCGAGGCGAAGTCGAAAAGAGTGGAGCCGACTTTCTGTCGTGGCTGGGTGTCCCACTGCGGACGAGTTCGCGCACCAGCGGTGTCCTTGTAGTACAGCACTACGAGAAGGAGCACGCTTACAGCGAGCGCGATATTGAATTTCTGGCTTCAGTCGGAGACCAGCTTGGCTTAGCTATTGAGCGCAAGCAGATCGAACTGGAACTCAAAACGAACGAGATGCAGCTCACGGAAGCACAGACAATTGCCAAACTGGGCAATTGGGAATGGGATGTTCAGGCGAACAAAGTGAGATGGTCAGACGGGCTTTATCACATTTTCGGCCTCCAGCCACAGGAGTTCGACGCGACCTATGAAGCGTATTTATCCTACATCCACCCAGACGAGCGGAAGTTGGTGGAGCGCGAAGTCCAGAACGCTCTTGACACTAAAGTATTCGCCAGTTACGACCACCGAGTTATCCGCTCGAATGGGACTGTACGGGCGATCCAGGCCAGCGGCAAAGTTATTGTTGATGAAGCTGGGCTGGTCGTCAGGATGGTGGGGACGGCACAGGACATCACGGAGCGTAAGCAAATAGAGGAAGAACTTAAGACGAATCAAACTCGGATGTCTGAGGCGCAGGCAATCGCTCATCTTGGAAGTTGGGAAATTGACGCCGTTACGGGCGAAGCGAAGTGGTCGGACGAACTTTGGCGCATCTTTGGCCTTGACCGGCGAGAGTTTGGATTATCTTTTGAAGAATGTCTGGCGATGGTGCACCCAGAAGACCGCTTTCACGTGAAAAGCGTTAAAGAAGAGATTCAACACTCAAAGAAGGACTTCAGCTACGACTATCGCATCATTCAACCTGATGGAACTGTGCGGGCATTCCGCGCCAATGGAAGGGTTATCTGTGACGAACATGGTCAAATCTTGAAGATCACGGGCACCGATCAGGACGTTACTGTGCAAAAGCGAATCGAAGACGATCTGAAACAGGCGCGCGATGCCGCGCTGGAGTCGACCCGGCTTAAGTCGGAGTTCCTCGCCAACATGTCGCACGAGATTCGCACCCCCATGAACGGTGTGATTGGAATGACTGACCTCTTGCTCGACACCCCGTTGACTGCCGAGCAAAGAGACTTCACCGAGACAATCGGAGCCAGCGCCGATTCGCTGATGACCGTCATCAACGACATTCTCGACTTCTCCAAGATCGAAGCCGGCAAACTCCGTTTCGAGAAGCTGGACTTTGATTTACTCCCGGTGGTCGAAGGTTCCCTCGAACTCTTCGCCGAACGCACGCAGGCCAAAGGTATGGAGATCGCCTCCTTGATTGAGACCGATGTGCCGGTCGCTTTACGCGGCGACGCCGGGCGGCTCCGCCAGGTCTTAACCAATCTTATCGGCAATGCGGTGAAGTTTACCGAGGTGGGCGAGGTCGTGGTGCGGGTGACGAAGGATTGCTACACCGACACCCATGCGACATTGCGCTTCGCCATCACCGACACCGGTATCGGCATCAGTGAGAAAGCACAACGCAAACTTTTTCAAGCCTTCATGCAGGCCGACGGCTCGACGACGCGCAAGTATGGCGGGACGGGGTTGGGCCTGGCCATCTCTAAACAACTGGTCGAGTTGATGGGCGGCGAGATCGGCGTGGAGAGCAGGGCGGGCGTAGGATCGACCTTCTGGTTCACCGCGCGCTTTGAGAAACAGACTGCCGGGAAAGTTATCGTTCCGCACCTGGAGGATGAAAGCAAGGCTGCGCCCTCGGTCGAAACAAGTGCGTGCTTAGGTCCTCCTCCGGAACAAACTGTGCTCCATAGTCAACCGCTTCGAGAGAAGGAAAGCAAACAGTTGCGCATACTTCTAGCCGAAGACAATGCAGTGAATCAGAAGGTGGCGCTGCAACAACTGCACAAACTTGGCTACGCCGCCGACGCCGTCGGCAACGGCCTCAAAGTCATTGACGCGCTGGCAAGCGTTTCGTATGCAATCGTGATCATGGACTGCCAGATGCCTTTGATGGACGGTTACGAGGCGACCGCCGAAATCCGCCGCCGCGAAGAGGGATTGTCCACACGCACTATCATCATTGCCATGACAGCTCACGCCATGGAAGGTGAGCGTGAGAAGTGTCTGGCCGCGGGCATGGACGATTATTTGAGCAAACCCGTGAAGACGCAGCAACTGGCGAAGACACTGGAGCGCTGGAGTATCAGGATCGAGCAACCGGAACCGGTGCTGACTGACACGTCGATCGTGGAGTCTTTAGAGAACGTGTTCGACTCTTCAGTGCTGGAAAGTTTTCGCGACCTGCAACAGGAGGGGAGGCCCGACATCATCACCGAGCTGATTGAGTTATACACGAAAGACACTAAAGAGCGACTTATCGAATTGCGCACCGCGCTGAACAACCAGGATATAGCGGAGTTACGACAGGCGGTGCATTACCTCAAGGGCAGTAGTGGCAGTCTTGGCATCAGCCGGATGGCCTTTCTGTGCTCTCAGTTTGAAGAGGAACTACAGTCAAAAGAGTTAACCAGGGCCGGAGCCGTCTTGTCCCAACTTGAAGGAGAGTTTGAGCGTGTCGAGCAGGCGCTCGTTAGCGAACTTCAATTAGTGTGAAAATCAATGAAAATATTAATCGCCGAAGATGATCCTGTCTCGCGCCGCGTGCTCGAAGCGACGCTTGAGAAGTTTGGCTATGAAGTAGTGGTCGCCGCCGATGGCGCGGAAGCCTGGGCTGTGCTCCAGTGTCACAACGCTCCCTCGCTGGCCATTCTCGACTGGATGATGCCGGAGCTGGATGGTGTGGAGATCTGTCGTCGATTGCGCGGCATCCCCAACGCTACCCCGCCTTATCTCATTCTGCTCACAGCCAAATTCGGCAAAGAGAATGTTGTCGCCGGCCTCGACGCCGGAGCTAATGATTATCTGACTAAGCCCTTTGACCGCGCCGAACTGCGCGCTCGTGTGCGGGTCGGCGCTCAAGTACTGGAGTTGCAGACAAATCTCGCTGCTCGCGTCAGCGAGCTCGAAGACGCCCTCGCCCAGGTCAAACAGCTTCAGGGACTGCTGCCCATCTGTTCATACTGCAAGAAGATTCGCGACGAGCAAAACTTCTGGCAGCGAATTGATAGCTATATCACAGACCACGCCGACGTCCAGTTTAGTCATGGCATCTGTCCGGATTGCTACCGGGAGGTGGTCGAACCGCAGTTTGGCATAACCGCGTAGTGTGCCTGAGAAAATAGATAGAGCGGCCTTGAGTGTTGCTTACACGCGGTGCTCGCCAGTCGTGTCGAGGTAATTGACGATGCAGTCGCGAATCTGGCCGTAGCATTCTTCATAGACAACGCTTCCCCGGCTATAGGGGTCAGCGATCTCGACGCCGCGTTGCTCGGGATCAAACTCTCCCAGCAAACTCACGCGTTCCGGCGCAATGCCGTAAGTTTTGATCAACATGTCGGCGTGATGCTGCTCCATAACAAGAAACCGACTGATTGAGTCAAGCGGTAAATCGCGAACCCAGGTGGCCACTTCCCTCGGCGCCGGTGTGTTATGCAGTGCGCATGTCCGAGTAGTGTCGTCGATTGCAGGTGCTCCCCTGAAATCACAAACACCCGCCGAATACACTTCAACGGGCAACCCTCTCTTCTCAACTTCCGAGAAAAAGATGGCATGGGCTATGACGCTCCGACACCGGTTTGCCGTGCAGATTAGAGCAACTGAGGTCATAGCGTCAGCGTGAAAGGGGCGACTATAGGTCCTATAGGACTTATAGGACTTATAGGACTTATAGGACTTATAGGACCTATCTGAATAGAAGACTTATTCCAGTATCCCGGTGGCGATCAGCAATTCCGCGTTTAGAATTGCGGCGCCAGCCGCGCCTCGTATCGTGTTGTGACTGAGAGCCACGAACCGATAGTCCATGACATTGTCAGGAAAGAGGCGGCCTACAGTTACGCTCATCCCCGCGCCCGCATCGCGATCCTGACGCGGCTGGGGGCGATCTGGTTCGTTCCGGACAATGATGGGACGTTCCGGCGCTGAGTGTAATTTCAGTTCCTGCGGTAACGCCTTAAATGAAGCCAGCGCTTCGCTGACTTCATCAATCGTGGCAGAACGAACCAGTTTCACGCGCACCGCTGCCAGGTGTCCATCAGAGACGTTCACGCGGTGACATTGCGCGCTGACATCCATCGCTGCGTCCTGGATGTTGTCGCTTTCAAAATTGCCGAGGATCTTCAGCGTCTCCTGCTCTATCTTCTCTTCTTCACCCTGGATGAAAGGCAACACGTTGTCGCTGATGGCGAGTGAAGCAACTCCCGGATAGCCGGCGCCGGACAATGCCTGCATCGTCGTCGCAACTACACTCTTCACGCCAAATTTTTTGTGGAGCGGGGCGAGGGCCAGGGCCAGCATGATCGTGGAGCAGTTTGGATTGGTAACGATGAAACCGTTTCCTGCGTCGCGAGTTTTTCGCTGACTCTCGAGCAAAGCGAGATGTAGGTGATTTACTTCAGGAATCAGCAACGGCACGTCAGCATCCATTCGATAAGCAGATGAATTGCTGATGACCGGATAACCCGCCATCGCAAAACTGCCTTCGCTCTGGCGTGCGATATCTCCCGGCAAACTCGAAAAGACTAGTTGGCAATCGAGCGGCGGCTGTGGTGATTCAACCACCATCGATTTCACAAATGCCGGCATCTCGCCCGCCAAACGCCAGGTGCAGGCTTCCTGAAAGCTTTTGCCTTGTGAACGATCCGAAGCCGCCAGCGCTGTGATCTCAAACTGCGGATGGTTTTCCAGCAGTTGTATGAATCGCTGACCGACCATGCCGGTAGCGCCCAGGATTCCTACGCGCAGTTTTTTAGTCATAGGTTCTATTTGATTGTAACTCAATACATCAGAACCGGGGGCGGTAGCGACCGGGTCCTGGGCTCAACCGGGGACACAACCTTCTTGGTCCTGCTTAATGGCTGCGCTCGA